>JBBDML010000006.1:21247-35338 GCA_040878345.1 Acidimicrobiia bacterium | reverse complement strand
GAGAACCTGGGAATGGGCAATGGCGGTATCAACGAGCGGATCACCGAGTCAGGTGACCTGATGGTCCACGGAGCCCCATTGGACGCTTTGGTGCATCTCGACGAGTCACTCGCAGATGCCGACGAGGAGGTCACCGAACAGGTCTCGGAGCGTGTCCAGATCCACCTCGATCTCGCCCAGAACATGGTCAACCCCAACGCCGCGGGCGCACAAAGCAGCGTGGCTTCGATTCTCGAGTTCCTCGAGGCCAACAATGGCACGGGCATCGGTATCGATGGCAAGGAGTTCGGACAAGGGGTGTCCGACAGTGCCAACAGTGACACCGAGACATCCGAGTCTCCGGGCAACGACGACGAAGGCCGGGGTCAAGACAACGGCAGCCAAGGCGAGGGCTGGGGTCAAGACAACGACAACCAAGGCCAGGGCGAAGGTAAGGGCGGAGGCTGACCCCCGCGGTCGATCACACCTGTAAGGGTGACACAATGCGCTGCCGCGGGTGTGGCGAAATTGGCAGACGCGCAGGGTTTAGGTCCCTGTGGGGTAATTCCCGTGGGAGTTCAAATCTCCCCACCCGCACCAGGGTTTTTCCTAGTCGGTCCTAGCCGAAAACCGGCGACTGCAACCCGATTTCAATCATCCAGCGTCAGCTGACGGCGTGCGCAACCGTCGGGATCGGGCTGGCATCGTGGTACCAGAAGGGAACCTCGACGACAGCCGAGCATAGACTCTTGATCTCCGATTGACGGCCACTCTCCGTGGTGTACATTGGGGTTCGCTGAATGGGAGGCGACCAAATGGCCAGAAAATGGTCGCGGGGCAATCGCGGGGCGGCACTCGTGGAGCTGGCGATCGCCCTTCCCCTCCTCATCATGCTCCTTGTCGGGATGGTCAGCGCCGGAATTGCCTACAACCACCAGCTCGCCCTCACCCACTCCGCTCGCGAGGGCGGTCGTTATGCGGCAACCCTGCCGGTGACCGACCTCGGGATGAACGCCTGGCTCACCGAGATCGTAAGCCAGACGATCGACGACGCCACTGGCACACTTGGCTCGGGCGTGCCCGGACGCTACGTATGTGTTGCGTACGTCTACCCAAATGGAGTCTCGGCAAACGACCAGACCACCCGACAGGTTCTCAGTGGCTCAGGGCCACCCGCAACCGACGTGGGTCAGCAGTGCATGGCCGGCGGGGACGGCCGACCCGACACAGAACGCCGGGTGCAAGTGGTGGTGGCACGGGACATCGACTTCAACGCCGTTGTGTTCTCGTCGACCCTCACCATCGACGCCGAGGCAGTCAACCGCTTCGAGGCGAGCTCATGACGACAGAGCGAGCACCCGTCACTCGTGACGACCGAGGGGTCAGCCTCATCATCGTCGCTGTCTCGATGATGGCCCTCCTCGGCGCTGCAGCCATTGTGGTGGATCTGGCTTCGCTGAGATTCGACATTCGCGCAGATCGGCTGGCCTCCGATGCGGCTGCGACCGCGGGAGCGAATTCAGTAGATCCTTTCAGTGGGAGCAACGCGGTGGAGGCGTGCCAGATAGCGTGGGACTATCTGCTCGTCAACATCGAGGACGAGGGTGGTTCGCCATCGGCGCCGAATTGCACGATCTTCGCCACGGCGTGCAATCCGCTTGTTGCGAGGGTGGCAACGGCGTCGGCATTCCCGTACACGTTCCAGATCACGCATCCGGTGCCGGACGGGCACGAGCTCATGGGCACCCAGACCCTGAACCTCGATATTGATGGTGTCGCATGTCAGAGACTTGGCGTGACCGTGGAGCGAATCCGTGACTTCACCTTTGCCGCCACCTTCGGTTTCGACTCCGGGAACACCGAGGTGCATAGCGTGGCTCGGATCCGGCCGGACGTCGGCGAGGGCGACGTCGTGCCGCTTGTCGTCCTCGAACCGTTCGGGTGTGACGCTCTCACCGCGGATGGTCAGGGCAAGATCACCGTGGCCCACTTCATGGACTCCCCCGGAGTCATAGTGACCGACTCCGACGGATCCGGGGCCGGCTGCGGGGCTTCAATGCCCTACATCATCGAGGTCCAGGCAGTAGGGAACCAGCGTTGGATCAGGGCTCTCCCGGTGCCCGGCGCCGATGGAGCCAGGTCGGCGATTCTGGCGTATGCGTTGTCCGGGCAACCCGGATCTGTTGCGAGCAGGGCCTACGACCCCGCGGATCTGACCACGAGCATCGACCCCACCCTGGTCGACCCGACCGACCCGGCCGAGTCCTATTTCCAGTTGTACCCGAGACCGACTTTCAGATCACAACGGGTGACCCGTGCCCCGATTGACCACCGGTATAACTGCAAGACCGCCTACCCGTTCTATATGGGGATCGCCATCAGCCCCTGCACCGATACCCCGGCGACGCACATCGATGCCCATGTCATGTCCTATGGCGAACCCACAGGGGTCCAGCCGATGGGCTTCACCAATCATTGGACGGACATCGACCCCGACTGCAACGTCGGCAGTGGTGAAGTCATCGAGGTCAATGGTGACTGGTGGGTGGACTGCGATCCGAGGCTGGTGGTCAACGGAGGAACGGTCCGCTTCCTAGATGGCAATGTCGTTTTTGACGGGGACCTCGACCTCAGGTCCACCGGCATTTTCGAGATGAACCCTTCCGCCTCGGACGACTACTGGGCCTTCTTCCGTGAGGGCGGCAGCATCCTCAAGGGTGCGCAGTCGTCGATCAGGTTCGAAAGGACGTTCGTCTACTTGCAGGACGGCTTCATCGACCTCGTCGGTGGGGCCGGCGGGTTGGTCTGGACGGCCCCAACTGCCACCACGTACCGGTTCGAGGATCTGGCGCTTTGGTCGGAATCAGCGGCCGCACATGAGCTGGGTGGCCAGGCGGGCAACACTCTCACCGGCACATTCTTCACGCCCTACGCCAACCCCTTCGTCTTGAAGGGCCAATCTGGACAGCTCCAGACGGACGCCCAGTTCCTCACCAGGCGTCTGGTCGTCACCGGATTCACCGAAATTCTCATGAAGCCAGACCCGACATCGAGCACCCTCATACCGATACGCGGAGTTGCTCTGATTCGATGACTCGACGACGACCTCCCAGGGGTTGACAGATCCCCACATGTCGCCCGGTTCATTTCAAGCGCGTCACATTCGAGGGAATTGGCACACTGATGCCAGATTGGACTCCAGGTGCTCTCTCGTCCCCCAAGGCCGTTCTCTGGTGCGATTGACTGTGTGTGCATGCAGCAAGCCATCCGCCCGAGAGCCGACCGCGAGTGGGTTCGTCGTCCTCGGGTGACGACTGGGGCCCGCTTGCGTGGGCCCCAGTCCTGCTCCGACGACTCAGGAGAGATCGGCGCAGCCGATCTTTGCCCCTCCCGGAGCGTGAATGACCACAGAGACGGCGTCTTCGCCGGCGATGTCACCCACCGATGTCCAGCCGACCGCCCGGCCGGCTGCGTTGGCGGTGAACGGTCCCGGCCAGATCTCTGATCCGTCGAGTGCTCCCCCGGGCACGGCGTGGCCAAAGCTGTAATGCACTCCGGCGTCGCCATCGGCACACGCCTGCTTGTGGACGTGGGATCCGTAGATGGCTCCCGGCGCCAGACCGGAAACGACGACTGAAACGATGGTTTTGCCCGAGGGTGTTCGCACCATCTGCGCCCTGCCGTCCACGTCATAGCTGCCGATTCCGGCGGCGAAGACCTCGAACTCTCCAGAAGTGACCTCGGCGCCGCCCGCCGAAGCCGACGTGGCCAACAGCACCACCGTCAATGCCCCCACCAACCCGGTCACGATTCTCCTGCGATTTTGCAATTGGTCCTCCTTGAACCCGTGTGTCGAATGGACAGACGAGTTAGAGGTCGATTCGGGTGACAGCCTGAGTTTCTTTTCGCGTTCTCTGCGCACGCCGCACGCGGATGGGTATAGTGGCAATTGGAAGTCCCGACGGGTCGAGTTTCGGCTCTGATCTGTCGGGGCTTCTTAAATTTCCGGGCCCGACTTCGATGCCCAAGGCACCTCCCGGCCCACCCGATCAGCTCGCCTCGAACGCTCGAGTTCGATGCACGTCGGTGGCGCGTTCAGCGGGTGAGTTGGAGGTCGTAGAGGAAGGTGAGGCCGGTGCCGCTCGGGTCCTGGAGAGTAGGGCAAGTGCCGACGGGCATTATCTCGCAACTGAGCACTATCGCTCCCACCGACTGGAACACCTCCGCACCCGGCGAGGTGACGATCATCGACCCGTCGATACCGGCGCGGTGCACACAAACCCCGGGCCAGGTGACATTGTCGAGACCGTTGCACTGGAAGTGCGGGTTGGCGATATCGGCGTAGAGACTTTCGATGAAGATCGGGCTGAGGTTCTGGATATGCATGTGGAAGTTGTTGTTGGGCGGGAAGAAGTCCTCCCAGATCTTGGGAGCCGCTCCGACACGAGGGGTCTCGAGAATGTCGAACTCCCCGTTGGCGTCTCGGTCGACGGAGAGGATCCGGACTCCGTTGGTATGGGCTTCACCCAGGCAGGCGATCAAGTTGGCTCGTCGCAGGTTGTAGGTGGGAACGACATCGATGGCCGGAGTGGTCGGGACGTGTCCCTGATTGGCGGGATCATTGAAGAAGTCACAGCCGGGAAGCGACGGGGTGACCAGGGTCAAATCGATGTAATCCCACAGCGGCCGGTTGTCGATGCCATGGCCGAAGACCGAGGCGCTGCCCATGTCCTGAGCGGTGACCGAGGCGTCATCCCGGGTCAGACGGCCGGGGAACGACTGCGACCCCGGATACCTCTCCCCTTCCACCAGACCCCAGGTGATGTCGTTGGCGCTGTAGCCGGAGCCGGGTTGGATCGTGTTGGGGAGCAGCGGCCCGGGCACTCCGCTGGCGCACCAGGAGCCATTCACCCTCTCCGTCCCACCCGGGAACGGGGCGAATCGGCTGAACTCGTGGTCGATCCCCATGGCAATCGCCCTAGCCAACGGACGGGGCTGCTGTGCCTTGTTGCAGATGGTCGAAAGGTCGCCACCAACCGGACCGTAGAAGTAGGGAACGAAGTCACCGAAGCTGCCACTGCTCGGGCTCCCGCAGGAAGAGAAGTCATTCGTCCCCGTCTTGATGCACAACTCCGTGCCGACACCGGTGCCATCCAGCACATAGAACGGGACGTTGCCACCGCCGCCGAACTCGGCGTTGCGCTCCGCCTCGGCTGCGGCGCTCACGTTGATCGAGTCGGATCCGATCACGGGTGCGAAGTAGGTGTCGACTGCCTGGTATGGCAAACGCACCCGGAGGGTGTTGAAGTCCTCCGACAGGCTTACGCAGTCAGATCCATTGGATGCTCCCAGGTCGGTCAGGGTGCTGTAGTACAGAGCATCTGGATCGCTGCATGCGGCCCAATCGGCGTACGCCACGGTTCGACCCAGGTTCGTGTCGACGATCTCGTATACCCTGTCCAGGGAGGCTTCGAGACCATTGGCCTCGTCGCTGATCACGAGCTCGAGCGAGCCGGCAAGAGCAGCGGCGTCCGCACCGGTCTGATCTATTCGCCTTTCAGACTGACCAAACCCGATGTCGACCGCGATGGCGATGATTCCCATGAGCAGCACCATGGCGCCAGCAATGATGAGCACAGTCGCTCCCGAGTCCTCAGACCGAATCCGACTCAGCATGGCTCAGGCCCGTCATTCCAAGTCGGGGGAGAGACCTCCAGCGCGAACGTCGCCGTGTTGGACAAAGTCATCGTGGGGGGAAACACCCAATTCAGGAAGCTGGTCAGATGGTCGGCGGTCTTCGCGACGGTCACCGATATGTCCTCTCCCAGGCCGGCTGCTGAACCACTGAATTGCACAGTCGTGTCATCGTCGTTGTCCATCGCTAGGCAGACCTCCGAGGCGATCGCCCCCGAATCTCCAAAGTCGACCGCAGCCAGCCGAGCGCCCTCCCGGGCCGCCTGGCGTACGTCTAGCGACTGTGCCAGGAGCCAGGACGCCTCGACCGCCCCAAAAAAGAGCAGGACCAGTAAGGGTGCCATCAGCGCCATCTCCACCGCCGCAACCCCGCGTTCACGGCAACGAGGGAATCGACCCGCACGCTGACGTTGGACTGAGATCATGGGCATGGCTGGCCGCTCGGGTAGGTGATGACATCTGTGTCGGCCCAGGTGGCTTCCTGCTCGGCATGCAGAACCACTGTCGAGTCGAAAGTGAGAGTGCCGGGAATCGCCCAGTCGAGAAGTCCACTTAGGGTATCGGCAGGTGCAGATGCCGTAACGGTGACCCGATCACCGACATCCCCGGGCGAGGTGAATGTAACTGCAACCCCTGAGGCTGTGTTCATCCGCGAGCAGGTCTCATTCAGCAACGTGGCGGTGTTGGACTGGGTCCGAGTGATCACAGGTGGATCAGAACCTTCCGGGAAGTTCACCGTCGCCAGACGAACCCCCTCCCTGGCCCCGTGCCGCACATCGAGATACTGGGCAAAGAGCCAACTGAACTCGACGATTCCCACCAGGAGTAGGACCAGCAGAGGGAATATGAGCGCGAATTCGATAAGGGTCGCGCCCTCAGCAGAGTGCGCGCGCTCGCGACGGCTGATCCGAACTGGCCCGAGTGCCGCCCCGCCACTATCTCCAAGTGAGCATTTGCCCACCGATGCCTCCCATCCGGCGATCCAAATCTACATCACGCAGAGTGAGCGTCAATTGGGCCCATAGACGTTCAGGGGAAACAAGCGCCCTCTCCACGGGGGGGGACCTGACGACCGGTCCCTTGCCGCGCGACGTGACGCCACGGCGGTTCGAGCCCGAGCGCCCACGACCCTATGGATTGCCTCCGACACGTCCACGGCACGCCTCCCCTGTGCACTTTGGTAATCGTCGCGAACCGAGGCCGGGTTACGCCGATGTGCCGTCAAGCTTCGGTTGCCTCGCTCAGCGATCTGGCGCCGACGGAACCCCCGTGATGATCCGAGCGCCCCGTCGAAAGGTCAGATAACTCCAGGCCCATGAGGCCAGGACCAGCAGACGGTTGCGGAAACCGATGAGGTAGAAGATGTGGATCGCCAGCCACGACACCCAGGCGACGAATCCCCCGAAACGAATCCTGCCGAAGTCGGCCACCGCACGCGCTCGTCCGATGGTGGCCAGTGATCCCTTGTTGCGGTAGCGGAACCCTCTTCTCGCCTCCCCCTCGAGGTCGGCTTTGACCATCCGGGCGGCATGTCTGCCCATCTGCATCGCGGCAGGCCCCACGCCGGGGACCCCGGGGACCGTCGCCAGGTCACCGACCACGAACACCTCGGGGTGGTCGGCCAAGGAGAGATCGGCCTCGACCTTCACCCTGCCGGTGCGGTCGAGGGGCGCAGCCAGCATCCTCCCGAGGGGAGAAGCCTCAACACCCGCTGCCCAGAGGATGGTGGCAGTGGCGATCCGCCGACCGCTCGCCAAAGTGACGCCACCCTCATCTATCTCCATTACCAGGTCTCCGGTGATGACCTCGACCCCCATGTCCTCGAGTTGTCTGCGGGCGCTGACGGACAGGCTCTCGGGGTACACCGGAAGGACGTGGGGGGCGCCTTCCACCAGGATCACTCGGGCTTCGGAGGGATCGATGGCCTGGAACTCCCGACCGAGGGCATGGACCGCGATCTCGACCAGGGCCCCCGCCAGCTCAACCCCGGTCGGCCCTGCACCTACCACCACGAAGGTGAGCAGTGGTGCGGCCCTGTCGGGATGTCGCTCTGCCTTCTCGAATGCGACCAGGATCCGCTGCCTCATCCCGATGGCGTCCTCGAGGGTCTTCAGACCAGGCGCGTGCTCCGCCCACTCCTGGTGGCCGAAGTAGGAGTGGGTCGCACCGGTGCCAATGATGAGAAAGTCGTACTCGAGCTCGGTCCCGTCGTCGAGGATCACCACCCGACGATCGAGGTCGAGACCGGTGACCTCGCCAAGGACGACACTGACGACGTTCTGCTGACGCCTGAGCACCGAACGTATCGGGTAGGCGATGTCGCTCGGGTTCAGTGCTGCCGTGGCGACCTGATAGAGCAGTGGTTGGAACAGGTGGAAGTTGCGCCGGTCGACGATGGTGACCTCCACCGGGGCCCTCTTCAATGCCTTGGCGGCGTTGAGGCCGGCGAACCCACCGCCGACGATGACCACCCTGGTCATGGGACCGGGAGCCCCAGCTCCCTGGCCAGGGCCCTCAGGGCCATCGCTCGATGGGACATCAGGTTCTTGGAGCTCTGCCCCATCTCGGCCAGCGTCTGGTCTCCGACCAGGAAGACTGGGTCATACCCGAAGCCACCACTCCCCCTCGGCTCTGGTGTGATCGCCCCGAAGAGGACTCCCTCCGCACTGATCTCGGACCCGTCCGGAAAAACCAGGGCGACAACCGACCGGAATCGAGCCGACCGATCGCTCACCCCGGTGAGCAGGTTGAGGAGCAAGGCGACGTTTTGGTCATAGGTTGCATTCGGCCCGGCCAGCCTGGCGGTGTGGACCCCCGGGCCACCACCGAGCGCAAAGACCTCGAGACCTGTGTCGTCGGCGATCGCCGGGAGCCCGGTGGCCTCGACGACCACCCGAGCCTTGTGCAAGGCGTTCGCCTCCAGGGTGTCTCCGGTCTCCTCGACATCAGGCCAGTCGAGACCCTGCACCACCTCCCCGACCAACCCGGTGCCGGCCAGCACCGCCTCCATCTCCCTGAGCTTGTCCCGATTCTTGGTGGCCAGGACCAGACGTGGGATCAATCGGCGACCGCCTGGCGCTGGAGGTCGTGGAGCTCGGCGATGCCTGTCTGTGCCAGATCGAGGAGCGTCTCGAGGTCGGCCCTGGTGAAGGGGGCCTTCTCGGCCGTCCCCTGCACCTCGACGAGCAACCCACGCCCGGTCATCACGACGTTGAGGTCGACATCGGCGGCGACGTCCTTGGCGTAGTCGAGATCGAGCCAGGTCTCCCCATCGACGATCCCAACCGACACCGCAGCCACCTCGTCGATGATGGGGTTGCGCTCGAGAAGCCCCCGCTCGACCATGTCGAAGAGGGCCTGATGCATCGCCACCCAGGCCCCCGTGATGGCAGCGGTGCGGGTGCCGCCATCGGCCTCAATGACGTCGCAATCGACCCGAATCATCATCTCACCAAGCGCCTTCATGTCGATTGCGGCCCTGAGAGCCCGTCCGATCAGCCGCGAGATCTCCTTGGCCCGACCACCGGAGATGTGATCACGGCGCACCCGCTCCCGCGAGGACCCGGGAAGCATGGCGTACTCCGCCGTGACCCACCCTTTGCCAGACTCGCTCATCCAACGTGGGACCTCGGTCTCCACCGAAGCAGTGCAAAGGACCCGGGTCCGCCCCATCGCGATCAGCACCGATCCCGGCGTGGACTCGGTGAACCCGAGCTCGAGAGTCACCGGGCGGAGTTGGTCATGGGAGCGGTCGGTCATGCCGGCAACGGTACCGACCGGGTGTCACACGTCGAAGCTGGCCCCCGGGGTGGCCGCCGCCACCGGGCGGTCAAAGGTCTGTTCCGCCTCGTGGACCGATCTGGCCACCTCCAGATAGGGAGGTATGTGAGTCAGCACCAGTCGATGTGCGCCGATCTCCCGGGCGATCTGACCGGCCTCGGCAGCGCTCATGTGATGGGGATAGTCGGGGTTCTTGTTCGACTCCTGATAGGAGGCCTCGCAGAGGAGGACATCCACTCCCCGCGCAGCTTCCTTCCAAGACCCCGCCGGCCCGGTATCACCGGTGTAGAACAGGGTTCTGTTGTCGGCTTCCCAACGCGAGCCGACTGTCGGCACCGAGTGGTTCATCCCGGCAAAGCCGACCTGGATGTCGCCGAACCGAGCGGTGTCGCCGTCGGACACCGCCCTGAACACGAAAGTTCTCTCGAACACCGACTCCTGGCCCTTGTCAACGAAACTCGACATCCGGGACCACACCGATTGTGGGGCCAGGACCGGGACCCCTTCACGTGGGTTTGGCCGGTAGGTCCAGGCATGGAAGGCGGTGAGGAGGTCTGTGGAGTGGTCGGCATGCTGATGGGAGATGACCACCGCGTCGACCATGTCGGGGTCGACGGGAAGGCCGACGAAGGTACCGGGGCCGGTGTCACACCACACCCTGGTGTCGCCGTGCTCGATGAGGAACCCGGCAGCGGGGCGCCCCGGGGCCGGGAAAGTCCCCGATGAGCCGATCACGTGGACTCTCATGGCGCCAATCGCTGCATCGACCAACCTCCGCCATCACGTCGATACAGGATCCGGTCGTGGAATCGGTTGGGGCGTCCCTGCCAGAACTCCACGGTCTCTGGCACCAGTCTCCACCCACCCCACGTCTGGGGGCGTGGTATCGGTTCGCCGTCGAATTCAGTGGCCAACTCGGCGAACCGTCTCTCCAAGGACTCACGTGAGGCCACCACCCGACTCTGCTCGGAGGCGTGTGCCGCCACTTGGGCGCCCCTAGGGCGGGTGGCGAAGTATTGGTCGGCGCTCGCGTCGGGGACCGCCACCATCTGACCCTCGAACCTGACCTGCCTGTGGAGCGGCGTCCATACGAATGTGGCCGCCCCGTGGGGGTTGCCCTCGATGTCGAGGCTCTTGCGACTGCGGAGTCCGGTGTAGAAGACCAGGCCTTGCTCGCCGAACTCCTTCATCAGCACCGCCCGAGCCGAGGGCCGGCCACGGGTGTCGGCGGTGGCGATGACGAAAGCATTTGGCTCGTCGATACCGGCTTCCAGCACGCCGGCAAACCATTGGGTGAACTGGGCGAATGGGTCCGGGTCCATGTCGGCTTCCAGGAGACCTTCGGACTCGTACTCCCGTCGGAGCCTCCCGGCGACTTGGGGATCCACGGCCTCACGATACCCTCGGTGTCTTGAGCCGGATGACGTCCATGGCGATCGCCGACGCCGCCGTCCGGGCGGAGCCGGCCTAGAGGCGCTTGGCCACCTCTTCGAGCATGACCTCGGTGGCACCGCCCCCGATCGAGTTGATGCGCACGTCGCGGTACATCCGCTCGACGGCAGTCTCGGAGATGTAGCCCATCCCCCCGTGAAATTGGACACAGTCGTAGAGCACCCGGTTGGACAGCTCACCGATCAGTGCCTTGACCTCTGAGATCTCGCGCACCGCCTCCTGGCCCTGGTCGAGCATCCAGGCAGCCTTGTAGACCAGCTCCCTGCCTGCGTCGACCTCGGCCTGGCGCATCGCCAGCCGCTGCCGGATGGCCTGCTTGCTCCAGAGCGAAGAACCGAAGGCGTGACGCTCCTTGACGTAACCAATGGTCAGGTCCAGCGCCTTCTGGCATTCCCCCAATGCCCCGCTCATGACAGCCAGGCGCTCGTTCTGGAAGTTGTGCATGACGTGATAGAAGCCCTGGTTCTCCTCCCCGATGAGGTGATCCTCGGGAACCCACACCTCATCGAGGACCAGTTCGGCGGTGTTGGAGCTGTGCCATCCCATCTTCCTGAGGGCCCGGCTGGCGCCAAACCCTTCAGTGCCCTTCTCGACTGCGAAGATCGAGATCCCACGTGATCCCTTGGCCTCAGGATCGGTCCTGGCGGCGACGAACACCACGTCGGCGAACCCGCCGTTGGTGATGAACATCTTGGTCCCGTTGAGCCGCCACCCCTTGTCATCGCGTCGGGCAGTGGTACGTAACGCCGCTACATCCGACCCGGCATCGGGCTCGGTGACCCCGATCGCGGTGATGAGCTCTCCCGAGGCGAACGCTGGGAGCCAGCGCTCCTTCTGGGGCCCGGTCCCGAAGTTGGTGACATACGGGGTGGCCAGATCGGTGTGGACCAGCACGGTGATGGTGGTGCCACCGGCGGTGCATCTGCCCAGCTCCTCGGCAAACACCACGGTCGAGATGTGGCCCAACCCGAGACCTCCGTACTCCTCGGGAACTCGGAGCCCGAAGAAGCCGAGCTTGCCCATGGCGTCGAGCACTGAACGAGGAACTGACTTCTCCTCCTCCCACTGCTCAACGTTGGGGACCAGCTCCCGCTCGACGAAATCCCTGACCGAGATGCGGATCGCCTCGAGGTCATCGTCGACGTATATCGATCTCACCCGGTCTCCTCTGCCGCCAGCCAGGCTTTGCCCGCCCGGCTGTTGTAGGCCAGATCGTGATCGGTGCAGAAGCGTCGGGCAACCCGCGCCACCTCGAGACCATCCACGCCATGCTCGATGCCCAGACCGTCGAGGAGCCAGACCACGTCCTCGGTCGCCACGTTCCCGGTCGCCCCCGGGGCATATGGGCAGCCGCCGAGACCGCCCGCCGATGCGTCCATCTTGTCGATCCCATGATCGAGAGCAGTCATGGTGTTGGCCACGCCCTGACCATATGTGTCGTGGAAGTGGACCCCGACCTTGTCCACCGGGACCCGGGAGAGGACCTCCCCGAGAAGGCGCTCGACGTGATAGGGAGTTGCCTTGCCAATGGTCTCCCCCAGATAGACGTGCTCGACACCCCACTCCACCAGGGTCTCGGCGAGATGGGCGACCCAGTCGGGGTCCTGTTCACCCTCGAACGGGCAATGGGTGGCGGTCGACACGTAGCCACGGAAGGTCAGCCCGCCCGGCGCCTCGGTGAGGATCCTCCTTATCCGGTGCATCGACTCATCGACGGTGGCATTGATGTTCCGTTGGTTGAAGGTGTCCGAGGCCGCGGTGATCACCCCGATGTGGGTGAGCCCGGCGGCAAGTGCCGCCTCCAGTCCCTGGAGATTGGGGACGAGGGCGCCCAGCGTTATGTCGGGAGCGGTGACCGCTGCCACCACTTCGGCGCCGTCGGCCATCTGGGGCACCCATTTCGGGCTGACGAACGAGACGGCGTCGAAGGTGTCGATCCCGGCACCGGCGAGATCGTCGATCAGCCCTGCCTTGGCGGCAGCGGGGATCATGACCCCCAGAGATTGGAGACCGTCCCGAGGGGACGACTCGGTGATGGAGACTCGCTCGGGCAGGCTCACTCCGTTGACGGTAACCGCCGAGGCTCGAGGACGAACACCTTGATCTCACGGTCGACCCGCCGGCGGTACCGGGCATATCCGGCATAGATGATCGTGGCCGCCGCCCAGATGTCGGAAGCCTCGTGGCTGCTCGCTCTTCTCGCCGTGGCCTCGACCGTGCGGTCCTCGAAGGTCACCTCCACCTCGGGATTCGCCTCCAGGTTCAACGCCCATGCCGGGTGCTCGTCAGAGCCGAAGTAGGAGCCGATGACCGCAAGGTCACCATCGAGGGGGATGCCCGTGAGCGGGACCCGGCGGGATTTGCCCGAGCGGCGCCCCTTCACCGTCAGCCAGATGACCGGCTGGCCCGCCAGCCAGGCGGACAGGGTGTGTCGGCCACCAGTGATCCTGAGGGTCAGGCGGTCGGTGCGCGCCATCGTTTTGGCAAGCATCGCCGAGCCGGGTCTGGTGCCCGCCAAAGAGATGAGCACCCGTTGGGCGATGCTGGGCGGGGATGAGCGGTATTCCAGGTCGTCGACCAACCCCATGGTCACCGAGGGTAATTCCTTTGTGCAGTCCATCCCGCTCACGGGCACTGGCAATCAACCCAGCTATCTGGGTCTTTGCACACGCACGACGATGGTGGAGGTGCGGGGAGTCGAACCCCGGTCCGCTGAGCCGTCGGCGAAGGCATCTCCGAGCGCAGTCGTCAGCGAGCTTCGAGCATGGGAACTCTGACGACGAGCCTTCCCACGTCTAGCCGGAGTTGGTCTTGACCGCCCGGTCCCGGCATCCCGGGCGGAGCATCCCGCATTGCGACGCCCTACTCCAACCGGGCGGGAGCCGGTCGGGAGGACGGGCTGTTATTTAGGCAGCCAGTGCGAAGTTATCTTCGGCACTTATTTGGTTTTTCCGGTTTGTTACGGGGCCCCGGAGACCCCGGCTCGCTTCCAACGCCTCAACACTCAACGTCGAAACCGTTTCACCCCCATGGGGTGCATGCATTGTACCCCCACAAACCGAACCCAGGGTTCCCACCACCGCCCAGCGAAGCCCCACGCCCAGAGTTCGGAACGCGCCTCCCCCACAAAACGAACCCAGGGTTCCCACCACCGCCCAGCGAAGCCCCACGCCCAGAGTTCGGAAC
>JBBDML010000006.1:17672-21147 GCA_040878345.1 Acidimicrobiia bacterium | reverse complement strand
GGGCCCCTATCGGGCACTGCCGGACCCGTCCGGTCGGTCCCCCATTGGTGGGGAACCGACTCTCGACCTAGCGGTCGCGGCGTCGCCGCGCGACGGCTCGTTCCATCTCCCGGGCGGCATCCCGGCTCTTGATGGTCTCGCGCTTGTCGTAACTGGTCTTGCCCTTGGCCAGCCCAAGCTGAACCTTGGCCTTCCCGTTCTTGAAATAGACCTGCAGCGGAACCAGGGTCAGGCCCTTCTCGGCGAGCGCGCCGCCGATCTTGTCGATCTCCCGGCGGTGGAGGAGCAGCTTGCGGGTCCGCTCCGGTTCGTGCCCGCCCTCGCGGGAGTAGTCGTACGGAGAGATGTGGGAACCGACTAGGAAGGCCTCGCCGTGATCGATGTGGGCGTAGGAGTCCTTCAGCTGCATCTTGCCGGCTCGAAGCGACTTGACCTCCGATCCGACCAGCACCAGACCGGCCTCGAAGGTGTCGACCACCGTGTAGTCCCTGCGGGCCCGACGGTTGCTGACGATCACCTTGACCGATTCGGCGGCGTCGGCCATTTAGAACCCGGTGGGAACGTCCGGGCCGGTGCCGTCGGCATCCCTCAGGTACCGACTGAGACCGAGGAGCGACCCGACCACCCCGGCGGCGGCGCCAAAGGCAAGGAAAAGGAGGCCCCATCTCAGGAACCACTGCTGGCCAACGTCCAGCCGGAACAGGGCGAATCCTTCGCCCGCCTTTGCCAGGTTGGTCGACCCAAGCCACACCGCGAAAACCGCCAGGGCGGCACCCACCACCCCCTCGATGAAGCCCTCGAGGAGGAAGGGAACCCGGACGAACCAGTTGGAGGCCCCCACCAGCTTCATGATGGACACCTCGTCGCGACGTGCGTAGATGGCGAGACGGATGGTATTGGCGATCAGCACCACCGCCGCCAGCCCAAGGACCACGGCCATTCCCAGCCCGAGAACATTGAGGACGTTGGATAGGTTCTGGAGCTGCTCGATCGACTCGGCGGCGGTGGCCACCTGACGGACCACCTGCTGTTGCTGTTCGAGACGGAATCGCACGGACTCGTGGAATGCGATGTCGACCAGCTCGATCCGAAGGGACGCCGGCAGCACATTCGGGTCGATGTCGAGGAGCTCTTGCTGATTGGCAAAGATCTCCTGGTACTCGATCCACGCCTCCGACTTGCTGACATACCCCACCGACTCGACCTCATCCCAGCCCTCGACCTCGGATTGGAGGACGGCATGGGCGTTGGAGGCGACGCCGTTCTCGCCCTCGTCTTGGAGAAAGGCGATGACGTGGACCCCTTGCTGCCAGGCGATGGTGTTGATCCGGAGAACCTCATTGACCACCAGGGCACCAAAGGCCAGGCTCAGCGAGATGAAGACTGCGAGGATGGCACCGGCGACGATGAGAATGTTGCGCCTGAGGCTGATCAAGGCCTCTTTGATCAGGAACAGGACCCGACTCATTCTTCCTCCGCCGCGGCTCTCTCGTATCGGCCGGTCGCCTCGTCACGGGTCACCTTGCCGTAGTCCAAGGCTACGACACGTCGCTTCATGGCATCCACGATGGCGTGGTCATGGGTGGCCATCACGATCGTGGTGCCGGTGCGGTTGATCCGGTCGAGGAGCTTCATGATCCCTACCGAGGTCTTGGGGTCGAGGTTTCCGGTTGGCTCATCACACAGCATGATCGGGGGCCGGTTGACGAAGGCCCGGGCCACGGAGACACGTTGCTGCTCACCACCGGAAAGCTGACGGGGATATCGCTCTCCCATCTCGGCCAGGCCGACCAGGTCGAGCACCTGAACCACCTGGGGGGCGATGACCGACCGCGGGCGCCCCAAGACCTCGAGGGCAAAGGCGACATTCTCGGTGACCGTCTTGTTGGGGAGGAGCTTGTAATCCTGGAACACGGTTCCCACCGAACGGCGCAGGAATGGGATCTTCCACCTGGGGAGGGTGGTGACGTCCTTGCCTGCCACCCATATCTTGCCCCGGGTCACCGGCTCGTCACGGAGCATCAGCCGGATCAATGTCGACTTGCCGGATCCGGACGGCCCGACGAGGAACACGAATTCGCCCTTCTGGATGTCGAGAGACACGTCATTGGCGGCGATGGTGCCGCCTTCGTAGACCTTGGTGACGTTTTCGAGTCGAATCATTCGATCAGGTGGGGAAGTCTCGCAGGTGACCTTCTTTCAACCGCGGTTCGATCACGCTAACCCCGGGGGAGGTTCTAGCTGGAATCTCCGCGTTTCTCGTACTCAGCACGTCGCCAGCGCAGGTAGGCCTCGATGAATCCCTGGAGATCGCCGTCCAGAACCCCCTGGACGTTCCCTACTTCATGATCGGTGCGAAGGTCCTTTGCCATTTGATAGGGCTGGAGGACGTAGCTGCGAACCTGGCGGCCCCAGGCCGCTTCTCCCTGCTCTCCGCGGATCGAGTCGATGTGCGCCAACCGCTCCAGTCGGGCCCTCACCGCAAGCTTGGCCTTGAGCATCGCCATCGCACGGTTCTTGTTCTGCAGTTGGGACCGCTCGTTCTGGCACTGGACCACGATCCCGGTCGGCAGGTGGGTTATCCGGATGGCGGAGTCGGTGGTGTTGACGTGCTGCCCGCCGGCCCCCTGGGAGCGATAGGTGTCGATCCGGATCTCCTCTTCGTCGATCTCGACCTCGGCGGCCTCGCCCAGATCGGGGACCACGTCGACACCGGCGAAACTGGTGTGCCGCCGGGCATTCGAGTCGAAGGGGCTGATCCTGACCAGACGGTGAACCCCCCTCTCCGACTCCAGTGTCCCGTAGGCACGGTCTCCCTTGACGGTGAAGGTGGCGGACTTGATCCCGGCCTCCTCACCCTCGGTGACCTCCTCAACGGTCACTGAGAACCCATGGTCGCTGAGGTAGCGCTGGTACATCCGGCCCAGCATCTCAGCCCAGTCCTGGGCATCGACCCCCCCGGCACCGGCATGGACGCTGAGAATGGCATCGGCGTCGTCGTATTCGTCGAAGAAGAGCGACTCGAGCTCCAGCTCGTCGAGGACGGTGGCCACCGACCCCATGATCCCGACGGCCTCTTGCCTCGAGTCGGCATCGCCGGCTTCGTCGGCGAGCTCGAGGAGGACCTCAGCGTCGTCGAGCCGTGAGGTCAGGCCATCGACCTTCTCGAAGAGGCCCTCATAGCGAGCCAGTCGACGACTGACCGAACGGGCCCGGTCCGGATCATCCCAAAGATCCGGCGAGGCAACCTGGTGACGGAGGTCTTCCAACTCCTTGGCCTTTCCTTCGAGGTCGAGGAACCCCCGAGCCTCGTCGAGCCGCTTGCGCAGCTCTGCAGCCAGAAGGTAGGGGTCGGACGGTTCAGTCATTCGTGGGCTCGCTTCGCTCGCCGTACTGAGTACTGGGTACTTGGTACTGAGTACGAGTTCCTGGTATCTGGTACCAGGTACCAGATACCGTTGTCATGGGGGGGGGG
>JBBDML010000006.1:0-17662 GCA_040878345.1 Acidimicrobiia bacterium | reverse complement strand
TGCTACGCAGCCCCATGACAACGTTTGTACTTCTTCCCGCTCCCACAGGGGCAGGGATCGTTGCGGCCGACCTTGTCGGAGTGAGCCTGTGCCTTGGCCGCCCCTGCGCCCGCCGGTGCCGCCTCGACCCGGTGGGGCTGTGTCTTGGGCTGGGCGACCTCGACGTGATACAGGTAGCGAACGGTGTCTCGCTTTATCGACTCGACCATGTCGGTGAACATGTCGTAGCCCTCGCGCTGGTACTCCGACAACGGGTCTCTCTGGCCCATCGCCCTGAGACCGATCCCGGCCCTCAGATAATCCATCTCGGAGAGGTGCTCTCGCCATTTGTTGTCGATGACCGACAACATCACCGATTTCTCGACTCTTCTCATGATGTCCGGGCCCAGGTCCTGTTCCCGGGTCTCGTAGGCAGCCAGGGCCTCGTCGACGGCGAAGTCGACCACGTCGTCGGCGCGGGTGCTCGTCTGGAAACTCGCAGGGTCGATCCTGGTCGGGTAGTAGATCTCCAGCTCGCGTTGGAGGCTCTCCCAGTCCCAGTTGCCCGAGGAGACGTCGTCGGAAACACCTTCATCGACGGTGTCGGTGACGACGTCTGTGATCCAATCTGCGATCAGGTCCTCCTCGGCCATCCCCTCCAGGATCGAGCGGCGCCACTTGTAGATGTTCTCCCGCTGGGTGTTCATCACCTCGTCGTACTTGAGGACGTTCTTCCGAATCTCGAAGTTCTGAGACTCGACCTGGCGCTGGGCTCGCTCGATCGACTTGGTCACCATCTTGGCCTCGATCGGCTGGTCCTCGGGCAGGCGAAGCCGGTCCATCATCGATGAGACCCACTCGCCCTGGAAACGGCGCATCAAATCGTCCTCGAGGGACAGATAGAAACGGCTCTCCCCCGGGTCACCCTGGCGACCGGACCGGCCCCGCAACTGGTTGTCGATCCGTCTCGACTCGTGGCGCTCGGTGCCGATCACGTATAGCCCTCCGGCGTCGATGACCTTCTTCTTGTCCGGCTCGATCTGGTGCTCGAACTCCTCGGTCAGCTTCTTGTCCAACTCGGCGTAGGAGGGGTCGTCAGGGCTGATGGCGCGCCGCTTGAGCTCGGCTTTGGCCAATCCTCCCGGGTTTCCCCCGAGTTGGATGTCGACACCACGACCCGCCATGTTGGTGGCCACCGTCACCGCTCCGGGACGTCCCGCCTGGGCGATGATCTCGGCTTCACGGGCATGATGCTTTGCGTTTAGCACCTCGTGGTCGATGCCCTGATTGGCGAGCAGCTTGGAGAGGATCTCGGAGCGCTCGATGGACACCGTCCCCAGCAGGACCGGTTGGCTCCTCTGGTGCCGCTCCATGACGTCGTCGACCACTGCCCTGAACTTCCCGGTCTCGGCCTGATAGACCAAGTCGCCTTGGTCGATGCGAACCATGTCCTTGTTGGTCGGTATCGCCAACACCTCGAGCCTGTAGATCTGAGCTAGCTCGGCGGCCTCGGTCTGGGCGGTCCCGGTCATTCCGGCCAGCTTCTCGTACAGCCTGAAGTAGTTCTGGAGGGTGATGGTGGCCAGGGTCTGGTTCTCCTGCTTGATGGCGACGCCCTCTTTTGCCTCGATGGCCTGGTGGAGACCGTCGGAGTACCGCCTCCCCTCCAAGACCCTTCCGGTGAACTCATCGACGATCTTGACCTCACCGTGGTCGAGCAGATAGTCGACGTCGTTCCTGTAGAGCGTCTCAGCCTTGAGAGCGGTCTCGAGGTGGTGAACGAAGTCGACGGCGGCGTGGTCGTAGAGGTTCTCGATCCCGAGGATCTGCTCCACCCTGGTGACACCATCTTCGGTGGTCATCACCTGGCGCTTCGCCTCGTCGACCTCGTAGTGGACGTCGCGCTGAAGACGGTGGGCGATCTTGGCGAAGTCCCGGTACCAGCGAGCACTGTCGGAGGCGGTCCCGGAGATGATCAGGGGGGTCCGGGCCTCGTCGATCAGGATGGAGTCGACCTCGTCGACGATGGCGAAGTGATGGCCCCGTTGAACCCGGTTCTCCAGGGTCATCGCCATGTTGTCGCGCAGATAGTCGAACCCGAACTCGTTGTTGGTCCCGTAGGTGATGTCCGACCGATAGGCCGGATGTCGCTCGTTGGTGGGCATGTTGTTCTGGATCAGGCCCACGGTGAGGCCGAGGAAGCGATAGATCGCGCCCATCCACTCGGCGTCACGGCTGGCCAGGTAGTCGTTGACCGTGACCATGTGGACCCCGTCGCCGGCCAGTGCGTTGAGATAGGCGGGCATCGTCGAGACCAGGGTCTTGCCCTCACCGGTGCGCATCTCGGCGACCATCCCGCGATGAAGGGTGGCGGCGCCTATCACCTGCACGTCGTAGTGACGCTGACCCAGGACACGCCTGGCGGTCTCACGGACCGCGGCGAACGCCTCGACCTGGATGTCATCGAGGTTGGCGCCGTTGGCGAGACGGCCCTTGAGCTCGGGTGTGGTGGCCGCCAGCTCCGCATCGGACAGCCCTTCGCACCGGGGCTCCAACTCGCTGACGGCTCGGGCTATCCCCTCGAATTCTCTGAGTGTCTTACCCTCGCCGGCGCGGAGGACTTTCTGGAGTATGGGCATCGGGACCTCTGATTCTACCGAGAGTGCCCAGTTGACCTGAGACCGCCCCCAGCTTCAATGGCCGTCGATCAGGCCCTCCCGATACGCCCAGTTGACCGCTTCGAACCGTGAGCTCATGCCCAGCTTGTCCAAGATGTTGCGCACGTGGTTGCGGACCGTGTTCTCCGAGATATAGAGCTTGTTGCCGATCTCCTTGGACGTCATCCCTTCCCCGACCATCGAAAGGACCTCGAGCTCCCTCCCGGTCAGCTCCGGGGTGCGGGTGGAGGTGGAGCCGTGGTGTCTCAACATGTCCCTCAGGGCAGCGAACAATTTGCCACCCATCGCCGGTGACACCGCGGCGCCGCCGGCCAGGACATCGTTCATGGCGGCCACGAGCCGCGGCAGGGGGGTGTCCTTGGTGACGTAACCCGAGGCCCCGGCTTTTACCGCCGCCAGGAGGTCCTCGGCCGACTCGCTGGCGGTGAGCAGAACAACCCTGGTCTTGGGGCTGGTCTTGATGATGGTCCCCACCACCTCCAGACCGGACATGCCCGGCATGAGGAGGTCGAGCATCACCAGGTTGGGCTCGTGCTCCCTGGTCATGTCGATCCCGGTCATCGCATCGGCGGCAACGCCGACCACCTCGAAGCCTTCCTGCATGAAGGCGGCACGCAGCGCCTCACGAAAGAGCTCGGCGTCGTCGACGATCAGAACTGAAGCCATAAGAGATCCCGGACGGCCCGGGTCACCGCAGGGTAGACACTGTTGGGACCACGTTGGCCGCAACCGCCAGGGCCACGACCTCTCCTCCGATGGAGCCGGCAGCCGAGAGGATGGTGGCCCCGGTGGTCACCACGTCATCGAGCAGGATGATCGGGAATCGAATCCCACCCCGGACCCGGAACCGCGGCACTGGCCGCTGGTGATCACCGCCGGCGCGCCGTGGGTTGTGAATCGGTGGCAGGAGGAGGCTCAAGACCGGCACTCCCATCCGGCGTGCCAGGGCGTTGGCCAGAAGACGAGTGGGGTCGACACCGTACTTCAGCTTCCGGCTGAGCGCCCTTGGGACCGGGGCGATGGGGATCTTCGGCAACCGAAGGGCGAGCGTCTCGGCGACGAGCTCCTCGTACCCGCCAACCCCCCGATACTTGAGATGATGGATTAGCCGTGCCGCCGGGCCGGTGTGCTCGAAGGCGGCGACCAGCCTCAAACCATCGCCGAGGACCCTCTCGCTCGCCGGTCTCAGCCGGGATCGGCACCTGTCGCAGAGAAACCGGAGCCCGGGCTGATGACACACCTGGCAGACCATCCCGCCAACGTACGGCGGATGGCTCCCCGGCCCAACCCCCTCGTAGCAGGTATCAGGTACCAGGTCAGGAGGTCCCCTCCTGCCATCCGCTGAGGTACGCCACCTGCTCCGGGGTGAGGAGCTCCAGCGACCCGCCCATGTGACCGAGCTTTATCGAGGCCACCTGATCGTCGATCTCTGCGGGAAGGGTGTAGATCTGGGGCTTGAGATTGTCCTGGTTCTTGATCAGGAACTCGGCCGCCAACGCCTGGTTTGAGAACGACATGTCCATGACATCGGCGGGATGGCCCTCGGCCGCCCCCAGATTGACCAGCCGCCCTTCGGCTGCGACCAGCAGACGACGCCCATCGGCCAGTTCGAATTCCTCCAGGTTGTCCCGGATCGGGCGTCGCGCAACCGTCATCGCCCGCAGCGCGGCCAGGTCGATCTCGATGTCGAAATGACCCGAGTTGGCCAGGATCGTGCCATCCCTCATCTCGTCGAAGTGCTCGGATCGGAGGACGTGCTTGTTGCCGGTGACCGTTATGAAGATGTCCCCGATGGGCGCTGCCCCGGCAACGGTCATCACTCGATAGCCCTCCATCGCTGCCGACAGGGCCCGCACCGGGTCGACCTCGACCACGATCACCTTGGCGCCCATGCCGTCGGCCCGGTCGGCGATTCCCCGGCCGCAGTCCCCGAACCCGACCACGACGACGTTGAGACCGGCGAGCAGGACGTTGGTGGCGCGGATGATCCCGTCCAGCGTCGATTGGCCGGTTCCGTAGTGGTTGTCGAAGAGGTGCTTGGTCGCCGAGTCGTTGACCGCCACCACCGGGACTCTGAGGGTGCCATCGGCCGACATCGCCTTCAGCCGGATGACACCGGTGGTGGTCTCCTCTGTGGAGCCAATGACCTCGATATCACGCCGATCGGTGTGGAGCAGGGTGGCGAGGTCGGCGCCGTCGTCCATGGTCACCGCCGGTGCATGGTCGAGCACGGCGTGGATGTGCTTGTAGTAGGTCTCCGAGTCCTCGCCGCGAATGGCGAAAACCGGGATCCCATCGGCGACCAGTGCGGCCGCCACGTCATCCTGGGTCGACAGCGGGTTGGAGGCGCAGAGGATCGGCTCGGCCCCGCCGTCGCGGAGTGCCAGCATCAGATTCGCGGTCTCGGCGGTGACGTGGAGGCATGCGGCCACGATGTGGCCTTCGAGGGGCCGCTCCTCGAGGAAGCGATCCCTGACCGTCCGCAGCACCGGCATGCGACGGCCGGCCCACTCGATGCGGCGGGCACCGCCCTCGGCGAGAGCCGGGTTTGCGATGTCGTAGTTCATTGGTTTCCTTCTACCAGGAGCTTCTTGAGACGCTCGATCGTGGCCACCGGAAGAGGGTCGACCCCGGCGGCATCGGCGATCATCCACGAGACCAGGTCACCGACCGCGGTCAGCGAGATGAGGCGGGCCAACGGGGAGGTCCCCTCTGACGCGACTCTGGCGACCCAGGGCACGGCATCTTCGGTCAGACGTTCGGTGTGGGCAAGTCGAGCCTCGATCCGGTGATGGTCGGCCCTGTCGGTCAGGGCGACGATGCCAAGATGCTTGCTCGTGACCTCGGGCATGGTCTCCCACCCGGTTATCTCGTTGTGATCGAGCTCGGGCAACACCGACCACCACGCGGGGATCTTGGCGTTCTCGTTGATCTGGGTCTTCCATCGCTGGGCAACCACCGTGGTCAACGGTCCCCCGCCGTAGATGATCGGGATGCGGCCACTGAGCCCGGTGGCGACCCCCTCCGCCTCGAGCCAGCGGGTGCTGCCGTCGGTGAGGGCGGCATCGGCGATGCCGGCGGCCTCGATGAGGGCGAATCTCTGGTCCTCGATGGCATGGGCACCCTCGAGCAGCTTGAGGACCGCTCCGATCATGTGGCCGGCGGCGGCGCGTGGCTGCAAGCCGGGTGGGACAACGATCGAGGGCCACCCCCGCTTCGCCCCCATCTCGGCGAGAGTGCCACCGGTGGTCACGGTCGCGACCGGGAAACCACCCTCATGAGCGGACAGGGCGGCGTCGAGCGTCTCCTCGGTGTTGCCGGAATAGGACGCTGCGATCACCAGCGGCCTCACCCTGATGGCCCAAGCCGGTATCGGGGCATATCCCTTGTGAACCGCGATCCTGGAGCCGTGGGCGACTGCAATCGCCGCGGCATAGTCACCGGCGATCCCTGAACCGCCCATACCGGCATAGAGCACCTCCGAGTGGGTCCCGATGTGGGGTGCCTTGAGCCCCGCAGCCCACCGGAGTTGATCGCCCATGGTCCGGATCTGGGCCAACATGTCAGTCATCGGGGCCCTCCGCCTCCTCGACCAACATCACCGGTATCCCGTCGCGCACCGGGTAGCGACGACCGCAACTGGTGCACACCAGACGTGAGGTCTCGAGGTCCTGGGTCAGGTCGGCCTTGTCCACCGGGCAGACCAGGATCCCGGCGAGCACCGGGTCGATCAGACTCATCTCTCCTCCAGGATCGCGCTGACTCGTCCGACGATCTCCGCGACCCGACTCGGGTTGGCAGCCTCGACGTTGAGCCGCAACAACGGTTCGGTGTTGGATGGTCGCAGATTGAACCACTCCCGGCCGTGGTCGACGGTGAGCCCATCGAGATGATCGATCACTGCCCCGGTCTGGGCGGCCTCCACGCGCGCCATCGCCAATGTGGTGTCGTCGACGGTGAAGTTGATCTCCCCCGAGGCCGAGTAGCGCTCGACACTGGTTCGGAGCCGGGACAGGGGCTCACCGGCCTGGCTGAGTATCGACAGGAGGAAGAGCATGGCCAGCATCCCGGAATCGGCCCGGTAGTTGTCTCTGAAGTAGTAATGACCGCTGTGCTCGCCTCCGAACACCGCCCCGGTCTCGGCCATGACGGCCTTGATGAAGCTGTGACCCACCCTGGTCCGGATCGGCACCCCTCCGGACTCACGGACGATCTCGGGGACCGCCTTGGAGGTGATCAGGTTGTGGATCACGCCGGCTCCGGGATTCGATTGGAGCATCCGTCGGGCAATGAGGGAGGTGACGGTGCTTCCGTTCAGAGGAGACCCGGTGTCGTCGAGGAAGAAGGCGCGGTCTGCGTCACCATCGAAGGCCACGCCCAGGTCATGACGGCCCGAGGCCATCAACGCCTGGAGGTCTTCCAGGTTCTCGGGCACCAGCGGGTCAGCTGGATGATTCGGGAAGGTCCCGTCCGGCTCCAGGAAGAGGCCGGTCAGCTCGGCCGGCAGGCGATCGAACACCTGATGGATGGCGACGCCCGCCATCCCGTTGCCCGCATCGACCGCCACCCGCAATCGTCCGATCGGCGCCGAGCCAAGGATTCCGAAGAGATGATCGACGTACTCGTCGACGATTTCGACCGAGGTCACCGAGCCGGTTTCGGGTGACGAAGGCGCCCCACCGCCGAGGACGGCCGCTTTGATCGCCTCCAACCCGGTGTCGGCGCCAATCGGCGCCGCTCCCGGTCCACACAACTTGATCCCGTTGTAGACGGGCGGGTTGTGGGATGCGGTGATGACGGCGCCCGCCATCTGCTTGGCCCCCGAGTAGTAGTAGACCGCGTCGGTCGGGACCTGACCCAGATCGATCACATCCGCCCCTGCGTCATTTACGCCGTCGGCCATCGCCTTGAAGAAGTCATCTGAGGTGGGGCGGCAGTCCCTCCCAATGGCCACCGGGCCTCTGCCCAGCAGCTCGACGAGGGCTGAGCCCACTTTCCGATAGAGCTCGGCATCGAGCTCGCCATTGTCGGTGCGCCCACGGATGTCATATGCCTTGAAGACGGCTTCGGGATTCATCGGGGCGGCGAGTGTATGACCCAAGTCTGGTGAGTAAGCCGCCGGCCCCTAAGATCGCCCGGCCCGTGAGACCCGCTGCCTCCATCGTCGTCCCGGTGTACAACGAGGGGCCTTTCGTCCCTGAGGCACTCCCCCAACTGGTCGCGGCGGTGATCGGGGCCGTCCCCGATGCCGAGATCCTCCTCATCGAGAACGGCTCGACTGACGGGACCGCCGACGTAGCCCGAAGGGTTGCCGGAGAGTCGATGGTCCGCGTCATCTCTCTTCCGGATCCCGACTACGGGGCAGCGATGCGCCATGGGTTCCTGATCGCCGAAGGTGACTGGGTGGTCAACTTCGATATCGACTACTTCTCTGGTTCCTTTCTGGAGACCGTGTTGGGGCAACCGGATGAGATCGACCTGGTGATCGCGTCCAAGCGTGATCCCGAGTCACGGGACCGACGCCCGGTGATACGCCGGGCCGCCACGATGGTGTTCAACCTGCTGTTGCGGGTGATCCTCAGATCGGGGGTGAGCGACACCCACGGGATGAAGGGGTTCAGAAGGGCACTGATAACCGATCTGGCACCGACCGTGATCAGCACCAAGGACCTGTTCGACACCGAGCTCGTGATCAGGGCAGAGAGGGCCGGCTACCGGATCGTGGAGGTCCCGGTCGAGGTGGCGGAGATGAGGGCCGCCCGGTCGTCCCTGGTGAAACGGGTCCCGAGGACAGTTGCCGGCCTGTTCCGGATCAGGGGCCTCCTCAGGGGTTGACCGAGCTCCTGCGCCAGATCACGGTCATCACCACGGCCGCCCCCAGGCCGATCAAGGTGAGGACCTTGCCGATCGACTCCGGCCAGGTGTCCACGAACTCGATCACCACGTCGCGCTCGGTCGGCACCACAACCATCAAGGAGGGAGTCGCCCGCCATGGTCCTTCCGCCCCGCTCGCCTTCCAATTGGGGAAATAGGACACCTTGACCAGATGCGGCACGCCAACGGCTTCGGTGGTGAACGAGATCCGGTGATCCTCGATGATGATGTCCGAGACCGCATCGGAGCTCCCGACCGGGATCGGTGAGTTGGGCCGCGCCTGCAGCGACTGGATTCGCGGCCACTCTTCGGGTCCGCCGGCTGTGACCATCCGATCCATGTTGTCGATGTCCTCGTACCAGTCGAGCGCCATGTCGTGGAAGGAGGGAAGTGGTTCCCCTTCAGGGCCGATCACTGTCTCCGACCCGATCAAGGAGGCGAACACCCCTCGATCCGGCACGTCGTAGACGGCAGGGAGATAGGCGAGGGCCTCGACCTGCTCGGTCTCGGGGAGCCGGTAGAGGCTGAAGGGGCCGGTGGTGGTGATCAACTCGAAGCCTTCGATCCCGCCGGCCTTCTCGGCGGCTTCAGGGGTGAACGACACGTAGTAGTCGACCCCGTAGACACCCATGTGCTCGAGGCCGCGTTCCATGTCGAATGAGTGGTAGAGGAGCCCTGGTATCGGGTTGGACGACTTGTAGGACATCTCCGAGTGGTTGATGAAGTGGAACGGGGTGGTGATCGACGACTCGAAGAACAACCCCTCCATCGACTGTTGGGCGCCCTCCGTCCAGTAAGGGATCAACATCGGTGCCATCGGCGTCCCGTACTTGTTCAATTCGCTGTTGCTCTCCCACATCACCCTGCCGGCCGGGAGGGAGGAGAGCTCCATCATCAGGGCCTCGTACTCCGGCCAGGGCTCCTTCGCCTCGTACCCCTCGTAGTTCCACCTCGCCCACCCGTCGATGAAGGTGACGCTGGACGCCGCCCCCAGGACGAGCAGCGAGAGCGCAGCGGCTGTGAGGAAGTTGCGGGTGTCGACGGTGGGTGCGAACAGGAAGGTGAGGCCGATCAACACCAATCCGGCGATCGCGACCGGGATCCACGACAACGGGGGCGTCTCGGTGGACACCGCCACCAACCCGGTGGCCACCGCCATCACGATCAGTATGAAGACCCGCGCAACGTGGGTGCTCAGTCTCCCCGGCAGTCTCCTCGAGATCCAGACCGCGCACGCCCCCACCCCCACCGCGGCGAAGAAGGCGAGCCCGAAGTACCAATACGGGAGGAGTCGTCCGTTCCACAGTTTCCAACGCTCCCCGCCAAAGAAGTCGGGGAACAGCTCGGGCAGGATGTTGGGAAGTGGGAAATAGATGAGCGGGAGCAGGGTGGCGCCGATCATCGGACCGGCCCGTCTGGTGGTCCTCATCGCCCATATCGCTCCCGGGATGGCGAGTGGTATCAAAAGCCAGACCTCGACCGGGAGAACCTCCTCCCACCTGGTCAGAGGGGTCCACCCCATGTCGGAGGTGAGCCCGATCCGAGCCACCAGGGGGAGCGCCCAGAATGCGGCGATCGAAAAGCCCCAGAGACCGACGAGGACGGTTCTTGCCAAACCGCGGCGCCATGCCACCACGAAGAGCGAGGCGAACACCGCCACGATCGCGGTGAGGACATGGGTGAGGAGAGTGGCTGCAAAGGCCAATGCGGCCCACTTCAGGAAGCGGCGATCATCGGCGACACCCTTGATCAACAAGCCCAGGTAGATGAAGGAGAGCGAGAACGACCAGGCGAAGGAGAACTCGCCCGCCAGCGTGGAGGCCATGTTGCCGCCGTAGATGGTGAAGCTCTCGAAGAAGATGAACACCGGCGCCGCTCCCGCCGCCACCAATGCCACCGCCCTGCCCAGCTTCATCGCCCTGGCGTGGAAGTAGATCGCCCCAGGCATGGCGAGGAGCCCCAGAGTCGTGACCAGCTTGAAGGCCACTCCATAGGGGAGGACCAGGTCGAGAAGGGCGATGGTCAGGGAAGGAAGCGGGAAATAGAAGTAGAAGATGGGGAACCCGGCGAACCAGTCCTGGGACCAGCCCGACACCCGGCCCTCAGGGAGAAGCACCTCCTTCAGGTAGTTGGGAGCGAAGACATGGGCTCCCATGTCGCCACCGGTGGGAGTGGTGGCGGAGAGGATGTCCCAGGGCTGCATCACCACCAAGACGATCAGGGAACTGGCGGTGATCAGGATCACCGGGAGGGTGGGAGGTCGCTTGATGCTCCCCCAGAGAGCGGTCACTCCCGATTCTGCCGGACTATCTCCAACACCTGGGCCACGTCGATCTCAACACCGTCACGATTCCACCACTTCTCCTCGCAGGAGTGGCACCAGAAGAATCGGACCTCGATACCGTCGGGGAGGACGTGATCGATCTCGAGGACTTCGGATTGAGAGCAGCTTGGGCAGTCCATCATGTTTGGAGGGTCGGCAGCGGCCATAGTACCGGGGCCGTCCTTTAGGACAACGCCTCCTCATCGAGGAGGCGCCCGACGTACCTGCTCTTGCGCTTCCCGTCCTCGGTCCAATAGGCGTACCAGTAGGGCCCATGGGGGCACTTGGAGCAGCCTGGCTTCCCGCATCGCACCATTTGATGTCTGAGGCTCACTTTGGGCTCCGCAGACGAACCGGCAGGGGTCGAGCGCTCCAATTGGGCGCGGGTGAGGATCTGGAGGCGCCGGAGATCGTGTGCGTCGAGGTCCTTGACCGCGTCGAGCAGATCGCGGTCCAGGGCCATCAGGCCACGTGGACGGGGGCGAACAGCCGGCTGAGAGCGCGACGGTCGGTGAGCGTCCAGCCTTGCGGGGGCGTCATACGGTCGCCGTGGTCGGCGCACAGCGCATAGCCATAGGGCTCAACCGCATCGCGGAGGTCATCGAGCCACACCGAGCTCTCCGGATAGGCGAAGGTCATCACGGAGGCGGCGGGAGACCCGCACCGGGCACAGCCGACAGTCATCAGCGGCACGCTAGGAGTCGGGGCTAGCCGATTCAAGGATTGCCGGGTCGGAGCTTCTCGGCGGGGACTCCGGGGTACCAACGAGCGGCCCCATCTTCGGTCACCACCAGTGTGCTCGGCACCTGCCCGACTCCGAGCTCCTCGAACAGCCCGGGTTGGGTCTCCCAGGCCACCTCACGAAACCCGTCCACCCCCACCAGGTCGGTGATGATGTCCCGGGCAGCCGAGCACTCGACGCAGTCAGTCGATGAGAGGAGATAGACCCCAGCCGGGAGACCGGTTTGCCCAAATGATCGGCTGACGGCCACCGACCGCCTCCGGGCCAACCACCAGACCAGTGCCACCAGGACCGCGCAGGCGGCAACGACCACCAGTCGAGTCGTGGTGTCATTCATCGGCCAGGGGAACTCCCAGGGTGAGGGCGCCCGGACCCGCGCCCAGGGAGGAGAGGATGACGACCACCGGGACGGAGGCTTCGACGAGGAAGCCGTCGGCCGTCTCCAGTGCCAGCTCGATGACGCTCTCCGCCGGCACTAGCAGGGCCCTCTCCGCACCGCCCCCCCGCATGGACTGGACCTGGATGGCGGCGTCTTCCAGGCCGGGGTTGAAGATCACGACCCGGCCCGACTCGATACCTGTGAGGAGAGACCCAGCCACCAACCATCGCCCCGCAGGCAACGGGGACCCGTTGGTGACCCCGAGGTTTGTGGGGCCCTCGCTCCAGAGGGTGGCAACCACTGGGGCCGTCGCGATCACGCGCACGGCTTGTGTCACCCCTTCCAGGAGAGTGGACAGATCGATGACGGCCTGGCCCCCGGGCGGGATCGAGTCCGAGACGACGGCCTCCCCAAAACCACCCGGTCCGTAGGCGTCGATCTGATACTCGACGTCGGTGCTGGATGGGTTCCCGACCAGCACTCTGCCCGGCTGATCAGCGGTGGGGACCGGGACGAGCCAATCGGTGGCAGCCCCCACCGCGTTCCAGGTGGCCGTGTCACCGTTCCCGCTCTGACGACCAACGGCGATGACCCTCCCGGCGGTGGTGTCGATCCGCACCGAGAGCCGCTCCCGGCCGGGTGTGATCTGGGACAGGTCGACGAGTGTCGATGACCGAGAGGGGACGATCACTGCGTTGAACTGGTCATTCGACTCGAGACCCACCTCAGAGGTCACCGTGAGGTCTACGACTGCCTCCCCGGCGAATGGGTTCATCAAGTGGACCACGAAACTTCGCTCCTCGGCGGAGACCCCGCCGGTGAGGTAGGTCTGAGCGGAGGTCGACGATGCGCACGATTCAGCCGTCAGCGACGTCGCACCTCTCATCACTGAGGCCACTGCCGAGTCACCACCGGGGATCTCCACCAGTCCGCCAACAGTGCCCACCGCGGCGACGTCGATCACAGGGATCACATTGGATCCGGAGGACCCGATCGAGACCCCGATGCTGCCAGCCGTCTGCCCGCCGTGAAAGAGGGTCAACTGAACCGGGCCCTGATCGGTGGACAGGGTGGTGAGCTCGGTGGTCCTGCCCCCGCCCTCCTCGACCGGGCACACCGCGTACAGCGAGTGATGGATCGCCGGGAGGTCTCCGGGGTCCGGCGCCATGGGGTCGCCGAGGTAAAACGACCCCGCCACCAGCCCTGCGATGGCCAATAGGGCCAGATACCTCATCGCCGGGCCCGTCCCACGCCCATCAACACCAAAGCCCCGAGCAGGAGCGCAGCGGTAGCCACAGGGAGGGCCATCTCGCCCGTGGAGCCCCGATAACGGGCACTCCCCTCCGAGCCGTCGACCTCCATTGCCCAGTCGAATTCGGCGGCTTCAGGGCCCCAGCCGTCGGAGTAGTTCACCGCCAGTCGGACCGGGATCAAGGTGGGCTCTCCTCCAAAGCCGGTTCCGCCTCGCGCCCATGACTCGTCGCCTGCGTCGGCGATCGGCCGGCCCGCCAGGTTCTCGAAGACGCGCGATTCGGGATCGAGAGGTGTGGGCACCAGATCGAGCTGCGCGGTCAGGGCGTCGTCGAGGCGGAATGGCGGACCGTCGAGCACCACCCAGTCGATGGCGAACTCGGAGAGGAGCCGCCCCGGACGGAGCTCGTCTCCAGCGGCAATGGCCACGAGCGCCTCCTCTAGACGCCGGTCACCTTCTTCCGCGGCCGGCAGCCATACCTCGTCGGCGGTCATCATCGATCCGTCGACCACCCTGTACCAGAATCCGGGCCCGCTTCGGGCTTCGCCCGGGATGTCATTTCGAGTTGTCGACGCCATGAGGATCCGACCCGGTCCCGAAGGGCCGGCAAGGGCAGCGCTGAATCCGAGCCTGTCGTTGACACCCCCTGCCGAGAGCCCATAACGACCGTTGGCAAGCGAGCCGATGGAGAGAACGAGTATGGCCGCGGACGCCACGACCGCCATCAGGCGCCCCGGCTCGAGAGCAATCGCATCCAGTCCAGCGGCGACCACGAAGGCGGCGCCGAATGACGCCGTCACCAGCAGCGCCTCCTCAACACCCGGGCCACCCACGGGTAATCGAGGGGCGATCAGGCAGACCAGGGAGAGGATGGCGCCTCCGGCCCCCAACCAACGCCATTTCGTCTCCAAGAGGAAGAGTGGCAGAGCCCCGACGCCGACCAGCACCGGCCACAAGGCATCCGGGAGGGCGTAAAGACGGCGGTCGGGGTCGAGCAACCAGCCCGGATCGCCCACCAGGAAGGGGACTGCGACCACAACTGCCATCAGGCAGGCGAGTGAGAGCAGCAGTCGTCGAGGCCGCCCGACCGAGGGTGGAGAGCCGAGTACGACGATGAGAGGGATGATCACCAAGAGCGGAGAGAAGGCGGCCAGGGCGACACCGAGGAGAAAGGCCCACCCGAATTCGCCGATCGACGGCGGCTTCTCTTCCGGGTCCCGGGCGAGCACCGCCCGCACCGCCCATGGCAGAAAGGCGGCGGCCGCCAGACCAGTCCAGGAGCCGCGTTCGGTGAGGACGGCGGTGCCGGGCCCCGCCAGAAGGACAAGACCGGCCAGGTAGCGACCCGGCCCCCTCAGGCCATAGCGACCGCCGAGACGACCCATCCCGGCGATCCCGATCACACCCAGGGCCATCGTGAAGACACTCCGAGCCGCACCCTCGGCGCCAACGAAGAGGGCGGAGACCGCGGCATTGACCACGGTCGAGGGATGAACCGCGGAAGCCGACCCCAGCCCGGCGTCATTCCATCCGGCGAACCACCGATCAAAGGCGACCAGGGGTGCCTCGAAAGGGAAGCCGAACCCGGTGTCAGGTATCCCGCTGAAGATGAGGGACCTGGCGGCGAACATGGCGACGGCCACCCCGACAATGGCGCCCCATATTCCCGGTGAGGTCCAGACCCTCCTGGTCCTCCGTGCCAACGCCTGGTCGTCGTCGAACAGCGAGAGGGCCCTCGAGGCGATCTCCGAACCGATCTCGCGAAGCCGTACCGAGCCTCTGGCCTGGAACCTGAATAGCTCCTCGTCTCCGGCCACTCTCACCGGCTTGAAGCCGTGGCGAAGTCTCAGCGTCGAAGGCAGGTGATAGAAGTTCCACGCCCACGAGAGAAGATGCCGCGCTCCTGGTCGCCATCGCAGCAGGAGGAGATTGAACAAGGAGTCGACGATCGACACCAGGAAGTCATAAGGGACAACCCAGAGGAGTGTCAGCGGGCGATAGGCGGTGAGCATCGCCCGAAGCCGACCGGCCTGCTCCCTCCATCCGCCCAGGCCCTCATTGCAGCGTCCCTGGTGATACACCTCGGACGAGGGGATGCTGATCACCTTGCCCCCCGCCAGCCGACCCCTCTGTGAGAAGTCGAGGCCGGCGGCGATCGGGGGGAGTAGATCGTCCAGGCCCCGTAGTCCCTGGGCCAGGTCACGTCTCACCAGCATCGAGGCTGATCTCACAAAGGCAACCTCACGGACCACGTCGTACTGCTGGAGATCGATCTCACCTTCCTCCAACCCGGAGTAGGGCTCGCCGAAGACGTCCGTGGCGCTGCCCACGGACTCCAATTCGTCGCGAGAGCCCGCCACCAACAGCTTCGAGCCGCCCAACGAGGCCTGGTTCCGGCCGACCTCTGTCACCAAGGCAGACAGGGCGTCCGGTCTTGGCCTGGCGTCGGAGTGGAGGATCCAGAGGTAGTCGGTCTTCTCGTCGGTCTCATTGATGGCCTTCTCCAGAGCCGGAGCCGACAGATAGCCCTCCGGGATCTCACCGGCGGCGCCCACGATCACCACCTCCGGCGCCGGGTCATACACTTGGCGCCCGACGACAGCGAGAGCCGCAGCAAGGTCAGCCCCTTCCACAATGGTGAGCAGGACCCTCACCCGGGGCGCGAGGGCAACCACCTGGTCTTCTGGGGTGTCCGCGGCCTGCGGAACGGAGGGTGCTGTCATGCGGGAGGCACATTGTGAACCCGAGGACGACGCTGAGCAATAACAACCGGACCGATGAGAGTCGTTGAGCTCTCTGGCGGGGTCGGTGGCGCCCGCATGGCTCGAGGTCTCGCCGCTTGCCCCGAGGTCGACTTGACGGTTGTCGTGAACGTGGGTGATGACGAGACGATCCATGGTCTCCATGTCTCGCCCGACATCGACACCGTCATATACACACTGGCCGGTGTCGAGGGCCCGGAAGGGTGGGGACGGTCGGGCGACAGCTTCGCGGCCAACACCGAGCTGGGCCGTTTCGGAGCCGACAACCGGTTCCGGCTCGGGGACCTGGATCTCGCCCTGAACCTGCAGCGGACAAACCTGCTCGCTTCCGGGGAGCAGCCGCTCTCGGTGGTAACCGGAGCTCTGGCCAAAGCCTTCGAGGTGGGTGCGGCGGTCCTGCCTGCCACCGACGACGTCCTGCGAACCGAGGTGCGGCTCTCCGATGGGTGGACCTCGTTTCAGGACTACTTCGTGATTCGGGGGAACCGTGACCGGGTGCTGGAGATCCGCTATCGGGGATCCGAGTCCGCGACCTCGGCTCCCGGCGTCCTCGAGGCCATACAGTCATCTGACCTGGTGGTGATCGCACCGTCCAACCCGCCGCTCTCGATATGGCCCGTCCTGGCCATCCCCCCGATCCGTCAGGCGGTGGCGTCACATCCCAGCGTGATGGCAGTGAGCCCCCTGTTCGGTGGGCTCGCCCTCAAGGGCCCTGCCGACCGGGTGATGGCGTCCCTGGGATTGCCTCCTGGCAATCGGGGCGTCGTCGAGGCCTATCGCGGCGTGATCGGGACCATCGTGATCGACCGACAGGACTCCGACGATGCGGATCTCCTCGAGGATGTCGAGGTGATGGTCACTGACACCCGCATCGGCGACGTTGTCGCCGCCCGGAGACTGGCGTCGGAGATGATCGCCCGATGACCCTCGAGGTCCACCCGGTCCTTGGCATCGGGGCTGTGAAACCAGGCGAGGACGTCGCCGGCATCCTCATCCCCGCCTTGGAGCCGTTGGCTCCGACCGCCGGGGACGTCGTGGTGGTCACCCACAAGATCGTCTCCAAGTCGGAGGGGGCGGTCAGGGAGGTGGTCGGTGACGAGCGGCTGTTCAAGAGGATGCTCGTCGAGTCGGAGGCGGTGGCCATCGTCCGTCGCCGTGGTGACCTGATCATCGCCGAGACCAAGCACGGCTTCATCTGTGCCAATGCGGGAGTGGATCGGTCAAACGCCGAGCCTGGAACCCTGATCCTGCTTCCCGACGATCCCGACCGATCGGCGCATCGGATCAGATTGCGACTCGAGCAACGGTTCGGGCCCGGTCTGGCGGTGATCATCTCCGACACCTTCGGGAGACCTTGGCGTCACGGGCTCACCGACATCGCCATCGGTCTCTCCGGGATGTCGGCGATCCTCGACCTCAAGGGCTCCAGGGATTGGATGGGGCATGAGCTCGAGGTCACAGAGGTGGCGGTCGCCGATGAGCTGGCCGCAGCCGCCGACCTGGTGATGGGCAAGGCTTCGGGGATCCCGGCGGCTCTGGTCCGGGGTTACACGGTCCCCGAGGGTGAGGGCCGGGGACGCGACCTAGTCAGGCCGCCAGGAGAGGACATGTTCCGCTAGACCCACCTTTCTGTGCGGATTCGCGCGAACCCCTCCGTCACAGATCCGCACAGA
>JBBDML010000005.1:104499-162060 GCA_040878345.1 Acidimicrobiia bacterium | reverse complement strand
CTTGATCCTCGGTGCAGATCAACCGTTCCGGAACTCAGTCGCTCATAACTGAGACGACACCCGAACGGCACGTCTGGCTCTCCACCTCGCCCGCCGGTTGGACTGGATCGGGATCGCAGAGCCCCTGGCTCACAGGTCGCTCAAGGAACCATTTGTCTCGGACCTGCACTCAGCCGAGCATCTTCTTGGCGTGCTCTCCGAACTGGCGCATTGGGCCGTTGGGTCCGATCTCGATAAAGACAACGCCTTTGTCCGTGTCGGCGGTATGCCCGGCGGGCCAGTGATGGACCTGTCCGGCCTCAACCGTTTCTTCCGATCCGTCGGCACGGCCACGTGGCCAGGATCCAACCATTGGAGAGCAGTTGCGCTCCGCCGATGTGGATACCACTCCATCCGACGTACATCGGATTGCGCGTCAAGCCGTGCACGGGGGCAGGGAATGGTGGGAGCCTCGAGCTGCCCGTCGGGTACCGAGATGGCCAACTGCTGGGAGGAGGGCGAGGGGCTGTGACTATGAGCGAGACCAGTCGTCGCCCTCGTCCTCTGGTCGCTCCTTCTGCTGGTTCCCGCTCGCGGAGTCGGGTGCTCCCGCAAGCCTCTCCGCTTCCAACTCCGTCACGTCCTGCACCCTTGCCCCCAAGTCGGCGGGCTCTGCACCCGCAGCCCGCAGCCGGCCGAGCTCGGCTCGCTCCTCGAGACGAGTCCTCCTCTGTCTGCGCCATACCAGCCCGATCAGCTCGTCGAGGACCACGGCCAGGATCGTTGCTCCGATGGCCACCCCAAAGAGTGGAACCGTGAACTCAAGGCCGAAGAAGGCGACATCGACCTCCTGAGTGTTCTGAACGGCCAAAACCAGCAGCGCCAGGGCGAAAAAGAGGATGGCTACTAGACCCACGTAGAAGCCCGTTCCCCGATATTCAATCCTGTTGTCTTCGCCGCTCATCTGCCTCGTCCTCGGTTCTCAGTCGCTCGAAGACTAATAAGGTGGACGCGCCGGGCTCAGGGTTCTCGTCTCACTACTCCGTGTTCGGCTTCTGGTGCGTGTTGGCGGGCGTGGGTTGCTGACCTCAGCGAACCCTGCCTTGCGAAGCGCGCGAGAATCCCCTGTCTACCAGTAACGACCGGTGGTGCCGGACTCACGCCGGACTGTCAACCGGGTCGATGATCGGGGGCTCTATCCCCTTCGGGAACGGCTGATCCTCGAAGTACGGCATCGTGACCCGCGCTCCGAGGCAAGCAGCTCCGGCTCACACTGAGACAACAGGTGGTCGAGTCCAGAGAGCGGGCGGGCCAACCCTGCCGGGCGAGACGCCGGGGAGAGGGCGGCCGCACCGCCCAATCGTCAGCGCACGACGGTGATGCTGGTCCCGCCGCTGTCGCCGTCGAGGTCATGGTTCAACCCCGGGTCGTAGACGGAGCCCGTGAGCGCCACCTCGGTCACCGTGAACGACGTCTGGCTCTGCTTGTTGCGCAGACTCATACTGACCGTGCAGCGGCCATCGGCCCCGGTCTCACAGCTCGACGAGCCTCCGGTGCTCCAGCTCCCGGTGACCGTGGCTCCTGGCACCGAATCCTCCCCCTCGTCGTGCACCAGGACGCTCACCGTCGCGGTCCACCTGCCCCGTGAGAAGCTCCTGGCCGAGCCGTCGAGATCGCCGACATGGACGATGGGGTCGGGCTCATTGTCGACGGTGACGTTGTTGGTGTCGGTGGCGCTATTGCCCGCGGTGTCGGTGGCCCTGGCGGTGACGGTGTGGCCGCCTTCTGCGCCCGTGATGGTGTCCCAGGTCGCCTCGTAGAACCCGCTATCGCCGTTGAGGGTGGCAGTCTGGAACTCCCCATCGTCCGCCGCCCACTCGACGATGAGTGTGCCGCCCTCGGGGTCGGACGCGTCGATCTGGATGGTGACCGATCCGCTGATCACGTCGTCTTCTCCCGGGTTGAGCAGCGTGACCGCGGGAGCCCCATCTGCGCCCGAGAGGTTGGGGGCGAGAACGAATAGACCCTGTTCGATACCCGACACCACGACGATGCCGCTGGCGAAGAACGGATAGTTGCTCCAGGCCCCGTTGAACTCGGGTGCGTCGTTGTCGAGATAGATGTCGAAGAATGCCACCTCGGTGAGAGCCGCCGTGGACACCCCGGTGATGTCGAGGACCCGCAGCCCGGCCCGGTAGTTGGCCTGGAAGCTGTGATTCCCCACCACGTACTGGTTATGGTCGATTGCCGCAGTGGCGGCGGTGTGGGTACCCACCAGCACCGGGGCGTCGACATCGACCAGGTCGAACACGTAGGTGCGGGTGTTGTGCCCGTTGTTCGACTCGTCGAGCTCGTCGTCGAGCAGAAAGTGGCGCTGGTCCTCGGTGAGCCAGCCCTGATGGGTGTACTCGGACCCGGCGTACCCGGTGCGAGACAGCAACACCGGTGCCGTCTTGTCGGTCACGTCCACGATGGTCAGGGTGTCCTCGTTGGAGGCGAAGCAGAGCTCCTTGCCCTGATGGTCGGTGTCGGGGCCGACGTAGTTGACGCATTGGGCGTCGTGGGTGTAGCCATCGCCGGAGTAACAGCCGGCATCGACCGGACTGGTGGGATTGCTGATGTTCACCATGTGGAGCCCACCGGAGCAGGTGTTGGTTCCCACCGCGTAGGCGAACCCACTGTCCTCGTTGATCACCACGTTGTGTGCGGTCCTGAAACCGGAGAAATGCGCCGTCTCCGAGAAGGTGACCGGTGGGCTGGTGACGTTGCGAAGCTGGGTGAGGTCGAACACCTGCATCCCGTGGTTGGAGGCCTCGGAGACAATGAACGCGTGGTCGGCGTGCACCTTGATGTCACGCCACGAGGACGAGAAAATGCTCGAGGTGGGCAGATTCCCCAGATAGACGGGGTTGACCGGGTCGGAGATGTCGACGATGGACGTCCCCGTGCTCCGCCCCATGAGGGCGTATTCCCTGCCGGATTGAGGGTCGGTCCAGCCCCAGATATCGTTGCCGCTCCCCCCTCCGATGTCCGCCAAGGGCAGGAAGGCCATCAGGTCGACGTTGGAGCACGGGTAGATACCGGCGAACCCGTCGACGCAGCTGGTTGCAGACGCTGCAGCCAGGGTCTGATTGGGCTGCTTGTCGGCCAGGAACGCCTGCGCCAACTGCTCGGCGCGGCTGTTGCCGTGCCAACCTTCCGGATGTTGGCCCTCGTGGGCCTCCACCGGCGATATCGTCGACATCATCAGGGCGGCCACGGCCACTACCACCACTCTGATGCGCATCCTTCCCATCCTCTATCCGGACCCGCCGAAGCTACACCGTCGTCATGATCGGTGCCGCCGCATGGCATAGCGGACGCGGCAAAATGGGTTCAGATCCTCGGCAATTTCGTTGTGGTGGGCATCATGGCTTATGTCGCCCTCCGTGAGCGGCGCAGCCCGATCCCCTCACACTTAAGAGGCGAACACGAAGTCCGGCCCGCCCGGCTTGGCCGACGCCCGGATTCATCCTGCCCACAGGTCCCCCGCGGCACGTTCCCCACGGCAGGAACCCGGCGGACGGCCGGCGGACAGGCACCAGTAGGGCACCAGCCAGCCTTTCGAGACGCCTCCCAGATGGCCCCTGGAATGCCGAGAACCCAGGCGGTGCCTGGGTTCTCTGGTAGCGGGGGCGGGATTTGAACCCGCGACCTTCGGGTTATGAGCCCTACGAGTGGGCTTCCAGGGAGGTTGATGGGTGGCAATCAGCGATAGTCAACGTCGGGGACGATCCGGATCGGATGCCAACGTGTACTACCGAGTGCCAGGCCGTGATGGGTCGTTTGACATCAGTCTGTCATCAGGCAGAGGGTGATCGGGCGCGGTGGTCGTCTGCCATTCCCGGCAATGGCCTGAGCCGAGTGTCGTATACTATCTGGGAATCCTGGCACGTTGAGACCGGCGAATACTCCACTGCAGGTTTCACCTCGGTGGGGATGCGACAGGTCTTGACCCCCCGGGCCTCGGCTAGCGGTCGCCTCCGGAGGCGCGCCTCTTCTCGAGTTCCGCTCGCAGGACCTCGTTCACCTCCCGAGGTGTCTTGAACGCCGCCGCCACGTCAGGATCAAGCACGACGACGTTGGACCCTTCAGCGAACCGGCTGGCGTACTTACCCTGCACACCCTCACTGAAGTCGTACTCATCCCGGATCTCGTTATTCGAACGGTCAGCCTTCATATGAACGCCTCTCCCTCCTCGTAGCCAGCCTAGCGCTGATGATCCGGAACCGTTCCCCTCGCTCGATGAACACCACGACGACCAGACGGCCGTAATAAGTCTCACCCATGAGCACGAAGCGGTCTTCCTCAGTGAAGTGGTCGGGATCGGGGATCGTCGATGACAGGGGATCAGCGAAGGCAGTGGCCGCCTCATCAAACGAGACATCGTGCTTCCGGAGATTCGAGTCGGCCTTGTCGGGATCCCATTCAAACTCCACCGATCCAGCGTAAACCCCTCCAGGAGCCCCACCTAGCAGACGGCTGCGGTTGTCCTTCCAGCACCATCTATAGGTCCTGGCACTCCTTGACTACATGGTCGGACAACGAGCCCGCCCCGCTGGTCGGACATCAACCACCGACGAGAAGTACCACCCCGAGGAAAACAGGGACCGGGAAGAGGGCAAGGGGGAAGGGGATGAACAGCCAGACCGCACTCCAGATGATCGTCGACCAGGCGGCCCAGCTCGGTAGGACGCCGGTACGAAGTGAGGCGATGGCAAGTCCGATGAAGCTGAGGAAGGCCAGCGGGTTGACCATCCACTGGATGTAGACGTTCAACCAGGTCTTGTGCTGATTCAACAGCTCGGGGACCTCCCGGCCCAGCTCCCGCACCGCCCATACGGTGACTCCGGTGTGGAAGGCGGACTCCAGAATCCAGGGCACCGTGAAGATCGTCAGCCCCAGGATCGCGAGCGCCGGGAGGAGAACACTCCCCTGGCGGATCAGGTCGACGGCGAGGATGACGAACCCGGCGAGCAGGAAGCTCACCCAAGGGCCTAGACCGGCGCTGGCTACCCGCAGAACCAGGACCTTGCCTACGGCCACCTCGATGGGTCGGAACTGGGCTTCAACCTCCCGGATGTCGCCCCTGCATATATGGCGGCGGGGCAGCGATGTCCTGTCTGGAAACGCCGGTAACGATCGCCTGGAGGGACAAGCGGGCAAGGACACCCTCTCGGGAAACGAGGGAAGGGATGAGCTCATCGGTGGAGCGGGCAACGACGACCTGTCCGGGGGCGAGGATGCCGACCTGATCAAGGGCGCCGGGAGTGACGACACCCTGGTTGGAGGACCCAGCTTCACCCGGTCAACCATCGACGGCCCCGACGGCGGAGCTGGTACCGACCAGTGTTTCAGCGGACCCGGCCTCGAGGATCGCAAACAGCGCTGCGAGCCGTGATCGATCGAAGCCTCTGGGGAAGGGTGCCGCTTCAATAGGCGCCTGCCGTCGATCCGTTTGTCATCAGTACGTCATCAGGAGACTCGCCTCGCCGGCAGACAGGCAAGGTAAAGAAGCCTACACCACCGCAAAAGCCCTGGTCAGAGCGGATCCCTGGCCAGGGCTTGTTGGTAGCGGGGGCGGGATTTGAACCCGCGACCTTCGGGTTATGAGCCCGACGAGCTACCAGACTGCTCCACCCCGCGTCGGTGGAGAGGTCATTCTAGAAGCTGCCGAGGCCCAACGCACACCGACCTGTCCATCTGACCCAGCTTGGTCACTAACAACCCTGATCGCCGAGCCGGATAGAAGCCCCCGAGTCACGGGGCCTAGGCGAACTGGACCGATCTCTTCGAGAGACCGAACCAGAACCCGTCGACAACGCTCTTCGAGTCGATGCCCTCTTCGACGCTGGCACCTAGAGCGACGAAGAGCGGCGCGAAATGCTCGGTTCGGGGATGGGCAAGGGATGCAGCGGGGGCGGCGTTTTGGAAGTCGATCAGGGAGTCGACATCCCCTGCGGCCAACGACTTGTCCAGCCAGTCGTCGAACTCGGTCGACCAGGTCGGCGGGTGGACATCGGGCCCAGAGTGCCAGTTCATCTCCCGCAGATTGTGGGTGCTGAACCCACTCCCCACGATGAGCACGCCCTGGTCACGGAGCGGAGCCAGCCGCTGTCCGATCCCGAAGAGCACCTGAGGGTCGAGGCTGGGCATCGAGATCTGGAGCACCGGCACATCGGCCTTGGGGTACATCTCGACCAACGGGACGTATGCCCCATGGTCCAGACCACGATCCGGATCTTGATGGATCGGATTGCCGGGATCGCCGAGTAGCCCTGCGACCTGGTTGGCTAGCTCTGGTGCACCCGGCGCGGGGTACTGGACCTCGTAATAGCGCTGGGGGAACCCCCAGAAGTCGTAGAACAAGGGTACCGTCGTCGTGGCCGAGACCGTGAGAGGATCACTCTCCCAGTGCGCCGACACCATGAGCACCGAGCTGGGCTTCGGCATCGACTCAGACCAGTCGGCCAACTGGCGGGTCCACACCGGGTCGTCGGCCAGAGGCGGGGCCCCATGGCTGAGATAGATCACCGGCATCCGCTGGTCGGTGAACTCCATTGACTGGTCGGTCATGTCATGGCTAAGCCGGGCTCGCGCCCTTGTATTCCCGCCGCGGTCAGGCCAAGGCCGCCTCGACCAGCGTGTCGAAGAAGGCGACACCCCCGCCCCAGTCGGCAGGGGTGTCGCTGGTGAGGATGTTGACATTGGCCTCTTTGCCCCACCAGGCCCAGGGGATCGCCACCACCCCGGGACGGAGACGGGTGCTGATCCGGGCCGGCAAGGAGAGTGCGCCCCTCTCGTTCCACACCCTCACCGGATCGCCTTCGGATATGCCGCGGGCGGCGGCGTCCGCCGGGTCGATCTCCACATAGGGACCGGTCTCCCGATCCCGATGATGCCCCGAGTAGGTCGAGTTGAGGAACCGGGTGTGATTCTTGGGGCTGAGCAGCATCAGGGGGTAGGTCTTGGCGAGCGGCCCGCTCGGCCCCTCGATGGCCGGCTGATAGGAGGGCAGTGGGTCATGGCCCAACGACGCCAGCTCGCCAGAGTAGAGCGCCGCCTTCCCGTCTGGGGTCCCGAAGCCGCCGTCGCCATAGAGGAGCATCTCCTCGGTCCTCTCGATGCGTAGGAACCCCTGCTTCATCATCAGGTCGATGTCCACAGTGGGCAGGGCGCTGCGGATCAGGGTCTCATCGTCGAGGTCGAACATCGGGTCGTCGATGCCCATGGCACGGGCGAGACGACGCCACAGCTCGGAATTGGGGACTGCCTCTCCCAACGGCTCAATGGCCGGCGCATTCCACCCCAGATAGAGATGACCCCAAGACCCCACCATGTCGAGCTGCTCGATCTGGGTGGTGGCGGGGAACACCACGTCGGCGTAAAGGGCGGTGTCAGTGAGGAACTGTTCGGAGACCACGGTGAATAGGTCCTCTCGCTCCAGACCCCTGCGGATGGCGCCGGCATTGGGCACCGAGACCACCGGATTGCCGTTCCAGACGAACAGTGCATGGACCCCCATCCCGGGGTCGGTGAGCACCCGGCCCAGGTCGTTCATGCTGACTTCCCGGGTCTCCGGGGCACCCTCGAACATCGACTCGTCGACCAGCTCCTCCCAATAGACGCCGACCGAGCGTGACAGCCCCCCTCCCTTCATCTTCCAGGACCCGGTGAGGATGGGTAGACAACCCAGGGTGCGGAAGAACATGGCCCCCTGCTCCCGGTGTTCGGCGCCGATCAGGGTCCGGATGAACGCCGGCCGGGTGGTCCCATATTCGGTGGCGAGACGCACGATCTCGACTGGGTCGAGCCCGCACGCCTCCCCCGCCTTCTCCGGTGTCCATTCGGCGACTCGCTCGCTGAGCTGCTCGAAACCGGTGGCGTGGTTTCGCAGATAGTCATGGTCCACGAGGTCGTCACGGATGAGGACATGCATCAACCCGAGCATCAGGGCGACGTCGGTGCCAGGTAATGGCTGGATGAACCAATCGGCCTTATCGGCGGTGATGGTCCTGATCGGGTCGATGACCACCACCTTGGCTCCTGAGGACCTTGCCTCCTCGATGAAGGGCCAGAGATGACGGTTGGTGAGGAAGGTGTTGGTCGCCCAGAGCACGACCAGCTTGGAGTGGCGCACGTCGGTCGGGTCGGCAGTCTTTCGCGACCCGTAGGTGGGGGTAAACCCGGCGCTGGCGGTGCCACCACACAGCGAGCCAACCTGCCTGGAGGCACCGAGATGAGCGAAGAACGCCCCGTCCAGCCAGCTCATCTGGATCAAACCCTGAGTCCCAGCATCGCCCCAGGGGACTATCGCCTCCCCACCATAGGTGTCGATGACCCCTCTGAGCCTGGAAGCCACCAGATCCAAGGCTTCATCCCAGCTCGCCTGTCGGAAATCCCCGGCACCCTTGGGCCCGGTCCGGATCAGTGGGTGGAGAACCCGGTCGGGGTGATAGACCCGCTCCAGGAAGCGATTGACCTTGGGGCAGAGCTCACCACGGGAGTAGGGGTGGTCGGGGTTACCCCGAAGCTTGACCGCCCTTCCGTCCTCCACAGTGACCACCCAGCCGCAGCTGTCGGGACAGTCGTGATGACAGGTGCCCAACACGACGGAAGTGGTCATGACCCCAGAGGCTAGTGACCGTCTCCTTCGCAAATGGCGCAGGTGGACCTCATCCGGCCCGACCGTCGGCCAGGCCCCAGAGCACGTCCTTGATGCTCAACATGCCGATGAGACGGCCACCCTCGACAACCGGGAGGTGCCGGTATCCGGCGCCCAGCATCCAATCGGCGGCATCTCTCAGTTCCACGTCGGGCTCGAGCGAGTCGGGGTTGGGGGTCATCACCGAAGCGACCCTGGTATTGGAGTCGAAACCTTTGGCAACACACCCGATCAGATCGCGCTCGGTGATGATCCCCACGAGATCGTGATCCATCACGACCGCGACAGAACCGGCGTCGTTGGCCACCATCAGACCGGCTGCTTTCGTGAGGGTGGTGTCGGGGGTGCAGGTGATTACCTGCCCGCCGATCAACTCGCTGACCTGCATGGTGGTTTCCTTTCTATCTCTGAGTCCATGATGCATGAGGTCGCTTGGGAACCGCTCTCAGGTGTTGGCGAACTGAGGGCAGGAACGGGACCAGGAAGAGGGCGGTCCCCACCAACCCATAGACCACCTGCAGGGCACTGAGCTCGGGCAGGAAGGCCAGCTCGAACCCGATCCAAACCATCTGGCCGAGACCGATGAGGATGGTGGCGATCCAGGACCAATGATGTCCGGTGAGCCCCTCCACCCATGGCCACTCCCAGCGTCGCATCATGGCGGTGAAGACGACCAGGGAACCGAATCCGAACCCGATTCCGAGGACCAGACCGGGGATCAGCCAGCTGTCCACCAGTGGAATGACGTCGAGCCATCCCGCTGGAGGCACCAGGATCCCGACGATCATGGCGAACCCCCCGGCTGTGGCGGTGACTGCCAGGAACATCAAGGTCCACTCAACGATCCCGATAGTGAGTGGCGACCGCCGCTCGACGACCCTGTCGGCAGTGAGTGTCACGGAATCTCCTTCATTGACAACCCGATCGTCGGTCGACCGGACCGTCAGTCCAAGGGCCAAAGGTCACATCAGCCCGGCACCGACAACACAAGAACTCACTCTCCTCGGGAACACGTTTGGCGTGGAGCGGTTCACAATTGGACATGAGTGACACTCGGCCGATACGTATCGCCGCCCAACTCCATCCTCAGCACGGTGACTACTCAGGCCTTCGACAGGCCGTGAGCCGCGCCGAGGAGATCGGCTACGACATCGTCTACAACTGGGATCACTTCCATCCCCTGTACGGACACCGGGACGGCAGCCACTTCGAGTCGTGGACCACGCTCGCCGCCTGGGCCGAGCAGACCGAGAAGATCGAGATCGGACCGCTGGTCACCTGCAACTCTTATCGGAACCCACAGCTCCTCGCCGACATGGCCCGGACCATCGATCACATTTCGGGTGGGCGACTGATCCTCGGGATCGGGAGTGGCTGGTTCCGTAAGGACTACCAGGAGTACGGCTACGAGTTCGGCACAGCCGCCTCCAGACTTCGTGACCTCGCCGCGGCTCTTCCTCTCATCGAGCACCGACTCCATCGGCTCAACCCGCCGCCGCTTCGACGTCCTCCGATCTTGATCGGCGGCACCGGCGAGAAAGTGACCCTTCGACTGGTGGCACGACACGCCGACAGTTGGCATGCCTCGTTCCCTGACCACGCGGAAGAGCTCGAGCCCAAGGTGGCAGCGCTGCTGGGTTGGTGCAAGGTCGAGGGCCGAGACCCGTCCCAGATCGAATGGGGCACCGGCGTGCAGCCGGGGGACCTCGACCGGTTCCTGGAGCGTGAGGCTCCGACCCTGGTAGACATGGGATTCACCCAGTTCACGCTTGGATTCAACGGCCCCGAATGGGACGTAGACGCCGGCGCCGAGTGGCTCGCCTGGCGGGACCAGATGACTGGGCCCAGGGCCTGATCATCTGCCCAGGAAACGGTCCAACCGGCTCCGGGGCCGGAACTCACTCTTGAGTCACCCAGCCGGTGACGCTGGCGAGATTGCCGTCCGGGTCGGAGAAGTGGGCGGCCAGCAGCTCACGGCCGTTTTCGTCGGCGGTGACCGGCCGGAGCTCGACCTCGAATGGCACGCCGCGAGCTCTCATCTCCTCGAAGCTCGCCCTGACGTCGTCGACCTCGAAGACCAGCTCGGTCAGAGCGTCGGTGGATGCGTCATGGGCAACGTTGAGCATGAGTTGGCTGGGGCCGGCGTCGAGAAAGGCGAACTCACCGGTGCTCCACAGCAGGCCGAGCCCGACATCCTCCGACCAGAACCGGATCGATGCTGGAAGGTCGGTGACTCTGATGATCACCCGGGCGAGACGCATCCCGGCAAATCTATGACGAACCGTTCATTCTGTGCGGATCTGTGACGGAGGGGTTCGCGCGAATCCGCACAGAACGGTTCCTTGTTCATTCTGTGCGGATCTGTGACGGAGGGGTTCGCGCTAATCCGCACAGAAAGGGTCTGGGCTAGCGGTAGCGCCAGACGATGCGACCCCGGGTGGGGTCGTAGGTCGAGACCTCTACGTCGACCGAGTCGCCGGGAAGGACACGGATCCCCCGCCCACGGCGCATCCGGCCCGAGGGCTTGGCGAGCAGCTGAAAACCGCTCTCCAACTCGATCTCGAAGGTCGAGTCGGGGAGCATTTTCAGCACGGTCCCCCTCATCCGGACGTATTCCTCATTGTCTTTGGCCAAAAAGTCTCCTGTGTGAAAGGCGTATTTTAGGGCATGCCACGAGGCTCAGGGTCATGCCGGCCGGATGCGCCCGGCCTCGGTGGCCGAGCCGAGCAGTTCCTCGATCTCATCGACGATGCGCTGTGCCTCCTCCACCCAACGCTGGTAACCGGCGAGATCGCCCTGTCTCAGGGCGGTTTCTGCCCGGTCGAAGGCGTCGATGGCCTCGGCGACGAGCTCCTCGACTGTCTCATCACCCGTTGGAGGGTCGACCGGGCCCGGGTCTTGCCCTTCCGACCCGAATACCAGAGCCAGAGCGGCATCGAGCGTGTCGGCCCACTCCACCCGATCGCCGTAGACGACCGCGACCCTCCTGAACTCGGGGAAGGCGCCGCCCGACTCTTCGAGGTAGATCGGCTGGAAGTAGATGACCGAGTCCTCGATGGGCACCACCAACAGGTCGCCCCTGATCACCGTGGACCCCGAGCCGCTCCAGAGGCTGAGTTGTTGGGCGATGTCGGCGTCCTGCTCGATTCTCTGGCCCACCTGACCGGCGCCGTCGACCAGCTTTCCCTGTGGCATGCGGAAGTCGACCAGCCGCCCGTAACGACCCGGGGTCGAGTCGGCGACCAGGAAGGCGACCATGTTCCGTTTGGCCCTTGGGTTGAAGGGCTGAAGAAGCAGGTAGGAGAGATCCTCTTCCCCGGGGAGATCGGTGAGGAGGTAATAGGGCAGGACCTCACGAAGCGGTCCGGGCTCGGCCGAGGGCCGGACGTCTCCGAAGAGGCGGAGATCGCCTTCACGGCTGATGTCGGCAGGATCCTCGGGGAACGACCAGGCATCGTTGCCGGTGAACAGATCGCCCTCCGCGGTCACGTGGTACTCGAGGTAGATGGCACTCTGCAGCCTCAACAGGTCCTGGGGATACCTGAGATGCTCCTGCAAGCCGAGCGGCATGGCGGCCAGGTCCTGGAACAGACCCGGGTAGTTCCGGCTCCATGCCCGGATCAGAGGGTCGACGCCATCGCTCATGTAGAAGGTGAGGTCACCGTTGTTGGCGTCGATCACGGCCTTCACCGAGTTCCGGACGTAGTTGGTGCCCAGGGGCAGGTCCGAGGTGATGGCCAGTCGGTTCTGCTCCTCGATGGTGATCGGCTCGGAGTAGGGGTAGAACGAGGTGGCGGTGTACATGTCGATGATCCATAGGATCTTCCCCTCAAAGATCACCGGATAAGGGTCGGCGTCCGAGACCAGAAACGGGGCGACCTCGTCGGCGATCCTCCGCACATTCCGTTCCACCAGCACTCGGCTGTCAGGGCGGATCTCACCAGAGATCAGGAGGTTGAGGTCGCGGTACCTGAAGGCGAAGGCAGCCCTCTTCCAAATGTTGTCGATGACCACACCGGCGTCGCCGTCGTACTCGTTGTACTGGATGCCGTCCGGAAGGGGGATGTCGATCTCCTGGGGTTGGATGCCGGTCTTGACGATCACCGGTCTCCCCGGCTCGTAGGACTCACCGAAATACACCCGGGCCTCGTCCAGCTCCAGGGCCGGCAGAGAGGCCACCGGGGGGACGTCCTTGAGCAGGAATGCGGGTTGACCGTCGGACTGGACCACGTTGGCCTGGTTGACCACGGCCCCGTACCCGTGGGTGTAGAAGAGATGGACGTTCTGCCAGTCGTCCCGCGGCAGATTGATCTCCTCCAGCTCGCGAACGGCGAGCATCACCTGAAGGGGCGCGCCGCCGTCCATGTAACGGTCGGTGTCGACCCTCCCCAACGAGTAATAGGGCTCGAGCTCCTGGAAGTTCTGATAGGTGCGGGGCAGGACCGCGGTGCTCCAGATCCGCAGGTTGTCGATGGTCAGACGGTTGTTCTCGATGTCCTCTGCCGTCATGTCGTCGGCGGCGTTGAAGTTGCGAACCTCGATCTGGTCGAGCTGATATGCAGATCTGGTCAGCGCCAGGTTGTTGGCGATGTAGGGCATCTCCTTGGTGAGCTGGTTGGGGAGGACGCTGAACCTCTGGAGCAAAGTCGGGTAGATGGAGGCAGCTGCGATCGATACCACCAGCCATGAGGCCATGGATACCCCCGCCAGAGTCCAACCCCTTCTGAAGATGTTGACCACGAACAACAACGCGGCGATGAGGGCCACCACAACCAGAAGCCTCAGGGCGGGGATTCGTGCGTTGATGTCGGCGAAGCCGGGGCCGAAGAACTTGGGCTCGGCTCGTTGCGAGAACAGCACCTCGTACATGTCCAGCCGGTAGGAGGCGGCTCGAACCAGCGCGATCATCGCCAGCATCACCGAGAGTTGGATCTTGGCGCCCCTGGTGGTCGAGATCCGTCGGCCCTCGAGTCGGAACCCACCGCTGAGGTAGTGGGCTATCAACGCCAGAACCGTGGCCATGAGCAGCAGGTTGAACAGCCAGTCGATGGCGGTGTCCCAGAGGGGCAGCATGAAGACGTAGAACCCGAGATCGACCCCGTAGATCGGGTCGGTCACCCCGAACGACTGTGAGTTCATCGCCAGGAACACCTGGTCGCGCCAGGTTGCCACCGCCAGGCCGAGAAGCACGGCGAGGGTTCCGGAGACGACCAATCGGATCTGGCGGCTCCGGGGGCTCATCCAGTCGCGGAAGCGCTCGACCAACTCCTCCTCCTCGGTGAGGTCGAAGGGAGCCCAACGCGGGGTGAGGCGCTCCGCCACCACCAGGGTCATCCAGAGGACAGCGAAGGCCAGGACCACCCCGATCAGCCCCAAGAGGAGCGAGACCCCCCAGTTCCTCAGCCAGACATCGCGGTAGCCCAACGAGTCGAACCAGAGGTAGTCGGTCCACAGGGTCCCGGCGGCGGTGAGGAGGAGGTAGATGCCGGCGATAAAGACCAGGACGACCGTCAACGGACGACGCCGGTCTGCGGAGTAGGTGGCAGGGCCCCTGGTGAACATCAGCGGCCGAGTCTACGGATCGGTGGGATAAACCGACCAGCTACCTGCGTTGGAAGATTGGTCTGGGCGCGCCCGGGTGCCGGATCGGGTGCGGTCGGCGGCGGCGGCTCACTCCTGGGAGGAGACGGACCTCTCGACGCCCTGTTGGTACCCCCTGATGGCGAGCTCGCGGATCCGCTGTTCGGCCTCGTCGGATCGCCAGACGCGAAACACCTTCGATGCCGCCGACTGCCGCTCCCGCTGCCCCTCTCCGGCACCGTCGAGAGCCGAGGTCACTGCATGGCTCAGTGCCGCCGGGAACTCCTCGACGTTCTCGGCATGCGGGGTGGGCGGGCGTTTCAGCTTGCCACCGGTCATCTGCTCGGCGACGGCATGCCCGGCGCCGAAGCTCTCCGCCCAAACCGCTTTCAGGTCGGCTCCCAGGGCCTCGGTCATTGCGCCGATGTCGGGCCTCCATCCTTCGTCGGTCCGCAACCGGTCGAGGGCGATGTTCTGTAGCTCGGTGATCGACTTCTTGGTGCCGCGGAGCGCTCGGTTGGTGATGGGAAGCAGCCGATTGTCCCTCTCCTCGATCCAGTCGTGACCCCTCACCGGCCTGCCCGCCCGAGCCGGGGTCGCTTCCGCGGGAACCGCCTGACCCTCGATGTCAGGCTCGCTGTCGGGGCCCGGAGCTGCAGCCTCGACCACACCGGCGCCGCCGTTTCCCCTGAGGGAGGCAAACAGCAGGCCCACGTCATTGGACGGCAGTTCGGTGGTTGCGGTGGTCGGCTCCGGTTCCGGCTCCGCTTCCAGCTCCGGATGTCGCTCCGGTTCCGGGCCGGCGTCGGCCGGGGGCTCCGGCTCGGGCTCGGGCTTCGGCACCGGCCCGGAGACTCTGGAAAACCTCGGCTCCGGCTGAACCACACGGACTGTCTCCCCAACCTCCCATGCCTTGGGCTCATCGGGCTCGGAACGAGAGGGGATCACGCGAACCGACGTGCTCTCGGCGGCGGGGTGCTCGAGGGTCTCGCGTCTCTCGTCCAGCGATCCTTCGAGTCTGGTGAGCGTGGAACGCACGTTCTCCAACTCTTCGAGAAGCTCGTCCCGCCGCTGCTCCAGGGCCCGGGCCCGCTCCTGCGCCGCCGATGCCTGCCGATTGGCGGTGTCGATGATCTCGTCACGGCGTCTCGTCGCATCCGCAGTCATCTTCTCGGCGGCCATGGTGGCGTTCCGAACCAGGTCCTCGGCTTCGCGACGGGCCCCTGAAGTGAGACGGTGGGCCTCACGCTCGGCCTCACCCATCACGGTCAACACATCCCGCTCCACTTGCTCGGACATCCGTTGTGCCCCTGCCGATGCCTGCTCGAGCATCTCGGTCCCGGTGGCCCATGCGTCCCTGCGCAACATCTCGGCGTCGGTGCTGGCCTCCCTGCGATTGGCCTCCGTCTCGGCCAAGGCCTCGGTCCTCCACCGTGCTGCGTCGAGACTGGCCCGCTCTCGCATCGAGTCGGCCGCCTCGCGGGTAGCCTGCAGGATCGCCACCACCTCTCGGCCCACGGCGTCGAACTCCGACTCGAGGTCCGCTCTGGGCGCCTCGGCCGCCGATGCCCGAAGACCCTCGACTTCGATCTCGAGTTGCTCCATCCTGGCGGCGACCGATCCCAGGAACTCCTCGACCTCGGCGCGATCCAGGCCACGCAACACCATGCGGAATCGGGCGCGGCGTATCTGGGAGGCGGTGGTCTCAGGTGCCATCCAGAGCTAGAAGATAACGCTGATCACTGCCTGTGAACCGGCATTGCCTAAGTGGCGGGGAGGCTCTCCAGGAAGTCGACCGCCTCCTGAATGCTCGCAACCGGGACGATCTCGATCGTCGAGCGCTCGGCGGTGAGCGCCCGCTCATAGTTGTCAGTGGGCACCAGGATGTATCGGGCACCGGCAGCTTCGGCCCCCACCACCTTCTGCCGAATCCCGCCGATGGCACCAACAGTGCCATCGATCTGGACGGTCCCGGTGCCGGCGATCACCAGGCCCTTGGTCATCTCCCCCTCGGTCAGCGTGTCGATGATGGCCAGGGTGTGCATCATCCCCGCCGAGGGCCCACCGACGTCTCCAGCCCGCAGCTCGATCGGGAACGGCGGCTCGCTCAGCTCTCCGAGGATCACACCGATCATCGCAACCCCCGGGGTGTCGGTGCGCTCGGCGAGCTCTACGATCAGGTCGAGCTGGTCCCCATCACGCCCAACCTTGAGCCGAAGCGGTGAGCCCACTTCCCGGCCTTGGATCAGTGGCCCGATTTCGGTGACCGATGTCACTCCCACCCCTTCGACCTCGAGAATCGTGTCGCCCAACTCGAGAACGTCAGCAGCGGGAACCCCCTCGACGAACTCGTTGATCACGACTTCGACCGGGACCAACTCGTAACCGAGGAATGACAGCGCTGCGGTGATCGCCCTGAAGTTGGAGTCGTCCATCTGCTGCAGCACTCGGTTTCGATACTCCTCGTCGGTCTCGTCGGGGCGACGGACCGCCTCTCGCCTCACCAGGTCGATGCTGGGGTCGAGCCCGGCGATCAGCGCCTCGAAGACGTTGACGTCCTGGCTGATCACCGTGAGCATCAGCAGGCCGCCGCCTGGCGGGTAGGTGTGGACGCCTTCGGTGGTCACCGAGGTCGAGGCATCGGCCACCGGCCCTGGTGAGAATGCGACGTAGGGGATCTCGACATTCCAGAGGATCACCGACAGGACGCCGACGAAGAACAGCGCCCCGAGAATGAAATAGGGCCAGCGTGAGGGTGTGGCGGGCGCTGCTGGTTCCACGGCTGGTGGAGACGTTAAGTCCACTTCCGGATTAGGCGGTCTCGACCTCTTCGCCGAGGTAGGCCCGGATCACGTTGGGGTTGAGTTGGATCTCCGACGGGGGACCGACGGCTATCAACTTGCCGAAGTCGACCACCAGGATCCGATCGGCGATATCCATGACCAGGCCCATGTCATGCTCGACCAGGACGATCGCAATGCCCAACTCCTCGCGGACATCGAGGATGAAGCGGGCCATGTCTTCGGTCTCCTCAAGATTCATCCCGGCCACCGGCTCGTCGAGAAGCAAGAGCTCGGGGTCGAGGGCCAGCGCCCTCCCCAACTCGACCCGCTTCTGGATCCCGTAGGGGAGGAGCCCCACCGGGTACTTGCGCCACTGCTCGATCTCGAGGAAGTCGATGATCCCCTCGACCAGCTCGCGATTGGCCATCTCCTCGCGTCTCGCCTTCCCCAGCCACACCGAACCCGCCAGCCAGCCGGCGGACATTCGGACATGGCGACCGGCGAGGATGTTCTCGAGGACGGTCATGTGGGGGTAGAGGGCGATGTTCTGAAAAGTCCGTGAGATCCCCCGCTCGGCGGTCTGGTGGGGCTTGAGCCCCATCATCGACTCGCCTTTCCAGAGGACGTCCCCCTCCTGTGGCCGGTAGACCTGGTTGACCACGTTGAAAAGGGAGGTCTTCCCAGCCCCGTTGGGCCCGATGATGGAGAACAACTCTCCGTCATCGACGTGGAACGACACCCCATCGATGGCTTTCACACCCAGGAAGGCGAGATGGATGTCCTTCACCTCGAGGAGATGGTCGTAGGTGTCCGGACCGACTCGGTCCTCTCTACGTCTGAGCAGCTTCCCGCTCATTGTTGATCGCCGCCCGACCTTGGCCGCAAGCCTCCCCGCGAATCAAGCTCCCGGAGCCACCGGGGGTCACCCTGAAATGGTCGCGTCCCGACCTCGTCTCGGACGGCCAAACAGACGCCGGTCGGGCGGGGCTGCCGCCGTCGTCGAAGGTGAGTCACGACAGCCATCTCTTGCGGCGGCGGTAGTGCTTGACCTCGCGGAACGACTTCCTCTCGCCGGTGGCGTGGAGGCCGAGGTAGAACTCCTTGACGTCCTCGTCCTTGAGCAACCTCGACGGTGTGCCGTCCATGACCATCTTCCCGGTCTCCATGATGTACCCGTGGTGGGCGATGGAGAGGGCCATGTTGGCGTTCTGCTCGATGAGGAGGACCGAGGTCCCCTGTTGATTGATCTCGACGATGATGTCCCTGACCTCCTGCACCAGCAGAGGGGCAAGACCCAGCGAGGGCTCGTCGAGGATCAGGAGCTTCGGGTCCTGCATCAGGGCACGCCCGATGGCGAGCATCTGTTGCTCACCCCCTGACAGATAGCCGGCGCTGGATGATCGTCTGTCCTTGAGCAGGGGGAAGAGGGTCATCACACGGTCGTACGATTTCTTGAAGCCGCCAGGGTTGGCATATGCGCCTGCGCGGAGGTTGTCGTCGACTGACATCTCGGCAAACACCCGCCTTCCCTCCATCACCTGGCTGATGCCCCTCCGCACCCTCTCGGCGGGGTCCATATGGGTGATCCGCTCGTCGTCGAAGGTGATGTCGCCTTTGGTGACGTCGCCCTCGTGCACCTCGAGGAGCCCGGTGATCGCCCTGAGGGTGGTGGTCTTGCCGGCCCCGTTGGCTCCGAGCAGGGCCACGATCTGTCCGTCGCCCACCTGGAGCGAGGTCCCGCGCAGGACCAAGACCACGTCGTTGTAGACCACCTCCAGGTTCTCTACTGCGAGCAAATCCCGACTCCACTCTCGGTCATGGGCTCCGGGTTGTGGGTGTTCCCACCCACAACACACAGCTCACGATGGATGTGTGGGTGGCCGGAAAGGCCACCCACACTCCGCTCGTCGATCAACCCAGTTGGTAACAGGCCCCGCTGAACTCGTAGGCCGCAGCCAGATCGGACACGTATCCCGACTCGACCACAACCTCGCCGGCGTGGGTGCCGTCGGCCAGTCCCGCAGGGTCCGGCCTCCAGATGTTGGTGGCCCGCTGTAGCTGCTCGTTGGGGGTGCCGACGTAGGTCTCGTCGGGCGCCAACCCGTCGAATGCGACGTTCTCCAGCGACTTGGCCGCAGCCAGGACACCGGCCTGGGTCATGTCGCCGGCGTCATATGCCGCCTGGAGGGCAGCGTGCATGATCTTGGCCTCGACGAACCCCTCGATGTAGGCCGACACTGGGCTCGCCACACGACCGCTGGCCATCAGCAGCTCCTTGGCTGCCGTGGTCCCCGGTGAGTCATCGGACCACACCGAGTAGGGGTAGCCCCAGGTGGTCATCGCCGCCACGGCGTCCTTGATCGCCGAGTCCGGGGCGATGAACGCCGGGTTGTAGCTGGGACCGGATCCGGACCACGCAGCGGTGAACCCAGCTGCCAGAGCCTGGCCGAAGATCGGTCCGTACTGCAGGGGGCTCGAAGTCAGCCAGACGATGTCGGGGTCGGCCCCGACGATCCCGGCGGCCACCGCCGCGAACGAAGCCTCATCACCAGGGATGACCGCACCGCTCCCGTCATAGACCACCTCGAGCCCGAGCTCGGCGGCGGCGATCTTGGCACCCTCCATCGAGTCGAGCCCGTAGTCACCGGGGACCGAGGCGATGGCGATCGTGGTGGCGGCGTCACCGAGCTGCCCCTTCAGGTAGCTGATGACGTTCATCGACTCGATGCAGTAGGAGGCGCCATGGTGCAACAGGTTGTTGTTGTACGCAGGGTCGCTCCATCCCGAGTACCAGGTCAACGGGATCGCCAGGATCCCATCCGCCTCGAGCTGGGGGATGATGGCCACGGTCTGGGGCGACCCGGTGGAGTGACCGAAGGCCACTACCTCGTCCTTGAGCTCCTCATACCTCTGGACGTGGACGTCGGCCAGGTACTCGGTGTCAAGGGCCTCCACCACCACTTCGAGACCGCTGATACCGCCGTTGGCGTTGACGTCTGCCCAGTAGATCTCATGACCGGCGACTATCACCTGGACCAGCGAGCTGAACGGCCCCGACAGGTCGGACAGCAGCCCGATCGTGATGGTGCCGGCCTCGAGGTCCACGCCGACGTCGGTGGCGATGGTCATGGGCTCCTCGCCGGTGGTGGTGGTGGCGCCATCACCCTCGGTCGTGGCCGGCGCATCTCCTTCGGTGGTGGTCGACTCGCTCTCTGTGGGGCTACACGCGGCGAGAACCAGACCCATCGCAAGGAGGATCGCAAGCCAACTTGACTTGATCCTCATCTATTCCTCCTATGTCACACGAGACGGCAGGGCCGCCTCACCCCGTCAGACCGTTCAGTAGGTGAACGGCCAACCCTTCCAATAATTGCGGATCCGCAGCCAGATCCCGTACAACCCCAGCGGTTCGAAGATCAGGAAACCAATGATCAGTAGACCGTAGAGGACTTGATTGAGCTGTGCGACCCCCAATCCCGGGGCAACACCGGCCTGGGTGTTGACCAACCCCCAGTCATCGATCCCGGTCGAGATGAACAGATCGGCTAGCCAGACGAATGCTCCCTGCCCGACGACCACGTAGGCCGCCACCCATGAGGTGAAGTCCTCCACCAACCTGGGGAGGACGATGACGAAAACGGTCCCCAGCAGCGCTCCCGAGACCACCCCGGCGCCGCCAATGAGGACTATGGCGATGAACTCGACGGAGAGGAAGAGGCCCCAGGCCTCTGGGATCATCCGACCCACGAAGCTGGCGAAGAGCGCACCGGCGACCCCGGCGTAGAAGGATGAGATCCCGAATGCGATCAGCTTGTACTTGGTCTCCCCGACTCCCATGATCCCGGCGGCGATGTCGCGGTCCCGGATCGACTGGAAGGCGCGCCCCACCCTGGTCCGCTGCAAGTTCTTGGCGAACACCACGAACACCACGGTCAGGGCGAGGAGGAAGTAGAAGGTCTTGGCCTGAGACGTCAGATCGATGCCGAACCAGGGCCCGTCGGCGCTGAAATCGACCAGAGCCGACTCCTCTTTCCACAGCCGGACCTCGAGCTTTGGGAAGCCCCGCCCGGACTGGGAGCCACCGGTCACGTTGTCGAACCGCCGGAACAGGTACTCGCCGACGAAGACCAGGCCAAGGGTCACGAAGGCCAGGTAGAGACCCCTCACCCGAACTGCGGTGGGGCCCACGGCCACTCCGACCAATGCCGCCACCAGCCCGGCGGCAGGGAGCCATATCCAGATCGGGAGCCCCATCCCGACCAGGGGACCGGGCGCAGCTCCCAGCCACGCCGCGGTGTATGCCCCCAGCCCCATGAAGAAGGCATGACCTAGCGACACCTGGCCGGCGAGACCGGTGAGGATGTTCAGACCAAGCGCTCCGATGGCGAAGATGCAGACCGTCGAGAGAAGACGCAGCCAGTCGGCCTCTGCGAGGAACTTGAACCCGGGGACGATCGAAAAGGGAACCAGGATCAGGAAGACGACGAAGAGCACGGTCATCACCTTCTTGGTCCCGGTGTTCAGCATCGCCTGGTCGGAGCCGTAGGTGATGTGGAGGAGAGGGCGGCCTCTCATACCCGTCGTATCTCCTCGGTCCCGAACAGACCGTGTGGCTTGACCAACAACACCACCAACATCAGCAGGTAGGGGACGATGCCGGGAAAACCCGAGCCGAGGGCGGCGAAGCCGAGGTAGGTGGTGGCAGCAGCCTCTGAGAAGCCGACGAGCAGACCGCCCACGATGGCGCCCACCACCGAGTCGAGCCCACCGATGATGATCGCCGGGAAGGCACGGAAGGCGAGGAAGGCAGTCCCCTGATCCACCCCGGAGGCGCGTCGGGGAAACAGCGTGGCGAACAGCCCGGCGATGGCAGCCAGCACCGCTCCGATGGCCCAGGCGGTGGAGAAGACCCGGCCAACGTTGATCCCTTGGGCGCGGGCCGTCTCCTGGTCGAAGGCGGTCGCCCGCATGGCGATGCCCATCCGGGACCGGAAGAACATGGTGATGGCGCCCACCGCGACCAACGCCACCGCGATCTGCAACACCTGAGTGTGCGCAATCCGGACCCAACCGAGATCGAGGATGGCGATCCCGAATGGGTCTCCCATGGGACGTGGGAACTGGCCGATGAAGTCGTTGGTGACGGTGCGGATCACGATGTCGATGCCCAAGGTGACGATGGCCACCGCGAACAACTCCTCACCCACCATCGGGCGGAGGAAGACCCGCTCGAGGAGCATCCCGATCAGGGCCATGGCCACCACAGCCAGGACCACCGACCCGGTCCAAGACAGCCATGCAGGCGCACCCGGGATCCACCGGCCAGGGATGTCGAGGACGGTGGCAAATGCAGCCACCAGGAAGGCGCCCAAGGCAGCCAGCGCCCCGTGGGCGAAATTCAGCACCTGGGTCGACTTGAAGATGATGACGAACCCCACCGCCAGCAGGGCGTAGATGGTCCCCAGAGAAAGGCCTTCGACCACCATGGTGGAGAAAGGGCTTGCCTGCGACGGAGTGGTCTGAGCCAGGACTATGAGGTTGGGGATCACGACCGATACATGCTCTCGATCAAGTCCCCAAACATGTCTCCCATGGCGGTGCGCTTCAGCTTCTGAGTGGCGGTGAGCTCCCCGTCCTCATGGTCCAACTCCTTCGGGATCATCTTGAACCTGCGAATGTTCTCGACACGGGCGAACCTCTCGTTGGTCTTGTTGACCACCCCCTGGACCAGATCGATCACCTCCGGCTTCTCGGTGAGGTCCCGATAGGTCGTGTATGGGATGCCCTTCCGAGTTGCCCAGTTCCCGACCACATCGAGCTCGATGCAGATCAGGGCAGTCAGGTAGTTACGGCGATCACCGATGACCATGGCCTCCTTGATGAACGGGGAGGTCTTGAGATGGTTCTCGATCTCCGACGGAGAGACGTTCTTCCCACCGGAAGTGACGATTATGTCCTTGATCCGGTCGACGATCTTGACATGGGTCCCGTCGACCCACTCCCCCACGTCGCCAGTCTTGAGCCATCCGTCCTCGGTGAAGGCCTCGGCGGTCTTATCCGGCTTGTTCCAGTAGCCCTTGAAGACTCCGGGGTGCTTGGTCTGGATCTCCCCGGTGGTCTCGTCGATGCGGAACCCGATGCCGGCATAGGGCTCGCCGACCGTGCCCACCTTGTTCCTCCCTGGGCGGTTGGCGGTGGCCACCGCCGAGTTCTCGGTCATCCCATAGAGCTCGTATATCGGTATCCCTATCCCCATCAGGTCGCGGATCACCTCTGGCGCGATGGCGGCGGCGCCGGTGGAGGCGAATCGCACCCGTCGCATCCCGATCCTCTCCTTGAGCGCCCGAAAGACCAGGGGGTAGCCGATCACGTAGAGGAGCCGGGAGAAGAAGGTGTGATCGCCATCATTGGCCACCATCTGCCTTCCGATGCTCGCCGCCATCTTCATCCCCAACCCGAACCAGAGCCGCTTGAAGAAGGTCCCGTCCCTCCCCTTGATGGCGATGGTGGCGTGGATCTTCTCCCAGATCCTCGGGACCGAGAAGAAGATGGTGGGCTGGATCTCACGCAAATTCACCTGCACCGTCTCGATCGACTCGGCGAAGTTGAGGGTCACGCCACAAGACACGGAGGTCCATGTGGAGAAGATCCGCTCGGCGACATGGCAGAGCGGGAGATAGGTGAGGATTATGTCGTCCGGGTTGGGCCCCCTCCCTTTGCTGAGCCAGGTCGCCTTCTGCATTCGGCCGTCGACATTGACCACCTGGTTGACGCAGAAGCTGAAGTTGGAGTTGGTCAGCATCGCCCCTTTGGGCGGCCCGGTGGTGCCGGAGGTGTAGACCAGGGTGATGATGTCGTCCGCTCTCGCCTCCGCCATGACAAGCTCCAGGGCGCCGGGGTGGGCGGCTCGATAGGCGCGCCCCTGCTCGAGGAAGTCGTCCCAGAAGATGAAGCGGTCGTCGTCACGCCACTGCCCGAACCCCCTGGGCTCGACGTGGATGATCTTGCGCAGGGCGGGGAGGGTGTCGATCACCTCCATCACCTTGTCGGCCTGTTCCTGATCCTCTACCAAATGGACCTTGGGGCCGCTGTCGGAGAGCAGGTATTGGACCTCGGCAGCCGGGTTGGTGGGGTACAACCCCACGGTCACCGCCCGCACCGCCACCGTTGCCAGGTCGAGGATCAACCACTCGGGGCGGTCCTCGGAGTGAATCGAGACCCGGTCTCCAACCGCCACCCCCAGCGCAAGAAGTCCGTTGGCAGCGTCGACGATGCTCTCCCAGTATTCGGACCAGGTGATCTCCTGCCAGATCCCGAAGTCCTTCTCGCGAAGTGCCACGCGGTCCGGCATCTGGTCCGCCCATCTCTTGGCCAGTGCCGGGGCTGTCGGGTACATGGTCCCGGCGGTGGGGGCATCGGGGCGTTCCAGGAGCGTCGTCACGGTTAGAACCTCCTCACAGGCGCCACGAGCCTAGAGAAACCGTCCCACCCGCGTCCTGTATCCGTCACGGTTCTTGGATCAGCTCCCACGGCTCCACTCCGCACCGCCAGGCCAGTGCTCCTTCTTCCAGATCGGCGCCCTCGTCTTGAGCTCGTCGATCAGGTAGCGAGCCGCCTCGAAGGCGTCGGACCGGTGGGCAGAGGAGACCGAGACGGCCACCGAGGCCTCGCCGGTGACCACCACCCCCGAACGGTGCTCGACCACCACTGAGAGAAGCGGCCATTTGGCCGTCGCCTCGTCGACGATCTCGCCGATCTTCGCCTCGACGACACCGGCGTACACCTCGTAGTCGAGATGGCTGACCTCCGTCTTGCCCGGCGAGTGGTCTCGCACCGTGCCAATGAAGAGGACGGTTGCCCCCGAGTCGGGCCGGGCCACCTCGTCGATGAGGGCAGCGGCATCGATCGGCTCCCCACCGACTCTGACCCTGATCGATTGCCGGGCCCGGTCCATAGAATCCCAAGCCTATGACCGACCCGGGCAAAGAGGTGACCGAACGTGAGTGGCGCCCCAACCAAACCACTCACCAAGGAGCGCCACCCCGTGACCCATGGACCCTGATCCTCGGGATCCTGGGTGGGGTTCTCCTCGGGACCGGGGTCACCTTCGCCATACTCGGGTCGATCGGCGTGTTCGAAGAGCCGACTCCTCCAACCCTTCCGCCGCCTCCGGTCCTCACCATCCCACCACCGGCCGGCCCCGCACCCACCCTGGGCGAGACCGTGACCGTGGCCGCGGTGGCACAGAGGGTCATCCCATCGACCGTCTTCATCGAGATCTCTGGCTTCCTTCTCGGAGCCAGTGGGAGCGGGGTGATCTACGGCATGGACGGCTACATCATCACCAACCATCACGTGGTCGAAGGGGCGGGCTCGGTGGCAGTGGTCTTCGCCGATGGAGCCCGATACCCGGCCCGCGTGGTGGGGACCGACCCGCTGACCGATCTCGCCGTCCTGTCTGTCGACCGTGAAGACCTCTCGCCGATCGACCTGGGAACCTCGGCCAATCTGGTGATCGGCGAGCCGGCCATCGCCGTCGGCAGCCCCCTTGGCCTGGATGGTGGCCCCACCGTCACCTCCGGGATCGTCAGCGCCATCAACCGGACCCTCGAGGTGACCAGCGGCGATCCTCTCTATGGCCTGGTCCAGACCGATGCCCCCATCGCACCCGGCTCGAGCGGAGGGGCGCTGGTCGATGCCGGGGCTCGCCTGATCGGCATAACCACCGCCATCGCCGTCTCTGACGTCGGGGCGGAAGGACTCGGCTTCGCGGTCCCGGTAGACATCGTCGTCGGGGTGGTCAACGATCTCATCCGGAGCGGAACGGTGGCCCATGCACGGCTGGGCATCGAAGGCTCCACCGCTTGGGCCGACCGTGGCGATGCCGAGTATCCGGCGGGGGTGGGGGTCTCCGGGATCCCCGACGACTCAGCATTCGAGGCAGCAGGGGGCCAGATCAACGACGTCATCGTCGAGATCGCCGGTGTCCGCGTGAGCACACTCGATGACCTGCTGGCCGTGCTTCGCCTGTTCCGCGCCGGCCAGACGACGCCAATCCGTATCCTCCGGGCCGATGCCGACACGACGCTCGATGTGGTACTCGGGAGGTTGAGCCCGTGAGCGACGACCTCTTCTCGAGACTCTTCGAGCTCTTCGACCAACCGGGACCGGTCAACTGGAAACTGGCGGCCGAGATCGCCAGACATCTCGCCGGTGAGCGTCAGCCGATCGAGCCATGGGCGGCCGAGGAGTTCAGGGACCTGGCCCGACTCGCCGAGTTCCATCTCGAGCAGGTCTCGCCGTTGCCGGTGTCTATTGCCAGCGACGTGCTCCCACTCGATCAGAGGTCCTGGGCCGACAAGAACCTGGAGACCTATGCGAGCCTGGTCGAGCCGTTCGCCACATCGATAGGTGGTGAGGGGCCGGCCGCACCCCTATTCGCCCAAATGGCGCCGGTCATCATTGGACTTCAGGCCGGGTCCCTGGTCGGCTCACTCGCCACGTGGGTGGTCGCCGGTTTCGACGCCGGTCTCCCGCCGGAGCATCCTGGGCCAATGACCTTGGTGGTGCCCAACCTCGAACGGCTCGCCGGCCCCGATGTCGACATACGCGAGCTCCGGCTCTGGGTGGTGACCAACGAGGTCGCCTTCCGCACGGTGTGCCAGCTCCCTTGGATCCAGGATCATCTCGCTCTCCTGGTCGCCGCCTTCGCCGACGCCACCCACATCGACCCCTCGAAGCTGAGCGGCCTCATGGTGGGCGGGGCCGATCCTGCTCAGCTGGAGAGGGCCATCGAGGAGGCCGGTGGGATCGAGAGCCTCATCGGAGGCGAGGAGTCCGAGGCCCCTCGCGCCGAGCTCGAGGCCTTCCTCGGCGCGATCACCGGCTGTGCCCGGCTTCTAGCCCGACGGGCGGTAGTGGGCATCGCTCCCGGCTTCGACGCCATCTCGCAGAACAGGGACCAGGCCCGTGAGGAGGCGGTTGTGGGACTGCCTTCGATCGGCGTCGGTCCGGTGCCACCAGAGTTGACCCGGCTCGGAGACGTCTTCAACCAAGAGGTCGAGCGGCGCTATGGCGGCGACGCTCTAAAGGTGCTCTGGGCCGATCCCTCGCGGATGCCCAACGCCGCCGAGCTACGCGACCCCACCGCCTGGGCGGCCCGGGTCTTGCTCGACGGCTGGTCCTGAATCTGCGGGGCCGAGCACACCCCGCAACCACCAACCCAGCTCACAACTACCAGGAAGGCCCATGGCTCTCGACATAGGAACCCCCGCACCCGGCTTCTCGCTCAGGAACCAGCACAGGGAGAAGGTGGCCCTCAACGACCTCAAGGGCGCCAAGTCGGTGATTGTCTTCATCCCATACGCCTTCACCGACACCTGTCAGGAGGAGCTTTGCGAGATAAGGGACAACCTGGCACGATTCAACAGCTCGGAAACCAGGGTGGTGGCGATCACCTGCAACACCCTCCACTCCAACGCCATGTGGGCCGAGCAGCAAGGTTTCACCTTCGACATCCTCAGCGACTTCTGGCCTCATGGCCAGACCGCGGCCGCCTACGACTCTTTCGACGACCGATTCGGCTACGCCAAGCGCACCACCTACTTCCTCGACGAGGAGGGTGTGATCACAACGGTGGTCAAGTCCGACGAGCTGGGGGTTGCTCGCTCCTTCGATGACTACAAGGTGGCGCTCAGCGCTTCCTGAGAGGCTTCGTCCCACGCCGGGCAAAACCCGTGGCGGCTCATGGACCTCAGCCGAATAGGCTGCGCCAGATTCGGCGGAACAGGCCGGGGTCACGGGGAGCGGGGAGCGCCTCCAGGACAGCCTGGTGCAAGTCCGGCGGCAGATCCCCGACCAGGGCCATCCCCCGGTTCCTGGTCTCCCAGGAATAGATGGCCTGACCGGCGGTGAAGACCCGCTGATAGGTCCTGTCCCCGAAGGTGACCGTCGTCACCTCCTCGAGGGCGACCCGGGTGGGCGCCTCGAAGACGGCAAAGGAGAAGAACCCATCCGAGTAGTAGGCGAACCGGAACCCATCGATGTCCTCGTATTGGTCGACACGGCTGAACCCGGCGACGGACTCGGGGAACGTGGTGCCCACCGGCTCGACCGGGCTGACCTCCGTCAAGGTGCTCGGCTCCTTCATCGGGAGCATTGGGTCCTGGTCGTCGAAGGAGACGAATCGCCTCACGCAATATGCGTCCCCGGAGGCGTCGAATGTGACCGCCCTCACCAATGCGCCGGTCTCGTCGTCGAATACCAGCTCGGCGCGAAGCACACCATCGCGCACCAGTCGGTAGGCGGTGGCGTCGCGCCCCAGGAAGGACTCGGCTCCGAGGTCCTCCACTTCGTAGAGCGACTCGACACTGGCCGACGACCCGGTGATCGTCGCCTCTTCCACCACTCCACCCTGGTGGAGAAGGGCCCAGCCGCCGGCTCCCACCGTGACCTCGGAGCCGGTGGGGACACCGGCCCCGATCCTGATCTCGGCGCCAGACTGCTCGATCCTCACCAGGGCATCTCTCACCCCGTCCGGCGTGGAACAGCTGATTACTTGCTCTGCGCTATAAGCAGCCCCCCTCCCCTGCTCGAGCAACTCGCTCAACTCGGTCGCCGATGCCACCGAAGGGATCAACACGAGGATCACAACCGCTGGGCCAAGACGTCTCACTCTTCCTCGATCCCCTCGGTCTCCCAGTCGGGCACAACCACCTTGGCCGGGCCGAATGCCGGGTCGAGCGAGACCCGGGCGCCAAACCGACTGCTGAGGTCGTCGATCGACACTGTCGGTGAAGGGGGGGTGAGCATGGCGGCGAACGCCACCACCAGCGCCACGATGGCGGCCGCGGCCCCCACCATCACTCCCCGGTGACGGCGAAGCGGGATCAACTCGGCATCAGCTCCCGATACCAGTCCGGCAGGCAGCTCGAGGAAGGGGAGGGACCTGACCGCCGACCTCACCCTTTGGAACTCCCCCAACTCGCCGGCACACCGGCCACAGGACGCCAGGTGAGCCTTGAGGCCGGCAGCCTCTTGAGCATTGAGCTCACCATCGAGGAAGGCGCTGATCATCTCGGACGGATGGCTCATCCCAGGAGGCCTCTCAACAGCTTCCGCCCTCGGTGAATCCGGCTGCGCACGGTACCAATGGGGACGGCTGCGGCCATTGCGATCTCCTCGTACGAGAGCCCCACCACGTCACAGAGCACCACCGCCTCGCGGAACTCGATGGGAAGCTCGAGGAGGGCTTTCTGAATGTCGTCGCCGAGCGTGATTCGGTCGTATTCGATATCGGCGGAGTCCGTCGCCGCCACATCCCAGCGATCGACCTCGTCAGGGATTGGGTTGGTGGGCCGACGGTTCCGACGGCGCACGTCGTCGAGGAAGGCGTTGCGAGTGATGCGCCACAGCCAGCCCTCGAAGCTCCCCGGCTGATAGTTGGCCAGGCCCCTTCGGACCCGCAGGAGCACCTCCTGGACCAGGTCGTGGGCGTCGTCGGAGTTACCGGTGAGTCGGTAGGCGAAGTTGTAGATCTTCCGTCCGTAGACACGCGCGACCTCTTCCCAAGTGAGTGGGATGGACTCCATCGAGCCCTACTCCATCAACGGCGCCGCCCGTGGGACGGTTCCTAGGAATCCGAGGTTTCTTGGGTGTCTGAAGGGAGGGAGTCCGCTTCATTGGTGCCCTGCTCGACACCCTTGCGGAACTCCTTGGCCGAGGCCCCCAAGGACCGAGCCAGGTCAGGGAGTTTCCTCGCTCCGAAGATGAGCAAGATGATGAGCAGGATTATCAGTAGCTCAGTGCCTCTCAGACCAAACAATCAGATCCTCCTTCCTGCACATGCTACCCCTCCCGGCCGCTTGGCTCACCCTAGGGGCTAGCCGAGGGCCATGCCGTCGATGAAGCGCTGGATTCGCTCTCTGGTGACGAACCGGACCTTGGGCTGACGGCTCTCGATCTCATGGATCGAGAACGGTGCGTACTTCTCGCTCAACAACATCCCCCGGTCTGCCCCCGAGGAGTTGTAGTCGGCCAGAAACCGCCTGATCACGGTGTCGGAGATCTCGGGCGGGTCTCCCGGTTTGAAAGGATCGGCCTGCAGGTAGGTCGAACGCCCATCCTTGATCGCAAGGTACGAGCCGGGGAAGGCCTGCTCGCTGACTCGATAGCCGAACATCTTGAGCAAGGCGAGAATGAGGTCGGCGCCGTCGGCCGTGTCGGGATTGACCCCGAGGGCCCGCATCCCACGGTCGAGGCCCTTGGGTATCTGGAGATCCTTGCCCAAGGGTCCCAGATCGTCTTCAGGGGCATCAGACCTGACCTGATAGTGGATGGAGTGGTCGACCTCGCCCTCGAACGGGGCGGCAAATGGGTCGTGGGCGATATGAGTCAGCCTGACCCCGGCGTCGGTCAATGGGGGTGGCAGCTCCCCGGTCGATGGGAGCCTGGACCGCCCCACCTCCCGCACCTCCCCCCGGCCGGCGTAAACCACGATGACGTTGGCCTGGTCGATAGGGAGGGTGTGACGCTTCTCCCTGACCACCTCGACCGCCTCGTCCACCAGGAGCCCTTCGAGGACGGCGTCGGGGTCGGCGGGAAGGGGGACGTCGAAGGTGACCTCGATCTCGTCTCCATGAACCCGGAACTCACTGACCGGGGCATGATGGCCCGTGGTGGCCTCGAACATGTCGGGCACCGTTGCCAGCCCGGCGGCGACGGCAGTCTTGGCTGCCTGTTCCATCCGTTTTGCCTGACGCGCCCGGTATCGCACCAGATAGAAGATGACGAACCCAAGGACGAAGACGCTGAGGACGATCGGGAAAGCTTCCATTCCACCCTTCTTGGCTGCTGGGCCTGGAATTCTATTCCGGGGGACGGTCCTCGCCATCCCCGCCCGGCCCATGGACCGCGGTCTCATCGAGAACGATCTCGGCGGTGGGCTCATCCGCCCCGGCGTCGAGCCGGTCGATCATGCGCCGTCTCGAGGCCCCGGTCCCGAAGGCCGTGACCACATCACCAGGGAGTAGCATGGTGTTCCCCGTGGGAATGAGCACCTCCCGCTCCCGGCGGATCGATACCAGGGTCAAGCCTTCCGGCCACGACACCTCCCGGACCAATCGGCTGTCGGCGATCGAGCCCAACGGGACTCTGAAGTCGTAGTACCCCGCTCCGGGGTCGGTCCTTTGGGCAAGACGCATGCGGTGCAGCTCGGCGTCGGTGCTCGAGGACAAGGCTTCGTGATATGCCCGCACCGCCTCCTCCCTACGGAACATGCCGACCAGTCTCTCGGGGTCCGACTCGGCGACGACTGGCAGCCGGCCGATGCCAAGAGCGGCCATCCGCTCCAAGGCGCTCGACACCGGAGTCGATGGCGTCACCGTCACTGGCCTGGACGTCATCACCTCGCCCACTGTCTCCCTCTCTCGGCCGACTTCGGCACGGGCGATATCGGAGAGGGTGACCACTCCGACCAGTCTCCCCTCCTCGACCACCGCCAGGCCGTGGGACCGGTGGCGATGCATCAGCTCCTCGACCTCTGGGATCGCCATGTCGGGTGTGACATCCACGCGCACCGCGGCCATGACCGCGCCTACTTTCACGGTGTCGAGGATGTCGACGCTTCCCGACCGACGGATCACCAACCCGCGGCGTTTCAGGGTCTGGGTGTAGACCGAGTCCTTGTGGAAGCGCTCCGCCAGGAACGTGGCCAGCGTCGATGCCAGCATCAACGGGACGATCAACCCGTAGTCCCGTGCACCGGTGACCTCGAAGACGATGAGGATGGCGGTCAAAGGGGCCCTCCCCACCACCGCGAACATGGCTGCCATCCCCACCACGGCGAAGGCGCCCGCCTCCAAGGGCCGGGACCCGATCCACAACGGGTCGATGAGCCGGGCGAACCCCGAGCCGAGGGCGGCCCCCATGAAGAGGGATGGCATGAAGGCACCACCGGCCGCCCCGGAGGACACCGTGAGACTGGTGGCGACCACCTTGCCCAAGGCGAGGAGCATCAGCATCCACCACAGGTCTCCTCCTGACCCGGTGACCGCGGTGATCTGCTCGTTGAGAAGCAGGGTGTTGGTGAACTGCTGCCCGGTGCCGAAGAGCTGGGGCTCGAGGAAGATGAGACCGGCGACCAGGATCCCGAAACCGACCGGGCGCATCCACGACCAGGACCGGTCATGTCGATGGGCCATGGTTTCGGTCCAATCCAGGAATCGGAGGAACAGATATCCGACAGCGACCACCAACAATGCGAGACCGGCATAGGCCACCAGCTCCGCCGGTGAGCCGAGCTGGTAAGTCCCGGCCTGAAGTGCCAGCTCGCGGCCCACGATCGACTGAGAGGTGATGGCAGCCGAGACCGAGGCGATGACTATCGCCGACATGTGGCGCGGTGCGAAGGAAGAGAGGATCACCTCGAGGGCAAACAACATCCCGGCGATGGGAGCATTGAACGCGGCGCCGACACCAGCACCGGCGCCGGCGGCAACCAGCGACCTGACTTGATCCTCACCCAGGCCGAAACGTCGCGAGACCATCGAGCCGACGGCGCCGCCGATCTGGACGATGGGACCCTCACGCCCCGCCGAGCCACCGGCCCCGATGGTGACGGCCGTGGAGAGGATCTTGAGGGGAGCCACTCGCCCCCGCATTCGGCCGCCATGCACGGCCAGGGCGGAGATGGCTTCCGGCACGCCATCACCGGCGACTTCGGAGGCGAAACGGCGGGCGATCCACCAGGCGATGAGCAGGCCGGCGGGCACGGTCACGAAGATCCATGCCCGGGCCAAGGAGAACAACCCGTGCTCAGGGGCGAACAGCGGCGCCAGAAGGTCGCCGAGCAAGCTCTCCATACCCTGGAGCAGAAGCACCAGGGCGGCAGCCCCCAAACCCACTCCGACGCCGACCAGAGCCGAGAGGGCCAGGAACCCTCCCATCTCCCGCTCGGCCAGCACTCCCACCGCGGGGAGCTTGCGGATGCTGGAGAGTCGGGTCACGGGCCAGAGGGTAGAAACCCCAGAACTGTTTCAGCGTCAGCGGATGGATCCGGGCAGAATCGCGCCTGATGGCCTTCCGTAGCCACGTGACCCGGCCCTTCGACCTCTCCCTCCTCTCCAACAGGCTCCTGTTCGGTCTGGCGGGCACCGCCGGTGCAGTCGCCCTCTATCTCTGGATGTCACAGGACTCGTTCGAGGTGTTGTGGGCGCCCGGTCATGTGCTGGCGGGTTGGGCCCTGGCCCGCGAGCTCGATCCAGACCACCAATGGCCGGCTTTGACCGCTGGCGCAATGGCCGGAGCATGGGTGTTGTTGGGCCAGCCGGCGGTCTCGGTGCTCGCAATACTGGGACTCCTCGTCGCCGCCAGGCTGGTGGTCAACACCACCGGTCGACGGCCCCTGACCTCGGACCTGATCGGTGTGGCCCTCGTTGCCACGTTGATCTCCCACACCCGAGGTGGGTGGGTGGCCGGGTCTGGTTTGGCCCTCGCCATCTACATCGATGACCGAATGGCTGAATCCAGCGATCAAAGAGCAGTGGTGAGCGCTGCGGCCGCCGCCCTGGGGGCCTCGGTCGTGGCGACCGCGGCACGTGTCTTCCCCTCCCGGGTCCCGGACCTCGAGCCATTGCCAGTGACCGTCATGGGTGTGGTTGCGCTGGCCCTCTTGATCAGGCAACCACCGGAACCGACCAGCCTGGTCGACTCGAGAATCAAGACCCCGATCGTCTTGGAACGCCTCCACGCCGGTCGAGCATTGGTCGGGATCCTGGTCTTCGTGGCGTCGATCCTGGTCGGGCCCGAGGTTGCCGGGTTGGCGCCGGTGTTGGCCGCCCTCACCCTGGTGCTCGTAGCCTCGGAAGTGGAGAGGTTTCTCCGTCGGCGGTAGGTTGGTGGCGTGTGCAGATCAATCAAAGTCCTCAGGGAGGGGGCCGACCCGGCCCCATCCGAGGAGATCGAGGCGGCAGCCCGGCAGTTCGTCCGCAAGATCTCCGGGTTCTCCAAGCCGGCAGCCCACAACCATGAGGTGTTCGAGTCCGCGATCCATGAGATCGCCGCAGCCTCCCAACGGCTGCTCGATGGCCTCGAGGTCCGAGGCGCCCGGCGTACCGCCTGAGGCGCCATAGCTGAGACGAGTGCCAACCGAGACCGACCGGCCCGGGGCCCTCACGGGATGTCGGAGATGCCCCTCTCTGGGAGGCTAGAGGGCAACACCGATTCCGAGGTGACGGGCATTGCCGAGGGCGCGTTGCGCCCCTGCCACGTCCTGGGCGGCGACACCGACACTCTTGAACACCGTCGCGTCACCGGTGACCACCGGGTTGGTGCCGGAGAGCAGGTCCCTGAGCGCAGTGTCGGGAACACGCCCCGCCTGGAGGAGGTCGCCGGCCTCGGCGGCAGCGGCTTCCAGATCATCCACCACCACATATGCTCGAGCGAGCAGGTCGGGCGGGAGCTCCGCCATCTGCGGTGTGAAGGCACCTACGGCGTTGACATGGGAGCCTTCTCGCACCGCTGCGCCCGAGAACAACGGGGTCAGGGATGGGGTGGCACATGACACCAGGTCTGCCCGGGCCACGGCTTGGCCGGCGTCGAGGACGACGCTGCCTCCTACACGGTCGGCCAAGGCGCTGGCACTGGCCTCAGTCCGTGACCAGACGAGGACCGACTGGATGTGCCGTACCGCTCGTACTGCCTCGACCTGATCGCGGGCCATCGCCCCGGCTCCCAGCATGGCCAGGGTCGTGGCGGTCTCGGGGGCAAGAAGCCTCGTGGCCAGACCGCAGACGGCACCGGTGCGAATCGAGGTCAAGGTCGGTCCATCGACCAGCCCTATCGGGCCCCCGTCGGGGCCAAACAGGATCACCAGTCCCGCCGGGTTCCCCGGGACGATCGAGACCACCTTGACCGCCATGTGGTCGTCGAGACGTCCCGGCATCACCAGCGAACCGCCGACCATGGTGCGCAGGGGTGTCTCGGCGTCGCCGGTGAAGGCGTGCTCCATCGCTTCGATGGCGTCGAGCATGGGTAGCGCCTTCCTGGTGGAGGCGGCGTCCAGATAGAGCATCAGGCGAGGACGTGCTTGACGGCGAGCTCGATAGGTGACCGATCGACGGCGAAGAAGCTCATTGGCACGTCGGTGTCGAAGTCTGTGGTGACCCCGGTGACCGCCTGGGCCACCATCGACCCGATCGCTGGTGCCAGCTTGAAGCCATGGCCGCTGAAGCCATTAGCAACCCAGAAGCCATCGACCCCGGTCGGGCCCACGATGGGGTGGACGTCCTCGCGATTGATCGTGTACAGCCCGGCGATGCCCGAAACCGCGCCCCGAGCCTCCAGACCCGGTATCCGGTGGTGGAAAGCAGCCAGCTTGAGGGCAGTGAACTCCGGATCGGGGACCCGTTTGAAGTCGTCCGGGTCGGCGACCAGCTCCTCCTCGTCCTCGGCAAGGACAGACCCGATCAGGACCTGTTGACCCGCCGACTCAGGGCGGAAGTAGATCCCGGTCGAGACGTCGGCGCCGACGGGGAGAGCCCCCAGCTCCGGGGGCCAAGGGCGGTAGACGGTTTGGATCCTGGTCGGAGTCAGGGTCCAGCGGATGTCGGCCTCGGCGAGATGGTTGATCTGGTTGCACCACGGACCGGCGGCATTGACCACCAGATCCCCCGTAATCGACGACCCATCGGCAAGGGTGACGCCCACCGCGCGGCCACCGGCCCGGTCGACACCCACCACCGTCGACCTGAACCGGATGTCGGCGCCAAGACGCCGGGCAGCTTCGATCAGGTCCTGATTGGCCCCGACCGGATCGACATACCCTCCCCCGGTCTCGAACAGAAACGCCTCACCGGGGCGGCACTCATGCTCGATTTCCCCGGTCATGTCGAATGGTTCCGTGCAGTTCGACAGGCTCGGGAACAGTCGGGTGACGTCATCCGGGCCGAGGGTCTCGGCGACGACTCCCTGGGATACCAGCTTGGCGACGTCATCGTCGACCTTCTGTCGACTCTCACCCATCATCCAAATGACACCGATCCTGTGCAGCGAGGACCTGGTCTGGGGAAGTCCGGTGAATTCGGCCCAGCTGCCGTAGGCGCTCTGTCCGTGAAAGGCGAGTCGGACCACCTCCGGGTAGGTGTAACGACAACGGCATATGCTCGACGACGACCCGGTAGACCCCTCTGCGGGGCCCATGCCCTTGTCGAGGGCGACCACCTCGACACCGTGGCGGGCCAGTTGAAACGCGATCGAGGCGCCGATGATCCCGGCCCCGACCACCACGACCCGGGTGGTCAACGAGCCGTCACCGTGTAGTCGCCGACCCCCTCATCCCATGTCAGCTCGATGAGACCCTTGGTGGCCGCTGCCTTGCAGAACTGGAGAAAGCCGCCATATCCGAACTTCTTCTCGCTGAACCCCGGAAGCTTCTTCCTCAACTGGTTCTTGAGTCCGGACAGAGCCACCGGGCCGTTCCGGGCTGCCAGGTCCGCAACCACTTCCTGGAGGACGGCGAAGGCGTCCCGCTCACCTCCGCTAGAGGTGGTGAATTGGACCAGAGGGTCACCGCGACCCGGGCCCTCAGAGAGCTCGATGACACCGTCGTCCTCGAGGTGGCGGAGCAACTCGCCGAATGCCCTGAACCCGAAGTCGGTCTCCGAGAAAGTCGGGTCCTTTCGAAGCAGGGCTCGCTTGAGCGATGAGGCCAGGACCTCTCCTTGACCCGATCGGAGGAGACCGCCAAGGGTGGTGGTGATCACCATCTCGAGATCCGCGGTGGCTGGCACCCCCTCCTCGTCGCTGACCTCGGCGGGCGGTTGTTGGGGCCGGAGGTCTACCCCTTCGAGGTTGTCGTAGAACAAGAACTCGTCACAGGCGGGCGGGAGCAGGCTCGAGGTCGATCCCCTGATCCCGACCCCGATCACCTTCTTGTTGAGCTCCCGGAGCTTGTGGACCAAGGGGGTGAAGTCGGAGTCACCGGTGCAGATGACAAAGGTGGTGACGTATTCCCGCTCGAAGGCGAGCTCCACGGCGTCGACCGCCATCTTGATGTCGGCGGCGTTCTTCCTGACGACTCCCCTCCTCTGGGGAATCTCGATCAGCTCGATATGGCTCCGGGTGAGGGCATCGCGAGCCTCCGAGAACATCGACCAGTCGGCGTAGGCCCGCCTCGATACCACCCGACCCCGCTCGGCCAGGGCGTTGGCGATCGGCTCGAAGTCGAACTCGGCGCCGCCCGAGGACTCCCTGGCCCCGATGGCCAGGTTCTCGAAGTCGACGAACAGGGCGATGCGCTCTTCTTCCATGATCCAAGCGTAGGCGCTGATCCGGCCCGGCCGATCCGTCGCTCCATGCCACATAGTGGTTGACTCATCATCGGAAGAATCGGATGAGACGCCACACCGAGCTCAGGGTTCATGGAGTGTCGGGAACTCCGCCAAGGGACATGCTGTACACCGACCCGGTCACCTCGGACCCCGAGACCAAGCACACCAGGGTCTATCGGAGAAGGCCACTCGACGTCACCGAGGACGCCACCGGAGAGACACACCTCTTCGACGCCGTGGCCTTCCACTGGGGCAGCCTGACCACAGGCCACTGGCTGACCGCCTTCTGGATCCTCCTCGGTCCCTTCGCCTTCGCCAACGTCGCCGGCTGGATGGCCAGTCGCCGTGGTAGATGGCAGATCGCCACCATCCGGCTGGCCGGTCTGGCCATGACCGCGCTATTCGTCGCCCAACTCGGCTATGTCTTCCTCGAGATCGTCCCGGCCCTCGCCCCTCCCACCTGGCGAGGGCCGATGGTCCTCGTCGTCGCTCTCGCCTACCCGGCAACCTTCGTCGGCGGAATCGTGATGTGGCTCTCCACCCAGTCTCATTTCCATGGGTTCGGGTGGGCTCAGAGGGCCAGACTCACCCTGTGGCCCAAGAGGCGCTACCTGCTCCCGCCGCTCTACTGGGACCGCGCCGATCTGGCCGACACTCAGGATCAATGGGACGATCCGGCGGATAGCCCGATGACTTCCCCCGACCTGTGGGCCGAGCATGCCATCGCTCACCGCATCCGGAGGCTCCACCTGGCGGCGGGGGTGGGTGTGGTGACCGCCTACGTAGCGGTGGGCGTGGAGCTGAGCTGGCTGAGATGGTTGGCAATCGGGATCGCCGCCTGGGTGATCGCCGTCACCATCCTCACCACGAGCCGTCCCAGATCGACTCTGGTGCAAGGGGCAACCGCCTGGGCGCCGATGCTGGCATTGATCGGGTTCGCCCTCGCCTACTGGCAACTGGCGACTTCGGCGACGCCCCCCAGCCCCTGGCCCGGGCTCCACGTCACGACATTCGTGGTGGCCCTCACCCTGGGAGTGGCCGGTCTCAGTGCCATCCTCGCCGGGCTGGTGAGCCTCGGCGCCATCGTGATCGGGACCCTCTATGGGGCCTCGCTCGGGGTCGGGCTCGGTCTCATCGGAGAGAGATACGCCGGGGTCAACCAGTTGACCGCCAATGGGGCGGGTTGGGTCGCGGTTGCGATGCTGTTCTTGTTGCTGGCCATCTCACTCACCGCCTTGTGCCTCAGCTTCAGTGGGGGGCCACTCCCTCCGAAGGGCAGGGTGATGGCCCTCCTCAGACGGGTCTCGGGCCGGGGGCCGTTGCTCCTGAGGGTGGCCGCGATCTATGGCCTGGTGGCTGGGGTGGTCGCCTTCGCCGCCGGGTGCTCCGGGAGGTGCTCGCCCGATGCGCTCCGCCCACCCCAAACCGGGTCGCCCGTCTATCTCATCGCCATCGTGGCGTTGGCGCTTACTATCGCCCTTGTCGCTGCAAGATCGTGGGCCTTATCACGGATGGTGGCGACGGCCGTGGCCCTGGTGGGGACGGTTGGGATCTGGCTCTTCGCCATCGGCCGACTCCCCTCAGGCAACATCGCCGGGTACGCCGTCGACTTCAATGACCTGGTCGACCTGTCCAAGGGCTTGATCATCGTGCTGCCCGCCCTCTTCATCCTCCGCAGCCTCCTCGGCAGCATCCGGCGAGGTACCTCGAATCGACAGGTCGGGATCCTATGGGACGTGGCTTCGCTGTGGCCCCGCTGGTTCCAACCCCTTGCCCCACCCGCCTATGGGCCCCTGGTCGTCGAGTCCCTGAGAGGCCAGGTCTCGACCCACCGGCCCGACATCATCGAAGCCCACTCTCAGGGATCGGTGATCGCGGTCCTCGCCATCAGCCGGTTGGAAGACGTCGAGGGGATCTCCCTGCTCACATACGGGAGCCCGCTCGGGCTGCTCTATTCCCCGATGTTCCCCGATGTCGGGGTCCGGGATCTTGTCGAGGAGGTAGATCTCAAGCTCGACGGCCGGTGGCGAAACCTGTGGCGGGCAACCGACCCCCTGGGCGGCGCCCCGGTGGGCCTCGACGGTGACGACATCGAGGCACAGGACGGCACGGGCCATTCGGGATACGAGCTGACCACGGCATTTCGTGAGACCCGTCACCAACTCATTGGCTCGAGCCCACCTCGATCCGAGCCGGTCGAAGGTGGTGCGGAAGGGGTTTGAACTGGTTCGATCCGGGGTAGGTCGCCCTCGAGCCAAGGAGGTTCATATGGAGCGTAACGAGCTCATTGCCGTGATAGAAGACCTGGTCGAGACCCTCGAGGACGACCGCAAGGGCTTCGAAATGGCCTCAGAGAGGCTGGCCGACGACGGCCATCCAGATCTCGCCGACGTCATGATCGACCTGTCGTCACAACGTCAGATGTTCTCCACCGAGCTGCGCAACGTCGCCGCCGACAAGGGGATCACCATCGATAACGGGGGGACGGTCGCCGGGACCCTGAGTCGCGGTTGGATGGCCCTCGGTGACGCCCTGACCGGTGACGACCCCCACATCGTCCTGGCTGCCGCGGAGAATGCCGAGGATCACACCGTTGGCGAGTACCAACGGGTTCTCGACCGCAGCGATCTGGGCGAGTTGCGACCGATAATCGAATCACAGGCATCCCAGGTCCAGCAAGCGCACGACCAGGTTCGAAGCCTACGAGACTCCGTCAGCTGACGCGGACGGAGAACCTGGCGTACGCCAGGGCCCACGATATGGCGGGGCGCACCTCCTCCCCTGTGACAGCCGCGCCTCGCCCTCGTGGGGATTCAGCCCGAGGCGCCCCCGGTGAAGTGCCATGAGCCGAGATGGAGGCTGGGGCAGCGCACGAACCCGGCTCCAAACTCAGAGTCGGCGTGACGTTCGTCGCTCCCCACACCCTTGAGCTGCCCAGGGCCGAGGGCTTCCACGAATGACTGGGTGAACCTCAGGTTGGTCACGGGTGTCGCAATCCGACCGTTCTCGATGAGAAAGGTCCCGTTCCTGGTGAGCCCGGTCACCACCAGCGTCTTGGGGTCGAGCACCCGGCAGTAGTTGAAGGTGGAGACATACAGGCCCTGATCAACGCTCGACACCAGCTCGTCCTCCGACAATGGTCCGGGGGTGACCACCAGATCGGTCGGTATCGGTCCGAAGTAGCCGCCGAAAAAGTCGAGCGCATGGCCGCTGGTCTCGGTCCCTGCCTTCCTCGCGGTGCGGCGGTCGTGGGCCAAGGCTCTGGAGACGCCACCGTCGATCAGGACCAACGGGCCCTTTCTCGATCCCTCCGAGTCGAATCCGACGTGTAGCCCCTGTTTGGCTGTGGCGTCGTCGATGAGGCGGAACCCAGGATCGAACTGTTCCTCACCGAGCTTGACGAAGGACTGCCCTTCGTGATGACTCTTGGCATTGAACCCATAGAAGGCCATGAACATGACAATGGTGGCCAGGCACTCCTGCGCCAAGACCACCTCGTAGTCACCTGCTTTGACATCCACCGCGCCAAGGGACGCCTTAGCCCGCCGGAATGCCAGACCTCCAACGGACTCTCCGTCCAGATCGGCCAACCGAACCGAAGCCGCATGACCGGACCCGGCGGCGGCCCCGTCGCGATGGATGCCGTCGAGAGTTGCGTTGGTGAACCGATCCTCGGTGAGATGGCCGGCGCTGTTGGCGAAGACCACATTGGTCGCGGTGGTCTGGCAATAACCGGCGGCCTCGAGTCCTTTACCTGCATCGACGAATTGCTTGACCACTCGGGCCCGGTCGGCCGGCGATGCCTCCGCCGTCCCCTGATCCCAATGCTCGAGGGACGGAACCTCCTGGGGCGGGGTCAAACCGGGCCAATCAGGGTCCACCGGTTGGAGACGCGCCGCCTCCATGGTCTGGGCCGCCAGACGCTCCAGGCTGTCCGCACCCATCCGATCGGTGGTCGAGGAAGCCACCCGACCATCCATGACGACTTTGAGGTTGACCAAGGCGCCGTCCTCGGCCACGTTCTGATGTATGTAGGAGTTGGCGAAACGGGTCAAGGCCTCGTGGCCCTGTGTGATGGTGACTTCGGCCTCGGCGCCCGAGTCGACATGGGCGAGGACTCGCTCGGCGATGTCGGAGGGCCCGCTCATCCCCGGACCCCCACTCGCACCTCGCGGAACCGGGCGGGCACTGCGGGATGGGCCGTGTGTGCCACCTGCATCGGCTGACCCTTGCCACAGTTGGGGAGGCCCCAGAGCACCCACTCCGACTGGTTCCCGATCATGTCCATGGACCCCCAGAACTGAGGGGTGATCCCGGTGTAGGTCGGGTTCTTGACCATCTTGCCCAGCCGCCCGTTCTTCACTTCCCACCCGATCTCGCAGCCGAATTGGAAGTTGAGGCGGCGGTCGTCGATCGACCACGAGCGGTTGGTCTCCATCAGATAGCCGCTCTCGGTGCCTTCGATCATCTCCTCGAGCGACGAATCACCGGGGAGCAGGCCGACGTTGGTCATCCGGACCATCGGGAGCCGGTTGTAGCCATCGCCACGGACCATCCCCCCCGGTGGCAATCCGGCGATCGATGCGGAGTCACGACCGGATAGGACCCCCACCCAGGTCCCCTCTTTGACGATGTCGACCCCCTGGGCAGGAGTTCCCTCGTCGTCATAGCCAAAGGTGCCGAGGGCACCGCGCAGCGTGGCGTCGGCGGTGATGTTCATCAGAGCCGACCCGTACCGATGCTGATTGAGGTTGGCCAGCTCGAGATGGGACGTGCCGGCGAAGGCAGCCTCCCAGCCGAGGATCCGGTCGAGCTCGACGGCGTGACCCACCGACTCGTGGATCTGAAGGGCTACCTGGTCGGACCCGAGGATCAGGGTGGTCTCGCCCTCCTCCATCTCGTCGGCGGTGAGCAAGCTCACCGCTTCCTCGGCGATGCGACCGGCGTGGCCCGGGTAGTCCCCTCGCCTTATGACCTCATAACCCCCGGTCTCGTAGTGGCCGAAGCTCTGCGGGTATGACCTGATCTGGGTTTCGGCCTCGCCCACCGCCATCGCCGAGATCCCCCCACCGGATTCGACCATGTGCTGGAAGATACGGTGACCCTGAGACGACACGAACCACTTCTCGGCGTCCCAGAACTGGAGGTTGCCTCTCGCCAAGGCCACTCCGGGAGTGTCCATCATGGTCTGGGTCACACCCACCAAGAGATCGACCTTCTCCGAGAGCGACACCGAGAACGGGTCTTCCTCAAGAGGGGTCTGGTACTCGTCCTGATGGACAGGGACATCGGCCAGAACCTGGGCCCGGCCAGCCACCATGGCGGATGCCCTGGCGATCTCGGCGGCCTCATGCCCTGCCTTTCGGGCTTCCTGAGCCGATGGCTCACCGACGGCATAGAAACCCCATGACGACCCGATGAGCGCCCTGACCCCCACCCCGCATGACTCGAGGAGGCCCGAGGACTCGATGGCCGCGTTCTGCACAGTGATGCTTTGTGTCCGTGAGGTGATGCCTCGGGCATCGGCGTAGGCGGCTCCTGCAGCGAGCGCCCCCTCGACTGCGGCGTGTGCGAGATCGAACATGAGGCGATCCTAGATGCCACCAGGCAGGGCCGGTCAGGTGGTCAGTCGACCGCCTCGGCATGGGTTATGTGCTCCAAATCCCGCCAGATGAGAGCCAGGATGACCCCGGAGCCCACAAAGGCGAACCAGAAAGGCCCGGTGACCCCCCAACGCCCGGCGATCACGCCGCCGAGGGCTGCTCCAGCCACCAGCCCCCCGAACACCCCCATCAAATAGACGCTGGCGACACGACCTTGGAACTCGTTGGGGACCGCCCGCTGCCGCACCGCGGTCGAGGTCGTGTTCCACACGAAAGCGTGGATGCCGAAAAAGAACAAGGCAGCCATTGCCACCAGCGGGGTGGTAGTGATGGCCAGCACCAGATGAGTGGCGGTCTCGATCAGCAACCCGACCCTCATGATGTTGGCCAGGCTGTAATGCCTCTCCAGCCAGCCATATGAGACGGTGCCGAGGACGCCGCCAACTGCAAGGGACGTGAGCATCAGGCCATATCCGACCTCCCCAGTTCCCAGGCGCTCGATGGCCAACAAGACAAGGACCGCCCAAGCCGCACCGAAGGTGACGTTGAAGAAGGTGATGGTGATCAACAGGGTCCTCATCGGGGGATGGCCCCAAAGCCAACCCACTCCCTCGAGCACGTCACGGCGGACATGGGACCGTTCTGATGTGTGGGTGGTGGGGGTCACCACGATTCGTGAGACGAGGAAGGCGCCGAGAGCCACGCACACCGCCTGAGTGGCGAATGGGATGACCATCCCGGCAGCGAAGAGCGCCGCTCCGAGGGGTGGACCCACCAGTTGGTTGCCGGTGAGGGTCCCGGCCATGATCCGGGCGTTGGCGATCCCGAGATCCGCCTTGCCCACCATCATCGGCAGCAGCGTGGAGGTTGTGGTGTCGGCGAAGGTCTCGGCAAGACCGAGGAGGAAGACCGAGACGAGGACGATGGTGACGTCGACCCGGCCGGTCCAGATGGTGATAGCCAGACCTGTCAGCACCGCAGCCCGCAAGAGGTTCACGACCACCACGAGGCGGCGACGGTCCAACCGGTCGGCTAGAACGCCGGCGTAGAGCCCGAACAGGAAGAAGGGGAGACGCTGGAGAACGAGGGCCATGGCCACCAACTGGGGGTTACGGGTCTGGGAGGCGATCAACAGTGGTCCGGCGGCGATCTCCAGGCCATCGCCGATGTTCGTCACCCACGAGGAAGCGAGCAGCCATCTGAAGCTCTTGCCCAGCCTGGATGGGGCGATGGCTTCCACGACCCTCCTCAATTCGAGGCGCACGGTAACGAGCGACTCGGCGAGAGTCGACATCGAATCTTCGCACTGTCCCCCGCCTGTGGATAAGGATTCTTTGGATTGGTCTAGGAGAGTCTTGAATCTGTCACGGCTAGAACGTATGTTCGAGGTATGGAGTGGGAGTGCTTCAGTACCGACCACCTCGAAGGGTTGTTGTCCTCTGATCAGCAGCTGATCGACCGGCTTCGTGCCCGTCAGCTGATGGTGTTGGAGGTGTTGGATTCCCGTCAGGTGGCTACCGGGGACGGCTTCAGATCCTTGTCGGATTGGACGGCGGCTCGTCTGGATGTGGGCAAGGACACAGCCAAATCACTGGTCAGGACGATGCGGAGGACGGTGGGACGTCCTGAGCTGCGGGAGGCTCTGGTCTCGGGTGTCTCCTTCGACCGGGTCGAGGCTCTCTCCCGGATTCCTGTAGATGTTGGCCTGTTGGAGCATCTGGACGTGTCCGGGGTGCAACGGGAGGCCGCCAGACGGGCCGGGGTTTCTGCCGATGCCGAGTTCAGGTCGGCCGATGACCGGTTCCTGGTCCTCCAGCCTTCTTTGGATGAGTCGTGGTGGAAGCTTTGGGGTGGATTGGATGCTCATGCCGGGGCGATGGTCGACAAGGTGCTCTCCGGGATGGCCGACCAGCTCCCAGAGCTTCCCGACGGGTCGACCGGTGATAGCTCATGGCGGAAGGCCACCGCCCTGTTCGAACTCTGCGTGTCAGAGGACCCGGTCCCGGCTCATGTCACCGTATTCGTCGACGCCACCCATGCGGTAGGGACCAACGGGGAGACGGGTGTGATCCTCGAAGCCGGTCCGATCATGGCACGGGAGGCACTCCAGGCTGTCATCTGTGATTCGGTCACCGAAGTGATCGCCAGGACCGCAGACGGCCGGTATATGGACTACGGCCGCAAACACCGGGTGGTCCCTCCATCCCTACGACGTGCCCTGATCGACAGGTATCTGGGTGTCTGTGCCGCCGACGGCTGCGATAGCCGCCACCGGATACAGGCCCATCACCGGATCCCCTGGTCCGACGGGGGGAGGACCGACCAGGACAACCTGATCCTCCTCTGCTGGTACCACCACCAGGTGGTGGTCCACGAACAAGGGTTCCAGATCTACCAGCATCCCGACCACGGACGTATCAGATTCCGACAACCCACATCAGGTCGCAGCCCGTAACGGTCAGACACGGCGGCGCCTCTCGTGCTCGCCCTGTCCCGATCAACGCCTCACGCCCAACCACCTTCTTGGGCCCACGGATTCGCGCCTCGGTCCCTCTACCCTGTACTCGAGAGTTGGCAACGTCCGGTTTCCTGCGTGGGTCAACCCATACCGCCCTCGTAGCTCAGGGGATAGAGCACAGGTTTCCTAAACCTGGTGTCGGAGGTTCGAGTCCTCCCGGGGGCGCAATATCTGAATTGGCCTGGTATTGATCGACTTTCGGGACTGGTCTCCATTGGCAAAACCCGGGTCGCACGGAGAGGGTCACTCGACTACGACCTCGACCAGATCCATCGCCTGACGCAGGGCGGCTTCCACCTGCTCCCGCTCGAGGCCCCGGGCAAAGATGAAACCCAGGTACCGGTCGCCCTCGGGCGGCGGCTGCAACTGGCTGCCCGGGGTGATGGTGATGTCTATCGCAGAGACGTGCTCCAGGGTGCGAACGTCGTCGAGACCCTCGACGGCGATCAGCCGACCGGCCCGCGTGATCGGGATCATGAGAACACCGCTGGCGGTGGGCTCCCGCCGCAACTCCGGCTTCTCCATGCCGATGGCGTTGCGCAGGATCAGGGCCTCGAGCGTGGTGCCGAGGAGCCCGAAATTGAGGCTTCGCGAGCAGAGACCGCCGATCGACCTGGCCGCCACCTCGATCACCCTGACCACCCGCCCCTCGACCTTGAGCTCCACATGGACCGGCCCGTGGGTGATCCCGATCGCACCGAGTGCGGCCTCGGCCACCCTCCGGCACTCGGCCTGGGCCTCATCGTCGAGACGGGTCGGCGTGACCAGGATGGTCTCGGGGAAGTAGGGCCCGTCTCCAGTATCGGGCTTGTCGAAGATGGTGAGCGTGGTCAGATCGCCATCGCGCACGATGCCCTCCAGGGCCACCTCCTCTCCCTTCATGTACTCCTCGACGAGCAGCGGTGCGGTTGCCCCGACGATCGAGCGCGCCCGTGCCAATGCCGGACCCAAGTGCTGTTCGTCGTCAACCCGGATCACACCCTGCCCCGCCGACCGGTCCAGCGGCTTGACCACCAGCGGATAGCCGACGGCGGCGGCAGCGTCCTCTCCGTCAGATCCGGAGGGCACTCGGGCGAAGCCCGGCTGGGGTACCTCGGCCCTCCTCATCATCTCCCGCTGCATCGCCTTGTCCCTGGTTGCGGCGGCCGCCTCGGGATCGTTGGCGCGCAATCCCAGGGCGGTGCCCGCCAGCGCCGCGATCACCACCCCGGCATCATCGGCGGCGACCACACCGTCCAAAGGAGACCTCTCACCGAGCCTGGTGATGGCCTCGGCGGCCTGGTCGGGATCGGAGCAGTCGATCTGGAGGTAACGGTCGCCCATGTCGAACGGAGGAGGCTGCTCCGAGGCGATGACCAGTTCGATGCCCAGCCCCTCGGCCGCCCGGACGAAGTCGGCCGCCCGGTAGGTGGTGGTGGGGAGGAGGACGACGGCGGTGGGCATTGGCTTTCTCAGGGGACCGGTAACATCCTTACAGATGTCCGACGACACGGTTCTCAGCATCGCACCGGATGCCCTCGACATGATCAGCCAGCTGAGGGATCAGGAGCCCGGCGACGGGGAGTTTGCATTGTCCATAGAGGTGACCGGGTTCCGAGGCCCACAGTTCACCTACGAGCTCGCCTTCGTCGCTCTCGTCGACATGAAAGAGGATTGGGTCGAGGAGAGACATGGCGGCCTGGCATTGGTCTTTCCCGAGGACGACCGTGAGAAGCTCGACGGTGCCTCCCTGGAGCTGACCGAGCAGGGTCTGTCGATGAACAACCCAAACAGCCCCGCCCCGCCCCCGATGTCGGGCCCGGCCGGGGATCTCTCCGGACCGCTGGTGGACCAGGTGCAGCAGGTGATCACCGAGCAGGTCAACCCCGCCATCGCCGCCCACGGTGGTGGCGCCGAGCTGGTTTCGGTGGACGGGACGATCGCCTATCTCCGTCTCTACGGCGGCTGCCAGGGTTGCGGTCTGGCCGAGGTCACCCTGAAGCAGGGGATCGAGCGCATACTCCTCGAGTCGATCCCCGAGCTGACGCACATCATCGACGTCACTGATCACGCGTCGGGGGATGACCCCTACTACCAAAGCCAGAAGAAGTAGCCCACTGGCGCCTGGGTACGGGGAATAGGGTGACGACTGCGCTCGCAACCTTGCTGGCGCTGTCTCAGGACTCGCGGCAGGAGGAACCAATGCCACTCGATCAGGAGCACGTACGCGACTTGGCGCGCACGTATGCCGAGGCGTGGTGCAGCCACGACCCCACCAGAGTCGCCAGCCACTACATACCGGGCGGCACGATCGCAATCAACGGCGGCGAGCCCACCGAGATAACAGAGGTGGCGCGCTCGTTCATGACCGCGTTCCCGGACATTCAGGTGCTCACGGACGAAGTCCTCGTCAAGGAAGAGGTGGTCGAATACCACTGGACGTTCACCGGCACGAACACGGGACCTGGCGGTACCGGGAAGTGGGTGCGAATCTCAGGCTTAGAGGAGTGGACATTCGGCGACGACGGCCTCGTCGCCGAGTCGAAAGGCCACTACGACCAGGCCGAGTACGACCGTCAGCTCGAGCACGGCGCGGCAGAGACGCAGTAGACGCAGGGGCTGCTGCGCCAGCTCAAGAGACATTCCCGCACACTCGCGCACGGCACGTCGCTCATTTCTGGGTGTTCGAGACCCGAAACCGAGCGGCGGTTTCCTAAAACCTGGTGTCAGAGGTCGAGTCCTACCGGGGGCGCCAAGATGGGTTTCGGGCCCAAGCCGCCGATGGGGACCGCTCACGGTGTGCTCGCCTCACCGTCCGGTCTACCCTCCACCGGCAAGTCTCGTGTTGCAGCTAGGAGCGCCGACCAACACATGGACAACTCCAAGAAGGGGTCGGGCTACCTCCTGGTCACGTCGCTGACGGCCCTGGGGGTGGTCTTCGGTGACATCGGCACCAGCCCCCTATATGCGTTTCGAGAGACCTTCGCCGTTGCCGGGGACCTCGAAATCAGCGTCGCCAATGTCCTCGGGATCCTGTCGCTGATCTTCTGGTCGCTGACCCTCGTAGTGACCATCAAGTACCTGGTCGTCGTCATGCGAGCCGACAACCACGGTGAGGGCGGGATCCTTGCCCTGACCGCGATGGCGGTCAGACCCGGGCGACCCGTGCTCAGGCCGTTGTCAAAGGGTCTTCTCGTGGTCGGGATCTTCGGCACCGCACTTCTCTATGGCGACGGGATCATCACTCCGGCCATTTCGGTCCTCTCGGCCGTCGAGGGTCTCGAACTGCTCGCCCCCGATCTCGAGAGCTTTGTGGTGCCGATCTCCGTCGCCATCGTCATCGCCCTGTTCTCCGTGCAACGGAGCGGAACCGGGCGGATCGGGGCAGTCTTCGGTCCCGTCATGGTGGTGTGGTTCGGCGTCATGGCGCTCCTCGGCGTGACTCAGATCGTCGCCGACCCGAGTGTGCTGAGCGCGATCAGCCCCATCTACGCCATCCGATTCGTCGCCGCCCAGCCGGGAGCCGCCTTCCTCTCGCTGGGAGCGGTGTTCCTCGTGGTCACGGGGAGCGAGGCCCTGTATGCCGACATGGGCCATTTCGGCAGGAGACCAATACGCCTGGCGTGGTTCGCCGCGGCGTTTCCGGCATTATTGCTCAACTATTTCGGGCAGGGCGCCTATCTGATGGCCCATCCCGAGGCCATCCTCAACCCCTTCTACTCAATGGCACCGAGGTGGACGTTGTTGCCCCTAGTGACCCTGGCGACGATGGCCACTGTGATCGCCTCCCAGGCCCTGATCACAGGTGCTTTCAGCCTCACTCAGCAGGCGGTCCGGCTGGGATTCCTCCCCCGTATGAGGATCGAGCACACCTCATCGAGGGAGTATGGGCAGGTCTACATGGGGACGATCAACTACCTGTTGATGATCGCCTGCGTGGTCACCATCGTGGCCTTCGGCAGCGCCTCGAGTCTGGCGGCTGCCTACGGGGTGGCGGTCACCACCACCATGTTGATCACCACCCTCCTCCTGTTTCTCGTCATGCGACTGCGTTGGCGTTGGAGTCTCCTCCGGGCCAGTCTGGTGACCTTCGGCTTCCTGGTCGTCGACCTCGCCTTCTTTGGGGCCAATGTCGTCAAGATCGTCCAGGGAGGGTGGTTCCCGTTGGCCGTCGGGTTGGTGGTGACTGCGGTGATGCTCACCTGGCGCAGGGGTCGCCGGGAGCTGGTCTCGAAGATGCGAAGGGGCCATCTGCCGATAGAGCGGTTCATCGGTTCGATCGCCACCCACCCTCAGCGCCGGGTGGCCGGCACGGGAGTGTTCCTCTTCCCCGAGCCTGGTGTGACCCCACCGGCGCTGCTGGCCAATCTGAAGAACAACGACGTGATCCACGAGACGGTGATCCTGGTGTCAGTGAAGACCGACATCACGCCGAGGGTCCATCGAGCCGCCCGGGCCACCGTCCACGACCTGGGCGAAGGTTTCTATCAGGTGCTCCTCAAGTTCGGGTTCATGGAACGCCAGAACGTGCCTGCGGCGCTCTCTGAGATCGGCCACTCCGACTTCGGCTTCGACGCCTCGGATGCGGTGTACGTGCTCGGCAAGGAGACCGTGATCGTGAAGAGCCGGACATTGTGGGACTCGGTGCGCAACCGTCTGTTTGCCCTGATGCACAGGAACGCCTCGAACGCGGCTCAGTTCTTCTCGCTTCCCAGTGGAGACGTGATGGAGATCGGGGTCCAGGTCGAGCTGTGACCGGTGGTCGATCCGGTGGGCCCACCTAACCTTGGGTTGTCCATGACCCAGTTCTGGTACGAGCCCCTCAGCTACCTCGACGCCTCGTTCCTGGCCTTGGAGAGCAGGACCAGTCACATGCATGTCGCTGGCGTGGCCCTGTTCGATGCCGCTTCGGTAAAGGCCGCTGGCGGGGGCATCGACATCGAGCGGATTCGCGAGCACGTTCGATCCAAACTCCAATACATACCCCGCTACCGGCAGCGCCTGGAATGGGTGCCCTACGACCGGCGGCCGGTTTGGGTCGACGACGACGGGTTCAACTTCGACTACCACGTTCGGCACACCTCACTCCCCCGGCCCGGGACCGATCGACAGCTCAAGGACCTCGCCGGGCGGATCGTCTCGACCAAGCTCGACCGGAGCAAGCCTCTGTGGGAGCTATGGGTGGTGGAGGGCATCGACGAGGATCGATTCGCCATCATCGCCAAGATCCATCACTGCATGATCGATGGAGTCTCGGGGGTCGACCTGACCACCATCCTGCTCACCGTGGTCCCCGAGGCAGTCATAGAGGAGAACCCCGATTGGGTGGCAAGGCCGGCTCCCACACCCACCCAGCTGGCGGTTGCCGAAGTTGCCAAGCTGACCCGGAGGACCATCGACCGGCTCACCCATCTGAGCGACGCCATCAAGGACGGCCGCTCCATCGCCGACCGGGCCAGGGACAAGTCATCGGCGGCCCTCACCTCCCTGAGGTCGGGGTGGTTGTCACCGTCGGCTCGCACGCCTCTCAACCCCGACCTGGGGCCGAACCGTCGCTTCGACTGGACGGAGACGCCGCTTCACCAAGTGAAGACCATCAAGAACGCCCTCGGCGGCTCGGTCAACGACGTGGTGCTGGCGATCACGGCGGGCGCCATCCGTCGATTCCTCATCGAAAAGAGGGGCTACGACCCCGGCGATGCCGAGTTCCGCATCATGAACCCGGTGTCGACGAGAAGCGCCAATCAGCGAGGGAAGCTCGGCAACCAGGTGGCGATGTGGCTGCTCGACCTCCCCATCGACGAGCCCGATCCCTCACAGCGCTACGACCTGATCAAGAAGCGGACACTGCATCTCAAGAAGAGCAACCAGGCGCTCGGCGCCGCCACGCTGGTTGAGCTGAGCTCTGGGACGCCGATCACCTTGCTCTCCCTGGCCAACCGGGTGGTCGGCGCCAAGATGCGGCCGTTCAACATGACGGTGACCAACATCCCCGGCCCTCAATTCCCCATGTATCTGCTCGAGTCCCAGATGATCGCCAACTACCCGATGGTCCCTCTGTGGGCCCAGCACGGGATCGGTGTCGCCCTCTTCTCCTACAACGGGCGTCTGCTCTGGGGCATCCAGGCCGACTACGACACCCTTCCCGATTCCGCCGAGCTCGTGGCCGCCATCCACCAGTCGCTCGACGAGCTGCTCGATCTGGCCGGCACCACCGACGCCGCGGACCGGAGCGTATGAGTTGACAACCGCTGCCGCCCTGATCGGGGCGACGATCATCTCCTTCTCGGCGATCTTCTTCGAGCTCTCCGGTGCCTCCCCCCTCACCGGGGGGTTCTATCGGACCGGCTACGCCCTCCCCGTCCTGTTCGTGATCTGGTGGATCCGCCGCCAACGGGACCATCGCCCCACCAGGAATCGCTGGCTGGCGCTGGCCGCCGGAATCGCCCTGGGGCTCGACATGTGGGCTTGGCACACCGCCATCGGGTACATCGGCGCCGGGTTGGCGACCCTGATCGCCAACGTCCAGGTGGTGATCGTGGCCATCGCCGCCTGGGTCTTCTTCAAGGAACGGCCGCACCGGACGGTGACCTTCGCCATCCCGGTAGTCCTCTTCGGGGTGACACTGGTCTCCGGGATCGGCCAGGTGGACGCCTTCGGATCCGACCCGGTGAGAGGCACGGTGTTGGCCGTCCTGGCCGCCATCTTCTACGCGATCTTCATCCTCACCCTGAAATTCTCGAACGCGATGCAAGCCCCCGCGGCGGGGCCACTCATGGAGGTCACCGCCGGTGGCCTGATAACCCTGACCCTCATCGGGTCCCTGACGGGAGGCATCACCTTGGGGTTCGATTGGCCATCGAGTGGGTGGTTGCTGGCCATGGCCCTGGGGCCTCAGGTGATCGCCTGGCTCCTCATCGGGTATGCGCTGCCCCGGCTCCCCGCCGCCGAAACCGCGACCATCGTGCTGCTCCAACCGGCACTCACCATGGTTTGGGCTGCGCTCATCTTCGGAGAGCGACCCTCGAACGTCCAGATCGTCGGGGCATTGGTGGTGATGGCAGGTGTCGGGCTGGTGGCGGTGGCCATCGGCAGGTCGCAGACCAAGCCCGCCGAGCTCGTGGTCTCATCCCCCTGAGATGAACTCGAACGTCGTCTTCTCATCGCCCAGCGTGCACGCCCCAGACGGCCCGGTGGTCGCCGAGCCCGCTTGGGACGAACTCATCCTCCCAGAACGATCACAAGCAGCCGACCGGTTGGCCCCCCGACAACCGAGATCCCGCTGCGGTCGAAGGCGGGATCGGTCAGGGCCGCGTGACCCTGGTCAGAATCGAGGATCCCGTCGAACGCCCCCAGCGACGTCCCGGCGAGTGCCACCACGTCGGTGCAAGCCGCCAATCGCAGCCCGGTTGCGGCCTGCGCATCGGCGACACAGTCCTGTACCCGTGACAGCCTCCCCGTCACATAGCTGTCGACGGCGCGTATCTCGGCCATGCTCTGAAGACCGTCGCTGATCACCAAGGGCCGCAGGCCCTCGCCGGCTCGGAACCTGTTGACCTCCTCGAGGATCATCGATGCCTCGCCGCGGACCTGGCGGACTTCGTAGGGAGCCGCCGGCGGGATCTCGACCATCTGATCCCCCTCGGGGACGATCCGGCTGGCGCCGAAGAGAGCCTGGATGGAGTGGAGGGCAGTGAGAGCGTTGTCACCGGCCAGCCGGAAGAAGAGGCGTTGTGGGTAGGCCTCGGGACCGGCGAGCGCCTCGATCACGGACGACTCTCCGATCTCGCCCTTCCAGGCATCTGGTAGCGGGAGCACGCGGGCCACGTTGACCACGACCACCAGGAGCATCACTGCCCAGGCCACCGCAACCACTGCCCCGCCGGCCCGGTTGACCATGGTCAGACCGGGGAGGTTCATCATCTTGCTCAGCAGGAAGGCCGCCACGGACAGGGCCGTGCCGAGGAGAAGGAAGAGGGAGACGCCGGCCCCGATCCGGGCGACTTCGGGGGTGACGCCGAAGCTCTGGGTGAGGAAGTCGCCGAGTGGGGGGCTGAGAAGGAAGGCAATCCATGTCCCCAGGACCAGCCCGACCAGCCCCAGGATCTCACGCACGAACCCGTGGGTCCAACCACGGACCATGAGACCGGCGAGATAGAGGCCGAGGATGAAGTCGAGCATTCGAGGACAAGGTAAGACCCGGCGCCCGGACCGGCCGGTATCAGTGGGCTAGATCACCCTGATCCGCATCCTCTTGTTCTCACGTCCTTTGGACTCGGTCTTGACCACCTCGATGCGACCCACTTCGAGGGTGGAGGCAACATGGGTGCCGCCGTCTGCCTGACGGTCCAGCCCAACGATGTCGACCACCCTGATCGCGGTGACGAACTCGGGGATGAGGTTGACCTTGGTCCGGATCAGGTCGGGGTCCTTCAGGGCTTCCTCACGGGCCATCTCGATGATCTCGGTTGGGTATCCCTTGACCAGCTCTCGATTGAGACGGTCCTCCACCAGCTTGCCGAACTCGACCGAGATTGCATCCAGTTCGAAGTCCATCCTGGCCTCACCCGGGGTCATGTTCCCTCCGGTCACCTTCGCCCCGAAATCTCGGAAGATCACCCCCGACAGGGCGTGGAGAGCGGTGTGGGTCCGCATCGTCAGGTAGCGCCGCTCCCAATCGATGAGACCTTCCACCGCGGTCCCGGGATCGGGTAGGGCCGCTCCCGCCGATACCTGATGGAAGGGCTTGCCCTCCTTGCGGAACGTGTCGACCACCTCGACCGAGCCCCCGTCCCAACGAATGGCCCCGATGTCGCCTGGTTGCCCACCCCCCCGGGCGTAGAAAACGGTGCGGTCGAGGTAGACCCCTTCGGTCTCTACTTCGAGGACCTTCCCCTCCGCTGTCGTCAGGTAGGCGTCCTTCGACGCCAGCTCTTCGATCGGACCCTTGCCGGCCATGCCCTCGGGAATCTATCGGGGAGTGGTCTCATCGGGGACGAAGGCTGGTCCGTGGCCGGGGACGATCAAGGTGGCCACCTCCAACACTCTGGCCCGCCCAGCGTGGAGAGCCGAGGCATCGATGGCATAGGGATCCTCGATCGGTCCGGTGGAGCCCCACCAGAGATGGGTCAGCGCCGTTATCCCGTGGTCGGTCTCGACGATGGTGGTGATGTCCTGTGGGGTGTGACCCGGTGTCTCCCAAAGTGTCACCCCCGGAGCGACCTCGAAGCCCTCGGCGGGTCGAGAGTCCCAGATGTCGTCCCGGTAGGTAGCCCAGTGGTCATGGACCCTGGCATTGGCGAAGAGGGCGATATTGATGGTGTGGTCGGGGTGATGATGTGAGATCACCACGTCGGTCACGTTTTCGGGCTGGTGCCCGAGGGTGGTCAGAGGGTCGAGGATGGCGCTTCTCGAGGCGACCATGCCGGGGTCGACCACCACCAGGAGGCCGGACGCCTCGATCAGGGTGACGGTGGAGGCAACCCGATCTCCGAGGTATCCCGGTGAGAGAAGATGGACCCTCGGCACCTGGCGAGTCTAAGGACCGAGCGGGATCACCCCCACACCCTGGACGATCTCGTTGCCCATGACGGTTTGGACCGATGAGGTCTCGGTATCGACGACGGTGACACCTCTGAACCCGGGGATGAGCACGAACCGAGAGTCCGATGACCATGAGAGGTCGGCGGCGCGCCACTCAACTTCGAGCCGGAGGGGCTCGGCGCCCCCGCCGACCTCGGCAATGATCAGCCCCTCCGAGCCAAGCAGGGCGACCTTCCCTGCATCCGGCGAGATGGATCCGGCCGAGGGTGCCCCCGCCGCATCGGGAGGAACCGTCAGGGCTCGGATGCCGCCGCCGGCGCTGACCAAGCTCACTCGATCGGACACGACGAGGAGCCACCCGCTCGAGTGTGAGTCGAAGGGGACGCCTTCGACACTGGTCCGCAACTCGCCCGACTCGGTCAGCAAGTCGAAACTCATCGTCTCCGGGTGGTAAAGGGCCCATCCCCAGTCGCCCCACGCCGCCAGGACTCCGGGCTCGACGGTCGAATCCGAGGCAACCAGCTCCGGAACCCCGAGCGCGGTGATCGTCCACAGACCCCAAATGCCGTCCTCGACGCCGGTGTAGGAGAGGTATCCGCTCGAAGAGTCGTGCCATCGGAAGCTCCTGACCGCGGAGACCATTGGGGTGATCCCGGTCGACTTGCCCATGGAGAGCAGAGCTTCGTCTTCCCCAGCAATGCCGGAGGCGACGGCCAGCGATGTTCCGAAAGCGTCTAAGGAGACGGTGTCCGTGACGCCGGCAGGCAGTGATCTGACGACGATGCCGCCCTCGACTGGCCACAGGTGATACTCGAGCGACCGACTCTCGGTCTCGACGATCGCCACCAGGGCGTCCGGGAAGCCCGCTACGACTTGAGAGATCCCTACGGGATCCGCCGGGCCGTCGGGTGGAGGAGGAGCAGTCTGTTGGGGACCGGGCGCGGTGGGCGGCGACGGACTGGCGGTCGGGGAGAGGAAGACGACCCCCGATCCCAGGCCGACCACGAAGCCGACTAGCAGCCACATCCAGACACCCGGTCGTGTGTTGCGGTGGTCGCGCTCGATGCCATCCTCGATCACCCTGACGTCGCCGGCCATGTGATAACGGTAGGCCAGAACCTCCCGATGAGTATCGGCTGCGACGAAGCCCCCGCTGGCGGTATAGAGTGCCGACGACGACACGGCGGCTAGCCCTGTCTCAGTCATTGGAGGAAGGAAATTGATGAAAAACAGAAAGAGCATGCGGTTCATCGCGGCTCTCGGGGTCCTCGCCATCGTGGTCGCGGCTTGCGGCGGCGGCGGCACCGACTTCGTGGAGGGCCCGCTCGGCTCGGTCACCGTCGAGGCAGGCGATCCGATCGAGATCAGGTCGCTGAACGTGCTCTCCGGTCCGAACGCGTTCCTAGGTCAACCCAACGAGGTGACGATCCAGTTCGCGGTGGAGGACTTCGGCCCGATCCACGGTCATGACGTCAACCTCGGGACCAGTGTCGACGACTCGTGCAACGCAGACGGCGGCCAGTCTGGGGCTCAGACCCTGGTTGCCGACGAGCAGCTGGTCGGCATTCTCGGCACCGCCTGCTCCGGGGCAGCTGCAGCAGCGATGCCACTGGTCACCGAAGCAGGCTTGACCATGATCTCACCGGCCAACACCTCACCGTCGATGACCTCGGACCTCGAGGGCACCGCCGGAGACAACTACTACGAGGGCTACTTCCGGACCGCGCACAACGACCTGTTCCAGGGTCAGGCTGCGGCCAACTTCGTGTTCAACAACCTGAGCCTGACCAAGGTGGCTCTGATCCACGATGGTGACCCCTACACCAACGGGTTGACCACGGCGTTCGAGAACGCCTTTATCGAGTTGGGCGGAGAGATCACGATCCACACCGCGACTGCGGTTGGAACAACCGATCTGGTGCCATTGCTGACCGAGGTGGCGGCGACGGCTCCTGAGTTGATCTTCATGCCGATCTTCCCGGACCCTGCCATCGCCCTGATCCAGCAGATCCGAACGGTCGCAGGTCTCGAGGAGACTGTGGTCATGGGGGCCGACGGCATCTCCGTCGAGAACTTCATGAACGAGCCGAACTCGGAGGGTATGTACTTCTCAGGTCCGGACACCCAGTTCGGCACCAACACCAACCAGGAGACCGACGTCACCGGCACGGAGCTCCTCGACCGCTATGTGGCCGAGGTAGGCGCCGCCCCCAGCGCCGACTTCTGGGGTCACGCCTATGACGCGACGACCATACTGCTCGCCGCGATCGAAGCGGTGGCTGTGGTCGATGGTGACGTGCTCCACATCGACAGGCTGGCCCTGCGCGAGGCCGTGGCAGCGACCTCCGGGTTCAATGGGGTGATCGGCTCGATCACCTGTGATGACTTCGGGGACTGTGGTGCTGCGAAGATCTCGATCTTCCAGCACATCGACATCGCCGACCACGTGGCCTCCAAGGCCAACATCCTGTACACCTACCCCGAAGAGTGATCCCGGGAACCAAGAACAACAACGGATAACCGAGATCGGCTCCGGTCCCGCAAG
>JBBDML010000005.1:0-104489 GCA_040878345.1 Acidimicrobiia bacterium | reverse complement strand
CCCCCCCGCCCCGCCGCCCATCTCTATAGTCCCCGAACCCTCGTGACCGCCACCGCCAACAACGTCAGAGGCCGACGCTTCCGATTCAACTGGGTCGACGGCTTTCTCTGGTTCATCCGCATCGCGGCTGTCATCGCCATCGTGGTGGGGGTCACCGGGTCGATCCAGAACTTCATGGCAGGTGAGGGACCGACCCTCGCCGCCTGGCGCGACCTCATCATCTCGTCGATCTCCACAGGGTTTCTCTACGGTCTGATCGCTCTGGGCTATTCGATGGTCTACGGCATCCTCGGTTTCATCAACTTCGCCCACGGCGAGGTGTTCATGAGCGGCACCATGATCGGCTTCGTCTCCGCCACCATCATGTTCGAGAACGGTTTTTGGAGCGCCTACCCATGGGCGGCGCTCTCTATCGTCCTGTTGACCGCCATGGCCACCTCGATCTCGATAGCGGTCCTCGCCGAGAGGATCGCCTATCGACGACTCCGAGGCGCTCCACGGCTCATCCCATTGATCACCTCCATCGGCGTCTCCTTCTTCCTCCAGTACGCGTTCGCCGGTCTCTTCGGGGTGGCGCCCGCCTCATTCCCGGAAGCACCGGGAAACCTGGGGAGGACCGTGAACATCCTGGGTCTCCCCTTGCGGGGTGTGCAGGTGGTCGTGATCGCCGTGGCCATCGCCACCATGATCTCCCTCTGGTATTACGTCACCCGGACCAAGACCGGTCGAGCCATACGGGCGGTGGCGGAGGACAAGGAGATCGCCGGGCTGATGGGGATCAACGTCGACCGCACCATCGTCACCACCTTCGCGGTGGGTGGCGCCATGGCCGGGGTGGCCGCCCTGATGTGGGCCCTGCTCTACCGGTCGGTGGCCTTCTACATCGGGTTCCTTCCGGGGATCAAGGCCTTCACCGCCGCGGTCCTTGGTGGCATCGGCAACCTCCCGGGCGCCCTCCTCGGTGGCGTAACCCTTGGCCTGTTCGAGGGGGTCGGGCCGCTGCTGGTGTTGGGTGGCCTGGGGATACCGGCGGTGTCCCAGCTCAGAGATGCCGTTGCCTTTGCGGCGCTGATCCTGGTGCTGGTGTTCCGCCCCACCGGTCTGCTCGGGGAGCGTCTGGGATCGGAGAATCGGGCATGACCGACCGCCGCTATACCCGACGCCTCGGTTGGATCGGCGGCGTGGCCATGGCTTTCATGGCCATGATCGGGATGATCGAAGAGTTCAACGAGCGCTTGCTGGTCTCCCCGTTCCTCACCCTCGGGTATTCCTTGCTGTTCGGGATCCCACTCCTGGTGGGGTGGCTGGCCTCCAAGGGGGTGCCCAACCCATTGGAGGACCCGATCAGGGACCCACGACGAGGAGCGATCACGGGTCTCGTCACCGGGGCCATCGCCGGGGTGATTGCGTGTGTCCCAGTGATTCTCGCCAACAGCCTCAACCTCACCCGGTTCCTCCTCAACATGCGGCCTCAGCTGGTCGACGCCATGACATTCGACCTGGGTGTGCCGCTGGGCATCGTTGCCCTGGTCGCAACGAGCGCCGTGGTCGGGGCGTTGGGTGGATTCCTGTTTGGCCTCCCCGAGACGGTGAGGAAAGGGATCTCGACCGCAGCCATGTGGGTGTTCGGCGTCGCCTTGTTCGAAGCGGTGGTCAACGACCTCTTCGACTTCATGGGTCGGGGCCTCAATGTGGTGTACACGCCCTTCGATGCTCTCCAGCCCTGGGCCGCGGTGATCATCGGTGTTCTGGTCTACTGGCTGTCAACCAAGAACCGGGGCCGGGTCAAGGAGTTCACCGAGAAGGTCAAGGAGGCGGACCCCAGGAGCAGGCTCCGCCGTTCGCTGATCGGGCTGGCTGCAGTCCTGGTGATAGTCCTGCCGATGCTCCTCGGGCTCATCATCAACGAGCTCCTGGTCAATGTGACCCTCTTCATCCTCATGGGGCTCGGGCTCAACATCGTGGTCGGTCTGGCCGGTCTCCTCGATCTGGGTTACGTCGCCTTCTTCGCCGTGGGCGCCTACGGAACGGCTGTCCTGACCTCGCCGCTGAGCAGCGCGTTCACACCCACTCTCAACTGGTGGGTGGCGCTGGCAGTCGTGATGGTGATGGCCACCCTCGCCGGTCTCCTGGTCGGGACACCGGTGATCAGGATGAGGGGGGATTACCTGGCCATCGTCACGCTGGGCTTCGGGGAGATCGTGCGCCTCCTGCTTCTCTCCGACTGGCTCACCCCACTCTTCGGTGGGGCCCAGGGGATCCGACGCATCCCCGGCGTCTCGGTCCCCTTCTTGGATCAGGTCGGAGGCACCAGACCCCAGTTGTTCATCTACATCATGATGGCATTCGTGGCTCTCGCAGTGTGGATCTCCCACCGGGCGCAGAACTCGAGGATCGGGCGGTCCTGGGCGGCGATGCGAGAGGACGAGGACGTCGCCGAGGCCATCGGCATCGGCACGGTCAAGGCCAAGCTCCTGGCCTTCATCAGCGGCGCCATCATCGCCGCTTTCGCCGGGGCCCTGTTCTCGGCGAAGGTGGGGACGGTCTTCACCAACTCGTTCGACGTGCTGGTCTCGATAATCATCCTGGTGGTGGTGATCGTCGGTGGCATGGGGAGCATCCGGGGCGTCATCGTGGGGGCGATCGTCCTCATCGGGGTGCTCGGTGGGCCGAAGCTCCCCGGGCTCCTGGTCGAGTTCACCGAGTACAAGCTCCTCATCTACGGGGCGATCCTGATCTTCATGATGCTGAAGCGCCCCGAGGGCCTGATCCCGTCGGTGCGGCGATCGCGCGAGCTCCATCAGGACGAATCGCAGCAGGACGACTGGATGGACAGAGCGGGGCGGTTTGGCGAAGAGCCTCAGCCGGCCACGGTGGAGGCCTGATGGCCCTGTTGGAGATCACGGGGCTGCGGAAGGCCTTCGGCGGGGTCCTGGCCCTCGGGGGAGTCGATTTCCACGTCAACGAGAACGAAATCGTGTCGGTCATCGGCCCCAACGGCGCCGGTAAGACATCGTTCTTCAACGTGATCTCAGGCATGTTCCCCCCCGACGAAGGACAGATCGTCTTCGACGGGGACAACATCGGTCACCACGCCCCCAACGAGATAACCCGCAGGGGGATCGCCCGCACCTTCCAGACCGTGAGGCTCTTCCCCAACCTCACGGTCCTCGAGAACGTGAAAGTCGGGCAGCACTGCCGGACCAGGGCCGGGATGTGGAGCACCATCCTGCGAACCAAGAAGCAACGAGCCGAGGAGCTGATGATCGAGGAGAAGGCAAAGGAGATCCTCGGCTTCTTCGGGACCAGGCTGTCTGGGTATCGATACGATCAGCCCGCCTTCGCACTCTCGTATGCCAACCGTCGCCGGCTCGAGATCTCCCGTGCCCTCGCCACCGAGCCCAAGCTGCTCCTGCTCGACGAGCCCACGGCCGGCATGAACCCCAGGGAGACCGGCGAGCTCACCGAGCAGATCGGCCAACTGCGCGAGGCACGCGGTCTGGCGATCGTGGTCATCGAGCACGACATGAAGGTGGTTCAGAACGTCTCAGACCGAGTGGTGGTGCTCGACCATGGGATCAAGATCGCCGAGGGCACATACGATGAGGTGTCCACCAACGAGAGCGTGATCGAGGCATATCTGGGCCGTCCGGCGGGGTCGACCGATGAGTGAGACCCCGGTTCTCTCCTTCCGGGGCGTGAACACTCACTACGGGGCGGTCCACATCCTCAAAGACGTCGACCTCGACATATACGCCGGCGAGATCGTCTGTCTGCTCGGAGGCAACGCCTCCGGGAAGACCACCACGCTCAAGGCCATCCTCGGCTATGTCAAACCAACCACCGGCACGGTCTTCCTCGACGGAGAAGAGGTCAACGAGTGGTCCACGGCATTACGGGTGACCCACGGAGTGACGATGGTCCCCGAGAATCGCCGTCTCTTCAAGAGGATGTCGGTGCGCGAGAACCTCGAGATCGGCGCCTATCTGCGATCGCGGGAGGATCTCAGCTCCGACTTCGACCGTGTCTTCGAGCTCTTCCCCAGGGTCAAGGAGCGCCTCTCCCAGAAGGCAGGGACCCTTTCGGGTGGTGAGCAACAGATGGTCGCCATGGGGCGGGCCCTGATGGCCCGGCCGAAGGTGTTGCTGATGGACGAGCCGTCCATGGGGCTGGCCCCGATCCTGGTCGCCCAGAACTTCGAGATCATCGAGAAGATCAATGAGGCGGGCACGACGGTGTTCGTCGTGGAGCAGAACGCCAACATGGCCCTCTCCATCGCCGACCGGGGATACGTCCTCCAAACTGGCCGGGTGGTCCTCAGCGACACCGCCGAAGGGCTGCTCAACAACCCCCAGATGCGCCAGGCCTATCTGGGCGACATCTGAGTCGCCGGGTCAAACCGGCCGATTGCCCTCCACCGACTCAACATCCTCGCCGGTCAACACGCTGAGCTCCTGGGTGTCGAACAGCCGAGACTGCTGGGGTGACCTGCGGGCGAGACGGGCAAGACGCTCGGGTGGCTCGGTTACCTCGATCATGGCGTCCGATGCCTCCTTCCACGATTGGCCCAGGACGCGCGTCCTCCACAGGTGGCCGAAGATGATGCGGATGGCGGCTGTCATCGGCACCGCCACCAAGACCCCGAGCAGGCCCGCCACCGAGCCACCCACCACCAGGGCCACCACGATGGCGAAGGGTGAGAGCTTCACCCTGGTCCGCTGGATCAGGGGGGTGATGATGTGGTTGTCCACCTGCTGGATAAGGGTGTAGATCAACACCGCCCACACCCCTTGCCACGGGTCCCCGTTGAGCAGGGCGATGAGGAAGGCCAAGGCCCCTCCGACCAGCGGGCCGAGGAAGGGGATCAGGTTGAGCAAGCCGGTGATGATGCCGACCAGGATCCAGAAGGGGAGATCGATGGCCCACATCCCGATGCTGGAGGCCAGGCCCACGATGAACGCCACCAGGAGCTGGCCTCTCACGAATGACCCCAGGGCGGTGCCCACCTCGCCACCGACGTAGGCCACCTCCTCCTGATGGGCGGGCGGGGTGAGCCCGACGGCGTTCGCCTTGAAACGCTCCAGATCGATGAGGATGTAGATGGCCAGGACCGGCGCCAGAGCGATCACCGCCACCGCCTCGGTGACCCCTCTGATCAGGAGCCCGGCGCTGGCACCGAAGCCGAACAGGAGGTTCTGGATGGTCTCCTGGTTGGCCGGGTCGTTCAGCCACTCCTCCAGGGCCTCCTGGCTGAGAAAGCCCTCGATGTCGATCCCGAAACGCGCTCCGAGGTCCCGGGCCCAGTCGATCAGGCCGACGGAGAGGTCGGGCAGTCTCTCCACGAACTCGACCACCTGCGCCCTGACCAGGGGGTAGACCAGCAGGACCACCACCGCCACCATCGCCAGCAGAAAGAAGAAGGCCAGGAAGCTGCCGATCAGACGTGGCACCCCCCGTCTCTCCAACCACTTCACCACAGGATCGAGGAGGAACACCAGACCGAAGGCGAAGGCCATGGGGAGCCAGATGACCCGTACAGAGTCGGCCACCCGCAAGAGCACCCAGGCGAGGGCGATCACGCCCACCCCAGTCCAGACGACCATGGCTAGACGGCGGATTCGGTCGGACTGCACTTCGCGACGAGTCTAGCTAGGGCACGTCGACCGAGACCCTGGACCCGGGTGCGACCATCAGGACCCAACCTTCACCCGGGACCGGGGAACGCCACCCTCCGTCGGTCGCCTCCCAATCGTCGGGCACGGTTGCCGTCCCCACCACCCGGATCGGAGTGTCACCTGGCGAGGAGATCTCGAATTCACCGGCCACCACCGCCTCGGTCGACCTGGTGACCGGCCCCAGACCGACCACTCCCGAGCCAGCGAGGTCGAGGGCCGTGACCAGGAGGTGGGTGAGGTCGGCGGTGACCGACCCAGACAGGGTCAGGTCCCAAGAGGGATGCGAAGCCAGCCGAACGTTCCACCCGGCAAAGACCTGGAGCCCCGAATCGCCTGCTGGCCGCAAGTCGACGAAGATCGACGACTCCGACGCCACCTCGAAACCTTCGGGCAACCCGACCTCCCCGCCCCAGCGCACCGGAAGCGCATGGTAGAGATAGGTGGAGTCGGCCCCGTCGATGCCCACGATCCCGTCTATCTCGACGCTGAGCGTCGCCTGCTGATAGTCGGTAGCCACCGGGCCGATGAGACCACCCGTCGCCGATGGCATCAGAGGCCAGCCCTCGAGGTGCCCGACGAGAAAGCTGACCACGACACCAAGTGCCGCCAAGGGCATTAGACCGCTGACCTTGATAGGGCCCAGACGGCGGCCATGGCCCAACCAGAGCAGGCCGAACAGGGCTAACCACACCGGCCACCAGGCGATCAGGTCGAGGATGAGGGAGCGGCTGACCACCCCGGCCGCCACCGCCGCACCGACTCCCGCCGCCACCCCGCCAGGGAGGACCCAGAGACGGGGGACACCGGGGTGGAGCCCCCCGGGATCCCCAGTCATTCCTCGTAGCCGGTTCCGAGGATGATGACCACGTCGGCCCCCTCACCGACATCGGCGCTCGGCAATGCCTCCACGGTTGCTCCGGGGATGAACTCGAGCAGGACATTGGCCTCGGCCGAGAACCCTTCCCGATACCAGACGCGGGAGGGATCCTGCTCGGGGCTGTAATCGGATGCGGGAAGAGTCAGATACCCGCCTTCACTGAGCCTCTGGGTGAGCCTTCCCGCCGCCCCGGCGAGACCCATCGAGTTGAGCACCTGGATTCGCACCTCCGAGGGGTCCCGGACGGCCACCTCGGTGGTGGTCGGGGCCGGGACGGTGGTGGAGGTGGCCGCCTCGCTGGTGGTGGTGGGCCCAATTGTGGTGGTGGTCTGGCGCACGATGGTGGTGGTCGTCGATGCCGCGGGATTGTCGGCGAGAAGGACCAGCACGAAGAAGACCGCCGCCCCCACCAGAACGATCCCCCCGATCATCAACGCCAGGTCGCGATAGAAACTGCTCGATCCGTCTGAGGAGTGCCGGCCCCTCATGGTCATCAGACCGCCACCTCCTCCGTTTCCGGCGCCTCGATCATCCCCAGCACCCTTTTCACCGTGAGCGGGTCGTGATCCATCGCCTTGGAGTCACCCACGATCCTGCGCAATCGCTCGTAGTAGCAGGCGGCGGTCAGCCCCAGGCTGAACTCGATCGCCTGGTCTTTGGGGCCGGGCTGGGTCCACCAGCCCTGCTCGAAGTCGAGGATCGTCCTGTCCTCAGGACCCAACATCGTGGTCAGGGTATTGGGGACGGCCGCAAGGCACGGGCATTTGGCCTACGGAGAGCCGGGTAAGAGATTCGAACTCTTGACCTGCTGATTACAAATCAGCTGCTCTGACCAGCTGAGCTAACCCGGCTCGGAGCCCCCAGCAGCGCTCCGTACCCTCATTATCTCAAATGCGGCCAGGGCAGCAGAAACCGAGGCATTGAGGCTCTGGCTTCCTTCGGTCATCGGGATCGATACGGTCAGATCGCATCGATCCGAGGTGAGCCGGGAAAGCCCCGGCCCTTCGGCGCCGACCACCACCGCCACCGGTTCGGTGAGGATCTGCAGACCGAAGAGGACTTGCTCGGCGGCGGGCTCCAAGCCCACCACCCAGCAGCCCAGGTCCTTGAGCCGGCTCAGGGCCTCGGGAATCGACCCGACCACCGCAATCGCCATCGTCTCCAGAGCGCCGGCCGCCGCCTTGAAGGCGGCCGCGGAGAGTGGAGCCGCACGACGCGACGAGACCACCAACCCGCCGACGCCGGCGGCAACTGCGCTCCGGGCCACCGCCCCCAGGTTGTGAGGGTCTTCGACGTGGTCCAGAACCAGGAGGGCATCACTCGACTCACGAAGGGCCTCCAGCGTCACGGAGAGGATTGGTCGGCAGTCGGCGACCACACCCTGTGGCGCTTCGGTGGTGGCCCTGACCCTGACGTCGTCTAGCACGGTGACCCGATCGGCGCCCACCTCTTCGATTGCCTCCCGCACTCCCGGACGGTCTCGCCGTCCACGGTCGACATAGAGGTGCTCCACCCGCCCGGCCCGAGCCGCGGCGAGGACGGCGTGAGTGCCCTCGACCCTATTTCCGTAGCCAGCGGGTGCCATCGGGGCCATCCTCCAGGCTCACCCCGGCATCGTCGAGGGCGGCCCGGATCTCGTCGGCCTCGTCGAACCGGCCCTCCGCCCGCGCCCGGTCCCTCATCTCGATGAGTCGCTCCAGAGGCCTGAGCCCACCGCCATCGATGCCGAACCGATTCGCCAGGGCATCCAGGTCGGGGTCCAGGCTCTCCGGTCTGGATGCGGCGTCGATCCCCAGGACCTCGACGATCTCCTCGACTGCCCCCGCCACTGCCGAAGCATCACCCCCTTCATCGAGCAGGCGGTTGCCTTCCCGGACCAGATCGAAGAGGAGGGACATCGCCTCCGGAGTGGCGAAGTCGTCGTCCATGACGGCACGGAAGGCCTCGATCGCCGTCGGGTCGGGCACCCCCGGGGTGGAGCGCTCCCTGAACCGATCGAGCCGTGACAGCGCCTCCACCGCCTCCTCCAGGAGGTCCGTGGTGTACTCGAGCGGCGAGCGGTAATGGGCCCTGAGGTAGAGAAGACGGAGGGCCCGGCCCCCATGGGACTCGAGGATCGAGGCCAGGTCGACCACCCGCCCGGTGGACTTCGCCATCTTCTCCCCTCCCGTGTTGACCATGCCGTTGTGTAGCCAATAGCGCGCCAACGGGACCCCTGATATTCCTTCGCTCTGAGCGATCTCGTTCTCGTGGTGGGGGAAGATCAGGTCGGTGCCCCCGCCGTGAATGTCGAAGTCATCTCCCAGGTACCGGTGTGCCATGGCCGAGCACTCGATGTGCCAGCCGGGCCGACCCGGCCCCCATGGGGAGTCCCAAGTCGGCTCACCCGGCTTGGCGGCCTTCCAGAGGGCGAAGTCGACAGGGTCGTCCTTGGCCTCATCCACTTCGATGCGGTGCCCCGACCTGAGCTCATCGGGGTTGACTCCGGAAAGCTTGCCGTACCCCTCGAACCCCCTCACCGAGAAGTAGACGTCGCCGTGGCGGACATAGGCCAGGCCCCGATCGATGAGACGCTCGATGTTCTCGATGATCTCGGTTATGTGCTCGCTGGCCTTCGGCTCGACGTCTGGATCGGAGACCCCCAACATGGCGTGGGCATCGGTGAAGCGGCGGCCCATCCTGGCGCCCAGCGCCTCCATGGTCTCTCCGCTCTCCACGGCGGCGGCGATGATCTTGTCCTCGACGTCGGTGACGTTCCTGACGAAGAGCACCTCCAGGCCCCGCCAGATCAGATATCGACGGATCACGTCGAATGCCACCGCCGATCGGCCATGTCCGACATGGGGCTCTGACTGAACGGTGGGACCACACACGTAGATCGCCACCTTTCCCTCGTCGCGGGTGCGTAGGGGGACGAGCCGGCGTCGGAGCGTGTCGTAGACCTGGATCATCGAGCCATACCGGGGACCTGGTCCACGGTGACGACGGCCACCACGGCTATCGCTCCTCCCTCACCGATCAAACCCAGCCCGTCGGTGGTGGTGGCCTTGACCGAGACCTGCTCGACAGGCAGACCGAGGGCGTCGGCGATGCCCGCCCTGATCCCGGAGCGATGAGGCGCGACCCGGACCTCCTCGACGATCACCGTGGCATCGACGTGGGAACAGACCCAACCGGCATCCCGGCCGGCGGCGACTGCCCTGCGGAGGAGTGCCATGGAGTCGGCCCCGGAGTAGGCCGGGTCATCGGAGGGAAACCACTCACCCATGTCGCCCAACACACACGCGCCAAGGATGGCGTCCGTCACCGCATGGGCCAGGACATCGCCGTCCGAGGTGGCCAAGACCCCCTGATGGTGCGACACCACGACGCCTCCGAGCAGTAGGGGTGGCACGCCGCCGAGACGGTGGGCATCGAGCGCCCACCCGGTCCTCGAACGCCCGGCGGAGGCGTGAAGGTTCATTCCTCGATGAGATCGACTCTGGGGAGGGCGCGATCTAGCTTGCGGATGGCCTCCTCCTCGTCGACCTCGAGGCTGAAGGCCAGCTCCGAGCTCAGCGTGAGCCGGGCCTTGGAGAGCATCCTCTTCAGGGCCGGGCTGATCCCCTTGGTCTGTTGGGCGAAGGACAGGTCGCGGACCACCTCGGCCACCTGGAAGATGTCTCCCGAGGTCATCTTCTCGTTTAGCACCTTGTACCAGCGGCTCCAGTTGGCCCCGGCCTCCTCCGGCTCCCCCTTCAACGACTTGAGCACCTCCCGCGACCTGGCCTTGGAGATGACGGGGCGGATCAGGTCCTCAACCCGGTCGACAGGGACCATCACGGTGAGCTGCTCGGTGGCGATGTCGAGGATGAAGTAGTCCATCTTCTTGCCGTCAAACTCCTGCTTGACCTTCTTCTGGATGGTGGCTGCGCCGTGCTGGGGATGGACGACCTTGTCACCAACGGCATACTTCGAGGTCTGGGCCATGTGCGGGAGCGGAGTGTACCGGCGGGCCGGTTCAATCCAGGACCGTCTCCCACTCCTGCGCGGATGCCTGGAGGCGCTGGAAGAAGGCGAGGAGCTGGCGGGCCCTGGTCTCTCCGACCCCCTCGACGCTCACCAACTGGTCCTCATCGGCCTTGAGGAGCTTGGACACCGAGCCGAACTGCCGAATGATCTCGTCCCGGACCGAGTCGGGGAGCCTCCCCACCTGGGACAGGACCCTGTGGCCACGAGGCTCGGCCGGATCGTCGAGATCGGGGAAACCCAGCTCCTTCCCCACCCGTGACGGGTCCTCGAGATCGGAACCGGACAAGCCATCGAGGATCTCGAGCGCCCGGTCCGCCGATCCCGATCGGATCGGGCGCAGATAGTCGAGCAGGACGAGTCGGATGGTGTGGTCGACACCGAGCAACAGGTCGTTGAGCTGAACCACGACGATCCGGCCCTCGTCACCCAGGGTCACAGCCCTCGCCGAGACCATGCGCCCCAGGCGCTCCACCAGCTCGGCACGTTGGATGACGGTGACCGCCGAGCGGTAGGTGGTCAAACCGGTCACCTCGAGGCGGGTCAGACGATTCTCGGCGTCGTCGAGGCGGCCCCTGAGACGGTCCAGGCTCTGCAGGTCCTGATTGACATGGGCGGCAACCTCGGCAGGCTGAGCGAGCTCGACCTTCTGGCCCTCGTAGAACAGGGTGGCCACCCGGCGGCCTTCCGAGACCGCCACCACCGGCTTCCCGGTCTCGGCGGCCAGCCTCTCTGCGGTGCGATGGCGGGCCCCGGTCTCATCGGTGGGGAGAGACCCGTCAGGTATGAAGTGGACGTTGGCCTCGAGGATTGTCCCCCAGGTGTCGTCGAGGACGATCCCGCCGTCCATCTTCGACAGCTCGGCGAGGCGTGCCGGGGTGAAGGTGGCTCCACCGAGCCTGAACCCCCCAGAGCTGGCGGCGGTGACCTTGGCACTGCTCCCCAGGACCAGCAGGCCACCCCGGCTCTGTTGGATGATCCGATCGAGGGCGCGGCGCATCGCAGTCCCGGGAGCCAGGCGCTCGAGTGTCTCGTTGATCGATGGGCCACCCACTTGGGGGCAGGCTATCACGGGGTCAGATCCGGCTCACCCCAGCCCGACGCGGGCCAGCGCGTCGGCGAGACGAATCGGTTCGCCACCCCCGGGAGCGATCCTGCGGGCCAAACCCATTCGGTCCAGCTCCTCGATCCGACGGGCCTCCATCGGTATCGACCGCACCTCACCGGCCAGCCCGATCTCTCCCCAGGCGGCGAGCCGCCCCAATGACAGATTGGCGTCCGAGGAGGCAACCGCGAGCGCCACGGCGAGATCACAACCGGGCTCCTCGAGCCGCCACCCACCGACCACGTTCACGTACACCTCCTTGTCCTGGAGATGAAGGCCGCCGTGTCGCGAGAGGACGGCCAATGTCTGGTTGACCCTCCCCGGGTCGAGCCCTCGGATCGAGCGTCTCGGCTGGACCTGGTTGGTCGGGGCGACCAGTGCCTGGATCTCCACCAGAACCGAGCGTCGGCCCTCAACGGCCGGATAGACCACGGTTCCCGGTACCTCGGACTCCCAGCCCTGGAGGAAGACCTTCGACGGGTCGTCCACCTCAGTCAATCCTTCGGCCCCCATGTCGAACATCCCGGATACGTGGGTCGCCCCGAACCGGTTCTTGTTGCTGCGCAGGACACGAAACCCGCGGTCCGGGTCACCCTCCAGATAGAGCACGACATCGACCATGTGCTCGAGGATCTTTGGCCCCGCCAAATCGCCCTCCTTGGTGACGTGACCCACCAGGACCAGACCCACGCCGGTGGTCTTGGCCAGTCTGATCAACCGCGCTGCGCTCTCCCTGACCTGTGACACCCCACCGGGGGCCGACACGATCTCGGGGACTCCCACCGCTTGGATCGAGTCGACCACGAGCAGAGACGGCCTGGTGACCTCGGCCAGGGCGACGATGGCGTCGACGTCATCGTCGGCCACGAGGTCGACCCCGGTCTCGACGACTCCGAGCCGCTCGGCCCGCATCGCCACCTGGTCCACAGACTCCTCGGCACTGGCGATGAGGACCCCAAGGCCTTGGGCGGCCAGGCCACCGGCGAGCTGGAGAAGCAGGGTCGATTTGCCGACTCCGGGCTCCCCGCCGAGGAGCACTGCCGATCCACGGACCAGGCCACCCCCCAGGACCCGGTCAACCTCGGCCCATCCCGTGGGGATGCGATCCGGGGCCGAGGACCGAGCCGAGGCGAGACTCACCGCCCGGGCCGGGTTGGCACGCACCGTCCGGGGAGCGGTCTCCGTGAGGGGGTCGGAGGAGCCGCATTGCGGGCAGAACCCCATCCACTTGACCGACTTGTAACCACAAGAGTCGCATTTGAAGGCGACAGAAGACGTCATGCGCGGTTAACGATTGCCTCGACGCGATGCGAGAATCAAGACCGTCGCCACCAGACCAAGCAGGACGATGACGCCAAGAGCCGAGGTGACAGTCCAAGGCTCGTAGGTGCGAATGGCCATCACCGGCATGACCCGTGGCACAATAACCCCGAAGGAGGGTTGTGGTCTCCAGGACATGTGAGCAGTGCGGCGCGACCGTCGCGGCTGACGAGCAATTCTGCCCGCGATGCGGGACCTTCATGGACCCGATGGCCCCGGCGCGTTCTCACGGGCCGGAACGACGGCACGGAACCAATGTGATCAGCGTGTCCTCGGACGGCAGCTATGAGGAGTTCTCGCTCGACAAGCCCCCGGTCGAGACCAGGCCGGCCCCAGGTCCCATCCCGACCACCAGGGTCACCAACGCTGACACCATCGAGTGCCCTTCCTGCGGCTCGACCAACCCTGGAACCAACCTCCACTGCCAACAGTGCGGCGCCAGGCTCCGCCAAGGGCCCCTGCCCACAGCCCCCCGACCGGCGGTTCAAGCGACGGCAGGAGTCAGGGCGGCCCTTGCCATCAGCGGGCTGCTGTTGGTCGTGATCCTGGTGGCTCTCATCTTCAATGTGTTCGGAGGGGAGGAGACCGCCTCGTCGACCACACTCGCCACCTCAACCTCCACATCGGCGGTCCAGACCGAGAACAACGTCATCGAGGTGATACGGGTCGACTGCCTCTCTTCCTCAGGGGAGCCCCAGGGCATTGGTTCTTTGACCTGCGCCAACCTGATCGCCGGCGAGGGGAGCGAGTTCCAGACCGATTGGGAGGAGCTCGAGGCCGCCGAGGAGACCCTTACGATCAAGCTCTACTTCCGGGAGCCGATGACGGTGAGCCGGATCGAGTGGATAAACATCGGCAACGAGACCAGGTTCAGGCAGAACCACAGGGCGCGCGGGCTGCTCCTCAACAGCGACAACCAGGTTGCGGAGTGGGTCACCGAGCTCGACGACACCCCGGGGCTCCAGATCATCGACTACGCCGCCCTGAATGCCACATGGATCGAGATCACGGTGAGCAGCACCCATCGTGCTCAGGTGGTCGACGGGAACTTCTTCTCGGAGATCGCCATCGACGAGATCTCTGTCTGGGGCCGGCCCGCCGTCGCCAGCAGCGGCTGACCGGGGTGGCGGCTGAGCTTGCCGCCTACTGTTTGATGTATGGCTGACCGTCCGCCGCCGGGGGTCTGGACCTCCCGACGACGCCGGCGACAACAATGATCGTGACCACGTACGGCAGCATCAGGAGAAACTCGGAGGGCAGGCCGATGTTGAGTATCGCCGCCTTCTGTTGAACGGCTCTGGCGAAACCAAATACCAGGCCGGCGCCGAGTACCCCAACTGGCATCCATCGACCGAAGATCATGGCGGCGAGCCCGATGAAGCCGACGCCACCGGTCATGTCCTCCTCGAAACGCGCCACCTGGGAGAGACCGAGGAAGGCTCCTCCGAATCCGGCGATCATGCCGCCCAGGATGACGTTCCGGTACCGCACAAAATAGACATTGATGCCGGCGGTGTCTGCGGCCCTGGGGTGTTCACCGACCGACCGCGAGCGAAGGCCCCAACGTGTGTAGAAAAGACCCAGGTGGATGGCCATCACGAGGATGAACATCCCGTACACGAAGTAGGTGTGGTCGAAGAGTGTGGGACCGACCACGGGGATGTCGGCGAGCAATGGGATGCGCCACGACGGGATCCGCTCCGGGGCGTTGAGGGTCTGGACCACGGAGAGGATGCGTGCCGACATCAGCGAGGTCAGGCCGAGCGCAAGGAAGTTGATCACTACGCCGGCAATGATCTGATCGACGTGGAACCTGATGGTCAACCACGCCAGCAACCAACCGAGTAGCGCGCCGGTGACCAAGGCGCCCACGATCCCGGCGGCTGTCCCGAATGCGCTGCTGAGCACGACTCCAGCGAATGCAGAGGCGAGCAGTTGGCCCTCGATCCCGATGTTGATGATCCCGACCCTCTCACACATGAGACCGGTGAGCGCACCGAAGACCACCACGACTGACAGGATCACCGTCGAGCGGAGCATTCCGACCATGCTGAATTGGCTCCCAGCTGCAGCCCAGGTCAGGAAGGCCAAGGAGAAGAAGAGGAAGCCGATGGCCAAGGCAATGTTGGTCCAATCCAGGGCCCTCTGGGTCAGACGCCAAACGCCGAGCGCGACGATCATGACTCCCAGTGTCATGGAGAGAGTGCGGGCATCGACCACCCAGGCCAGACCCTGGAAGCGGTCGGTCTGCAGCGACAAGTTGAATGTCGCGTCGAGGCCGGCTTCGACGCCCAAGCCGAATGCGATGAACACGAAGACTCCAAGTGCGACCAGCACCCCGCCGACCATCGAGGAGCGGCGCTCCTCGGGCGTCGAGCGATTCCGGACCTCGACTCGCTCCTCTTCGGCGGTGGCGGTTATCACCCCCACCCCTTCGTCAATTGGGTTGGCTCTGCCTCCGTAGGCTTCAGCCGGAAGACGGCGCGTACCAGCTCGGGGGCGGCGATGAAAATGATGATCAGCGCTTGCATCACGATCACCAGGTCAACGGTGACACCTGCCGCCGCCTGCATAGTCCTTCCGCCCGCGATGAGCGCCCCAAACAGCAAGCCCGACCAGAGCACTCCAATGGGGTGAGATCTGCCGAGGAGAGCGAGGGCGATGGCATCGAAACCAATCGTCCCCGGGAAATTCGAAGTAACCGTGTAGGGCGGCAGACCCAGTGTCATCGATGCCCCCGCAAGGCCGGCCAGACCACCCGAGATGAACATGACCAGGGTGTAGAGGACAGCGACGTTCATGCCGGCGTAGCTGCTGGCAGTTGGTGAGAACCCGGCGGCGCGGAGCTCGAAGCCGATGGTCGATTTGTACAACAGCCAGTAGATGAAGAAGACCGCGCCCAGGGCGATGAAAACCCCGATGTTGACCCGGAACGCGGAACCGAAGATGGGTGGCAGCCGCGCCGATTCCATGATTGGCGAAGACAAAGGCAGATTGGAGCCGCCTTGTTGAAACAGGGGGGTCTTGAGGGCGTAGAGGACCAGGAAGGCGGCAACGAAGTTGAGCATGATGGTGGTGATCACCTCGTGAGCACCGGTCCGGGCCTTCAACAGGCCGGTCAGGCCGCCCCAGAGCCCACCACCGATGACGGCCGCAAGCAACGCCAGGGGAATGTGAAGGCCGGCGGGAAGCTCGACGTGAAGCCCAACCCACAACGCAAAAAGCCCGCCGATGAACATCTGCCCCCGGGCTCCGATGTTGAACAACCCGGTGCGGAAGCCGAGGGCCACGGCAAGACCGGCCAGGATCAGGGGCGTCGCGGTGAAAAGCGTCTCCGACACGGCCCGCACGGTGCCGAAGGCTCCGAGGAACAGCTCCCGGTATGCGACCCACACACCGCGGAACATGTCGCCTATGGCGGCTCCCGGGTCTTCACCCATCAGTTGCCAGGCGTCGACGTCGGTCACCATGATGATGACCGCACCCACCACCAGCGCCAGCAACAGGGCCAATGACGGCACGAGGAGGGCCCGCCCCAGGCGCTCGCTCACGCCGGTCACCCGATGCAGCCAACCCGGCCCCGATGGAGTGCCGCCGTTCGAGGGCGGTGACGTCTCGTCGCCTCCGGGCTCGGCGCTTCTGTCAGTCATGATGGGGCCCCAGATCCGAGCATCGCCAGGCCGATCTCGTTCTTGGTGGCCGTCTCCGGGTTGAATTCCCCTGCAATCCGGCCTCCGAACATCACCAGGATGCGGTCGGATATGGAGATGACCTCGTCGAGCTCGGAGGAGACGAAGAGGACCGCCGCCCCCTCGTCACGTTGTCTCACGATCCTGGCGTGGATGTTCTCGATCGACCCCACGTCCACACCCCGGGTCGGCTGGGCAGCCACCACCAGCTTCACGTCGCGGTCGCATTCGCGAGCAACGATCACCTTCTGCTGGTTGCCGCCGGACAGCGTTGAGACCGGCACGTCCACCCGGGTCGTCTTCACGTCGTACTCATCGACGAGGCGTTGTGACGCCCCATTGGCGGCTTCCCAGTCCATTCGGATCCCACTCGAGTAGGGATCGTCGTAATAGGAGTTGAGCACGATGTTCTCGGCGACGGTGAACTCGAGAACGAGACCGCTTTCAAGGCGATCCTCGGGGACATGGGCCACACCGAGGCGGTGGATGGCGCGGGGACCGAGTCTGGTTGTGTCCTCACCGCCGATGAAGACCTTGCCGGCCAGTGACCGTCTCATCCCGGTGATGCTCTCGACCAGCTCGGTCTGACCGTTGCCCTGTATCCCGGCGACTCCCACGATCTCACCTGAACGCACTTCAAATGAAACGCCTTCGACCGTGCGACGGCCACGATCATCGAGCACCACGAGTTGCTGGACCGACAACACGACATCCCCTGGCCTCGACTCCTCCTTGTCGACCGTCATCAGGACCGGACGACCCACCATCATCTCCGCAAGCTGCTCGGTGGTGGCGGTGGCCGGATCGGCCTCACCCACGGACCTGCCGTCGCGCAATACAACGATTCGGTCTGCAATCTCGAGCGCCTCTCTCAACTTGTGACTTATGAAGATCACGCCCTTGCCGTCAGCCTTGAGGCCGCGAACGATCTCGAAGAACTCCTCCACTTCCTGGGGGGTGAGCACTGCGGTCGGCTCGTCGAAGATGATGTAACGGGCATCCCGCACCAGCACTTTGACTATCTCCACACGCTGCTGAACCCCAACCGGCAAGTCCTCGACCATGGCCTCGGGATCGACGGACAGGCCGTAGCGGTCCGAGACCTCCCGGACCAGATCGTCAGCCCCCTTCTTGTCGATCCAGTCAAGACCTCTGAGCGGCTCGATCCCGAGGATGACGTTCTCGGCGACTGTGAACACCGGGACCAACATGAAATGCTGGTGGACCATCCCGATTCCGGCCGAAATGGAGGCGCTGGGATTGCTCAGCTCCAGTGGCTTGCCGTCGACGACCACCTCGCCCTCGTCTGGTGAATACAGGCCAAAGAGGATGTTCATCAGGGTGGTCTTGCCGGCACCGTTCTCCCCCAGGAGGGCAACGATCTCCCCGGCCTCGACGGACAAGCTCACGCCATCGTTGGCGACGACCGTGGGGAATCGCTTTGTGATGCCCCTCAACTCGAGCGCCACCCGCTTGGTCCTTTCAGTCGACCGCCTGCCAGCGGGTCACTATATAGAGAGAAGCCCCCGCAAGACCTGCGGGGGCTTCTTGCTTCTCGGGTCTGCGGGCTGGATCAACCGCCGCCGACGACGAACTTGTCCCAGGTGATGACACCGTTCTTGATGTCCTCGAGGATCTGCATGGTCTCCGCGGCCAGCTCTGCCGGAACCCGGTCCTCCCATGCATGGAACCCGGACAGTCCCACAGCCTCGTTCTCGAGGTTGCCGACTGAGCTGCTGCCGCCGAGGGGTGCCCCGGAGGCATGGGCCTCGATCGACCTCTGGGTCTGAATGGCAATCCCCTTGAGGATCGTCACCAGCCACAAATCCTGGAACTCGGCAGGCATGGCGTCGAAAGCGTCGGCATCGACGCCAATGAGAGCGCCGTCGATCCCGCGGTCCTGCATCGCCGTTCCACACGGGAGGTTGATCGCCCCACCCACGGGCAGGATGATGTCTGCACCTTCGTCGAGCTGGCTCTCACAGGTAGCCCGCACGATCGGGTCGGCCGGGTCGAACACACCGGTGAATGTCCCGTCCTGGGCTTCGACGTCCCACCCGAGCACCGCCACGTCTGCGCCCTTCACCTCGTTGTAATGGGCGACACCACGAGCGAAACCGTCCAGGAAGATCGCCACCGTCGGGATGTTGGCGCCGCCGTAAACCGCAACGGTGCCCGTCTGGGTCATCCCGGCCGCCAGGTATCCAGCGGCGAAGGCAGCCTCGTCAGTCTGGTACTCGAGACCGGTGACGTTGGCCCCCACGGAGGCGAAGTCGATGATGGTCCACTGAACCTCCGGGTTGGCCGCAGCAAAAGTCTCGGTCGTCCCGGCCAGCTTGAAACCGGAGGTGACTATGTGCTCGGCACCCTCAGCGAGACAGGTCTCGACGTGGGGCTGGTAGTCGGCCTCGCTTGTCGACTCGAGCAGGATCGGGTCGGGCTGGGCTGCGCCGCTGGCAACTGCGTCTTGGACGCCCTGCCAACCGGAGGCGTTGAAGCTCCGGTCATCGACACCGGCATCGTCGGTGACGAAGCAGGTCTTGACCGCGGTGAACCCCGGTCCCTCTGTGGTCGAGGGGGCCCCGCCCGTCGTGGTTGTATCCGCCGGCGGCTGGGTGGTGTCCGGCGCCGCCGCGGTGGTGGTGGTCGACTCGGTCTCGGCAGGGCTGCACGCCGCAAGGACGAGAGCCAGTGCTCCAAGGACCGCGAAAACCCGTAGATAGCGTTTCACGCTGTGTTTCCTCCGTAATTCGTTGCAGTCGACGGAGGCACCCGCCGACCGGCGAACGATAGTGGTTTCTCGGACACTGGGCGGTCTCGGGTGAAGTGGGTTCTACGTCTTGGTCGAGACTGCGGACAGCTACTCGACGGCGGCGAGGAGATCGGTCCTGAGAGGGGTGAACTGGATGAGTGCGGCGTCGACGACGCCGGCGTACTCCCAGTGCCACGGCTCGGTGTTCGGCATCCCGCACGCGGCCCAGGGCGGGTGAACCCACCCAAAGCGGGCAGCATTCAGCTTGAGCCAATGGAACTCAGTGTCGTAACAGGTGAGGACGTTGCGGTTGTCTCTGAAGTCGACGGCCCGCCCCCAGCCATGATTCGATTCCCCCGGACGAGCGGTCAGCGGGCCGGTGCACACCCGCATTCTCCGGGTCCCGGCCTCGACCCGGTCGCCGGTGACCTCGTCGGTCTCGTATATGGGAATGTCGCTGATCGGGCACCGACGGTCATAGGCGCGAGACTGCTGGCCATAGCTCCTGTAGCAGCTCTCATGGCGGAGCCGGATGCCGTCTCGAGCGGCGGCTTCCACCATCATCGAGAAGGTGTAGGCGGCGTCTCGCTCCAGCGTGCAGCGGTTGACCGTCATCAGCCGCCCCGCCTCCATCGCCCCATTGACGTAGCCATCCAACTCGAGGTCGAGGGTGTAGGCCTCAGTGCTCGCCGGCTCATACCGGGGCCAACCCGTGGAGGCGACACTGGCAACGATTAGAGCGACGGCGAAGATACTCGGCATGCGAACCCGGTAAGGATCGGACGCCGGGGCCGGTTCCTTGAGGGAACTAGCCCTTGCCGGCGAAGGGGGTCAGACGCTCGTAGTGGGTCAGTTTCAAGCTGACCCACTACTCAGAAGCTAGGCGACTACCCGCTCCCACTCGTTCGGACCCCAGCGAATCGGTGCCAAGGCCCCGTTCAGGGGTTCCGGCCCGGAGCCGACCCAGAGTTGCCGGGAGAGTCGGGACGGCCGTGGCCGTTCCCGTTCCCGTTGCCATTCCCGTTGATATTCCCGTTGCCGTTCCCATTGCCGTTGCCATTGCCGTGCTCGCAGTCGGCGAGGACGCTGGCGAAGTCGATGGTCCCGGTGTCACCGTCCATCAACGGTTCGGCTTCGGGGTCGACGTCTCCGACCTTGACCTGCTGGTCGCCCGTGCCGAGTGGAGACTGGGCGAGATGGCGCACAAGGCAACCCCTCCCCTGGCCCTCCCAGAGGGAGTTGAAGAGCTTCATGAACATGCCATGGTTGACCTGGCCGTTGGGCCCAGAGACCACTCCACCCGCAAGGGCGCACTCCCCATCGGCGCTGTAGGCCACCGGGTCGCCGCCTTCTTCTCGGGTCGGGAACTCGACGGGCTCCGCCGACTCGTCGTGTAGCTGGTCGACCATGACCAGACCGTCGTCGTCCAGCACGAAAGTGGCCGTTGCCTGCTGGTCCTCCAAACTGCAGTCCAGCTCGCCGTCGGTAGAGGATGCCCCCCACACGAAGACCTTCGACACCGGGTCGGTTCCGAAGTTGAAGACCGTGTCTTCCTTCTCCTCGCCTTCTACTGCCGAAACCGCCGCCGCCATGGCAAACAGGCTGATCAGCGAGAGCATGACGACGGTCCTGTTCTTTATCCTCTTCACATCGACTCCCTGGTCGTTCCCAGCCTTTACCCCACTTTGTCAGAGAGGTAATCGTCTGCAGGGTGGGTAAGGGTTACGCAGAGTGGGTGAGTCCGGCCTTCTGTGCGGATCTGTGGCGGAGGGGTTCGCGCGAATCCGCACAGAACGAATTCGCGGCCCGGAGCGGCAGACCTACTCCTGGCCGGCCATGGCGACAGGATGTTGGTCGCCCGAGAAGATGCCCTCGAAGGTGAGCTCGTCGTTCTCGGTGTCGAGGCCGACGAGGATGGTCATCCCAGCCTTGTACTCGCCGAGCAGCACCCGCTCCGACAATGGGTCCTCGAGAAGACGCTGGATCGCCCGACGCAGTGGTCGAGCCCCCAACTCAGGGTCGTAGCCCTTGGTGCCCAGGTACTCCTTGGCCCCGTCGGTCAGCACCAGGTCGAGGTGCTGTGCGCTCAGCTGCTCCTGCACCCTCTCCAACATCAGGTCGACAATCTGCTTGAGCTCGTCCATGGTCAGCTCGTGGAACACGATGATCTCGTCGATCCTGTTGATGAACTCGGGCCGGAAGTGCTTCTTGAGCTCCTCGGTGACCCGGTCCTTCATGTACTCATACGAGACTTCCTGGTCCTCGACGTGGAAGCCGATCGCCTTCTTATGGATATCGCGGGTCCCCAAGTTGGAGGTCATGATGATCACGGTATTCTTGAAGTCGACGGTGCGACCCTGGGCGTCGGTGAGCCGTCCCTCCTCGAGGATCTGGAGAAGGGTGTTGAAGACGTCGGGATGGGCCTTCTCGATCTCGTCGAACAGCACCACCGAGAAAGGCTTGCGTCTGACTGCCTCAGTGAGCTGGCCTCCCTCGTCGTAGCCCACATACCCGGGCGGTGAGCCAACCAGACGACTCACGGTGTGCTTCTCCATGTACTCCGACATGTCGAGCTGGATGAGAGAGTCCTCCTGACCGAAGAGGAACTCGGTCAGGGCCTTGGCCGTCTCGGTCTTCCCCACACCCGAAGGTCCGAGGAAGATGAAAGAGCCAGATGGCCGTCTCGGGTCCTTGAGCCCGGCCCGGGTGCGGCGGATGGCCTTCGAGACCGCGGTTATGGCATCGTGCTGGCCGATGATCCGCTTGTGGAGCTCGCCCTCCATCTGCACCAGACGGGCGGTCTCCTCCTCGGTGAGACGATGGACCGGGATGCCGGTCCACTGGGCCAGCACCTCAGCGATCTCCTCTTCGTCTATCACCCAGCTGTTGTCGTCGGCGAGGGCCTCGAGGCCGGCCCTCTCGCTGAGCAGGGTCTGCTCCTCGTCACGAAGGTTGGCCGCCTTCTCATAGTCTTGACCCGAGACGGCGTCGGCCTTGTCACGACGGACCGAGGCCAGCCTCTCGTCGACCTTTGTGATGTCGGGGTCGTCACTGGTGCGGTGGATCCGCATGCGGCTCCCGGCCTCGTCGATGAGGTCGATGGCCTTGTCGGGAAGAAAGCGGTCGGCGAGATACCGGTCGGCGAGATTGGCGGCAGAGACGATGGCCTGATCGGTGAAGCGGACCGAATGGTGAGCCTCGTAGCGGTCCTTGAGGCCCATCAGGATGTCGATCGTGTCGGTCAACGAAGGCTCGTCGACCTGGACCGGCTGAAAGCGACGCTCCAGAGCGGCGTCCTTCTCAAGGTACTTGCGGTACTCCTCGAGAGTGGTGGCCCCGATGGTCTGCAGCTCGCCCCTGGCCAGCATGGGTTTGAGGATCGAAGCAGCGTCGATGGCCCCCTCGGCGGCGCCGGCTCCGACCAGGGTGTGTATCTCGTCGATGAAGAGAACGATGTCCCCGCGGCTCTTGATCTCCTTGAGGACCTTCTTGAGGCGCTCCTCGAAGTCACCCCGATAGCGGGACCCGGCCACCAGGGCGCCGAGGTCGAGCGTGTACAGGTTCTTCCCCTTGAGATTCTCCGGCACGTCGCGTGTCACGACCCTCTGGGCGAGACCTTCGACGATGGCGGTCTTGCCGACACCCGGCTCACCGATCAAGACCGGGTTGTTCTTGGTACGCCTGGACAGGATCTGCATCACCCGCTCGATTTCCCGGGTGCGGCCGATCACCGGATCGAGGATGCCCTCACGCGCCGATTGGGTGAGGTTGCGCCCGAACTGGTCGAGGATGGTCGACCCGCCGGATGAAGGCTCTCGGGCGGTCCCGGAGCCGCTGCCACCCTTGGGTTGCTGCTCCTCGCCGGCCCCCGGCCCCGAGAGGAGCTGGATGACGGTCTGACGCACCTTCTGGAGCTCGGCACCGAGTTGCTGGAGCACCTGGGCGGCCACCCCCTCGCCTTCGCGGATCAACCCGAGGAGGATGTGCTCGGTGCCGATGTAGTTGTGGCCCAGCTGCAGGGCCTCTCGCAGCGACAGCTCTAGGACTTTCTTGGCCCGGGGGGTGAATGGGATGTGGCCGGGAGGCGACTGCTGGCCCTGACCGATGATCTTAACCACCTCGTCGCGGACCGAGGCCAAGTCGATGTCGAGGGATTCCAGGGCGTGAGCGGCAATCCCCTCGCCCTCGTTGAGCAGGCCGAGGAGGATGTGCTCGGTGCCTATGTAGTTGTGGTTGAGGTAGCGAGCCTCCTCTTGGGCGAGGACCACCACCCGGCGAGCTCGATCTGTGAATCGCTCAAACACTCGCAGCTCCTAGACCTGGCATACCCAATTCTATCACCGGGCCGGTTCTCGACTCTTGCCGGGACCCAGCCCGCCGTCCTGTAATACCATCGGCACAGATGGAAGACCTCCAAAGTATTGTCGGTATTCCCCGCATCTGGGAGCAATTGGAGCGCGTGGAGGAGAGACTGCTCGAGGCCTCCACTGCCGACGATGCCTATCTGACCAAGATCGCGCAACATCTCCTCCTCGCCGGGGGGAAAAGATTCCGCCCACTGCTGGCCCTACTCGCCGCCGAGTTCGGGGCCAAGGATGACCGTCGACCAGTCGAGGCAGGCGTCGCCGTCGAGTTGATCCATGTCGGCTCCCTGTATCACGACGACGTGATCGACGAGGCCGACACCCGGAGAGGGGCCGCCTCGGCCAATGCCAACTGGACCAATACGGTCGCCATCCTCGCCGGTGACTTCCTGATGGCCCGGGCATCCGAGGTCGCGGCCAGCCATCTCAGCCAGGAGTCGGTCCGGTTGCTGGCCACTACCTATGCCGAGCTGGTCGAGGGCCAGACCCGGGAGCTCCAGTTCCAGAACGACCTCACTCACACCATCGATGACTACCACCAGGTGATCGGTGGGAAGACGGCCTCGCTGATCTGCACCTCGGCGCGGTTGGGCGCGATGGCCTCGGACGCCGAGCCGGATGTGGTCGTGAGTCTCTCGACGTGGGCGTGGGAGGTGGGGATGGTGTTCCAGATCGCCGATGACGCCCTAGACCTCGTCGCCGACGAGGACACCATCGGCAAGCCGGCGGGATCGGACATCCGGGAGGGCACCTTCACCGCACCGGTGTTGATGGCTGCAGCCGGGCCCGATGGGGAGCGGGTCAGGTCGTTGTTGGCGACCGGGACCCCTTTTGACGATGCCACGGTCGCCGAAGTGATCGGGGTGGTTCGTGATGGCGGCTTCATCGACGCCACCCTGGTGGGAGCCGGGGTCCGCCTCAAGAACGCCGATGAGGCCCTCCGAGCCCTCCCGCCGGGGAGGCCCAAAGAGATCCTGGAGACGCTGGGCCGGTTCCTCCTGAATCGGGTGGAGGCCGCCCGGTCCTGACCTCAGTCGGGAGCGATCTTCTCCAGGACCGCCGAGACCACGCTTATCACCAGGGCCCCGAGGAAGGTGGCCCAGAAGAACCCGGTGGAGGTCAGGCCCAGGTCGAACACCGAGCTGGACAGCCAAATCGCCAGCTGCAGGGCCAAGGCGTTGGTGATCAGGAGGAACAACCCGAAGGTGATGAGGATCAGGGGGATGCTCAACACGTTGAGGATCGGCTTGACGATGACCCGGGCCACCAGGACGATCGCGGTGACCGCCACGAACACCCAGAACGTGCCCTCGAAGTCGAGCCCAGGCACTATCCACACCGCCACCCAGAGGGCGGCACCGGTGATCGCCAGCTTCCACAGCAGGTTCATAGACCGCTCATCCTATTCCCGCGACGTCTGTTGGGGTCGCAAGGTCGGAAACAGGATGACCTCCCTGATATGGGACTGATCGGTGGCCAGCATCACCAGCCGGTCCACCCCGATGCCCAGCCCCCCGGTGGGGGGGAGCCCGTACTCCAGGGCGAGGAGATAGTCCTCGTCGAAGGGATGGGCCTCATGATCTCCGGCGTCACGGGCAGCCTCCTGGGTCTCGAACCTCGACCGCTGGTCGTCAGGGTCATTGAGCTCGCTGAAGGCGTTGGCATACTCGGACCCGGCGATCACCAGCTCGAAGCGGTCGGCCAGCCTCGGATCCGAGACATTCCGGCGAGAGAGAGGGGACACCTCGATCGGCTGGTGCGTGACGAAGGTCGGCTCCCAGACATCGTCCTCCACCGCCGCTTCGTAGATCTCGGAGAGGACCCGCCCCGAGGTCCAGCTTCCCTCCACCTCGATGCCCAGCCCCATGGCATGAGCCGTCAGCTCTTCGTGGGGCGTGTCCAGCCCAACCTCGTGACCGAGACGCTCGGAGACGAGCTCGATCATCGAAGCTCGACGGAAAGGTGGCTGGAGCGAGAGCTCACGACCCTTGTAGGAGATCTCGGTGCTCCCCACCGCCGCCAGAAACACCGATTGGAACACATCCTCGAGCAGGGTCATGATGTCGCGGTAGTCGGCGAGGGCCTGATAGGCCTCCAACATGGTGAACTCCGGGTTGTGGGTCGAGTCGATCCCCTCGTTGCGGAAGATCCGCCCGATCTCGAAGACCCTCTCCATCCCGCCGATCACAAGCCTCTTGAGGAACAACTCGGTGGCGATCCTGAGGTACATGGTCATGTCCAGGGCCTGGTGCTCGGTGATGAAGGGCCGGGCGGTGGCACCGGTCGCCTGATGGAGGAGGACAGGGGTCTCGACCTCGACGAACCCCCTCTGCTCGAACTGGCTACGGAGCTCGCTGACCACCCGGGATCGGGTCGACGCGATCCTGCGGGCTTCGTCGTTGACCATCAGGTCGACATACCGACGCCGGCTGCGCATCTCGACGTCGGCTAAGCCATGCCATTTGTCGGGGAGGGGCCGCAATGACTTCTGAAGGAGGGAGAGCTCGCCGACCCGCACGCTGAGCTCGCCCCGTTTGGTGGTCATCACGGTCCCGGCCGCCCCCACCCAGTCGCCCAGGTCGAGATCGGCGAAAGCCAAGGCCACATCGTCGCCCGCGGCCGACTGATCGACCAGGAGCTGGATGGACCCTGACACGTCACGAAGGGTCCCGAACTGGAGCTTGCCGAACGAGCGGTACAGCATGAGACGACCCGCCACCACCACCGGCTCCCCGGTCTCGGTACCCGGCCCCAACCCGGAGAATCTGGCATGGAGATCGGCGCTCAGGTCGGTTCTCTCGAAGCGCTCGGGATACCCGCCTCCGGCGATCACCGCCTGGTGCTTTCTCCGCCGCGCCTCGATCAGATGGTTCTCGGTCGACTTGTGGTCCTGGCTCATAGTGTCGAGGCGATCATGGCATCGCCGTCAGGGCACTGGGCTCATCTAGGAGGACACCCCTGTCTGCCCTGGGGCGAGCATCGACCCAGTCGAAAACGATGTTGTCGATGAGACGGACACCTCCCACGGCGGCAGCCACCGCCAGGACCGCCGGCTCGTCGAGGGTTGGGATCGCCTTCATGGTGGCCAGTGAGGCAAGCTTCACATAATCGGAGTCGAGCCCTTTGATCGACCGATTCACTGTCGCCTCGAGACGGTCTCCGCGGCGCTCGCCTGCATCGACCTGCTCGGCTGCCTGGAATAGGCCCCGGCTGATCGCCAGTGCCCTCTCCCGCTCCATCCGCCCCAGGCGGGCGTTGCGGCTGGAAAGGGCGAGACCGTCGGGCTGACGCACGATTGGAGCCTCGATGATCTCGATGGGAAACCTGAGGTCGCCGGTCATGGCTCGAAGCACCACCAACTGCTGAGCGTCTTTCCTCCCGAACATCGCGATGTCGGGCTGGAGGCCGGCGAACAGCTTGGCGACCACGGTGGCGACCCCGACGAAGTGGCCCGGCCGATGCCGACCCTCCATCTCGTCGGTGACACCGGTGACCTCCACAGTGGTCACCGACACGCCTCCGTAGACCTCGTCGACACTGGGTGCGAAGAGGAGGTCGACACCATGATGCGAGGCCAGGGCGCCATCCCGCTCCTCAGCCCTGGGATATGCGTCGAAGTCACCAGGATCGATGAATTGGGTCGGGTTGACGAAAAGCGAGACCACCAGGGTGTCGCATCTCTCTCGAAGCAGGTCCATCAGCCGAAGATGGCCCTCGTGGAAGTAGCCGAGAGTGGGAAGCAACCCGACTCTGCCTCGATACAGCCTCCTGGTGTCGGTGAAGGTCCTGGTCATTTCCATCGGCGCAGGTCATCCTCTCGACCGGCCCGGACGGCGGTGGCCTCGGCCATGAGGCTGAACTGACGCCCCACCTCGTCGGACACGTCCCTGGCGGCGGTGAGGTGACCGATCACCGTCTCGATGTCGCCCCTGCTGATGGGCCCGGTGAGTGCCGACGCCGGGCCACCCTCGAAGGCGTTGGCCATCGCCCGTTCGACCAGAGGTCTCGCAACGGCCGGATCGACACCAACCGATTGGTACAGGTCGGATGACACCGCGAGCGCGGTGACCACGAAGTTCGATGCCGCCGCCGCCGCGGCGTGGTAGGCGGGTCTGGCGGCGTCATCCAACCTGAAGGGTGTCATCCCCAGAGATCCAGCGAGATGAGTCAAGGCGTCTATCGCCAGGGGGTCGCCCCCTATCCCGGCGAACGACCCGGCGAGGGCCTGAGCCCCCCGCTCAGGGTCGGGCAGCGACTGGAGCGGGTGGAACCCTCCGACGGCGACCCCCTCCTCCTGGAGCGAGTTGAGCACCGTGGTCGGGACGAACCCGGATACGTGGGCGGCCACCGCCACCTCCCCGAGACGGCCCAGGAGGCGGGACACCACCTCCGAGATGGCTTCATCCTTGACCGTGATGAGGGCGATGTCGGCCTCAGGGAAGCTGTGATCCCAATCGAGGTCGGGTCCGTAGGCCTGGCCGAGATGACGTGAGAGGACGCCGACGATTGAGTGCCCGGCATCGGCGGCGGCCAGTGCCAGCGCCCCGCCGGCTCTCCCGGGACCGATGACGATCAGTCGCAAGCCTTCGGGTTTGGGCACACCGGGAGGCTAGTGGGGGGTGGCTTCGCTCCAGTACCGCGAGGCGAGTGGGGCTACTCCCTCCCGAGTTGCTCCGGCGTTATGACCGGCCATTCCGAATCGATGGCGGCCTTCTCAGAGCGGTAGCCGTACCGGCGTTTCCAAAACTTCGTCTTCCAGAGCTTGAATCTTCGTCGCTCTGGCTGGTGATGCCCATTCAACGTCTCGTGAGATCTGGTCTTCCTCTCCTCGGGGAGCACGATCTCATCGGGGTCGGGTAATGCATGCAGTATCTGATGCGCGGCGTGACGGGTGGCCCGGTGTTTCTGTTTGCGATCGTCGCGCGAGGGGCGGCTCTCGTCATATCCGGGGATCTCCTGGCGGTTCTCTCTTGACCGTCGTGCCATCTATCGCTACCTCCATGTCGTTCGAGCGTTGCTGACTCACTGGAGGAACGCTGGCGGGGCCCGGCCACTCACCATCCCCCGAACCTAGCACGGTTCGAGCCATGTGGAACAGAGGCGTTAGCCCTTTTACCTCACCCACTCAGCGTCGACCCGGGCCACATGCTGATCCTGGATCAGCCCGAGGGCGTCGAGGGCGTTGACGCCCTCTCCAATCGGGGCCTCAGGCCAGACATCGACCAAGGGCCGGAGGACGAACTCGCGCAGACGGGCGCGAGGGTGGGGTACTTCCAGGCTGGCAGTAGACATTGCCGGGCCGTCACTGGTGATGATGTCGACGTCGAGGGTCCTCGGGCCCCACCTCACCTCCCTCACCCTGCCGGCGGCGGCTTCGATCCGTTGGCATCCCGCCAGGAGCTCGAGGACGTCTAGATCCGAGTCGACCAGGACCACGGCGTTCAGGTATCGGCCCTGCTCCGGACCTCCGACCGGGTCGGTCTCATAGAGCCCGGACACCGCAACCACCGCGCCCAGCCCTCCCAGATCGGTTACGGCCTTCCCCAGGATCTGGCGACGATCTCCCAGATTGGAGCCGAGCCCGATGGCGTATCGGGTCACCGGGAGCGATCGATGGTCACCGACAAGTCGTCGAGAGCAACCTCGACGGGTGCGTCCGGCTTGTGGATGGTGACCACCACCCTCTCCACTTGGGGATGGGCCAGGACGGTCTGGGCCACCCGGGCAGCCACCCGTTCGATCAGCTTGTGAGACTCGGCGCCCACCACTTCCCTGACTTCAGAGGCCAGCGCCCCGTAGTCCAGCGTGTCACTCAGGTCGTCACTCTCGCCGGGCAGGGTGAGATCGGCGAAGGCGGTGACATCCACCCGGAACATCTGAGCGCGCTCCAGCTCGAAGTCGAAGACACCGTGCTTGGCGAATACCTCGATACCGGTGAGGTCGATGCGATCGGTCACGAAGCGCTGGCTTCGGGGATCAGCGCGCGCCCCTCAGGGCCCAGGGCTCGGCCGAGGATCTGCTGGATCACGGCCAGCGCCAGGATCGGGTCCTTGACCATCCCCGAGATCACCAGATAACCGCCGAGGAGACCGCCGATCGTGTCGTCGATGATCTCACGATGGACCAGCACCTTGGCGTGGTTCCTGGCAAGGGCCTTGCCCAGGGTCACGAAGAACCGATTGACTTCATCGGCGCCGATCGGTGCCCCCACCGGGACCGCATAAGTGGCAATCCCGGCCTGTCGGTATGCGGCCAGATTCTGGTTGGCGGGGAGCATGGAGAGAATGGTGTTGATCCCGGCCTCCTCTACCAGCCAGGTGATCTCCTCCTCCCGTCTCACCCTTCGATGCTGGAACCCGGAGCCTCCCACCCGATCCGATACCGCCAGGCGGTCGGCGATGACCCAGATGAATCCGCGTGGCTTGAGTCCGGCGACCATTCGTCCCATTGCTAGAAGGCCACGTTAGCGGTGTGCCCACCACACCAGGCCCCTTGCGTAGGCAGTTCCGACTGGGATTTCGGGGTCGGCCGAGTCACCGGGAGGTGGTGCCGAACAGCAGCGACATGGCCTCTGCTCGGGTCGAGGGATTGGACTCCATGGTCCCTCGGACCGCCGAGGTAACGGTCAGGGCGCCTGGCTTCTTCACCCCGCGCATCGACATGCAGAGGTGCTCCGCCTCGACCACCACCATCACACCCAGCGGGTCGAGTCTCTCTACGAGGCAGTCAGCCACTTGAGCGGTGAGACGCTCCTGCATCTGGGGTCGGCGGGCAAACCCGTCGACGAGTCGGGCGAGCTTGGATAGGCCGGTGACCCTGCCTCGGGGGAGATAGGCGACATGGGCCTCCCCATGGAACGGGACGAAGTGGTGCTCGCACATCGAGTAGAAGGGGATCTGGCGCACCATCACGATCTCCTGATAGTGCTCGGCACCGAAGAAGGCGTCGAGCTCCTCGCCTGGATCGGAATGGATCCCGCTGAACACCTCGGCGTAGAAGCGGGCGACGCGTTCGGGTGTCCCCAGCAGACCCTCGCGCTCGGGATCCTCCCCAAGTGCCTCGATGATCTCGAGGACCGCCTTCTCGATCCGTGCCTGATCGATCACGGGGTCGAAAACCCCAGTTCCGACTGGTCTGATTCCCGATTTCTCAAAAGAGGGGTTGACAGGGACATCGTGTTGACTGTATGATGACATCATATTGACATCACATCGAAGTCACGATGGATGTCGCAAGGAGAAGGAGACCCCAATGCTGTGGATAACCAGCAACAAGACGATCGAAGCCATACTCGACCAGAAGATCCGGTCTTTCAGGATCCACTGAGATGCAGCTGACCCAAGCGATAGACGGACTCGAAGCTGCCGTCGAAACCCAACTCCGGGTAGCCGGCCCGGAGGCCGCAGAGCTGGGTGCCCAGCTGATCGCGGCACTCCAGCCGGCGCTGCATCGCAGCTTCGTCGATGTCCTGTGCATGGCCGCCACGGAGATATCCAGCCAGCTCCCCGGTCACAGAGTCGATGTCAGGCTGGTCGAAGGCGACCCTGAGCTGGTCGTCACCGCGGACGCCTCCGAGCCGCCGATCCCACCCCCGCCACCGGGCGGCGATGATGACGAAGCCCGCATCACACTGAGACTTCCCGGCTATCTCAAAGACATCATCGCCGACGCTGCCTCGTCGAGTGGCGACTCGGTCAACAGCTTCGTGATCGATGCTCTTCGCAACAAGGCGAACGAGACTCACCGAGCGGGAAAGACCCGTCTCCATACCACGATCGACCTGTGATCGAGCGCCTCTTCAGTGTCGGGGGTGCCCCCGAGGTCTCCGTGCGGATCCAGTCCGGTCGAATCGAGCTGGTCGAAGGCACACCGGGCGAGATCAAGGCCAGCGTGGTCACCAAAGACCCGAACTTCGTGGTGGAGCAACGGGGCGACCTGATCGAGCTGCACAACGAGTCAGAGTCGGGATGGTCGTCCAAGAGGGCCGAGGTGTTACTTGAGGTCCCCCCCGGGACCGGTGCGACCCTCCGCGCCGCTTCGGCCGAGATCTCGGGTCAGGTGGTCTTGGGCAAGGTCGACATCAAGACCGCCTCGGGTGACATCGAGTTGAAGGGTGCCGACAAGCTGGTGATCAAGAGCGCCAGCGGTGACACCACCGTCGACAGGGTCACCAGTGCCCTCCGGTTCACCGCCGCTTCCGGCGACCTCCATGTGCTCGACGGGGTGAGTGGCTCGATCGTCGCATCCACCGCCTCCGGCGACATCAGGATCAGCGAGACCGATGCGATCGTCGAGCTCAACACGGTCTCCGGGGACGCCACCATCGACCGGTTCGTCGGCCGCCATGCCAGCATCAAGTCGATGTCGGGCTCCGTAGACCTCGGCATACCCGCAGGCACCAGAGTGGAGCTCGACGCCAACCTCCTCTCGGGGCGTGTCAGCCTCCCGCCACCGGCGCAGGAGGCGGCCCCCAGCGGGCGTCACATGATGATCAAAGTCAAGTCGGTCTCGGGTGACCTGACCATCAACCGATTGACCGACTGATCGGCGGGGCTCAGGCCTCGGCAGGCCTGCCGGTCCGCCCGGGGAGCTTGCCTCGATCGAGGGTGAGCGACTCGGTCACTTCCTCCTCTTCGGGCTGGTCCTTCGTTGCTGCGGCGATCTGCTCACGGACCTGGGGGATGACCGGGTTGTCCGGGTACTTGATCCGTAGCGACCCGTCTTTGGCGTGCTCCCACTTGGGCACGTCGCGGAACACCTCGTCGACCCGATCGCGGTCGACGGTCTCCCTTTCGAGCAGCTCTTCGACCATCCGTTCCATGGCCTCCCGGTGCCGGTCGAGGATGGTCCTGGCCTCGTCGTGGGCCGCGGTGATCAGCTTGCGGACCTCGGCGTCGATGAAGGCCGCCACCTGGTCCGAGTAGTCCTGTTGCCGGGCGTAGTCGCGCCCGAGGAAGACCTCGCTGGTGGGGCGCCCGTACTGCATGGGGCCCAACTCGTCGCTCATCCCGTACTCCATCACCATGCGGCGGGCGATCGTCGTCGCCTTCTCGATGTCGTTGGCTGCCCCCGTGGTGGGATCGGCGAAGATCAACTCCTCGGCGGTGCGGCCTCCCAAGAGCATGGCCAGCTGGTCGACCAACTCGCTGCGTCGCGACAGGTACTTGTCATGGGTGGGCAGAGCGAGGGTGTGGCCCAAGGAGCGTCCTCTGGCGACGATGGTGACCTTGTGGACCGGGTCGGAATTGGGCAGGGCATAGCCGACCAGGGCATGCCCCGTCTCGTGATAAGCGATGACCTTGCGCTCATCCTCGGTCATCACCTTGGTCTTCCGCTCCGGGCCCGAGATGACTCGGTCGATCGCCTCTTCGAGCTCGAGCATGGTGATCTGCTTCTTGCGCCGACGGGCAGTGAGAAGGGCGGACTCATTGATCAGGTTGGCCAAATCGGCTCCGGTGAACCCCGGAGTGCGCCGTGCCAGGACACCCAGATCGATCTCATCTGCCAGCGGCTTTCCCTTGGCGTGGACCTCGAGGATCGCCTGCCTGCCTTCGATGTCGGGGGCATCCACCACGATCTGACGGTCGAAGCGGCCAGGGCGGAGGAGAGCGGGGTCGAGGATGTCGGGGCGGTTGGTGGCTGCCATGACGATGACACCGGTGTTGCCCTCGAATCCGTCGAGCTCGACCAGCAGCTGATTCAGGGTTTGCTCTCGCTCGTCGTGGCCCCCACCCAGGCCGGCGCCACGATGACGCCCTACGGCGTCGATCTCGTCGATGAAAACGATTGCCGGAGCGGCCTGCTTGGCCTGGTCGAAGAGGTCACGGACCCTGGCAGCGCCCACCCCGACGAACATCTCGACGAAGTCCGAGCCGGATATCGCCATGAAAGGGACGCCGGCTTCGCCGGCGACAGCCCTGGCGAGGAGGGTCTTGCCGGTCCCAGGAGGGCCAAAGAGCAGAACACCCTTGGGAATCTTGGCCCCCATCTGCCGGTAGCGGTCGGGGTTGGCCAGGAAGTCCTTGATCTCCTCCAGCTCCTCTTTGGCCTCGAGCAGCCCGGCCACATCGTCGAAGGTGACCTTGGGCTGCTCCTTGCCCACGAGCTTGGCCCGCGACTTGCCGAATTGCATGACACGATTCCCGCCGCCCTGCATCTGCATGAAGATGAACACCATGAACCCGAGCAGGAACAGCCAGGGAAGGAAACTGATGAGGAGCGCCCAGAACCCCGGTGGCTCGGGATCGGCCGACCAAGGAACGCCATTGCGGTCGAGGATGGTGGTCAACTCGGCCTCGAAACCCTCCACGTAGTTGGAGACGTGGTCGAAAACGCCTTCTTCGGCGTTGGAGCCCACCAGTCTGGCACGGGCCTGGAGCGTGTTCTTGCCCAGGACCACCTCATCGTATTGACGATCCTCGACATTGGTGACGAACTGGGAGATGGGGATCTCCTCGGGCCCGGCCACCTGGTCGAACCACCACGAGAACAGGATGGCAACGAGGATGATCGACATCCCGTAGACGACGAGTGTGCGGACGGTGCGGTTCAAGAGGACCTCGGGTGGGTTAGGACATCAATGCTACGTCGGGATCCCGAATAGTCGAACCCGTCGCTAGCCGATGTCTCCCATCACGCCAACGTACGGGAGGTTGCGATACTTCCCGGCGTAGTCCAGGCCGTAACCGACGACGAACTCCGGGCCGATGGTGAAGGCCACGTACTGGACATCGATCGGCACCCTCTGGATCCCTTGCTTGAGGAGGAGGGTGGCGATCTCGAGGGACGCCGGCTTGCGCACTCTGAGACTCTTGATCAGGTAATTGAGGGTGAGCCCGGAGTCGATGATGTCCTCGACGATCAGCACATGCCGTCCCTCGATCTCCTCATCGAGGTCTTTGAGGATCCGCACCACCCCCGAGGTCTGCGTCGAGGCCCCATACGAAGAGACCGCCATGAAGTCGAACTCGCAGGGAAGGTCGATGTAACGGGCCAGGTCGGCCATGACCATGAATGCCCCTCGGAGCACCCCTACCAGGAGAAGGTCTTTGTCGGCGTAGTCCTCGGTGATGCGCTTCCCCAGCTCGGCCAGCTTGGCCTCGATCTCCTCCGAGGTGATCAGGGGCTTGATGTCCATCCGCTTTCCTCTCTGGCGAACACGGAAAGGTAGCCGCTGGAGCCGGGGTGGTACCAGGCGACAGGAAGACGCTTCTCCCCGGGGTGCCAGGCAGGCTCGCCGTCGGCCCGAACCACACCATCGGCGTCGACCATGAGCACGGTGTCCGGCGGAAAGATGGCATGCCACCTGCTCAGCGGTGCCACCCGGCAGATGCCTTCGCGTTTCAGCACCTCGAAGACCAGACCACCATGACCTGTCTCACCGACCTCGAGAGCAGCCGCCTCGAGCCCGATCGATGGGGTGGCCCCGACGACGAGGAGCGGGCCCTCCTTCCAGCACGAGATCTGGCCGGCCAGCTGAGTGCGCTCGACCCCGCCTTCCAGCACCTCTCTGATCTTCCCGACCCGACCGGCGCTCACCCCTGCTCCCCCGGCGACATGGCGCAACATCCGCATCAACACCCGATCGGCCACTGGCGGAGGCACCGAGATCAGGTCACCGACTACGACCCGCGTGGCGTCTCCGCTGAGATCCAGCCAGACCTGTTCGGCCAGGCCGTCGAGGTAGTCGGCATCGGCCCGCGCCGCGGCGCTCATCCGACCGATGGCTCCCACCAGGTCGGGGTTGATCGCCTCGAGGCCCGGCATGATCTCCGCCCGCAGGTAGTTCCGGGTCAGGGCGGGATCCTGATTCATGGGGTCATCCACGAACTCCAGGCCGGCGAGGAAGGCGATCTCTCGTGCCAGGCTTCTTCTCAGGCCGAGCATCGGTCGATGGATCCCGAACGGGCGGTATGGGGGGATCCCGCCGAGACCCCGGGTCCCGGTACCCCTGACCAGGTTGATCAGCACGGTCTCGGCGTTGTCGTCGGCGGTGTGTGCCGTCATCAGGCTCTCGCCAGGTCGGATCGCGCCCGAAAGCGCCTGGTACCGGGCAGACCTCGCCTGGCCCTCGGGTGAGGGACCAACCGGGACAACGATCTCTTTCACTTCCAGGTCGATGCCCAACCGGTCGGCGATGGCGAGGGCGGCCTTCCGCATCGTCGGTGAGTTGGCCAGACCATGATCGACATGCACCCCCCTCACCTCACGACCCGCCGAGACGACGAGATAAGCCAGGGCCGCCGAGTCGGCGCCACCGGAGAGGGCCACGACCAAGCGACCGCCTGGGGGCGAGAAACCCTGATTTGCGGTTTCGAGAAGGTCGTTCAGGCGACGCGTTCCAGCCATTTGCCCGGATGGACGATCTCATCGAGCGTGGGGAGGCTGCCTGGCTCCTCGAAGGCCAGATCGAGTTTCTCCCACCCGGCGGCCTGATCGACGGCGAGGACGAACTGCTCCCCCTGGCGGTACTGCTTCAGCTTCATCTCGAGCCCGGTCATGCGCAAGAAGGCAGCAGCCCGCCGGTCGTGACGGCGGCCCTTGAGCACCCGGCTCATCCGCTCCTGCGATTTCAGATGACTGGCTCCAACCCGGTCCATCACCACATGAGCGTGTCCCTCGAGCAGTGACATCAGGGCCTGCACCTTGTCCACGACTGCGTTCTGGTCGGGGGTGGCGAAGAGGCCGATGATGCCCCGCTCGTCGACCACCGGCCGACCCGATGAGCGCCGCTGCCCGATCTCATCGAGGACCCGGGCCATCCGCCCCGGCTCCGGCCTGGACTGCTCGACCAACTCGGACACCAGGCTCATGAAATAGCCGCGAAGCCAGGGGACGCCCTGGAACTGGGCGCGGTGAGTCAGCTCGTGGAGCGCCACCCAGAATCGGAAGTCAGATGGGCGGAAATGATGCTTCCGCTCGAACTGGAGGATGTTGGGCCCGACGTAGGCGACCATGTCACCGGTCTCGCCGCTGGGGAGGACCAGCTCGTACTGACCCAGCACCCTCCTGGAGAGAAGAGCCAGGATGCCCGTCATCTCCTTCTCCATCAGGTTCCGTATCAAGGCTGGGTTGGTCCGGCGCCCCTGATCGACGAGACGCTCCTCCATCTGCCGCCTGGCGGGCTCGAGCATGTGACCGAAGGCGGCGGTGTTGCGCTCGACCCATTCGGTGCGGGTCACGATCAGAGTCTGTGGATTGCCCGGGAGCGGCAGCCCGATCGCCTCGGGGACGATGGTCGACACCTTGGTGGTGATGCTCGCCATCTCGGCGGCAAGGGCCGCGGCATGATAGGTGTCGGCGAGGGGATAGGTCCCGGCCATTCTCGCCACGAGACGACCCTCGCCGGGCCGGGTAGAAGTCACTCTTCGACGATGCGGTACCGCTTACGCACCACGTTGGTGAAGTAGCGGATCGAAGTGAGGAGTACCACCAGGGCGGCCAGGACCAGGGCGGTGGGGATCATGAACCGGTAGGTCCAGTCGGGCGTCACCGGCGTCTCAGGAGCCGACACCACCGGGACTGCCGGCTCTATCTGGGCGGTGGGGATCGTGGTTCCCAAGGCCGGCACCGTGGTCTCCGTCACGTCCTGCGCCAACGCGGGGAGAGCGAGCGACGTGGCCAGGGCTGAGAGGGCGAGAGTGGCGAGGACGACACGGGCCCACCGGCCGGTTCTCATCATTTGCGGGAGCCTACATCTGCACCTGCAGGCAGGCGAACCTCTACGGGGCCGCTAGTGGCCCACTAGCCCGCGCCGCTGGTCTCGTGGGCGAGGAGGGTTCGGAGACGCAGGACGAACACCTCGGGGATCTCTTCGCCGAGACGGTTCCTGATCACCTCGCGGAGACGTCTCTCGAAGTCGAACGGAGCGTCGCAACCGTTACACGCCTCGAGGTGAGTCTTCACTTTCATTGCGCTGGCCTGGTCGAGCTCGGCGTCGAGATACAGATAGAGATTCGCCAGGGCTTGATCGCAGTCGCTCATGGTCTCACCGCGTCGTCGGGTAACAGTCCGCGCTGTCGCGCGAACTCCCACAACCGCTTCTGCATCGCCTTTCTTCCGCGGTGAAGCCTCGACATCACCGTCCCGATCGGGATGTCGAGAATCTCGGCTATCTCCTTGTAGGAGAAACCCTCGAGATCGGCGAGGAGGACAGGAAGCCTGAAATTCTCCGGGAGCTCCTCCACCGCCTGTTTGATATCGGACTCGACCAGGCCATCCAGGACCTGGTCCTCGGTGCTCCTCGCCGCTTCGGCGGAGTCGGCCGACCCGATCCTGCGATACATGTAGAGGTCCTCGACATCGGCGAGATCGGACTGTCGAGGGCGTCTCGAGTCGCTCCGATACTTATTGATGAAGGTGTTGGTGAGGATTCGGTAGAGCCAGGCTTTCAGGTTGGTTCCCTCCTCGAAGCTGGCATAGGCCCGATAGGCCTTGAGAAAGGTCTCCTGGACCAAGTCCTCGGCATCTGAGGGGTTTCGGGTCATCCGCATCGCAGCCGAGTAGAGCTGTCGTGCGTGCTGGAGGGCGTCCCGTTCGAAGGTCGCCTGATCGGCCATGTGGGGCGGCACGGTAGTCGCCGGGATTCGGGACCTTTGCCCCTGTATCTCAGGGCCGGCGGGCGGATACTTGACCAGATGACGTCACGAGACAACATGTCGCGTTCGGATCGACCTGCCGTCGCCTTCGACCGTCTGCTCATCCTGGTGGGCATCATCGGCGCGGCCGCCGCAGTGCTGGCAGCAGTGGCTGCCATCAGAGCCGGCTCGGCGGGCGCCGTCACACCCACGGTTCATGAACAACGACAGACTGTTGGTTACGGCCTGAGTGAGTTCGCCATCAAAGGGGACTTCGAGATCTCCCCCGGGCCCACCGTGTTCAACGTGGTCAACGACGGGACGATCATGCACAACCTGGTCCTCGAGAACGGGCCGAACACCCCCGACCTCAACAGCGGTGAGTCGGCTCAACTCGTCGTCGGCAACCTGACTCCCGGTGCGTACACGATCTTCTGCTCGATCCCGGGGCATCGGGAGTCTGGGATGCAAGCCCGGGTCACCGTCTCGGAGGGAGGCGCCTCCGGGGGCCACGACGCCAACGAGGTGGACTGGCCGGCCATGGACGAGGCGATGATCGACTCGATGATGGCATTCCCCGCCGAGACCCAGGGCAAGGGCAACCAGACGTTGGAACCGACGGTCCTCGCTGATGGCACCAAGGAGTTCCACCTCACGGTGGCCATCACCGAATGGGAGGTGGAGCCGGGCAAGGTGGTCGAGGCCTGGACTTACAACGGCATGGTCCCAGGGCCCCAGATCCGGGTCGGAGTAGGTGACAAGGTGCGGGTGGTGGTAGACAACCAGCTCCCCGCCGCCACCGACATCCACTGGCACGGGGTGATGGTCCCCAACAGCATGGATGGCGTGTCTCCATACACCCAGGACCCCATCGAGTCGGGCGGCACCTTCGTCTACGAGTTCACGACCCGGGAGCCGGCAATCGCCATGTACCACGCCCATCTCCACGGGCAGGTGGCCATCCCCAATGGGCTGTTCGGGACATTCATCGTCGGCGACATCCCCCTTCCCCTCGGCACCATGGTTGCGGGAAGGGAGATACCCGAGGACCTGGTGATATCCCAGGAGATCCCCATGGTGCTCAACGATGCCGGCGTCATCGGCCTGAGCCTCAACGGCAAGTCGTTCCCGGCGACCCAGCCCTACTCCGGGAAGGTTGGTGATTGGGTGCTGGTCCACTACTACAACGAGGGTCTCCAGATCCATCCGATGCACCAGCACCAGTTTCCCCAGTTGGTGTTCGCCAAGGACGGGATCCCCCTCGATCATCCCTACTGGGCCGATGTGGTCACCGTCGCCCCCGGTGAGCGGTACTCGGTGCTCTACCAGCTGGTCGACCCGGGGGTTTGGGTCTGGCATTGCCACATCCTCACCCACGCCGAGCGGGCCGACGGCATGTTCGGGATGGTGACCGCCTTCATCGTCGATGAATAAGAGCCGGAGAGGGGATTCGAACCCCTGGCCTATTCCTTACGAGGGAATTGCTCTACCCCTGAGCTACTCCGGCGAGAGGTCCACATGGTAGATCCGGTTCGGTGCCTCGACGAGGTGCCACCAGACGTCAGTCCTGGCTGCCCAAGGAGGCGAAGAGGTTGGTGAGGACCAGCTCCCGACGCAGGTTGGCCTGGACGTCGACCACCGCATCCAATGCCAGCTCGGCACAACGGACCGCCCGACGCGGCGAGACATCGGTGAGGGCGGTGAGGTCCAGGTCCTGATTTCGAACCGGGCCCCCCATTTGGAGAGACGCCGAGTCGGCATACCAGGAGGCCAAGATCTCGAGCCCCGACACGAGGAGTGACATCTCCACCCGGCGCCGCGCTCTTTGGGCGGCCTCCTTCGCCAAATCGTCCTGCACCGAGTCCTCAACAAGCGGGGCCAGCCCTTCGAGGACCAGCGAGGCCAGGCGCTGGCCGTCGCCGGGGTGGGGCGTGACCTTTCCAGGCAACGACAACCACATCTGACGGAACCCCGCGACCTCAGGGCGGGTCATCAGCGCCAGCGCCAGACCGGGCCGGCCACCCGAGACCGCGGCGACCCCGGTCGCAGCCTCATAGGGGACTCCCCGCGCCACCAGGGCTTCGACCATCTCGGGCAGCGGCACCCGACCCATGTGCACCGTACGACATCGAGAGGCCACCGTCGCCGGGAAGTCGTCTTCCGACTCGGCTATGAGAAGGAAGACAGCCGATCCCGACGGCTCCTCGAGGGTCTTGAGCAAGGCGTTGGCCGCCTGCTCGGTCATGGTGCCGGCTTCAGGGAAGAGGAAAACGGTGCGGGAAGCCTCGATGGGTGTCATCGAGGCCCTTCTGACCACTTCCCGGGCCTGGTCGACCCCGAGACTGGCCGCCCCCTCGGGCTCGACCACGATCAGATCAGGATGGGTGAGGGCCAAGGCGAGCCGCCTCGCCCGCCCCGCCTCCTCCCCTGAGCCGTCGACAGGCACGAGCAGCCCGGCGGCAAACCGCGAGGCCACCGCGGCTTTGCCCACCGATGCCGCGCCGACGAACAGGTAGGCCTGAGCCGGGCTCCCGACCTCGGACTCCAGGAGATCGATGACTCGATCGTGGCCAATGATGTCGTCGTAGAGGGCAGTCACGAGGCCCTCTCCATTATGGAATCGACCATCTCGCCCACGCTCATGGAGCCGTCAATGACGATCACCCGCTCCGGGTCGGCGGCGGCCAGGGCCAGATAGCCCTCCCGCACCCGGCTTTGGAAGACGGCGCTCTCCCGGCCGATCCGGTCGGGCCGGTTCTGACGGCTCAGCGCCTCTTTCGGGTCGACGTCGAGGACGAAAACCAGGTCCGGGACCACACCTCTCAGCCCCAACTCGTTGATCTCCCTGACTCGATCGACCCCGAGCCCTCTGGCATTGCCCTGGTACGCCATCGACGAGTAGTAGGTCCGATCGCTGATCACCCAGGTTCCGGCATCCAGTGCGGGCTTGACCAGCTCAGCCGCAAGTTCGGCCCGTTGGGCGGCAAAGAGGAACACCTCGGCCCAGACATCCAATGATTGGGAGTCGAGGAGCAACCCGCGAACCACCTCCCCGAGTGTGGTCCCGCCCGGTTCTCTGACCACGATCACCTTGGTTCCCAATGCCTCCAGGCGCTCGGCCAGAGCTGTGGCAACGGTGCTCTTCCCGCTCCCGTCGACTCCCTCGAGAGCGATGTATCGACTCACAATGCCAACGCTAACGCTCGGTGGTGACGCAATATCCGTATTGACATCGCCCCCGAACATACGATCAACTGCCCCCACCAATGCCCAAGAGTCTCGTAATCGTTGAGTCCCCCACCAAAGCGCGGACCATCGCCGCCCTACTCGGCCCCGACGCCACCGTGGAGTCGTCGATGGGGCACATCCGTGATCTCCCCAGGTCGGCAGCCGAGATACCGGCAAGGGCCAGAGGAGAGGAGTGGGCCCGTCTCGGTGTCAATGTCGACGCCGACTTCGAGCCGCTCTATGTGGTGCCCAACGAGCGTAAGAACCAGGTGAAGAAGCTGAAGGACCTGCTTGCGATGGCCGACGAGCTGTATCTGGCCACCGATGAGGACCGCGAGGGAGAGGCCATCGCTTGGCACCTGGTCGAGGTGCTCAAGCCCAAGGTCCCGGTGCATCGGATGGTGTTCCACGAGATCACCAGACCGGCGATAGAGGAGGCGTTCGCCAACCCCCGAGCCCTGGACGACCGTCTGGTCCAGGCGCAAGAGGCCAGGAGGATCCTGGATCGGCTCTACGGCTATGAGGTCTCCCCCGTCCTCTGGAAGAAGATCCAGCCCAAGCTCTCGGCGGGCCGGGTGCAAAGCGTTACGGTCAGGATCGTCGTAGAGCGGGAGAGGGAGCGAATGGCGTTCACCTCGGCCGGCTATTGGGGAGTCGACGGGACCTTTGCCAAAGAGGGCCGCCTCGACCAGGTGTTCCCAGCCCAGCTCAACACCGTGGGCGGGGCTCGGGTGGCGACGGGTCGCGACTTCGACAGCACCGGGAGCCCACAGGGCGACGTGGTGGTATTGGATCGGGATCGAGCGACAGCCCTGGCCTCATCTCTTCTCGACTCCCGCTTCGAAGTGGAGTCGGTCAACTCGAAGCCCTACAAGCGGAGCCCCTATCCGCCGTTCCGGACCTCCACCCTCCAACAGGAGGCCGGCCGCAAGCTGAGATACTCCTCTTCTCGGACCATGTCGGTGGCCCAACGCCTCTACGAGAGCGGGTACATCACCTACATGAGGACTGACTCGGCTGTGTTGTCGGCGTCGGCGGTTCAGGCCGCCAGAGCCCAGATAGCCAAGCTGTATGGCGAGGACTACCTCTCACCCAAGCCACGGGAGCATGCCGACTCGGTCAAAGGAGCCCAGGAGGCGCATGAGGCCATAAGGCCCGCCGGCGAGAAATTCCGCACACCGGAACAGATGGCCAGGGAGATTGGCTCCGACGAGGCAGCCCTCTACGACCTGATATGGAGGAGGACCATCGCCTCTCAAATGGCGGATGCCAGCGGTGTCAGCCTCTCGGTCAGGCTGACCGCCGCCACCGCCACGGGTGAGGACACCACTTGGAGCGCATCAGGCCGGACCATCACCTTCCCCGGGTTCCTCCGGGCCTACGTCCAAGGATCGGACGATCCCGAATCGGACAGCGACGACCGCGAGAGCATCCTTCCGCCGCTCACCGATGGCGACCATGTGCGGGTGCAGCGGCTGGAGCCGGCCGGCCATGAGACCCGGCCACCGGCCAGATACAGCGAGGCGTCGTTGGTTCAACGTCTCGAAGAGCTCGGGGTGGGGCGACCCTCCACCTACGCCTCGATCATGACCACCATCCAGGACCGGGGTTACGTGTTCAAGAAGGGGACGGCCCTGGTACCCACATTCATCGCCTTCAGCGTCGTCACCCTGCTCGAGCGTCATTTCCCGACCTTGGTGGACTACGAGTTCACCGCCTCCATGGAGACCGACCTGGACCGAATCGCCGAAGGAGAGGAGGAGTCGGTTCCATGGCTGTCTGCCTTCTACTTCGGTGAGGAAGGGCTCCGCCAGAACGTGGCCCGCCATCTCGACGAGATCGACCCGAAGGAGATCGGCTCGATAGGGATCGGGGAAGACGGTGATGGCAATCGAGTGGTGGCGCGGATCGGCCGATATGGGCCGTACGTGGAGCGGCTCGAGGAGAGGGCGTCGATCCCGGACGACATGGCTCCTGACGAGCTGACGGTAGAACGGGCGATCGAGCTGATCGATACCCAGAACGCTGGAGCGAAGATCTTGGGGACCGACCCGGAAACCGGGCTGACGGTCTATGGAATGACCGGTCGGTTCGGGCCCTACGTCCAGTTGGGTGAACAGATCGAAGCCAGCAAGGAGAAGCCAAAGCGCGCCTCACTGCTTCGAGCGATGAGCCTCGACCAGCTTGGCCTCGATGACGCCCTCCGACTCCTCTCCCTTCCCCGTGTGGTGGGTAAGGACTCAGCCGGTGTCGACATCATCGCTCTGAACGGGCGGTTTGGGCCCTACGTCCAGAGGGGCGAAGACCGTCGGAGCCTCGAAACCGAAGACGAGTTGTTCACCCTGACGGTCGAGGGCGCCGAACTGCTCCTCGCCGATCCCCCACGGAGAAGGGGACAGGCCAGGTCGACCACTCTCGGCGAGCTCGGGGCCGATCCGGTGTCGGGCAAGGCCATATCGATCCGCTCAGGCCGCTATGGCCCGTATGTGACCGACGGCGAGGTCAATGCCTCTCTCCGCCAGGGCGACGATCCCAAGACCCTTACCGCGCAGAGAGCCGCCGAGCTGTTGGCTGCGAGGAGGGAGCGAGTCGGCAAGTAGGTCCTCAGGCCCATGCGTCGGTCAGAGGACGGTGGCCGCCATCTCGGCAAGGGGTGGTGGACCGCCTCCCTGAGCCCCCATCGCGGGAGGCTCCTAGCTCCCCGAGGAGGCGGATCGCCGCCCGGGCGTTGGTGCCGACCTCGTCCATCCTCGTCTTCATGCGATCGAGCTCCTCGACCACGACGAGCGGCAACACAACATCTGTGCTCATCGAATCGGAGGATGGATTTTCGGGTCGGCGAGAAGGACACAGGTGTCTAGGACGAAGGTGGATGCCACCCTTTGATCTCATCAGGTGTCGACGCCAGCCCTGGCAGCTTCACGACTCGGGTCGCGAATTACAAGGATCGGATTCAGCGCCGAGCCGCGATCCACCGCCTCAAATCACCCACGGGGCGGGTGTTGATCACACGGTCCGAGGTCACCCACCCCCGCTGGGCATAGAGCACCCCGTAGCCCATCCTGACCAACTCACGGGTGTGGTGGGAGTCGGTGTCGATGACGAAGTCGACCCCTGACGCCATCGCGAGACGACAGACATCGGCGGTGGCGTCGAGCCGGTCGAGGGCCCCGTTGATCTCGAGGCCCACCCCCGTGACCGCCAGAGCCTCCAGAACGGCAGGGATGTCGAGCTCGACACCGGGGCGCCGACCCACGTAGCGACCGCTGAGGTGGCCGATGGCGTTGACGGCTGGATCCTGCAGTGCGGTGAGGATTCGAACGGTCTGCTTCTCCCTGGGGAGGTCGAAGTGGCTGTGGATCGAGGCCACGCAGTAGTCGAACTCGAGGCGGAAGGCGGGGTCGTAGTCGAGGGACCCTTGCGGGCCGATGTTGAGCTCACACCCGAAGAGGAGGCTGATCTCGGGATAAGCCTCTTCCACTGCCCGGATCCGATCACGATGGGCCATCATCTCCTCCCTGGTGGAGCCGTTGATCGCCAGGTCCTCCCCGTGGTCGGTGAAGGCGGCGTACTCATACCCGGCGGCGATGGCCGCCTCGACCATCTCCTCGAGACTCGATCGCCCGTCACCGGATCGGTCCGTGTGGTAGTGGAGGTCGCCTCTGATCCGATCCCTTCGGATGAGGTCGGGAAGACCCTCCCCCGATGCTGCCTCGACCTCTCCGTTGCCCTCCCGCAACGGAGGTGGGACGAACTCCATCCCGAGAGCCGAGTAGATGTCCTCCTCGGTCAGCGAAGCCACCACCCTCTCATCATCGAATAGCCCGTACTCGCTGAGCAGCCAGCCGCGGTCGATGGCTCGTTGTCGAAGAGCGATGTTGTGGGTCTTGGACCCGGTGAAGTACAACAAGGCGGACCCCAGCTGGTCGGCCCGAACCGTTCGGATGTCTACCTGGAGCCCCTCCCTGGTGAGAAAGGAGGTCTTGGTCTCACCGGCTCCGACCACCTCCGCCACCTCGCCGTAACCCAGCACCTCGCGACTCACCGCCCCCGGATCGGAGGTGGCGACCACGATGTCGATGTCACCGATGGTCTCCGAGAACCGTCTGATCGACCCGCAGGGGACGGCGGCCTCCACCCCGGGGATCGCGGCGAGTCGGCCGGCGAGGGAGACCGCGAAACCCATCACCTCCACTAGGGGTGTCCGCCGGTCCTTGCCATGGAGACCGAGACGCTCGATCGCCCTTGCGATCTTCTCCTCGGACTTCTCCCCCATGCCCGGAAGCTCGCGGAGCCTCTGATCCGCGACCACCTCCTTGAGACCCTGAATGTCCTCGACACCGAGTTGCTCCCGAAGCATCTTCAGGGTCTTCGGGCCGAGGCCGGGGATCTTGGTCAGCTCGACGAAGGCAGGTGGGTACAGCTCCCGGAGCTCCTCGAGCTTGCCCACCTTGCCGGTGGCCCCGAACTCGAGGATCTTGTCGGCGGTCGAGCTGCCAACACCCTTGATCTCGATGAGCTGAGCCTTGGTCATCTCGGAGATGTCGCTGGAAGTCCCCTCCAGCCCCACCAGGGCGTTCTCGTAAGCCCGAACCTTGAAGGCCTGAGGCGATCCCTCGTCGAGTGCGGTGAGACGAGCCAGCTCGGCGAGCATCCGGATGATGTCGGATCGACTTGCCATTGCCCGAGGATATCCACTACCTCCCCAACCACGACTCTGGGTCGAACTCAGCCCGGGAGGCACCAGTGACACGGAGAACCCCGAACAGGGGGACCTCGACTTCGATCAGGGTGCGAACCATCGCAACCCGGCTCCTGAGACTCGCCTCGACCCGACACGAGCATGCGATCACCACTGCACCGTTGGCCGCTGCCGCCCGTGCGGCCTCGAAGGGCGGGCTGGAACGGCCGGTGGCCGGATAGGTCGCAACCGCCGCGGCCAACGCCGCGGCGTCAGCCGCCAGAGCCGCCTGGGAGCGGGCCGCATATAGAAGGCCAAGCGAGCTGGTTGCGGTGAGGAGGACGGCGAGCAGGGCCACGGCGGCAGTCATCACCACCGCCATGGCCCCTCGCTCCGTCATCTCTCGACCAGCATCGAGGCCGTGGCGGTGATGTCGACCCCAATATCGGCTGGGAAAGGCGGGCCGATCGCGTGCCGCACCACCACCACCACCCGCGCCCGCTGACCCGCAATCGAGGGACGAGTCACCGACACCCGGGCACGGTCACGAATCGGGCTGGGCAAAGCCGCCAACACCGCTTCGACCGCCTTCGCCGGGTCGGGGTTGGTGGCCGCGACCCGGGCGCCGTCGCGTGCCGCCCCGATCAACTCGATGCGTGCTCGGGCCAGGGAGACCACCTGCAACCCGGCGACCAGCACCACCACCAGCATCGGTATGACCAGGAAGAACTCCACCGTGACGCTCCCACTGGCCGGAGTCAGAACCTGCCTACCACCCATTTGATCACCTTGCCGAATAGGTCACCGAGGATCCCGCCACCACTTCCTGACTGCAACCAGCGCAGGGCGAGGATGGCGAGTGCGGTGGCGGCCAGGATCACGAGGAAGTACTCGACGGTCCCCTGCCCCTTCTCCTCCCCGATCCGGCGCATCACCCGGCTCCAAAAACGTGTCATCTGACACTCCTTTCAAACCGGTGACCGACCGGGAGCGGGGAGAAGTGCGAAGCTCACGACCAGGCTCCGAGCAGGTCCTCGTAAAGAGCGATCAACGAAGGTGCATAGAGCAGGAGGACCAGGCCGGGGAGCATCAGGAGCGTCACCGGGAGCATGAGACGGGTGGGGAGGGTTCGCGCCTTCGCCAGCCTCCGCGCCCGTTCTGCGCTCAGGTCGTCTTCGATCAGTCGACGGACCGTGCCCACCAGGGGCGAGCCTGAGCGTTGGGCTCTGGCCAGTTGGGCCATCACCGGGCGAAGGGCAGGGGTGGCATGCTCCACGGCATCTCTCAGACCGCTGACCGCCGCCACCCTGGCCACTCGGTTGAGCCCCTCGTCCTCAGGAAGGGCCGCCGACGCCCCTTGGAGTGCGCCCAGCACCGACTGGCCGGAGCGGATCTCAACCAGAAGCATGATCAGGACCAGTCGCACCGGCTCGGGACGCAGGTCCCTTGGGCGATGCGCATGGGGTTTTGCCATCCAGATAACCGCGGCGCCCAGGGCGATCAGGATCATCGAGCCCTCCCCATGACCAACCCGGCCGACACCAGCCCTCCCAGCAACATGGCAATACCTGCGGTTGCCACCATTCGTTGCTCGGGTGACCTAAGGAGGGCAGCCAGGTCCCCCGAGGAAACCCTCATCATCAGATACACCACCGGTGCCACCAGGAAGATGGCGGCGGCGGCCCGGGCGGGAGCGGCGGCCACTCGGATCTCGCGGCGGAGCTCTTCCTCGGCGATCGCCAGCGCCGCCATCTCGTCGAAGAGGTCGGAGGTGGAGCCGCCGACACGCCAGGCCCGGCGGATGGTCAACTCGATCTCCCGTCCCACCACCATGAACTCAGATGCAACCGCGGCGGCGACCTCATCGATGGCACCTGCCATTGCCTGACGAGCGATGGCCGGAGAGCCGACTGCCAGCGCCGAAGCGGCGAGCGCCTGCCGAAGGGTGGAACCGGCGCGAAGCTCGGAGGACACCCCTTCACAGAATCGGGCGGGGCGGGAGTCGGTTCCCTTGGTGGCTCCCCAGGCAGTGATCCCGCCAAGTGCGAGGACTGCCCAGGGATATCTGAGGGAGAGCGCCAGGACCGCCACACGGCGCGGATCCACTCCGGCACCAACCGCCACGGCAAGGAGGAGACCCTCCATCATCGGACCCTCCCCTTCAGGTCGGACCGGTGCTTGATCGACGAGATGACCCGACCTGTCGGCGCCCGCTCGACCTGGACAACGAGGTCGATCGAGGCTTCGAGCTGACGCACGATTGCCTTGTGTGACACCGACCCGGCGGTGAGCGCCAGGGTCTCGAGGCGCCAGATCGCCTCTTCGGGCGAGTTGGCGTGGACCGTCGTCATCGAGCCTCTATGACCGGTGTTCAGCGCCGTGATCAGGTCCAGGGCCTCAGCGCCTCGCACCTCCCCGACGATGATCCGATCGGGTCTGAGCCTGAGGGCGGAGCGGAGGAGCTCCCTTATGGTGATCTCACCTACGCCCTCGGCGTTGGGCGGATGAGCTTCGAGACGGACCACATGCCCCGGTATCGAGAGCTCTGCGGCGTCCTCGATGGTCACCACCCGCTCATGGGACGGGATGTGACCGGCAAGGAGGTTGAGCAGGGTGGTCTTGCCGGCGCCTGTCCCACCGGACACCAAGATGGTGCTTCGACTGACCACCGCCTCCATCATGAGCGCGACCTCCGGAGCCTGGGCCGTGCCCGCAGCGACCAGGTCGTCGAGGGTCAGCACCCGCTGGGTGAAGCGTCGAATCGCCACCAGCGGAGACCCAGCTGAGGCCGGAGGTAGGACGGCATGGAGCCGACTTCCGTCGGGAAGACGGGCGTCCACCATCGGGCGCGATCGGTCGATCCTCAGCCCCAGGGGCGCCAGAACCCGTTCGACGGTGGTCACGATGTGCTCGGTCGACTCGAACCGACAACCGGTGAGCTCGAGCCCCGCCCCCCGGTCGATCCAGACCTCCTCGGGCCCATTGACCAGGACGTCGGTGATGTTGGCGTCATCCACGAGGGCCTGTATCGGGCCGAGGCCGAGGACGCCGGAGACAACGGGCCCCACGGCGTCCACCAGACGCCAGGGCGACTCGATCCCGAGCAGCCTCTCCGCCTCTGCCCCAACCGAGACCGCGTCGAATCCGGTATCGCCCAAGGCGATGGCGCGGCTGACCCTCTCGATCAGGCCCACGGCAGCTCCCACACCGCCCGCCATGCCTCAACCCAGGGCCCTCGCGCGGGGAGCCCGCCGGCAAGGACCCGTCTCACCAGCCCAGGTCGAATCAGGGGGAGGACCGGGCCGGGTCCGGGTGGCCGGGGACCTGCCGGTAGTCGCTGCCATACCGCGGCCGCGGTGCTAACCGGTGCCAGTCGGCCCGGGTAGAGGGCGATAACCGGCACCGTGGGGCCGGGCCATCCATGATCCGCCAGCCTGACCACGACAACCGGCCATCGACTGGCGAGGTCGTAGATCACATCCGGTGCCTCCGACATCGGCAGATCGCCGCCGCGAAGGAGGGCAACACCGGATCGGCCCGGGCTCAGCTCGGCAAGGCGCGGGCCCTCCCGAGCTACGTCGGCCAGGGTCCTCTCCCCGCGCCCGGCCTGGTCTGCGAGATCGACGATCAGCGCGGTACCAACCGATGCTGCCAGCCCGACCGGCGCCAACATCGACAGGACCGGGTCGGCACAGCGGACCGCAAGAACACGGGGCCTCTCCCTCCCCTTCATCCCGGCGAACCTACGACCGGTCAGACCCCAATTCAAGACCCTCGGCCCAACCCGTTAGCTTGAAACCGTGACCGAGGCTGCCTTCTTCGACCTCGACAAGACCATCATCGCCAAGTCCTCCACACTCGCCTTCACCAGGCCCATGTTCCGGGCGGGGCTCCTCAGCGGGGCCACCCTGGCAAAGGCCGGGGTGGCCCAGGTCTATTACCAGGCATTCGGGGCCGACCAAGACCAGTTGGAGAGGATCAAGGAAGAGCTTTCCAACATGACTAGAGGCTGGAGTCGTGACGAGGTGGTCTCGCTGGTCGAGGAGACCGTGGACCAGGTGGTCGCCCCGCTGGTCTTTGCCGAGGCCTTGGCAATCATCGATGAGCATCGACGGGCCGGGCGGCGGGTAGTCGTGGTCTCGGCGAGCCCTGAGGAGATCGTCCGCCCCTTGTGCAGTTATCTCGGGATCGAGGACGTGATAGCCACCCGCTCCGAGGTGGACGACCAAGGCAGGTACACCGGCCAGATCGAGATGTACGCCTTTGGCCCAGGGAAGGCCGAGGCGATCGCCGAGATGGCCAAGGCAGAGGAAATCGACCTGGCAGGCAGCTATTCCTATTCGGACTCGGCCACCGACCTCCCGATGCTGGAGATCGTGGGTCATCCCGTGGCAGTCAACCCCGACACCGAGCTCCGAGCCATCGCCGAGGAGCGGGGGTGGGAGATACGACGTTTCGGGTCTGCGGTGACCCTCAGGGAAAAGCTGGCGGCCAAGGCGGTTCCAGGGGCGGCGGTCGTCACCGGGGTGGCTGCGGTGCTGGCCTATTGGGCGCTCAAAGGCAGAAAAGTATCAGGCGGGGGTTGAGCGGTCATGCTCATGGGTTTTCCAGACATACCCCAGGCTTGTAACCGCGCCGATCAGGTCGTTGACACTCACATCTTCGGAGGCCAACCGTTCGAGAAGGTCTCGATCGAGGACGAATCCCTCGACGGCCAGCACCTGGCCCCGATCGATCGAGCCGACCACCCGATCGCCCCAAACCCTCTTGAGGGCGTCGACCACAGGCGAGACCAGCAGGGCGGCGGGACCCAGGTCGGTTGGCACCCGGTCGGGGATCCGGTTGCCCATGGCGTCGATGACCACCCGGCGCTCGTCAGCGTCCAGGCGGGCCATTAGCTCGATGAGCTGCGTCACCGGGCAAAGGTACCCTCGATCCGGTGTCCAGGGCCATGATCGTCGTCGCCGCCGGCAGCAGTTCGAGATTCGACGGCGACAAGATGTTGACCGCGGTCGGCGGTGTCGCGTTGGTGGCGATGACCGTCGTCCGAGTGAGCCCTCTCGTCGATCAATGCGTCTTGGTGTGCCGTGCAGACCAGATCGAGCAGATGAAAGGTCTGGCTCTTGCTGCGGTGATCGTTCCCGGAGGCCCGACCCGCACTGACAGCGAGGTGGCCGGGCTCTCTGCCCTCACCGGAGACCCTGAATTGATCGGGATCCACGATGGAGCCAGGCCCAATGTCAGCCCCGAGCTCATCGAGCACCTCTTCGAGCAGGCGGCGTTGGTCGGTGGGGCGGTGCCGGTGGTGCCACCAATCGGTGTGCTGATCGACCGCGACACCCGCGCATCGATGAGCGACCTGATGGCGGCCCAAACCCCCCAGGTCTTCCGCGGTCCCGACCTGGTCGAGTGTTATCGGACGGCGTCGGTGGAAGGCTTCGTCGGCCATGACACCCATGAGGTGGTGTCCAGGTACGGGTCACTCGAGGTCGCGGCCGTGCCCGGTGAGGAGACCAACATCAAGGTGACTTTTCCATCTGATGTGGCCGGGATCATCCGGCGGTGAGGAGAGCCTTCACCTATCGGGTCGGCCACCGCTTCCGTCGCCAGCAAGTGGAAATGCGGGTGACCGGGAACACGGTCGAGATCTCCCAGCAGGGGAGAGTGATCCGCACCCACCCGATCCGTCATGATACCGACAAGGCTCACGGAGCCTTCGCCAACCCGGGAGAGAAGGCCGACCGGATCAAAGCCGGCTCTTTAACCCACGGGGAGCTGTCGTGTAGGAGACGGAGCCAAAGTGTCGCCCGCGTACCGAGACTTGACAGGCATGGTTGGGCTCACAGCGGTCCTGTCGGTGTGCTTCGCCATCGCACTCTCGACGCGCCAACGGATGCATTATTTGGGCCAGGTCGCGGCCAGAGCATCGGCCACGGCCTGCGCCAGCCCTTCTGGATTCTGCAATCCCATCGGGTGTCCCGTTTTCGGGACAATCTTCCACCCGACGCCCATCTCTTCAAGGTCGTGTTGTAGGTCGGGCTCTGGATTGCTGAGTTCCCCCTGGAGGAAGAAGCGGGGCACCTTGAGCTTGTTCAGGAGCGACCGAACGGACGGGTCGGTCCGACGTTGACTGGAAACTTCCTCGCGATAAGTCGCGCGGGGCTCGAGTAGCCGAGTCATTCCAAGATGGGCGGCTCGCAGGCTCGCCGGCTCTGCTTCCGCTTCGATTGCCTGGGCCTTGATCAATTCGCCAAAGCCGCTCTCGATGAACTGCTCCTCGCTCTCACCACGGGGTTCCCCCCCACCGTCAATGTTCGATTCGGCCATGATGAGCAGCGATACGTGGCTGGGCCGGCCTGTGGCAACGTGGACGGCGACCTTACCGCCCATGCTGTGACCCACCAAGCCGCATTGGCTCAATCCCAGAGCGTCGATCAGGGCGATGATCGTTCTCGCGTGATCCTCGATGCCATAAGCGAAGTCAATCGGCTTGTCGCTGTACCCATGCCCGAGGAAGTCAACCAAGAGCGAACGGCGCCGCCGCAATGGTGCCTGAACCGCGGCCGGGAGCAGCTCACCGGTCGAGGAGCACTGCCAGCCATGGAGCCAAAGCAAAGGTGGATCGTCGCCCGGTATCTCGAGGTAGCGAAGGAATGCCCGATCGTTCGGCAGATAGACGGCTTTCATGTCGACCCGAGCCAGCCTGTGCTCTTACCGCCACCCTTCATTGGGCCAGTCTCCCTGGTCAGTAGTTCTATGCAGCCACTGACCGGCACCCTACACCCCATATCGTCAATCGGTGTCGGTGAGAATCGTCGCCAATAGCCGAAGTCGCCAATCAAACGCGGTGTGGTCCAGAGCTCGATTCCGGCCCGGAAACCTTCATCGCGAATGGGCGTGGGAGCCTTCTGTCTCCGGCCTTCATTGGCTCACAGATGGAGGCTGGATAGATATCCGGGCGAGATGCAGTGACATCTCACGGGCCGCGACCACATAGCTGAAGGCTTGTGCTTCGTGTTCCACAGCGGAGCTCCTTGACCGGGTGGCCCCGATGTCCTCCACCTTGGTGGCAGTGCCGAGCCCCCACCCTTGACGCTCGTAGATCCGGCGACCTCTGCCGTTTGCCTCGAGCACCCGGAGAAATGCTAGATGGTGCCCCATCGCCGCCAGGTGTGCTTCGGCTCGAAGAAGCAATGCCTGGCCATGACCCCGATCCCAATGATCGGGCTGGACGTAGATGGAATGGATTTCGCCCCTTGAATCGTCATCACTGTTGCCGACCCAACAGAATCCGATGACCTCCCCATCGTCAGCGACAAGGATCTCGGCGCCGTCCGCCAATTGCCTCTCGAACCACTGACTCCGCCTCGCAGGTCGAGGCCATCGAGGAAGGAGTCGGGGAAAATCCCCCGGTACGCGCTCCGCCAGGAGCTGATATGGACGTCGGCGAGGCCGGCGGCGTCCGATGCCTCGGCATACCGGATCATGCCCGCTATTCCCCCGAAGGACTAGCCCCCTCGTCGTCAGCCGTTCCAGACGCGACTCGCCGACCACGGCCCCGGCCGTCACGATCACCGAGGACCCAGAAAGCGAGCAAAGAGAGCGATGCCGCCCCCAGAGCCAGGCCCAGCCAACCCCAGCGGGTGGTGTCATCACTGAGCGGCTCCTCCTCGACGTCATCCGGGCCCACCGAGAGCTCGGCACCCAGCTGGGTCAGGGTCGCCGGCGAAGAAAGCGAGCCTTCCTCGCCCAGAACCTCGAACACCACCACGTAGTTCTTCAATGAGAGCTCGGTCGTCAGCCCGTAGACCCCCTCGCCGCGTTCCAGGAGCGGCAGGACGACGACGTCATCGTCGATCGAGAGATGTGCGACCACCGACTGAGCCTCGACAGTGACCTCGACCTCGAGATCGACGATCATCGAAGTCGCGCCCAGGCTGACCGTGGAGGCCGTTGCCGAGCCAAAGGCACCGCCCAGCTGGACGGCGGCGATCAACGCCGCGAGAACCATGGTCATGCTGGCCACTCCGCCCTCTCGATCAGGATCTCTCTCAACAGGTCGGGCCGATCGGTCACCAAACCGTCGACACCCATGTCGAGGAGCCTCGTCATCTCACTTGGTTGATTGACCGTCCAGGCATGCACCTGCAAACCCCACCGATGGGCGGCACGGACGAGTCTCTCGTCGACCACTCGCATACCTCGGATCTGGGTTGGGACCTGAAGGGCCGAGGCGTTGCCGGCAGCGGCCCTCCCCAACCGCGATGCAACCAGCCACATCCGGGTGAGGGCGGACCCCGTTGAAGTGGCCACCCCGCCACCGGTCTCCCGTCGCAACTCATCGATCCGACGGTCATGGTAGGAGCCGACGATGACCCGATCATGTAGACCATGGAGGTCGATGAGCCCGCCCAGGGCCTTGGCCATCCCGTCAGCCTTCAGGTCGACGACCACCCGCAACGAGGGAAACCCGGTGACCAGGTCCTCGAAACGGGGGACACCGATCCCACGGCGCCGGAAGGGAAATCCATCGGCTCCGGCGTGACGGAACCCGGCATCGAGCCCGGAGACCTCGGCGAAGCTCATCCCCGCAACCGGGCCGCGGCCATCCGTGGTCCGATCCACCGTGCTGTCGTGGAGGCAGACCAGGACCCCATCGCAGGTCATGCGGAGATCGGTCTCGACGTGGGAGTAACCCATCCCTACTGCTCCCTCGAATGCGATCATCGTGTTCTCCGGCCACAGATAGCGGCTCCCCCGGTGGGCGATGGGCACTGGTGCACGCCACAGTTCGGAGATCATCACCCGCTCACGCTAACGGCGGCCGGTCACAAGGATTCAGGAATGACCGAGGGGCCCAAAGGCCCCTCGGTCGAACGGCTCTGGGAGCCTTACATCGAGACGCGGTCCTTGAGCCCCTTGGCCGGTGCGAAGTGGGCGTACTCCTTGGCCGGGATCATGATGGTGGCCCCGGTAGCCGGGTTGCGTCCCTGACGGGCCGCGCGGGACCTGGTGCTGAAGTTGCCGAAGCCGGTGATGTTCACCTTGCGCCCGGCGTCGAGTTCGACGGCAATGATTCCTTCGCCGGATTTGGTCGAGAAGATGATCTCCACGATATCGGCGGCCTTCGCCTTTGAGATGTCCGCCTGCTTGGCGAGCTTGTCCGCCATCTCGGTTTTATTCACGGCCCCTCCTTTGGGTCGATGAGTCTTCGCCGCGCTCTGCTGCGACAATGACGGTTAACGATAGGCCGGAACCCCGATAACCCCGGTGTTTCGTGACATTTACGATTCGCGAGCCGGAGAGCCTGAATGAGCGTGGAGTATCAACTGAGGGGTGACGTGGCGCTGGTCACCCTGAACCGACCCGACAGATTCAACGCCATTGAGGCCACGCTCTCGGCCGCGGCGATCGAGTCACTCGGGCGGGCGGGCGGCGAAGCCAGGGCGGTGGTGGTCACCGGTGCCGGGCGGGCCTTCTGCTCGGGCGCCGACCTGGCCTCGCTCGCGGACGACTACCGGAGGGGTGGGCCCGATCTCTCCGCACACCTCGACCGTGTCTTCCACCCCATGATCCAGGCAATCCTCGACTGCCCGGTCCCCACGGTGGCCGCGGTCAATGGCGTGGCAGCGGGGGCCGGGCTGGGTGTGGCGCTGGCCTGTGACCTCCGTCTCATGGCTGATTCGGCTTTTCTCACCTCGGCATTCACCGCCATCGGTTTGGTCCCGGACTCGGGCACGACCTGGTGGCTCCCTCACATGGTCGGGGTGTCGCGCGCCCTCGAGATCACGTTGACCAACCGTCGAATAGGCGCCGAGGAAGCGCTTCGACTGGGTTTGTGCGCCCAGATCGCCCCCGAAGAGGGGCTGCTCGAGGCCTCGATCCAGGTTGCCGCCGGGCTCGCTGACCTGGTCCCCGAGTCATTGGTCGGCACCCGACGGCTGCTGCGGGACGCCGCCGGCTCGTCATTCCACGAGGCGATCTCCGCCGAGAAGGAGCAACAGGGCCGTCTGGGGAGGACCCCGGAGCACCTCGAGGGGGTGAACGCCTTCCTCGAGAAACGCAAGGCCGACTTCCGAGGTGTCCGTTGAGGAGACGCCTCAGGGCTTGATCAGGAAGATCTCGAGGTTGATCTTCCCTGCGGCTCCCGAGCCGAAGGCCACGCCAACCTCGTCGTTGAGCCAGGTGAGCTCCGGGATGGCGGTCTGGAAGGTGAGCAACTCCTTGGGGCCCGCCGAGCCATCCGGATTGGCGATCGAAACGCCGATCGCTCGGTAAGCCACCTTCTCGCGCTTCTCGCCGATGACCCCGTGGATGTCCAGGTCCATGTTCCCGTCGGCTCGCACGGTCACGTAATCGACACCACTGACCGGCCGAGCGCCTTGCCAATGGGGACCGGTCGCCGTCCCGGTGAACGGGAAGTCGATGCGCATGCCCGCCGGTGTCGCCCCGATCACGTTCATGCTCAGGTCACCCTCGACGATGCAGAACTTCTCCAAATCGGCCATCTCAGCTCCTGTCTCGACGAATCGCGTCACCGTAGCCGGGATCTGGAGAGGAGGGCCCTGACCTGGTCGTCGTCGGTCTGAGCAAAGTCCCGGTACCAAGCGCCGACTGCATTGAATCGTTTCGGCACGTGGAGAACCACGACCCGGTCGGCAACGGTCTCCATGGCCCGAACTGTGTCGGCGGGAGCCACGGGAACACAGATCCACACCTCACCGGCTCCGCGAGCCCTGAGTGACTCCACCGCGGCGAGCGCCGTCGCCCCCGTCGCCAGGCCATCATCGACCACGAGGGCGGTGCGATCCACCGGGTCGATCGGCGGGTGATCCTCGCGGTATAGGCTCGCCCTTCGGGCCAGCGTCGCCGACGCCTCAGCCAGGGCGAGTTGGAATGCCGACTCGTCGACACCGGCCAGATCGAGGATGACCTGGTTGCGAATCACAACCCCACCTTCAGCAGCAGCCCCCATGGCGAGCTCTGGTTGCCATGGCACTCCGATCTTCCGCACCAAGAGGACGTCCAAATCACACTCGAGGGCCCGGGCCACCTCGTAGCCGACGGGGACCCCGCCCCGGGGCAGGGCGAGGACCAATGGGCGGTGGGGACCCAACTCCTCGAGACGCTCCCCTAACGCGACTCCTGCCTGTCGGCGGTCGTCAAACCTCATCTCAGCCGTAGCGGCGGACGTACGCCTCGAGCCAAGGCATCACATTGTCGATGAACTCGGCAGCCTCCCTCATCGGCAGGGCCCTCGCTGCATAGTTCATCAGCATGATCTGACGGGCGGCGTGGAACCCGTCGAGCTGTGAGTCGTCCTGTATCGGCCAGACACCCACCGTCTCAAAACCCCGTCTGAAGGCGCTCCTGATATCGGCGCGTTTGTCAGCGGTTCTCGAGTGGTAGAGGCTGATGGCGACGTCCTGGGCGGGGAGGGCGAGCATCGTGTCCTCGAAGTCGAAGGCATGGATCCGGCTCGCCACCACGTGCACGTTCCATTCGTGCAGATCCCCGTGAACCACCTGCGGGCTCCCAACCATCCACGACTCACTGATCGTGGTCTCAGCCAGTTGACCCGCTCGGGATATCACCCGTCGACGCCCACGTTCGAATAGATGCTCGAACTCGGGGCTGGCGATGACAACCGGGTCCACCTCGGCCCCATAGTAGAAAACCCGGTCCCAGCGTCTCATACCCTCTGGCCGCTCCGGCTGCCAGGTCCGTCCGTGTGCTTGCAGCGCCGCCGACATCTGGCCGAGGAGACGGTATCCGAAAGTGCCCGCGCCATCGCCCAGAGGCGCACCGGGGACCCAGGTGAAGAGGACGCAGGGACGTTCCTTGCCGAGATCGGGGTCGTACTCGTCGACGATGAGGGCGCCCCCGGCCGTGGGGATCGGTCGCACCACGTCGAGGTCGGTTTCCTTGTTGAGGGCGTCGAGCCAGGCGACTTCGTACTCGATGTTCGACCTGGTGTTGCCGTGCGGCGATCCCACTCTGAGTACCAATTGGCCCCCGGCTTCTGTGATCACCCGGAACATGACATTGGAGTGGGTCGCCAGATGCTCGACCTCGCGAGTAACCAACCGGTACCGCCTCAACACACGTTGGGCGAAGGGGAGGAGTCTCGTTGCCTCCTTCGCGATCCTGGATGCATCCATGTCAGGGTTCCCTCACCAGCGGTCGATTGTCGTCAAGGTGCCGGTCTGGGTGAAGGGGACGATCGGTCCATTCCCCGATCGGTTCAGGTCATTCCTGACAGCACCTCATCGAGTGCCCCGACGAAGCGTCTGTTGTCGAGAGTGGAGCCGACCGACACCCGCATCCAGCCACGAGACATGGGTCGAATGATCACACCTCTCTTGGTGAACTCGTCGGAAATCGCAGCCGAGTCTTCCCAGGGCATCCGAAAGTAGATGAAGTTGGTGTGACTCTCTGCCTGCTCGAGCCCACGCTCCCCCAACGCCCCAACCAGATGATGACGGGCAGCGGCATTGTCGGCGACCCTCCTGGCGACCTCCTCTGGTTGGCCCAATGAGGCCAGCGCCGCAGCCTGGGCGACCCGGTTGACGGTCAGCGGAGCCTGGATCTTGCGCAGCTCGATGAGAGTCGAGGCACGACCCACTGCGTATCCGATGCGGTGGGCGGCCAATGCGTAGACCTTGGAGAAGGTACGCAGCACCACGACATTGTCCGTCTCGACACACCATGGGATAGCTGACCGGTACCGTGGGTCGTCGACGAAGTCGTGGTAGGCCTCGTCGATCAACACCAGGACCGACCTGGGAACCGACCTGGCGAAGGCCTCGATCTCATCGGCCGTCTTTATCGTGCCCGTCGGATTGTTGGGGTTGCAGAGGAACACGACCCGGGTCTCATCGTCGATGGCGGCCTGCAAGGCATCGAGATCCAGCGAAAAGGCCTGATCGAGCGGGACCTCGGTGTAGCTGCTCCCGGCCCAGATGGCGCCGAATCGGTACATGACGAAGCTCGGCCAGGCATAGACCACATTGGTCCCGGGCCCACCGACCGCGGCTGTCATCTCGGCGATGAGGGCCACGCTCCCGTTGCCCATCATCAAGTTCGGTTGTGACACGCCTAGCTCACCGGCCAGGGCCCGCGTCAAGTCGAGAGCGTCGTTGTCCGGGTAACGATTGGAGAGATGGAGCGCCTCCAACACCGCTTCGGCGACACCCGGGAATGGCCCCTCAGGACTCTCATTCGCGGTCAACCTCGCCACGTCAGCAGGGTTGATGCCGTGCGCGCGCACCACTTCGTCGATGGGCCGACCCACCTCATAGGGCCTGAGAGCGGCGATCTCGGGTCTGAGGATGGGCATCACCGCAAGTTAGCCCTTCCCCATCAGCGAGCCGGCCACTGTGCCAGACTTCGACCCCAATGACCGAGTTCGAGACACTGGCGGTCATCGACGCCCGGGGCGATTTGGTCGGTGACGACCCGATGCTCGAACCGGAGCTGTACCAGGCGATGTACCGCAACATGGTGCTGGCCCGCGAATTGGACCGGCGCATGTTGGCGCTTCAGCGGCAGGGGCGGATCGGGACCTATGCCATGCTCGAAGGCCAGGAAGCGGTGCAGATCGGTTCCGCCCTCGCCCTGGAGCCGAACGACTTCGTCTTTCCCTCCTACAGGGAGCATGGGGTCCAGATAACGCGGGGCCTCCCTATGGAGGTCCTTCTCGCTTACTGGAAGGGTTTGCCCAACTCAGGCTGGGACATGGAGAAGTACCGGACCGGAATCGTCACCGTCCCCATCGCCAGCCAGCTTCCCCATGCGGTCGGCTACTCCTACGTCACCCGGATGCGCGGTGAGTCGACCGTGACCGCGGCCTACTTCGGTGACGGCGCCACCTCTGAGGTCGATTTCCACTCGGGGATGAACTTCGCCGGGGTGTGGAAGACACCGACCGTCTTCATCTGTGCCAACAACCTCTATGCCATCTCGGTCCCGTATGAACGGCAAACAGCTTCGGAGACCATCGCCCAGAAGGCGGCGGCCTACGGGTTCGAGGGGGTCAGGGTCGACGGCATGGACCCGGTGGCGGTGTACCTTGCCACCAGGAGAGCCGTGGAGAAGGCCCGCAACGGCCTGGGGCCGACACTCATCGAGGCGATGACCTACAGATACGGGCCCCACGCCACAGCCGACGATCCCAGCCTGTACCGCTCCGACGACGAGGTCGACCGCTGGAGGGAAAAGGACCCGATCGAGCGTCTGCGTCGTTTCCTCGAGAGCCGGGGCGAGTGGGACGAGCGCACCGGGGAGAAGGTGGCGATGGAGGTCACCGACTCGGTCAGCGCCGCCATCACGGCCATCGAGGCCCTACCTCTCCCCGGCCGCGACGATGCGGTGAGGCATGGCTTCCATCGAATCCCGGCCCACGTCGTCGAGCAACTCCATGGAATGCAACGGGCTCACGGCGAGACCGAGACCCGGTTCGCCGAGGAAGACGTCTGGCAAATAGGCCAGGACACGCTGCCTGAAGGCCCCCGTGAGACGATGAACATGGCCGAGGCGATCAACGCCGCCCTCTATCAAGGCATGGAGGCCGACTCCTGCACCATCCTCCTAGGCGAGGACGTGGCGGTGGCCGGCGGAGTGTTCCGGATCACCGAGGGCCTACTCGACGCATTCGGCGCAGAACGCGTGATCGACACCCCCCTCAACGAGTCAGGGATCATTGGCGCCGCGGTCGGCATGGCCCTCGCCGGGGCCCGCCCCATCGCCGAGATCCAGTTCGAGGGTTTCGTCTACCCCGCCTTCGACCAGATCGTGAGTCATCTCGGGCGCTATCGCTTCCGCACCCGTGGAACCTCATCGATGCCAGTCGTGGTGCGATTCCCCAATGGCGCCGGGATCGGAGCCCACGAGCATCACTGTGATTCCCCCGAGGCCTATTTCGTCCACGCCCCTGGCCTGGTTGTGATCTGCCCGTCGACCGCCACGGATGCCAAAGGGCTCCTCGCTGCGGCATTGCAGGGTGATGACCCCGTGATCTTCTTGGAGCCGAAGGTGCTCTACAGGGCAGGCAAGGAGCAGGTCCCAGTCGAGAGCTACACCATCCCCATCGGACGAGCACGGCTTCGCCGATCCGGGAACGACATGACACTGGTCACCTATGGGGGCATGGTCCCGGTGGCGCTGGCCGCGGCGGCCGCCGTCGAGACATCGGTGGAAGTGATCGATCTTCGAACCCTGTTCCCATGGGATCGTGAGACGGTTCTCGAGTCGGTGGCGAAGACCGGTCGTCTGCTCCTCGTGCAGGAGCCCCAGGGTTCGGCCGGGGTCGCCGCCGAGGTGGCTGCGGTGGTGGCCGAGAAGGCCCTCTACGACCTCAAGGGCCCGGTGGTGCGGGTCACCGGGTACGACGTCCCATGGCCGCAGTTCGCCATCGAGAAGCATGCGTTGATCGATGTCGATCGGGTGGTCGCCGGCATCGGCCAGGTTCTGGATGGCTGACCACAGAGAGTGCTTGGAACCGGGACGGCTTCCCCTTAGCCTGGACACCCGGTGAGTCACATACGCCCCGATTCGAAGCCCGCCAAGTGGTGGAGATCCGACTGTAAGAAGGGTTTCCACGACTTCGGGGCGACCCAGAACATCGGTGCGGGGATATCGCGCCGGGTGTGCGGGCGGTGCGCCGCGGTGACCATCGACCTCACCAACACCTATGAGCTCGCCTACCCCATCCGAAGCTCATACCCGCCGATCAGCTCGATGAGCGCACGGGACTCATAGCCACCACGCAACCTCTACCCTCCGACCGGTGCCTCTTGTGATTCGAGCCGCCGGTGGTCTGGTTGTCAGGAAAACGGCGAAGGGCAAGATCAAGGTCCTCATGGCCCACCGACCCGTCTACGACGATTGGGCCCTACCCAAGGGCAAGCGGGAGAGAGACGAGTCCCCCAAAGCCACGGCCATCCGCGAGGTTCTCGAAGAGACCGGCTATCACTGCCGGATCGTGGCACCCCTCGGGACCACGAGGCATCGGGTTGACACCGGGACAAAGGAAGTGACCTGGTTCCTGATGAGACCCCTGCCCGACAGCCCCGGTTTCGCCGCCAACTCGGAGATCGACCGGATCAGATGGGTGACACCGAAGCAGGCTCGCAACTTCGCCGACTACGAGAGCGACCGGGAGTTGATCGGCGGCGCCGACCTGAGACGGCTGACGAGAACCGGCACGTTGAGACTCTTCCGTCACGGGCAGGCGGGGGACCGGGATCGGTGGGCCGGGGAAGACCTGGATCGGCCACTCACCAAGAAAGGGCGAGGGCAGGCGGCTGCCATCGCCAAGAGCCTCGAGGGAGCCGAGATCGACCGGATAGTCACCTCGCCATACCGCCGTTGCCTCGAGTCGGTGGAGCCTCTTGCCGCGCTGATCGGAGCGGAAATAGAGGTTGACGATCGACTCGCCGAGACCCGGTCCCTCGAGCCCGCTCTCGACCTTGTCGGCTCGGTGGTGGGGTACAACGCGGTGTTGTGCTCTCATGGCGACATCATTCCCACGGTTCTCAAGCGGCTCAGGAAGCAGGGCCTGAGTCTCGGCTCTGGGCTGTACTGCTCCAAAGGCTCGATCTGGGAGGTTGACGTCGACGGCGGCAAATACACCGTGGCCCGTTACCTGCCCCCGCCGAAGGTCTAGCCGGGCTCGCCGGCCACTACACGGTCTTGGTGCCGGCGGCCCAATCGGCATAGAGGGCGCTGTAGACCCCGTCCCCTGCAAGCAGGTCCCTATGGTGCCCACGCTCCACCAGGCGGCCCCGATCGAACACCAGCACCTCGTCCGCGGCCTCCGCAGTGGAGAGCCGGTGGGCGATCGTCACCGACGTCCGCCCCTTGGTGAGCAACCCGATTGCATGACGCAGGGCCACGTCGAGCGCTGGGTCGACGGCTGATGTGGCCTCATCGAGCACCAAGAGATCGGGAGAGGAGATCCAGGACCTGACCAGGGCCACCAATTGTCGTTCACCGGCCGATAGGTTCCCGCCCCGCTCCCCGGTCCTGGTGTCCAGCCCATCGGGGAGGCCATCAACCCACTCGCCGATCCCCAGCTCATGGAAGGCAGTGAAGATCTCCGCGTCATCCGCCTCAGGTCGCCCGTACCGGACGTTGTTGGCGACGGTGTCGTCGAAGAGGAACCCCTCCTGAGGCACGAATGCCACCCTCTGCCTGAGCTCGGCAAGACGGATCTTGGTCGCCGGGACCCCGCCGATGAACACTGCGCCGGAGCTGGGATCCACGAGGCGAACCAGGAGCTTGGCAAAGGTGGTCTTTCCCGATCCGGTTTCTCCGACCACCGCGATCCTGGAGCCAACCGGGATGTCGACACTCACACCGGTGAGCACCTCCGGCCCAACGGGATAGGTGTAGGAGACATGGTCGAATCTGGAGCTGAGGCCACCGGGCCGGAGGCTCTGGGCGTCCTCTGGCTCCTGGATCTCGATCTCGCCGTCGAGGACCTCGAGGACCCGGCGCAAGCCCGAGGCGGCGGACTGGGCGAAGTCGAGGGTCTCCACAACCAACTGAAGCGGCTCGATGAGGAGGTTGGCGAGAAAGAGGAAGGCGACCAGCATCCCCGCGCTCAGGCCGCCGCCGACGCCGATAAGCACCCCTGCAACGATCAGGGCGGCGGTCAGTGCCCCGGCGAACATCTCGGCTGTGGAGAAGAGGATGTTCCCGAACCTCGCCGTCCTGAATTCGACCCAGAACCTCTTGTCCAAGGCGACCGCAACCCTCTCTTTGGTCCGTTCCTCGGTGCCGTATGCGCGAACCACGGGTATCGCGGTGATCGCCTCGCTCATCACACCCAGCGAGGCCCCGACTTCGGTGCGAACCTTGTCGTAGTTGCGGGCCAGGACGCGCTGGAACCACCGCATCATTACGAGATAGATGACCACGCCCACAACGGCGATCAGGGCGAGACGCCAGTCGTAATACACCATGGCTGCGGTTGCCAGCAGCACCTGGCTGCCGGCGATCACCATCCCGACGCCACCCCACTCCATGAACTCCTGGATGGTCGTGATGTCGGAGGTGACCCGCGAAACCAGGTTTCCCCGCCGGTCCGACTGCACATGGAGCACCGACTGGCGCATGATGTGGTCGAAGGTCTTGATGCGCAGGTCGGAGAGACCCATGGACGCCGACCGGACCAAGCGGAGCAAGGCGGCTCTCCCCACCACCACGCCGGCGATCAGCGCAGCCAGAGCCACCGCTGCCTTGACCAGCAGCCCGGCCATGTCCACGCCACCCGATCCGAGCAGGTCTCCGTCGATGATCTGTTGGAGGACGATCGGAGTGATGACGGTGATCGCCTGACCCACCATTGCCAGGGCCAGGGTCAGGCGAAGCCCATGCCTGAGCACCGGAGCCTCACGGAGCGCCCGGCGGATCACGGCGGCGGTGGTATATCGCTCGCTCATGATGCTTCCTGCTGCAGTCTGCGGGCCTCTTCCTCGTAGGCCTGCACCAACCGGGCATACCCGGGGACCGAGTTGAGGAGCTCCTGATGGGTCCCATGGCCGAGGATCCTCTTCTCGTCGACGTAGACCACCTCGTCGGCGAGCTTGATCGACGACGGGCGGTAGGCCACCACCACGATCGTGGAGGGCAGGGCCGCGCTCCTGAGCGACCGCAGGATCTCGGCCTCGACCGACGGGTCGACTGCCGAGGTGGCATCGTCGAGTATGAGGAGACGCGGGTCCCGGATCAAGGCCCTGGCCAGGGCGAGACGCTGGCGCTGGCCCCCGGAGAGGGTGGTTCCCCGCTCCCCGAGCTGGGTATCGAGCATCTCTGCCATCTCGAGGATGAAGTCCCGGGCGCCGGCGAGTTTGAGTGCGTCCCACACCTCGTCGTCGGTGTAATCATCATCGAGGGTGATGTTGCTCCTGACGGTGGCGTCGAACAGGAAGGCGTCCTGCGCCACATAGGCGACCTCTCTGGGGAGCTCGGAGACGGCGAAGGAGCGCAGGTCGCGGGCCTCGAGATGGATGGCGCCCTCCTCTGGGTCCCAGAGGCGAGCCAGGAGCAGGCAGAGGGTCGACTTGCCCGATGCGGTCGGGCCTACCACCGCCACTGTGATCCCTGCTTTGAGGTCGAGGCCGAGGCCGGTGAAGACCGGAGCACCGTCGTACCTGAAGACCACGTCCTGACCCGTCACCGGGGCGGGCCCGGCTGCGGGCTGGGCCTCTGCGCCACCATATGAGACGTGGTCGTCGGCGTCGAGCACCGCCTGCACCCTCTCCCATCCGGCCAGACTCCCCGCCAGGTCCCAGAGCACGAACCCGATGAGCTGGACCGGGAAGGCGAGGAGCGAGAGCAGATAGACCACGGTCACCACGTTCCCTGGGGTGATGTCGCCGGTGCTCACCCGAACCGCACCAACCACGAGGAGCACGAGGATCACCGCCTGGGGAAGGGCGCGAATGATCACCTGGTATCCGGTCCAGGTGGACAGGACGTTGATGAACCGATCCCTCAGGTGGTCACTGGCCTCACCGAAATGCTCCGAGACCATCTCCTCACGACCCAGCGACTTGATGGTGAGAGCGCCGTCGAAGCTCTCATGAGCGATCGCGGAGAGCCGGCCCCGGGACACCTGGACCTGCTCCCACATCCCAAAGGTGACCCAACTCCCCTTAATGTCGATGACGATGACCACGGCGAGGCCGATGATGGCTCCAACCCCGAGCCAGGGGTCGAGGAGCATGATCAAGGTGACCGCCCCCACCAACAGGAGCGAGACCCCCGTTGCGTACGGGAGCGGGCCGAGGACGCCCGTCCCCTGGTCGGTGTCGGAGTCGGCCACTGCCAGGAGATCCCCGATGGCCTGCCGATCGAACCAGGACATCTTCAAGGAGAGCTGGTGGGCGATGAGCTGGTTTCGGATGTCGCGCCTCACCCCGAGCTGGAGCCAGCCGGCGGCGGTGCGCCTCATCACGATCCCGATCGCCTTGAAGACGGCGACACCGATGATGGCGAGGGCTGCGGCGACCAGAAGGTCTGGAGGCCCCCCGGCATCCAGCACCGGGATGATCAATTCGTCGGTCACCCAGCCCACCACGAAGGAGGCAGCGATGATGGCACCGGCGTACATGGCGGCGCCGGTGGCCCCGACGACGAAAGCAACAGGGTGCATCCGGACAAAGCGCCAAATCAAGCGCCAGCCGTCGGTGAGGACGCTCCAGGGTGTCATTTCTCGCTCAGACATGGGCACACGGCAAGGTACAACTTCAACTTTGCTTCAAGTCAAGCCCGCATGACCGCTCGGGGCTCGGCCCGTCATCATATGGCCCCCTCCCTCCGATCCCGGTCGAATTACGGCAAGGTCGGGTGCCGACGGGCTGACTCGGTTGAGCGATTCCGAGTAGGTTTCGCCCAACCTACGGGAGGAGTCCCTTGATAGCTGACCTGTTCTCCGAGCTGAACTGGCTCGCGGTGCTGGTGGCGGCCCTGGCCTGGTTCGCCTTCAGCTCCATCTGGTATTCGGTACCCCCATTGAGCAGCGCCTGGACGAAGGCCGCCCGGGTCGACATGAGCGGAGATGGGCCCCCATTGGCCGTATTGCTCGTCCCCACCTTCCTGGGATACGTGGTGACCACCATTGTCATCGCCCTCATCGTGGAGGGGCTCGGAGTCGACACCGACCAAGAGGGGATCACCCTCGGGGTCACGCTTGGAGTCGGCTTCGGGGTGGTCGGCTCCCTCGTCAATCAGCTGTACGAGCGCAAGGGGAGCTCCTACTGGCTGATCAATGGGGTCAACGCCGTGATCGCCTACACCATCGTGGCCGTGATCCTGGCCCTCTGGGACTGAGATCCCCTCGGCGGCTCATCCCTGGGAGGCCAGCCTGCACTAGACCGTGTCGACCAGGGCCTTGAGGAGGTCCCGGAGGGAGACCACCCCGAGCAGGACCCCGTCGTCGCCGACCACCGGAAGGTGCCGGTAGCCCGACTCGGCGATCCAGGCGGCAGCGTCCCAGACGTCGAGGTCGGGATCGAAGATGTCGGGCTCGATGGCCATCACCGATGACACTTGGGTGCTGTCGAGATCCTCTCCCCGTGCGATGGCTCCACGCAGGTCGCGCTCGGTGACCACCCCCAGCAGGGTCATCCCTTCGACCACGGCGAGGGATCCCAGGTCTGAGCCTTCCATGGCGGCGGCCGCCTCGATCAGAGTGGTGGCCGGGCCGCACAGATAGGGAGCATCACCCACCAGGTCTCCGAGTCTCATACCGCCAAGCTACCCGGCGGGTGCCCGCTCCGCTCAACCCTGGCACCAGTGGCTGACCAGGCCAGATCAGACCAGGTCGGCCTCGCGGATCCCGAAAGACGGGTGACGGAGGCGGCACAGAGCCAGCTTCTCGAGCTGGCGGATGCGCTCCCTGGTCAGGTTGAACTCGTCGCCGATCTCTTCGAGGGTGCGGGGGACGCCGTCGTAGAAACCGTATCGGAGGGCGAGGATCCGGCCCTCTCGTTCTGGAAGCCGTTCGATCGACTCGCGCAGCGAGTTGGCGACGTCCATCTCCTCGGTCATCTGCACCGGGTCAGCGGCGTCCTCGTCCTCGATGAAGTCACCGAGTTGAGCGCCGTCCTCACCGATCGGCTGCTCGAGGGAGACGGTATCGGCGACGCTCAGGGCCAGCTCGACCTTGTCGACGGTGACACCGGCCTCCTCAGCGATCTCGTCGGGGCGAGGGTCGCGTCCCAACTCGGCCTTCAGAGACGCCTGGGCGGCGCGCACCGCAGCCAAGGTGTCGTGAAGATGGACCGGGATCCGGACGGTTCGTGACTTGTCGGCAATGGCCCGGGTGATCGCCTGCCGGATCCACCAGGTGGCGTAGGTCGAGAATTTGAATCCCTTGCGCCAGTCGAACTTCTCGACGGCCCGGATCAGTCCCAGGTTCCCCTCCTGGATCAGGTCGAGGAAGTCGATGCCCGAGGTGTTGGCATACCGGCGAGCGTTGGCCACCACCAGACGGAGGTTGGCGGTGAGGAAATCGTCCTTCGCCTGGGCCCCCCGACGGGCGAGTCTGCGTTGCTCCATCTCCTCCCGCTTGCCGGAGAAGTCTCGGTTCTCGAGACGCTCAGCGGCATCCTCGCCGGCCTCGATCTTCTGGGCGAGCTCGACTTCCTGCTCGGCCGTGAGCAGGTCGTACTCCCCGATGGCGGTCAGGTACTGGGAGACGAGATCGGTGGTGAGACGACCACGTTCGTCGGTCAGCTTCGAATGGAGCCTGATCCGACGGGGCTTCTCGGTCTTGTCGTCACGCGTCTCGATGGCGGCCATGAGTGTTCTAGTCCTCCGCAGGGCAGTGATGGGGTTCGGACCCCGAGGGGTCAAATATACGCATTGCTCGCGCTTTGTGAACCCCCTCTTTTCCCTAGTTTACTCCTCCTCCAGGGGTTGTCCCGATCCAGTTCTACGTAGGACCAGCACCACCTCACCGTCGACCATGAGGTTCATCCGATCGGCCGCGTAGGAGCCAACAGGCTGGAGATGACTGAAGAACACCTGTTCCTGGCTCATTATTTCCGGGGGGCCCGGTCATCCGGGTGGCCGCCATCATCCCGAACAGGGTGTTCTCGCCCAACCCAGCCATGAAGCGGTTGTTGGCGTCATCCGATACCCGGTCACCCTCGACATCCAAGATGATCTCGGTCCCCTCGATCTGGGGTGCCAGCCCACCGTCGACCAGCATCGACTCGATGATCCAACGCCCCTCGATACTCATGGCTGTGCTCTCCTGTCATCGGTGTCGGTTGGGGCGCCCGGTGCCGGAGACCCTGCGAGCTCCGACCGAGCCTACGCTCGACGACCTGGGTGGTGGACGGCCGTCACCGTGCCGGTGGCGTCAGGCAGCTGCGGCCAAACGTCGATCGGCAACTCGATCACGACCAGAGTCGCCGTCTTCACCTCAATCGAGTCTCCGGTGAGGTCGTGGATCACCATGCCCCAGGTCGGCTGATGGCCGACGATCATCATTCGATCGGCGGCGCCGCCGAGAGCGGCTGCGAGCATGATCACCGACGTAGAGCCAGACCCATAGAAGCCGGGCTCGAGCTGGAGTCTCGAGTCCCACTTCCCGGCCTTCATCGCCAGCTGGGCGGTCGAGCGGGCCCGAACCGCAGTGGAGGAGATCACGAGATCGGGCACCAGACGGAGCTCAGTGATCAGTCGGCCCATCTGTCGCGCCGAGGCCACGCCCCTCCGGTTCAGGGGGCGGTCGTGGTCGACCCCGAATTCGGCGTTCCAGTCCGACTTGGCGTGGCGCATCACCAGCAGGGTCTTCAGGAGGCCACCCTCCAATCATCTCCGCGGGCTGCTACCCGCTGAGGCTCAAATACCAAGCTCTGCCCGCAGCTCCTCCAGCTTGGCATCGGCCTCGCTCATGCTCACGGCCTGACGCAATTCCGCCTCGGCCCCTTCCGGGGTGGCCTCGTGGAGCTCGGCCCTGGCCATGGCCTCGGCCTTGCGCTGTTCGATCTTGGCCTCCACGGTGTCGAGGCTCGGCCCGGTGTCCCCCATGGAGCTGGTCATCGACTGAACCGCCGAATTGACCGCCTCCTGCATCTTTGCCTGCTGGAGCGAGCCGAGCATCTCCATCCGCTTGGCGGACAGCTCCTGGAGCTTCATGGCGTTGGCCTGAACTGCCTCCTTCGCCTGGTCGGACTGACCGACTGCGACCGCGAACTGTCCACGCAAAGATGAGAGGTTGTTCTCCGACGCTTGGAGCTTCATCGCCAGAGACTGGGCAGCCTGGGTCCACTTGGTGACTCCCGCCGGGTCCCCGTTCTTTTGGGCGGCGTCGGCGCGCATGAGGGCCTGTTTTGCCATTTCCTTGGCCTCACCCACCGAGCCGGCCGACCTCTCGATCTGGCTCTCGAGCTGGGTCTTGTGGGCGATCACCTTGGCGGCCTGGTTCCTCAGGTCCTGGTCCCGGCCCTTGGCCTCGTCGATGGCCATCTGGATCTCCACCTCGGGGTCCATCGCCTGTTCTGAGGCTCCCTTGAACCAAGCCTTGATGTAGGCCCACCACTTCTTCAGCATCTCGACTCCTTCTCGGCTCGTTGGGCAGGAGTGTAGAGATCGGCCCGGTGGCTGCGATTGGCTCAGCCGCCGCGGCGGCGACCGCCGCCCCTGATCCGGCCCATCCCTCCTGTGGGCCTCCGCATCCCCCCGCCACTTGAGCGGGGCCCCCCGCCGGAGCCGGGCCATCCCGGGGTGGAACCGCCGCCCTGATAGCCACCCCAGCCCCCTCCGCCCCGCATCCCCTGAGAGGCCAGGATCGCCATGAGCACATTCATCAGCTCGGAGGAGCCGAAAGAGGACTGTCTTTGCGATCTGCGCTGATACTCGGGCGCCTGCGGCTCCGAAGGCACCGCGACCGTCTCGGCGGGAGCCGCTGGCTTTGGCGGCTCCGGCTTGGGAGGAAGGGGCTTGCCGTCCAACAACGCCTCGGCGCAATCGAGCTCCCAGATCGCCTCGTCGAGGGAGGTGCTCACCGTCATCAGCGCCGGCGCGGTGTTGGCATCCTCCACAGTGGACATGGCCGTCGAGTAGGTCTGTGAGGCCCGTTGGTAGTGCTCCTTCACCCGTATGTCCTCACTGAGAAGCACCTCGTCCTCTAGTTCGATGATGTCGTTTGCCACTTGATTCAGCTTGGCACGCGCCAGGTCCCTCACACTGGTGAGATCGGGTGCCTGGCGGGAGCCCCGGCTCATCATCCAGAAGACGAGGAGGCCACCGCCGACAAGCAGCAGCAACCAGATCCACCCCAAGCCGCCGCCTTCGGTGGAGCCGGGAGCCTCGGTGGGTGTGGGAGCGGTGCCCTCCCCACCCGGGTCTGGCACCAGCTCCCCGATGAAGAGACGCACCACGTCGTCGTCGCTCGACCCGTCTAGGGAGGCGCCGACCGCCCGGTCCATCTGATCGGCCGACCAGAAGCTGTTGTCACCTGCATATCCGACGCTCTCGGGAGCCACGGTGAGGATGTAGCCCTCCTCCATCTCGTCGAGGACCGAGTCGGCGAAGGTGGTGGCTCCGCCCGGAGGCTCGGCAGCCAGCACCACGATGTAGAGGCGTCCGCCGTCGGCTCGTCCGTCGAACACGGCATCGCTGATCAGGCTCTCGGTGGCTCCAGAACCGGGCTCGATGTAATAGCCGTTGGCCTCGAGCTCCGGGATGACCTCCTGAGGGGCGGCCGCCATCACCATCAAGCCCACCGAGACCAGCAGGGTTCTCACTGCGCGGAGGGTAGTTGGGGCCAGGCTCCACCGGCCCCGGAGGCACTTTGACGGCTACCTTCAGCTGAATGACCAACCGCCTGGCCAACGCCACCTCGCCTTACCTCCTGCAACACATGGATAACCCGGTCGACTGGTGGGAGTGGGGCGAGGACGCCTTCGTGGAGGCCCGGCGACGAGGCGTGCCCGTGCTCCTGAGCGTGGGCTATGCGGCCTGTCACTGGTGCCATGTGATGGCCCACGAGTCATTCGAGGACCAAGTCACGGCAGCCGAGATGAATCGGCAATTCGTAAACGTGAAGGTGGACCGAGAGGAGAGGCCGGACGTCGACGCAATCTACATGGAGGCGGTACAGGCGATGACCGGCCAGGGCGGCTGGCCGATGACGGTCTTCATCGACCACCAGGGGCGTCCCTTCTTCGCCGGCACCTACTTCCCCGACGCTCCCCGGCATGGGATGCCGGCCTTCCGTCAGGTGATCGAGGCGGTGTCGAGCGCATGGCGTGACCACCCGGACCAGGTCGACGATCAGGCCGGGCGCCTGGTCGAGGCTATCTCAGGCACCATCCCGGTTGTCGGTGTCTCGAGTCCGGAGCTGGCACCCGACGCCTATGCCAAGATCACCGCCCTGTTCGACCCCACTCATGGCGGGTTCGGAGGCGCACCCAAGTTCCCTCAGCAGCCGGTGCTGGAGTTCCTCCTGAGGGTCCGTGATCAGCCCTGGGCGACGGGGGCCGACGCCATGCTGGCCAGGACCCTGGAGGCGATGGGAAGAGGGGGAATCCATGACCACCTCGGGGGTGGGTTCGCCCGCTACTCGGTTGACCGGCACTGGCTGGTCCCTCATTTCGAGAAGATGCTCTATGACAACGCCCAACTCGCCAGGGTCTATCTCTGGGCCGGGATCGAGCTGGGCCGACCCGACTTCATCGCTATCGCCAAGTCGACTCTGGGATACCTGGCCAAGGACCTGGCCCGCCCTGATGGCGGGTTCTTCTCCTCCGAAGACGCCGACTCGGAGGGCGTGGAGGGCAAGTTCTACGTCTGGTCGGTGGAGGAGATACACGAGGTCCTCGGAGATCGGGCTGGGCCCGTCATCGAGCACTACGGAGCGACCAAGGAAGGGAACTTCGAGGGCGCCAACATCCTCACCATCGTTGGCCGGCCTCCAGGGGACCTCGAAGCATCACGAGAGAAGCTGCTCGAGCGGAGGGAGGGTCGGGTCAGACCCGGGCTCGACGACAAGGTTGTCGCCTCTTGGAATGGGATGGCCATCAGGGCCTTCGCCGAGGCCGGTGCGGCCCTCTCCGATCCTGCCCTCATCGAGGTAGCACGGAGAGCCGCCTCGTTCGTCATCGAGAATCTGATGGCCGGCGATCGGCTGATGCGCTCGTGGAGAGAGGGCCGAGTCTCCGTCCCCGCGTTCGCCGAAGATCATGCGGCGATGGCGGTGGGTCTGTATGCCCTGTTTGCCGCCACCGCCGAGGAGCAGTGGTATCAGGCGGCCGATCGACTGGTCGGGGCTCTCGGACGATTCGCCCGGCCGGAAGGAGGGTTCTTCACCACCTCTGACGACGGGGAGACCCTGATGAAGCGTCCCTTCGATGTCACCGACAACCCCCACCCCTCGGGGAATGCCCTGGCCGCCGAGGCCCTGCTCATGTCCAGTCTCTACAGCGGGGAGTCGCAAAGACGCTCGGATGCCGACTCGGCTCTGGCCGCGGCCGGGCTCCTGATGGAAAGTCACCCATCGATGGTGGCCCATCATCTCTCGGTCCTCGACTCGTCGAGACGGACCAAAGAGCTCGCCATCGTCGGCTCCGATTGGCAGCGTCTGGCTTCGGTGTATTACAGCCGTTTCCGACCCCAGATCGCCCTGGCGGCCTCGGCCGTGGGGACGGGGGCGGTCCCCCTGCTGGAAGGGCGGACGGCAGAGAATGGCGCCCGCGCCTTCGTCTGCAGAGGTTTCGTCTGCGACCTGCCGACGTCCGACCCGGGTGCATTGGCCGCTTTGCTGGACTGAGCCTCCAGGTCAGCCGACCTCTATGGCCCGCTCCATGGCACCGGTCATGACGTCTGCAGGGAACGGCCCCTTCCTCGCCGCATCCTCTATCGACATGTCACCGCTGATACAGGCGGCCGCCAGCTCTGCTACGGCAACCAGCTCCCCCTGTTGCTGCTCGACGAACAGCCTGTCGACCACGTCACCGTGCCCCGGGACGATGACTCCCGTGGCGTCGCCCAGAGCGAGACGCAGGGTCAAGGGCCAGATCATTGGATAGCTGTCACCGAAGGAGGGCGGGCCGCCCTCCTCGGTCAGGTCGCCGAGGAACATGACGTCGGCATCGCCCACCAGGATGCGAATGTCGGCATCGGTGTGCCCCAGGCCATGAAAGCTGAGATCCACAGCACGGCCGATGTCGATGCCCACCCGATCCGAGAAGGTCATCTGGGGAGCCACGATCTCGACCGCGTCGATCTCGGCATGCTTGGCCGGGTCGAGCCACTCTTTTGCTCCCTCCTTCATCTCCTCAGGACGGGACAGGAGGACTTCACGTGCGCGCCGATGACCCCACAGCTCAGCCTCGGGAAACCGTGCATTCCCGAACACATGGTCCCAGTGCCAGTGGGTGTTGACCACCCATCGCACCGGGAGCGAGCTGAATCTCCCCAGGTCGGCCCGCAGCTCGTCACCCTCGGCCAAGGTGGCTCTGGTGTCCACGATGAGCAGGCCATCCTCTCCCACCACGACTCCGACGTTGCTGTCGAATGACTCATAGCGCCGTCGGAAGACCCCAACGCCGATCTCTTGGAACATGGGGCCACACTAGTTGGCGGCGTTGCCGCACCGTCGACCAGACTTCAACCTGACTTGAGCTAAGTTGGACGCATGGAATGGCTGACAATCGGCGAATTGGCGGATCGCTCCGGGGTCGCCACATCGGCGCTGCGCTTCTACGAGACCAAGGGCCTCATCGCCTCGACCCGGACCGACGGGAACCAGCGTCGCTATCCCAGGGCCACTCTTCGAAGGGTGGCTCTGATCAGGGCCGGCCAGGAGGTCGGGTTGTCATTGGCCGAGCTGGCCAACGCCCTGGCCACCCTCCCCCACGACAGCACGCCTACCAGGGCCGACTGGGAGAGATTGTCGAGGTCGTGGCGACAACGTCTCGACTCACAGATCAGCGAGCTGACCGCCCTCCGTGACGAGTTGGCCGACTGCATCGGGTGTGGCTGCCTCTCACTGAGGAGCTGTGCCCTGTTCAACCCGGGGGATGTCGCCTCCGCCAGGGGCACCGGGCCCCGCTACTTGATGGGTGACAAACGGGAGGAGGGTCGGGTCAAGACCTGATCGACAACGGCGCCGGGACGGCGAGCGCACCCGCCGAGGTCAGCACGTAGGCCACCCACAGGACGTCGGCCAGGGCAAGGTGAGTGATCTGGATCACCACCGGGACACCCAATGTGATGTTGAGCGCTCCGGTGACCAGCATCAGCCCGACCAGGATCGGGAGGGCCCGTGCCGGCCTACCCCGCGGCAGCCTTACCCGACCAGCCACCCACCAACCCGCCGAGGCGGCGGTCACGGCCAGGATGGGGTGAACGATGCGGAGCCGGGTGAGGAAGTGGGCGGCACTGGTCAGGTCCCCCCCGCCCTTGGGGAACAGGGTGTCGGCCAGAGCCGTGATGGCTCCGGTGGCGAAGAGGAGGACCAACGCAGCCCCCCCGATGATCACGGCGCGGGTCACGCCTCGCCGCATGGACCAGTCGAGGCGACCACCCCCGGAGAGCCAGAAGATGGTCACGGTCAGGGCCCCCAGCAGGAAGAGCGTGTTCACCAGGTGGAGGGGGACGGCAAAGGCTCTCGCCGCAGAGGCGTCGTTGGCCACCCACTCGGCCAGGACGATCATCGCCCCGATCAGGGCCTCCCCGACGATTGCCACCACCGAGAGCGCGGCGCCCCTCCGCGCCGGGGCGTGAGAGGCAGTGTGGCGCCAGACCCAGATGGCCAGGGCAAGCACCATGACGAGAGCGACTCCGCTCAGCGCACGATGGGCGAATTCGATGGAGGTCGCCCCCTCCAACTCTGGGATCAGCTCACCCTGACACGTGGGCCAGGATGGCCCGCAGCCGGCCCCACTGCCCGTGGCCCGCACCACGGCGCCCATCAGGATCACCCCGATGTTGAACACCAGGACGGACCAGGCATACTTGACGATGGCGGCCACCGGCCCAGGTTAGGGAGACTCTCGACGACCCCGTCTGGGGCATAGCTGACATCCCCGCGTCAAACCAGCCCTAGCCTCCTGGCCCGTGGAGATCCATGACGACATCCTCGCCACCATCGGGCGCACGCCGTTGGTCAGGCTGTCCCGCCTCCACCCCCAAGGGAATCTGGTGGCCAAGCTGGAGACCACCAATCCCGGAGGCTCGGTAAAGGACCGGATCGCATTGGCCATGATCGACCGCGCCGAGGCAGAGGGCGGGCTCGAGCCGGGCGGGACGATCATCGAGCCGACGTCGGGCAACACCGGCGTGGGGCTGGCCCTGGTCGCCGCGATCCGAGGGTACCGCGTGATCTGCACCGTTCCCGACAAGGTCTCCAAGGAGAAGCAGGCCCTGCTGACAGCCTATGGAGTCGAGGTTGTGGTCACCCCCACCGAGTTGGGCCCCGACGACCCGGACTCGTACTACGGGGTGGCCAGACGCCTGGCCCGAGAGATCGAGGGCGCATTCCACCCCGACCAGTACACCAACCTGGCGAACCCCCAGTCCCACTTCGAGACCACCGGGCCGGAGATATGGCGGCAGACCGATGGCCAGGTGAGGGTCTACGTCTCCGGGGTGGGAACCGGGGGGACCATTACCGGAGCGGGCAGATACCTCAAAGGGATGAACCCGGACATCGAGGTGGTGGGCGCCGACCCCGAAGGCTCCATCTACACCCAGGGCCCCGAAGGTGAAATCCACCAGTACCTGGTCGAGGGGGTTGGAGAGGACTTCTACCCGGAGACCGTCGACCTGAGCGTGATCGATCGTTTCATCGAGGTCACCGACGCCGAGTCGTTCGCCATGGCGCGGAGGCTGGCGCGGGTCGAAGGGATCCTCACCGGAGGTTCGGGTGGGATGGCGATGCACGCTGCCCTACAGGTTGCCCTGGTGGACAGTTCGAGAATGGTGGTGGTGATCGTCCCCGACTCGGGACGCGGCTATCTCTCGAAGGTGTTCAACGACGAATGGATGGTCGGGCACGGTCTCGACCCATCCTGAGAATCGGAGAGCCCCCGGCGCGAAGCACGGGGGCTCTCCTACGCGTCAGATCCGGCGTTTCTCGATTGCTCGCCACGGGTGGACTTTGACCGTGATAGCCGGAGCCGGGTGGTCCGAGATTGGAGTCGCCACCATCCCCGAAGGGGAGCGGCGCAGCGGTCGGCGCAGCTCAGCGCTCGGCCACCTCCAGAGTCCTAAGACATTCAGACAACTTGGGACCACCTCCTTTCTCTGGTGAGGGAAGTGTGCCACAGCCGCCCGCCTGCCGCATCGGATTTCTCGAAGGTCACAGTCGAAGAGTTCCGGTGAAGTCGTCCCACCAGGTCCCGAGAGCGTCGAGCCCCTCGGTCGTCGCCCACAGCAGCGCTATCACCAGAGCCACCAGCCCGACGACGGTTGCCAGGGTCCTGACCCGATAGAGCTGCTTCTGGCTCGATTCCTCGACATACGAGGGCTCGGTGACCGGGGGGGCCGGAACGGTGTAGATGTAGGGCCCTCTCGGCTCCGTCACCGGGTGGGGAACCGGCGGAGGCGCGACGATCGGGGCCACCGGCACCGGGGCCGGCAGGTGCCTGGGCTCCACGGGCGGCGCGACCGCATCGGGCTCGAGGTCGATGAGGAGATCGGGCCCCAACCCTTCCGGGCCCTCCATGTCAGGAGGGACCTTCGACTCGACCAGCACCGACGCCGACTTCGCCTCCTCCTCGACAGCCGGCTCCTGGTCCGACTCCAACTCGTGGAACGCGGCGACCGCCCCGGCTGGAAGCGGCTCGCTTCCCTCGGGCGCGAGAGTGGCGAGCGCTTCCTCGATCGTCGGGCTGGTCTCCACCACGGCCGGGGGCTCGACACCCGCCTTGTTGAACATGGTTCGCTCATCGACACCGAGGATGGCGGCCAGGGTTGCCAGCACCTTGGAGTCCCTAGGGATGCTCTTGTCCGACTCCCAAGACCGGACCGTGGCGGGTGAGCGCCCCACCAGCTGGCCCAGCTTCGCCTGGCTGAGCCCTAACTTGGTCCGCCGGTATCGGACCACGCGTCCGAAGCTTCTCTCAGGCATTCGGTATCAAATGCTACGACCACCTTCTTGGTTCCCGACATACCCCACCGACTCTCGTCCCTAACCTCGGGCCTGCCAGCCATGGAGGCGTCCGGACGCCTGGTGGGTCCCCCGGTCTTCAAAACCGGTGAGGGGTCGATGCGATCCCTGGCGGGTTCGATTCCCGTCCGCCTCCGCTCCTCTTCCATGCATTTGCACGAGGGCGCGCTGAGCGACACCACGTGCATCCTCTGAGCGCTACTTCTTGATCGCGGCGATCTCGAACTCGAGGGTCACCTTCTCGGAGACCAGCACACCGCCGGCCTCGAGGACAGCATTCCAGTTGACCCCCCAGTCCTTTCGGTTGATGCTGGTCGCCCCCTCGAACCCGACCCGGGTGTTGCCCCAGGGATCGATGGTGCTCCCGATCACATTCACGTCGAGAGCAACCGGCCGGATGACGCCCCGCACGCTGAGGTCACCTATGACCTTGAATTGGTCGCCTTCTCCCACGATACGGGTGGTCTTGAACTGGATCTGCGGGTACTGGTCCAGCCCCAGGAAGTCGTTGCTCCGGATGTGGGCGTCGCGGTCCTGATTCCTGGTGTCGATGCTGGCCACCTCGATGATGAGCTCACCGTGTGAGGCGGATGGGTCGTCGCCATCGAGGTGAAGGGTCCCCTCGAACTGATTGAACTGGCCCCGAACCTTGGTGACCATGGCGTGTCTGGCCACGAAGCCGAACCGGCTGTGGTTGGGGTCGATCACATAGTCGCCGGTCAGGTCGCCCCGCTGGATCATCCGGGTGAGGTCTGTCTGGGTGGTCATCTTCTCTCCTTACCGAGAATAGGTTGATGTATCAACTATCACCATATCGGCTTTTGGATGACATGTCAACCGTCAGCTGGTAGCCTTGGCTCATGACCGGCACCGGCATCTTGAACCAGGACCAGGCCCGCGCCTGGCGCGCCTTTCAAAGGATGAGTGTCAGCCTGGCAACCCAAATCCATCGGAACCTGATGATGGAGACGGGACTGTCGCTCCCGGACTACGAGGTCCTCAGTGCGCTGGCCGAGGCGCCGACCGGCGTCCTTCGCGCTTTCGAGCTCGGGGCCGAGATCCAGTGGGAGAAGAGCCGCCTCTCCCACCACATGAAGAGGATGGAGGCACGAGGCCTGGTCGAGCGAGTCGTGTGCGAGAGCGACGGACGGGGTCTGTGGGTGAGCCTCACCCCTGCGGGACGCCTCGCCATCGAGAAGGCTGCCCCGGTACACCAAGAGGACGTCCGTCAGCTCATGGTCGACGCCCTGACCGCTGACCAGCTCGCTTCACTCGCCGAGATCTCGGAGAAGGTGCTCGCCGGCATCCCCTCCAATCAGGACCCCTGCGACTGAGCTTTGGCGGCGGCCGATGGCTGGGTACTAGGTCCATTCCACCACCGACTTTCGGCACTCATCGTCGGCGCCGCTGGTCGATAGTCTCGTGAGCAATCCAAACGAAGGGGTCTCGATGAGAAAACTCGCATTCAGTGCCGCAATCGTCTTCGGCCTGATCCTGATCGCCGGTGGTGTCGGCACATGGGTGCTGGTCAGCAACACCCTGAGCGACCAGCGCATCATCGTGGCCGACGACGCCGACTGCCGCGCCGGGGAGCCGGTCTCCGGCCCCTATAGCGCCTACTGCCAGGCGCGGGTCATCGAGAAGCACACCCTCGATGCCACCGACGGGAAGACATATGCCGAACTCGACCGTGAAGACCCGCTGCGCCAGGTGGCGATGAACTCGTCGTTCCTCCAGGCCTCGCTGTTCACCTCGGTGCTGGCATTCGGGGTGGCCGGGCTGGCGACCCTGGCCGGAGTGCTGTTCATCCTCATCGGGCTGGGCATGAAGGACGTCGGCGATCGGACGGCCTAAACGGGTCGCCGGTCCTCGTCCTCCCGGGGGCGGAATTTGATGAATGGGGCACCCTCCACCCATTCAGGGAGCCTGGCCTCGACGCGGTCGGGCGGCGAGTCCCAGCTTTCGATGAGGGCCCGCCTCAACACCTTGGCCCTCTCCTCACGGTCGGGCTCGGGCTCTCCGATCACCGGCACATCGGCGGTGACGCCCCGCTTGAGATGAAGCAAGAAGTCGGGGTTGGCCTCGATGTTGGCCACCCAGTCTCGCTTCCTCCCGGGACGGCCCGTTAGGAAGTACTCCCCGTCGAATTGGTGGAAGTAGATCTCGATCCGTCGGGGAAGCCCCGATCTGCGGCCGGTGGTGGTGATGTCGGCAATCCCGCCCCGGTCCATCTCCACCTTGATGTTGGTGTCCATGCCATCCCCAACCCCCGGGTGACGGGGCCTGTTCCCTGCCAGTAGCTTTGACCCATGGGCCAACCGATCACGGTGAGTGGAACACCGGTCGGTGAGGTCGGGGTGTTCACCCTCGACCGTTCACTGACCGGCCAGGACGGTCAAACCGCGACCAGGGAGACGGACGACCAGCAGACACCACCGGGACGTCTCGCCGCCATGCTCCTCGACAATGACCCGTCGATCGAGTCGGTCCATGTCCTCTCCAATGTGGTGACGGTGTCCCGGGTGGGAGGCTGGGATGATGAGTCTCTCGACTCGGCCTCATCCACCATCGCCGGACTGTTCGTGGTCTACCCGTCGGAGACACCGGACCAGCACGATCAGAATCTGCGGGACGACCACTACAACGCCGCCATCACCTGGATCAGGGCCCACAACCCCGAGCTGTGGGTGCTGGGGATCAAGCCCGACCAGCCGATCGAGCCATTCAAAGCGGGGCAATACACCACGCTCGCCCTCGGTTACTGGGAGCCACGGGCGGACGACGCCTCCGAGGACTTCGTGGAGCACCCCGAGCAGCACGACAAGATGGCCCGCCGGTCGTACTCGGTGTCGAGCTCGATGGTCGATGAGAGCGGGGAGCTGATGCCGCCCCACCCGGACGAGGTCGAGTTCTACGTCGTCCAGGTCCGGCCCGGCGAGGTCGAGCTGCCTGCCCTCACCCCACGCCTGTTCAAGAAGGGCGTCGGCGACCGCATCTTCATGAGTCGGAAGTTCACCGGGCGTTACACCCTGGACGACGTGAAGCCCGAAGACACCGTGGTCTTCCTCTCCACCGGAACCGGAGAGGCGCCTCAGAACGCCATGACCGCCGAGCTTCTACGCAACGATCACCAGGGCAAGATCCTGTCGGTGGTCTGTGTCCGCTACCGCCAGGACCTGGCCTACACCGAGCAGCAGAAGGTGGTCCAGGAGCGTTTCGGCAACTACGAGTACGTCACACTGACGACGAGAGAGCCCGAGAACGAGGGCCGCAAGGTCTACATCCAGGACCTGATCCTCTCGGGTGAGCTGGAGAAGTTGCTGGGCGCCCCCCTCGACCCCAACGCCACCCACGTCTTCCTCTGCGGCAACCCGTCGATGATCGGCCTGCCCCGATGGGATGATGACGGAGCGATGACCTTCCCGGAGACGCTGGGGGTATGTCAGATCCTCAGCGAGCGCGGCTTCACCATCGACCATCACAAGACGCGGGGAAACGTCCATTACGAGGAGTACTGGAAAGACCGTTGAGCGCGGGTACCCGGAGCAGGGTCACCGCTCACCAACGCCGACACGGCGAGGCACCAGATCACACCCGAGCCGCCCAGTTGACAAGCGGCTGTCAGCGTCGAGCAAACCGAGATGGCGCCTTCACGGCGCCCACCCATCGGATAGGCTCATCAGGCAGTCCCGCCCGTCGGGGGCGGCTATTAGAGGAGGCCTCGAACAATGAATCCAAGACAATTCCTCTTGATCGGTGGTGTGGTCTTGTTCGCCGTCGGGATTCTGGGCTTCGTCGGGGTGATCGGCCCCACCGCGGCTGACAGCATCTTCGGTGACACCTGGTATTTCGACAATGGGGAGAACTGGGCACACACCGTGCTCGGGGTGGTGGCAGTCGTCGCCGGGCTCGCACCCGCGGCCATGTGGCAGCGCTGGCTGGTGATCCTGGTCGGTCTTCTTGCCTTGTTCTTCGCGGTGTACAACCTGTTCACAACCACGTTCCTCGGAGCTGAGCTGCAGCGACCGCTTGACACGCTGCTCCACTTGGTGGTTGGGGTGTGGGCCTTGTTCGCGGCGTACTACAAAGGCGCCGGGCGACCGGCCACCACCTGAACGCGCCTCGTCTCATCGTTCTGTGCGGATCTGTGGCGTAGGGGTTCGCGTAGATCCGCACAGAATGGTGAGGGGATTCACACAGGGTGGTGGGGGCCCTCAGAGAGCGGGGGCTGACCTCTCTCTTCGTTGCGCCTCGGCTACGGCGATGGCGGTCATGTTCACCACGTCGTTGACCGAGGCGTCCCGCTGCAGGACATGAACCGTCTTGGACATCCCGGTGAGGATGGGGCCGATCACTTCTGCATCGGCAAGCCGATTGAGCAGCTTGTAGGAGGCGTTGGCCGCGGTGAGGTTGGGGAAGACCAGCACGTTGGCGGCCCGGGTCAGTGGGCCGGCCGGCCGCCGGCTTCGCAAGATGTCGAGGACCACCGCGGTGTCGGCCTGCATCTCGCCGTCGACCGGAACGTCGGGGCGGACCTGTCGGAACAGCTCCACCGCCCGTCTCACCCGTGCCGGCTCCTCTCCTCGGGCCGATCCGAAGTCGGAGTAGCTGATGAAGGCCACTCTCGGCTCACGGTCGAAGATCTCGGCAGTCGCAGTGGCCGCCAATCCGATCTCGGCGAGCTGTTCTGCGCTGGGCTCGATGTTGACCGCGCAGTCGGTGAAGAAGAAAGGCAGCCCCCGCACCACGACCAGGTAGACCGCCGAGACGATAGAGCGCCCTTCCTCGACTTTGAGCACCTGGAGGGCTGGCCGAATCGTCTCCGCATAGAAGGTGGACAACCCTCCCAGGACGGCGTCTGCAGCTCCCTCCCTCACCATCAGACAGGCATACATGTTGGGATCCCTCACCTGACGTTGAGCCTCCTGAAGACTCAAGCCACGGTTGCGGCGGAGCTCCTCGAGGACCTGGGCGTATCGCGCCCGCTCGGTGGTGTCGGCCGAGGGGTCGATCACCTCCATCCCGTCGAGCCCGATGGAGAAGCTGTTCGAAAGGCTGGCGATCTTGTCGGCATCACCGAGCAGGACCGGGCGGGCGATGCCCTCGTCGGTGACACGACGGGCCGCCCGGATGATCCTCACATCGTCGCCATGCGGGTAGGCCACCTTCTTGGGATGCTCGATCGCCCGGTTGGTGATCGAGTTGATCAAGGCATGGGACGCCCGGAACCTGGTCTGGAGTTGGCTCCGATAGGCGTCGAAGTCTGCGATGGGCGCCCGGGCAAGGCCCTCATCGATGGCCGCCTGAGCCACTGCAGGAGCCACGGTCAACAGAACCCGGGAGTCGAAGGGCTTGGGTATCAGGTATTCGGCTCCAAAAGCCAGCCGCTCCAGGTCGTAGGCCCTCAGCACCGAGTCCGGTACCGGCTCCTTGGCCAGGTCGGCCAAGGCGTGGGCCGCGGCCACCTTCATCCCCTCCGACACCGCTCGGGCCCTCACGTCGAGCGCCCCCCTGAAGATGAAGGGAAACCCGAGGACGTTGTTCACCTGGTTCGGGTAATCGCTCCTACCGGTTGCCATCACAACGTCGTGACGAGCGGCCTTGGCGTCGGGATAGGTGATCTCGGGGTCGGGATTGGCGAGGGCGAAGACGATTGGGTCGTCGGCCATCGACCTGATCATCTCCTTCGTCACCGTGCCTGCCACCGAGACCCCGATGAAGGCGTCCGCCCCCTCCATGGCGTCCTCGAGGGTGCGTGCCCCGGTGCTCACCGCGAACACCCGCTTGGTGTCGTTTAGGTCGTCACGCTCGCTGTGGATCACGCCCCGTGAGTCGGTCATCAGGACATTGGCGGGGTCCACCCCCAGCTCGACGAGGAATCGCGCCGAGGCGACACCTGCAGCGCCCGCCCCGGCGACCACCACCCTGGTCCGGGACAGCTCCCTACCGGTCAGCTCGACGGCGTTGATGAACGCCGCCCCGCCGATGATGGCGGTCCCATGCTGGTCGTCGTGGAACACCGGGATGTCGAGACGTTGGCGAAGGGTCTCCTCTATGTAAAAGCACTCGGGTGCCTTGATGTCCTCGAGGTTGATCCCGCCAACGGTTGGGGCCAGCATCTCGCAGAACCTGATGACGTCGTCGGGGTCGTCGGCATCTATCTCGAGGTCGAAGACGTCGATGTCGGCGAACCTCTTGAACAGCACCGCCTTGCCCTCCATCACCGGCTTCCCGGCGAGGGGCCCGATGTTGCCCAACCCGAGGACTGCGGTCCCGTTGGAGACCACGGCCACCAGATTCCCCCGATTGGTGAAGCGGAAGGCGGAAACAGGATCGTTGGCGATGACCAGACAGGGCTCGGCAACCCCCGGTGTGTAGGCCAGGCTGAGATCGCTCTGGGTGGCGGTGGGTTTGGTCGACCTGATCTCGATCTTGCCGGGACGAGGGTGCTCGTGATACTCGAGGGCTTCAGAGAAATGGGTGCGGGAGGCCATCGCCCTCCACCCTATCCAATCCGGTCAGACCTGGGCTACGGGGAGTCGCCGTTGACGGTGCCGGCTGCGAGAATGAGGGGCGATGCTCGAGACAGACCTCCCGGTGGTCAAGGACAACGGGTACAAGGTGATGGTGGGTTGGCGGGTCGGCCATGCGCCCGAAGAAGCCACCACCCGGTCGGGGCTCTTGGTGCCGGTGGGCACGAAGGACGGCAACGACGCCCTCACCCTGGTCGACGTGGAGACCGGGCAACGCTTCTGGGCGGTGCCGACGGGCGCATGGCGTTTCATCTGGCCCCCCTCTGGCAAGCCGGTCATCGCCGTGCGGGAGTCTCAGATCATCGCCGAAGAGGAACAAAAGCATGTCGGCGACGAGGGCCATTACCTCTGAGCGCGCTCAAACCCATCGCAGACTCAAACGCCGCTCGGCATCATTCTCCGTGTACGGGAGCCACCACCTGATGACACAAGAGCACGCCTCACGACGGCGAAGACGCCTGTCGGCAACGGTCACCGACCTCCAGGTCGCAGTCCAGCGAGCGTTCCTGGTCGGTGTCATCCTTCCCGGGATGAGCGAGGAGGCCGAGGAGCGGTCGCTCCAAGAGCTCACCCTGTTGGCCGACACCGCCGGGTCGGACCCGGTCGACTCCGAGATCGTAAAACGTCACGCCATCGACCCCGCCACCTACATCGGTAAGGGAAAGGCCGAAGAGCTGGCCGCCCTGGCCACAGCCCTCGACATCGACGTAGTGGTCTTCGATCATCAGCTGTCGCCGGCACAGCAGCGGAACCTGCAGCGGATCTTCGAGTGCGACGTGGTCGATCGGGAGGCGCTGATCCTCGACATATTCGCCCAGCACGCCACATCGAGGGTGGGCGCCCTCCAGGTCGAGCTGGCCCTCCTCCGCTACCACCTCCCCAGACTCAGGGGCAAGGGCAAGACGCTGTCCCAGCAAGGGGCAGGGGTGGGTATCGCCAACCGTGGCCCCGGTGAGACCAAGCTGGAGACCGACCGTCGCCGAATCCTGACACGGATCTCCAAGCTGGAGCGACAGCTCAAGGAGAGTGGATCCCATCGCGACACCCAACGGAAGCAACGTCGTCGCAACCAGGTTCCCCAGGTCTCGATCGTGGGTTACACCAACGCCGGCAAGTCCACCCTTCTCAATGCGATGACCGATGCCGACGCCCTGGTCCAGGACCGGTTGTTCGCAACTCTCGACCCCCTGGTTCGCCGGCTCGACCTCCCAGGCAAGAGAACCGTCCTGCTCGCAGACACCGTCGGATTCGTGCGGCGGCTCCCCCACGGCCTAGTCGAGTCGTTCCGGTCCACGCTTGCCGAGGCCACGGAGTCCGATCTACTCCTTCATCTGGTCGACGGCACCGACCAGGACATCGCCGGTCAGATCGATGCGGTTCGCGAGGTGCTCGCCGAGATTGGAGCCTCCGAGATCCCCGAGCTCCTCGTCATGAACAAGATCGACGCCCTGGCGGTCGGACAGCGGCAACGGATCGAGAATCTCTACCCGGATGCGGTGATGATCTCGGCACTGACCGGTGAGGGCCTCCAGGGTCTAGGCGAGACTATCGCCGAGTCGCTGGCACGACAGCTGGTGGTGGTGTCCTTGAGCATCCCCTATGAGCGAGGTGACATCGTCGCCGCCGCTCACCGCCTGGGTGACGTGATCGAGGAGAAGCACGACGAGCATGGGACCATCCTCGACGTCAGGGTCCCAGCCGCTGAGGCCGGCCGCTTCACTTCCTTCGCCCGTTAACCCACCAGCGTCGCCGCCCCGATTATCCCGGCGTTGTTTGCCCGTGACGCTCGCACCACCCCAAGGGCGGGGTCGAGATAGCCCGACCACTCGTCCCAATGCCGGGTGAGCCCGCCCCCGATCACCAGGGCCCGCGGCGAGAAGATCACCTTGACGTGGCTCAGGAAACGGTTCGCCCTCGCCGCCCACTCCTCCCAGCTCAGCCCCTCGCCGTCCCTGGCCGCCGCTGAGAAGTAGTGCTCGGCAGGTCGATGGCCATCCAGCTCGATGTCCCCGATCTGGAGATTGGGCACCAAACGGCCGTCGTTGATCAAGCCAGCCCCTATCCCGGTGCCAAAGGTGATGATCAGCACCACGCCCGGGATGTCGCGCGCCACTCCATACCGGACCTCGCAGAGAGCGGCGGCATCCCCATCGTTCACCATGCTCACCGGCGACCCGGTGACGTCCTCGAACAAACGGCCTGCATCGAAGCCGATCCAGGACTCGTCGATGTTGTTGGCGGTCCAGACCGTCCCGTCAGTGACAACCGCCGGGAAGCCCAGCCCGATCGGTCCCTGGTAATCGAACTCGGAGACCAGGCCGGCCACCGCGGCCGCCACCGCCTCCGGAATCGAGGGCTGTGGGGTCGGGACCCTTCGCCGTTCGCTGATCAACTCGCCCGCGTCGAGGTCGACGATTCCTCCCTTGATACCGGTACCGCCGATGTCGATCCCGAGACGTGTTCGCGCCAAAGCCCGGCGAAGGCTAAAGGGATCGGCCCTGAAGCGATAGCCTCCGCCGATGACCGAACCCGCCGACATCGGAGTCATCGGGTTGGCCGTGATGGGCGCCAATCTCGCCCTCAACCTGGCCGACTCCGGAAACGAGGTGATGGTCTACAACCGCACGACCACGGTGACCGAGGAGTTCATGGCCGGAGAGGCCGGGTCAAAGAGCATCACTGGGGCCGCCGATCTCGATCAGTTCGCGGCAGGGCTCGGGTCACCGCGAGTGATCCTCCTCATGGTCAAGGCCGGGGCCCCGGTCGACGCCGTGATCACAGAGCTCGTCCCCCTGCTCGACCCGGGCGATGTCGTCATCGACGGGGGCAACTCGCTATACGCCGACACCGAACGAAGGTGCCGAGAGCTGGCCGACAGAGGCATCCGATTTCTCGGGATCGGCGTCTCCGGCGGCGAGGAGGGAGCCCGCCACGGACCATCGATCATGCCCGGTGGCGACCCGGAGGCATGGCCGGTGGTCGAGCCCATCCTCAAGTCGATCGCGGCGGTGGCCCCCGACGGGGCGCCCTGTTGTGAATGGGTGGGGCCGGGTGGAGCCGGTCATTTCGTCAAGATGGTTCACAACGGGATCGAGTACGGGGATATGCAGGTCATCGCCGAGGCCTATGACCTGATGCGTCGTGGCATGGGGATGGCCCCGGCAGAGATCGGTGATGTCTTCGAGGGGTGGAACGAAGGGAGACTCCGCTCCTACCTCGTCGAGATCACCGCCGACATCCTGCGTGCCACCGAGGACGGTCGCCCCATGATCGATGTCATCCTCGACGCCGCCGGGCAGAAGGGGACAGGGAAGTGGACAGTCATCGCCTCCATGGACCTGGCCGAGCCCACCGCCCTGGTCGCCGAGGCGGTCTATGCCCGGATCGTGTCTTCCGACCCCGATCGCAGATCCCAGATCGCCGGTGTGTTCGACACCCCGACCGGGCAGCTCCAGGGAGTGGCCCTCGACGATGTCGAGGCCGCCCTCTACGCCTCCAAGATCGTCAGCTACACCCAGGGTTTCCGACTGATGACCGCGGCGTCGGCCGAGTTCGGGTGGGACATCGAGCCCGGCCTGGTCGCCTCCCTATGGCGGGCCGGGTGCATCATCCGGGCCCTGTTCCTCGAGGAGATCACCGCCGCCTATCGGTCCGACCCGACCCTCACCGACCTGAGCCTGGCCCCCTTCTTCTCGGATGCTCTCCGCTCCGCCGAGGCCTCGTGGAGACGTGTGGTTTCAGGAGCGGTCGAGGCGGGCATACCCGCACCGGCATACTCGAGCGCCATCGCATACTTCGACGGGATGCGATCGGAGCGATTGCCGGCCAACCTGATCCAGGCCCAGCGTGACTACTTCGGAGCCCACACCTTCGAGCGCGTCGACCGCCCCCGAGGCGAGGGGTTCCACCACCGCTGGGTCTAGGTCGCTGCGCTCCGTACTTGGTACTTGGCATTGGGCACTGGGATTGTCCCAGCGCGGTGAGGGGCCACCTGTCCAAATACGAAGTACTGAGTACCCAGCACGGCGAGCGAAGCGAGCTAGGCGGGAGGCGTCCCGGGGATCTCCATCAGCATCGGCTGGTCGAATCCTGGGTCGGAGGCGTCCGCAGCATCGACGTGCTCCCTGGCGATCCCGAGGAGGAAGAGGATGGCGTCGAGGAAGGGAACCGTGATCGAGGTCCCCACCTTCTCGGTGACGAACGGCTTGGCGTTGAAGGCGATCCCGAGACCGGCCACCGAGAGCATGTCGAGGTCATTGGCACCGTCTCCGATGGCCACCACCTGATCGAGGGGGATCCTCTCGGCACTGGCGATCTCCTCGAGGAACCGTGCCTTGCGGGGCCCGTCGACGAACTCCCCGACCAGACCACCGGTGAGCACCCCATCTTTGACGTCGAGGGTATTGGACAGGGAGTAGTCGATCCCCAACTGCTCGGCCAGGGCGCTGGTGAACCGGGTGAAACCGGCGGAGACGATGGCGGTCTTCACCCCGAGCCTCTTGAGCGTGCGAATCAGGGTGCGGGCCCCCGGGGTTAGCGAGACATTCGAGGCTACCCGGCCCAGGGTGTCCTGACCGAGGCCGGCCAGCAGAGAGACTCTCTCCCGTAGCGATTCCTCGAAATCGATCTCCCCGGCGAGAGCGGCACTAGTGATCTCGGCGACCTTGTCCTCGACCCCCGCCTCCCTGGCCAGCAAGTTGATGATCTCTTCCTGGATGAGCGTGGAGTCGACGTCCATGACCACCATCCGCTTGGCCCGTCGCACCAGCCCGTCGGGTTGGATGGCGACATCGATTGGGCTGGTGGCAGCCACATCGACCAGGGTCGACCGGATCCGGTCTATGTCGCCTCCCGAGATGGTCAACTCGTAGCTGATCACCGGGTATCGGGAGAGGCGAACGATTCGCTCGATGTTGGCGCCCCCTCCGGCGATGGCCCCGGCCACCTGCCCGAACTCCTCGGGACCGACGATGGGACCGATCACGGTCACCACCGACATCGTCCTCAGCGGCTCCGGGGCGGGCTCGATCACCTCGAACTCGACATGGAGACCGTTCTCCCAGGCAAAGTAGAGGACGTCACGCACGGTGGCGCCCTCGGGGGTCACCCCGATCAACAGGTTGAGCGTGAGACGTTGTCTCATCACGATCTGCTCGATGTCGTAGATCTCGGCACCACCGGCGGCCAACACCTCCATCAGGGCAGCAGAGATACCCGCTCGGTCCGGGCCGTGCAGCGATACGAGGATCGTCGACCGCTCTCGAGTCATCAGGGAAAGGCTAAGCGCGACCGGTGTCTCAGCCACATCTCTGTTACCGGAGACGCCGGTACCATCCCCCCAATACCCTGACTGAGAGGCCGTGATCTTGTCCGAGAGCTCTTTCCGCCTGCCGCGGACCATCGTCCCCTCCCACTACGACATCGATCTCGATCTCGACATGGAGGACTTCACCTTCCAGGGGAAGGTCGGGATCGATATCGAGGTCCTCGAACCGGCCCGGGCCATCGTGCTCAACAGCGCCGAGGTCGACATCAAGGAGGCCTTCCTCACCTCAGGACCCACCCGTTTCGGGATCTCGGGCATCTCCTACGACGACAAATACGACAGGGCGACCCTGACCCTTGAAAAGGAAGCTGCACCGGGGCCCTACCGGCTCGAGATCGACTACGCCGGGATCATCAACGACCAGCTACGGGGTCTGTATCGCTCGGCGTACAAGGACGAGGAAGGTGTCGAGCACCCCATCGCAACCTCACAGTGTCAGGCGACCGACGCCCGGCGGGTCTTCCCCTGCTGGGACGAGCCCGAATTCAAAGCCACTTTCACCACGACCATGACCGTGCCCGAAGGGGTCGAGGCCTTCTCCAACGCCGGAGAGCTGGAGCGGGTGGCCCATGACGGGAGAGTCACCTTCCGATTCGCCTCCACCATGAAGATGTCGACCTATCTGCTCGCATTCATCGCCGGGCCGTTCGAGGCCACCGAGCCGGTGGTGGTGCGGGGGACACCGATCAGGATCATCGTCCCGAAGGGAAACCTCCATCTGACCGATGTCGCGCTTCAGAACGCGGTCTTCACCTTCGAGTACCTGTCCGACTATTACAGGATCCCCTACCCCGCCGACAAGCTCGATCACATCGCCATCCCCGACTTCGCCGCCGGGGCGATGGAGAACGTGGGCCTGATCACCTACCGGGACGCCTACCTGGTCATTGATGAGGAGAGGGCGAGCCAGGCCGAGCTGCAGAACAGCCTCGACGTCATCGGCCACGAGGTGACCCACCAGTGGTTCGGGAACCTGGTGACCATGGCATGGTGGGAGGGGACGTGGCTCAACGAGGCCTTCGCCACCTTCCTCGAGATGAAGGCCACCAATGCCATGAGACCCGAGTGGAAGCGATGGCTCGCATTCGCCAACGGAGAGGTGCCATGGGCCATGGCCACGGATCAGCTCGCCAGCACCCGTCCCATCGAATTCGAGGTCAATGCCCCCGAAGAGGTCGACCAGATGTTCGATGCGATCACCTACGGGAAGGGCTCGGCGGTGCTCCACATGGTCGACGAGTTCATCGGGGTCGACAACTTCCGCAAGGGGGTGGGCAACTACCTGCGCAAGCACGAGTTCGGGAATACGGTCACCTCCGACCTGTGGCACGGGCTCGACAGCGCTTCGGAGTGGCCGGTGAGCGAGATCATGGACACCTGGGTCTACCAGCGCGGTTTCCCCCAGATCGACGTCAGGCCGGTCGATGGGGGGGTGCGTCTCGGGCAGAGACGATTCATGGTGATCCCCGATGAGACCGACACCACGATCTGGAAGGTCCCGATCCAGCTTCGGGGCTCCGCGGCCGGAGAGCCGTTCGACAACAAGGTGCTCCTCGACGACGACGAGATGCTGGTGGATCTCGGCGGGGAGGTGGACTGGGTGGTGGCCAATGGTGGCGGCCACGGTTTCTATCGGACCACCTACTCCGACGATCTGTTCGCCGCCATCCTCACCAACATCGACGCCCTCGACGACGTCGAGCGTCATGCCCTGGTGTCCGACACCCTCGCCTTCGTCCGAAACGGGCAGGTCGACTCGGCGAGCTTCCTCGACCTGATCGGGAAGTTCGCCGACGAGAAGGAACAGGCGATCTGGTCGGTGATCACCGCAGGTCTGGCCACGATCGAGCACCACGCCCTCGACGAGAGCGCTCGCCCCGCATTTCAGGCGTTCGTGCGATCGCTGGTCGGCCCCACCCTCGACCGTCTCGGTTGGGAGCCCTCGCCGTCCGACAGCGATCTCGACCGGAAACTGCGCGGCGACCTCATAGCCACCATGGGCGCACTCGGCGAGCATCAGGAGACAATCGAGCTCTGCCGGGAAGTGGTTGCCGATCTCCTGGACGGAGCCACCCCCGATCCGGAGATCGCCACCGCGGCCCTCACCGTGTTCGCCCGCCACTCTGGTGAGAGTGAGTACGACAGGCTCTGGGATACCTACCGGGCCGCAAGGACTCCCCTCGACCAGGTTCGCTACCTCCGGTCGGTGGCAACCGTGGCCAGAGAGGATCTCGCCATCGGGACTCTCGACAAGGTGATCGAAGGCGATATCCGGGCACAGGACGGTTTCTGGGTGTTCGCGCGGCTCCTGTCGGGGAAAGCCGGACCCGCGGTGTGGCAGAGCGCCGCCTCGAGATGGGATGCCCTCCTCGAAGTCATGCCCGGAATGACCAAGACCCGGGTGGTCGAGGGCATCTCCCTGCTCTCCCACCCAGAGGTTGCGGCCGACGTGAAGGCCTTCTTCGCCGAGCACCCGCTGCCGGAAGCATCCAGGTCTATCGAGCAGAACTTGGAGAAGCTCGACGCCAACGTGAGGCTCCGTCAGCGGGAGACACCGGTGGTGAGCGCCTACTTCTCGTAACCCGGTACCTGTACCCGGTACTTGGTACAAGGACTGTCCAGGTACCAAGTACCAAGTACGAGGCTCGGTGTCGACGACTCCGAGCCCTCTCGTACAACGAGCTCAGCGAGTCCTACTTCAGCTCGACGGTGGCGCCGGCGGCCTCGAGGACTTCCTTGGCCTTCTTGGCCGTGTCCTCGTCGACCGCCTCCAGCACATTGGCCGGGGCGCCGTCCACCAAGTCCTTGGCCTCCTTGAGCCCGAGGCTGGTCAGGCTCCTGACTTCCTTGATCACCTGGATCTTCTGGGCGCCGGCACTGGTGAGGACCACGTCGAACTCGTCCTTCTCCTCGACGGCGGCGGCGGCACCGCCATCACCACCAGCGGCCGGGGCGGCGGCCATTGCCATGGGAGCCGCGGCGGTCACTTCGAACTTCTCTTCGAAAGCGTCGAGGAACTCCTTCAGCTCGAGGACGGTCATCTCCTCGAAGGTGGCGAGCAGTTGGTCAGTTGTCATCTTGGTCTTTGCGGCCATTTCTCATTCCTCCTCGGCCATGGCGGCCGCGGTCTCAACGGGTTGGTCGACGGGAAGGGTTGCCTCTGAGGCACTCCCTCCGGCCGAGATACCACCCGAGTCCTTCTTGTCCAATAGCTGGCTGAACATCGAGGCCGCATCGCGGGTGAACGAGGCGAAGTAACCGGCCGCCCTGTAGAGCGGGGACTTAGCCGCACCTGCGAACTTGGCGAGAAGGACGGGCCGGGGCTCGATCTCGGCAAGTCGGGATATCTCCTCAGGACTGAGGAGATTCCCGGCCAGATAGCCGGCCTTGAGCACCAAGACCTCGTTGGACCTGGAGAAGTCCTTCAATGCCTTTGCGGTTGCCACCGGATCGCGGTTGGCGAAGGCGAGAGCGGTTGGCCCGGTCAGGTAGTCGTCGAGACCCGCGATACCGGCATCACCGGCGGCCAGCTTGGCCAGGGTCATCTTGACCACCTTGTACTCGGCCCCACTGTCGCGCAACGCCTTGCGCAGGTCCTGGACGGCCTTGACGGAGAGCCCTCGGTACTCGGTGAGGAACACCGCCTCGGCGCTCTCCATCCTCTCTCGGATGTCGGAAACAGCTTGGACCTTTTCCGGTCTTGGCATTCGTGCTTCTCCCTAGACGTCAATCAAGCCCCTTCGGCAGGAGACGAGGGGCTTCTGAGAAGCGAACCTGCGCTGGTGGGCTCTCACCCATTGGGTCTGGGACGCCAGCGGTCTTCGGCCGAGGTAATTGGAGTTGCAGGCGTGATTGTACTCCCGACCCGAGAGTGGGCAATTCGACTTATGGTCAGACAGATGGACTCGGGATTCGTCGAGACGGTTGGGGCCAGGCTCCACTATTCGATTGGCGGGGAAGGTCCGGCTGTCGTCTTCATCCATGCCGGGGTTGCCGACAGCCGAATGTGGCTCGACCAGATCGGCGGTCTGGCCAACGCATACACCGTGGCCGCCTTCGATCAGCGCGGCTTTGGCAGGACCGACTTCGACCCGGTCCCTTACGCCGATCGCGACGATGTGATCGCGGTGATGGACCATCTGGGTCTGGACCAGGCTGTGCTGGTGGGATGTTCGATGGGTGGTGACATCGCCCTCCAGACCGCCCTGCAGAGCCCGACACGGGTCATCGGCCTGGTGCTGGTGGGGGCGGCGGCGCCAGGGTGGGAGCCCGCCAATGGCTGGAACGAGCCTCCCCAGGAGGACGAGGCCATCGCCGCTCTCCGGGCCGGGGACATCCAGCGCTGTGTCCTGCTCGAGGCCGAGGTCTGGCTTGCCGGCGTGGGCCGTACCTTGGGCCAGATCGACCCTGACCTTTTGGCGACTTTCATCGACATGGACACCAAGCCCAACCTGACCTACCCCGACAGGGCGAAGCTCCCCATCCCCTTCGATGGCGTCGTCGACGAGCGACTCGATGAGATCGCCGTCCCTTGCCTGGTGGTAGTGGGAGAGCACGACCTACCCGACGTGATCGAGTCCGCCGGCTACCTGGCGCGGCGTCTCAGTGACCAACCCGAGGTTGTGATCCTCGGGGCGGCTCACCTGCCCTCGTTCGAGAAGCCCGCGGAGTTCAATCAAGTGATGAGGAGGTTTCTGGCCACCGTATGACCTGGGAATTTCCATATTCTCCCTGGACAGCTGACCCGCCCCGCGCGACACTAGGCCCAGTTGACAACAGGGGGTTTCCGTGTACCGGGTGGGATCCCTGACCGCCCCCGCCCGTTCCACGGACCCGAGATACGAGGGCCGCGTGGCCGACTAATGACCAGCCCCTACCCTGGTTCACAGAGACTCGTCGGCACGTGCGGACGGTGGACCTGGCAAACCGAAGCCCTCACAATCCACGGTGTGTCCGGGGCGCGGAAACCCCCCAACCTCAACAGAAAGCCCCCGGAATCCGGGGGCTTTCGAATTGGGACGGCTGAGAACTTGTCAGTTGACGAGGGAGGTCAAATCATCGATGTGACCGACGTCGACCTTGATACCGGGGCCCATCGTCGACGAAACCGTCATGCCCATGAGGTAGCGGCCTTTGGCGGCGGCCGGCTTGGCTCGGACCACCTCATTGGCCAAAGAAGCCAGGTTCCCCACCAATTGGTCCACCTCGAATGAGACTTTGCCCACCACGACATGGACGTCCCCGTGACGGTCGTTTCGGTACTCGATCCGCCCACCTTTGAACTCGGTTACCGCCTTGGCCACGTCCTGTGTCACGGTGCCTGCCTTCGGGTTCGGCATCAGGCCACGGGGGCCGAGGACCCGGCCCAGCTTCCCCACCTCGGCCATCATGTCAGGGGTGGCGATGGCAACATCGAAATCGAGCTCACGCCCACTCTGGATCGCCTCCACCAACTCTTTGCCACCGACCACGTCGGCTCCGGCTTCGCGGGCGTCCTTCTCCTTGTCGACAGGGCAAAACACCGCCACCCTGACCGTCTTCCCGGTGCCGTGGGGAAGGGCGACCGTGCCCCGGACCAGTTGGTCGGCCTTGCGGGGATCGATCCCTAGGTTGAACACCACCTCCACCGTCTCGTCGAACTTGGCCGGGGCCAGGGACTTGACCAACTCCAGCGCCTGTGACGCCGGGTAGAGGGTGTTCTTGTCGTACCGCTGGGATGCCTCGCGGTACTTCTTTCCATGTGCCATCTTCTTCTCCTGTGGTCCAGGCGGCCTGTTCGGCCTCCCACTACGGGCCATTGCCTCCCGAGAGCGTCAACCCTCGACGGTGATGCCCATTGATCGAGCAGTCCCCTCTATCACCTTCATCGCGCCCTCGACATCGATCGAGTTGAGGTCGACCATCTTGATCTCTGCGATCTCTCTGACCTGGGCCTTGGTCACCTTGCCCACCTTGGTCTTGTTGGGCTCACCCGAGCCCTTCTCGACCCTGGCCGCCTGTCGCAACAGCGCCGCGGCCGGTGGGGTCTTGGTGACGAAAGTGAAGGAGCGGTCCTCGAAGATCGAAACCTCGACCGGGATGATCTGGCCGCGCTGGGCGGCAGTGGCTTCGTTGTAAGACTTGACGAAGTCCATCAAGTTGACGCCGTGGGGCCCGAGGACGGTGCCGACCGGGGGCGCCGGGGTCGCCTGACCAGCGGGCAACTGGATCTTCAGTGTGGTTACGAGTCTCTTCCTGGCCATGTTCCTGGGGACCTATCAGTTCTTCTGGATGTCTTCGAAGCCGAGCTCGACCGGGGTGTCGCGACCGAAGATGTTGACCAGCACCACCACCTTCTGCTGGTCGATGTTGATCTCCTCGATGATCCCGTTGAAGTCGGCGAATGGGCCCGTGACCACCCGGACCTGCTCGCCCACTTCCCATTCGGGCTTGAATCGGGGCTTGATCTTCTCCTCTTCCTCCTGGACCCCGAGGAAGCGCTCCACCTCGCGGCGTGAGAGGGGGGTTGGCTTTTGGGCGTTCCCTGCGACGAACCCGGTCACACCCGGTGTGTTGCGGACTGCGTACCAGGAGTCGTCATCGAGGCTCATCCTCACCAGGATGTACCCGGGGAACACCTTGCGGGGAACGGTGACCTTCTTGCCCCCCTTGAACTCGACCACGTCCTCCATAGGGATATGGACCTCGAATATCCGTTCCTCCATGTGCATCGACTGGATGCGGGTCTCGAGGTTGGCCTTGACCTTGTTCTCGTACCCGGAGTAGGAGTGGATCACATACCAGTCGCCGGGCAGATCGTAAGGGCTGATCGGCTTGGCCGGCTCCAGATTTTCGCCGCCTTCCGGCTCGAGATTCATCGCGGGCTCAGTCATCTGCGTCATCATCCCCTCAGGTCGACCAGCCAGAGCACGAACCGTTTCGCCGCCACGTCGAGGCCGAAGATGACCCCGGTGAGAACGATGGTGGTGATGAGAGTCACCGAGGTGAAGACGATCATCTGGTCACTGGTGGGCCAGGTGACCTTTCGCAGCTCGACCCGCACCTCGTGGAAATAGTCACCCACCCTCCTCGGGAACGACTTGCGCTCACCGACGAGCTGGGGCCGGGTCTGCAGAGCCGTGGCGCGTCTCTGCGCCTTGCTCGGACCGCTCTCGTCTTGCTTCTTGCGTCGCCGCTCCTCCGCTTCCTGGAGGCGGCGCATCTCTCTGTTCATCGTTGCTTGCTCATGGCTTTCAAAGGACTGGCAGGGGTGGAGGGACTCGAACCCCCAACCTCCGGTTTTGGAGACCGGCGCTCTAACCAGTTAGAGCTACACCCCTTGGGGGGTTCGCGGGTCGGCCAAGTATAAGAGTGCCGCCCCCGATTGCGGAAACCGGAGGTGTGGTTCAGGGCGGTACCGGATCTTCGGCTTTTCCTGGATGACGGGACCACATTGCCGAGTTCTCTCATTGAGGCGGTGAGGCTGAAGGTCCACGGGCAATGGGATGAGGTCATCGACCAAGTAGGACTTCGCGCCCTGAGGGAGGGTTTCGAAGACAGCTTCATACTTGGGTGGCGTCCGTTCACGGCAAGTAGGGGAGATCAGGAAGCCCGGATCTTTGCCCGCGATGAAGACCCAGATCCCCCCGAACTACATCTGATTGAAGCAGTTGAGATCACCGGCCGAGCCGTGATCGAAGTCAACAAGGTTGACCTCAGTCAGATGCGGCTTGGCGAAACCCGGATCGCATACGGCGAGTTCCACGGCATGGGACGCGAGGGCATCTCTGGTCGTGTCTGACAGCCCGGGTGGTGAGGTCGTAAGCCTCAGGGTGACAGGACCGATCGATGCATGATCTTGGCTTGGCTAACAAATCGGAGGACTGGTTCCATGGTTGAGTGAAGCGAAGCACTTGACTTACAGAAGGCCAAAAGGAACATCCATTCGGAGTACCCAGGAGATTGATACAGGGATCCATGGGTGTGGCCCGAAGGTCGACTGGGTTTGCGATCGACGTCCTGATCTGCTCGTGGCCCGCCTCAATTCAGGTGAGTCGAAGCGGCCAACCAAAATCGATGTAGCGAAAGAGAACTTTGGCGTCAGGCCCGCCGTGGTGCTTGATCCGATCGACCGCCTCGCCTACCAGGCTCTTGATCAAAGACCGAGTTCAGTGTTTCGTCGAGAAGCACAGAAGAAAAGAGGAACGCGCCGCCGATTTTCAGCACTGGCTCTCCTGCTCCTGGCTGCCTGCGCCCAGGGACCTTCGCTACCACCTGTCGATGACCCCCGCATTCCTGCCGTTGTGGTCTGGTTGGAGGACCGCGGCGCGTTTTGTGCAGAGGATCATCCAAACTGTCTCCCCGACGCCGCTAGGCAGTTCATCGCAGAGAACGAGGCAGAAGGCATTTACACCCTGCCCGAAATGTTCGAACGGTCAGAGAGTCTCTCAGATCCCTGAATACCCGACGACCCGTTCGCGGACCCCTGATTGTCGGCTACCGGCCCAGGATGGCTCGGGGAATGCAGGGAGCGTGCTTGATCCATGAGCATGGACCCCATAGGTAGTCGACATGCCTCAGAACAACCTCAGATTCGGCTCCTGGCATCTTGACGAGAATCTCATCTGACAATCAACCTTCTTCTGCCCGTATATCCGTAGTCACCGAACTCCCCCGGGGAGGCCGACCATCTGGTACTCGCCTTGCTTGGATTATCTGATGTAGGCCTCGTGGCCTCGGTAAGGCCGGATGCCCGAGTTCAGTCTGAGGTAGCCCTGTCGATCCGGGTCAGCATGAGGTCGAGTCTGCGCCCGACTGTGTCTCGGGTCCGGTGCTGAAGAGCTGGATGGGGGAGTCTTGAACCGTAGGTACTTGCTCCGACCGACCACGAGCCGATCGGAGGGATTCCGGATTTTTCTACCTCTATCTCTCTTCCCGGAAACCGCACCTCGGGAAGGGAGAAACGAGTAAGAAAGACCGGAATCCGCGCCCGGACGGCAACTCTCATGTCCTCGCGCCAATCTGCTGAGCTGGTCATGTGGTACCGGACTGGATCGCGGGAGAACGCTCCTGGACGCGCTTCCAGTCCCTGTTGACGGGATGCGGTCCGATCGACCTTGGGCAGTCCATGTGGGATGTTCGGTTTCTCGTGGCGGGGGCTCCGGTACTTCGAGTCTTGCCTAAGAATACGTCGTGGACGGCGGACTTCTTTCGTCCGCATCGCCGGATCGCCTCTTCGGCTCATAGCGATCCCAAAGTGGAACGACCAGCTCGTTCCATCGGTCGCCTAGTTCCAAACACGGTGCTGAGGCGGTAGACGGTCTGCTATCCGCAACGGGCTCTTGGATTCCAAACAGCTTGCCCCGTGACTGGAGTGCAGACCTAGGTTGGTGTCACCCGGGAAGGGGTGGGGCGGCATCGTAAGGGTGGTGATGGAAGATCCGCTGCTTGTGAGCAACGAGGAGGCGTATAAGAAGTATGCCGACGAATTGGTTCGCTTCGCCACCGGGCTCGTGGGGCCCAACGATGCCGCCGATGTCGTGGCGGAGGCTTTTGTGAGGGTGTTGGGCTCAGGTTCGTGGCCTGATGTCGAACGGCCGAGGTCGTATCTCTACCGGACGGTCGTGAACGAGGTGAGGATGCGGCACCGTTCGACCATGCGCCGTCGAGCACGGGAGATGCGGGCGGCGGACCGAGAGGCAATGGAGGATAGGAGTGTGCGCCCCGAGGTGTTGGAGAACCTAGGAGTTCTTAGCGCCCGACAGCGGGCCGTAGTGGTGCTCACCTACTGGGAGGACTTGGCGCCGAGGGAGGTGGCGGATCGGATCGGCATATCCGAAGGCTCGGTGCGGCGTCATCTGGCCCGGGCTAGGGCAAAGCTACGAGAGGTACTCGATGTCTGATCGACTAGACGGGGCCATCAGGTCGCTGGTGGTCGAAGTAATCGAGTCGAGTCCGCCCCCTCCCTCTGTCCATGCGGTCATGCGTTTGGTCTCACCGCGGTGGGCGGTGCCATCCTGGGTCCCAGGATGGCTGGTCATGACAACGACGGCCGCGGCGGTGCTGCTGGTGGGGCTGGGAGGCGTCTGGATCGGACGCAGCACCGCTCCGTCGACAGAAGTGGTGGATCGTTTCCCCCTCCCGGGCTTGGGCGAGATGATCGAGCTGGTGGTGTCGGGGGAGCGGCTCGGGGCTCACTTCGCGGTCGGTCGCAACGAGGATGGCGTGCTCTGTGTCGAAGCAGGCACCCCCACCAACACCCGAAGCAGCTGTACATCAGAGATCCGGGCAGAGGGTGTCCAAGCGGTGGCCATGCAGGCCGGGCGAAACTTGGTTGTAGCCGGCTACACCCAGCAGGCAGCTCAGCTTGCCATAGTGCTCGACGGCGAGGAGCGCCGGCTGCTCGACCTCACCTCCATCCCCGATGGGAATGCCCTCGCCTTCGGTACCATCATCGAAGCTCAACCCGATGTAGTCGGGATCGAGGTGATCGACGACCAGGGTCGGATCGTGAAACGCCACTTTCCAAGCATCGGACCATAAGGCGACACAGCACCCGCTCGATTGCACAGATCCTCTTCTTCAATGATGAGCCAATGGAGTGGTGCAGCCCCCTAGTCGAAGTGGCGGAACCGCCCTCCTAACCCGCCGCCAGAGCCCGCCCGGGTGGCGGATACGCATTCCGGTTTTCTCTTCCTCTATCTCTTCCCCGGAATCCGCACCTCGGACCTCGCTCGGGTTCAGGCGTCCCGCCTCCGATACACCTCGAGCATCCCCGACGGCTCGGAGGTGAACACCAGCTCGAAGCCCTGGTCGATCTGGTCGAGCATGCTCCGGGCCTGTTCCGACTCGAGCAGCGTGGGATCCAACTCGGCGCGCCCCCACAACCAGACGTAGTCGACGCTCCCGTCTCCCATCGCCTCATATCGTGCGATGTCGACCATCCCGGGGCCGAACACGAAGGGGAAGGGCTCCGACTCCTCGGCGGTGTCCCTGATGTCACGCCCGGGGGCGAACCGGAAGAGGGCCAGATCGAGTGAGGCGGGGAGATGATGCAAGTCCACTACGTCACCGTTGAATGTGAGATCGCCCACCTGCTCCACCAGGGGGCGCACCAGGCGCCTTCCACCGCCGGGTCCCCGGCCCTGGTCGATCTCGGTGAGCCATAGCGGCAGTACCGTCGATCCCGGCTCGACCACCACCTGTCCCGACATGTACTCGCTGATCTCCTCGTCGAGGACCGCATGGTTGGGGATGCGGACCGCGACGAGACCTATGACCACGGCCACCGCGGCGACGGTTCCCCCCACACGGACCCATTGGGCCACCGGTCGCGAGGACAACCAGAAGAGGGTGAGGACGAAGGCATAGACCGCGATCCGGGCGGGAACGTCGGCGCCGTCGCCGATGTAGTCGGGCACCACCATGTAGGCGACGAGGAGGAACAGGGTGGCGACCAGGAAGCCAGGGTCGATCCGCCAGCTGGATCGTCCCGCCTTCAGGGCCGACACCACGAGGATCAGCACCGCCAGGGCGAAGAGGGTGGCGATCACCACCTCATAGGAGGAGAGGACGGCGATCGGGTACACCGGGAACCTGAGGATCCGGGAGATGGGCCCATGCAGATAGCTCATCCCTCCCTGACCCGACGAGAACACGCCCACCAAGGCGAGCGGGACCAGACTCACCCCCACCACCGGCATGAGGCCCCGGGCCAGGTTCCCGATGAGAGAGCCACCGCCCCGTCTGGCCTCCTCGATGGCGTCGTCGAGCCCAGCGGCACCGAACATGAGGAGGAGGATCAGGAACGGGAAAGCATGGCTGAGATAGACCAGGAACACCAGGACGGCCAGCATCGGCCACTGCCAGGCGGGCGGGCGGCGGGCCCTGATGAACCTGAGCCAATACCCGAACACGGCGAATGAGAGCGCCAACCCCATGACGAAGTTGAGATAGGCGAAGTGGTGGAACCTGCCGACGGCAATCGGGATGGCGAAGACCGCCAACCAGAGACTGTCGTTACCGAGGAGGGTGAGGCACCACCGGATGGCCAGGGCCATCCCGACGGCAAGGACCACCACCATGACCTTGGTGGCGAGCGGAGGCGCCATGAAGGAGAGCAGCCCGGCCAGCCCGAGATCGGCGAGGAGGTTGGGGACCGGGAAGTACTCGAGCTGGTAATACTCGCTGAACAGCGGCGAGTCGGCATTGAGGTAGACGGAGGCATTGGCCACGTGGAGTGCGCCGTCCTCGGAAGGGAAGTGCTCGAAGAGGAGTGTTGGGAGCAGGGACAGAGCCAACAGCCCCCAGAACAGCCCTTTCTCCAGATACCCTCGATCCAGGATGCGTGTTGTCACTGGGTGGTCCAGCCTGCGGGCCACCCCCGGCATCGCATGGGGAACAGGGCTTTGTGGGTGGGGACGGCATCTCGTGTTTGGTTAGCCCACATCCTGATACCCACCCCCATCGGTCACGTCCGTGGCACCCCTCCACGGTAAGCGGTGGTCAGACTAGGTCCCGAGAAGGGTCCCGCCTAGTCGAGATCCGTGGGCCAGCCGGTGTCTCCGCCTGGCACTTCTTCGATTCGGTCAGGTCGAAGCACGCGGCCTCAGACGCCAGATGACAAAGGCGGCTGCCATCGAGAGCAGGGCGGCGCCGACCGTGACCGGACGTTTCCAGGACCGGGGTATCGCCAGATCGCCTTCGAGCGATGACATCACTCTCCATTCCAGGTCGGCAGGCGCAACCGCGTTCTCACCAGCCATGGCCCGGAGCTGCCTGGCGGTCCTTGTCATCGCGGTGTGCCGGGCCTGACACCTGAGACAGGCGTCGGCGTGACCTCTGAACGGGCGTGCCACCGAACCCCCCTCGACTGCGCTGTTGGCGACGAAAGGTGCCGCCACCTCGCACATCACACTCATGCGATCTCCTCGAGGTCTCTGGCGAGCCTGGCCCGCGCCCTGTGGAGCCGGACTTTGGCCGCGGTGACACTTATCCCCATGACTCCAGCGATCTCCCCATGTGACCAGCCGTAGATGTCCTTCATCACCACCACCTGGCGCTGTCCCTCGGGAAGCCGGTCCAATGCATGTCGAAGTTGGCCCCTCAACTCGAGGAGCTGGCCGGCCGTCTCCGGATCGTCCCGGCCGGGCAGGGCCGGCAGCTCGTAATAGTCATCGAGAGGAAGCGCGGCGCTGCGTCGTGCCCGGTCCTTCTGGGTCCAAGCGGTATTGACGGTGATCCGATGGAGCCAGGTCGACAGTTGGGCGTCGCCCCTGAACCTGGGGAGGGCTCGCCATGCCCTGACCAATGTCTCCTGAGCGATGTCCGCCGCCAGATGCGGGTCCCCTACGAGTCTTCGGGCCAATGTGTAAACCTCATCCTGATGGGCTCTCACCAGTGCGGCGAAGGCGGCACGGTCGCCATCCTGCGCTCTGGCGATCAGCTCTCTCTCTTTGAGGTCTTCGACTCGCCCCACATCGTCGGCGTTACTCATCAGAGAGCTCGACTCGGGCGCTGAGGTACTCGTGGTCCTGGTCCGAGACAGTCACCACGAGAGTCTGGCCGTCGACCTCGGTCGAGAGGCTGACAGGACGTGCCGGAAGCAACGGATTCCGGAACCTGATTCGAGCCGAACCGAGTGGGGAATCGCCGCGGCCCTGCCGAGAGGCCTCGGCGAGCGCCCACGCCGCCTGGAGCAGACCGTGGGTGACTACCCCGGGCAAGCCCGCGGTGACCGCGGCGTCGTGGTCCCAGTGAATCGGGTTCCAGTCCCTCGTGGCCGATGCGTACCGGACCAGATCGGCACGTGAGGCAGCTCGCTGACCGGGCAGTGGCTCACCCCGATAGGAGTGGGGTGGCTCGGGTCGCTCGAAACCGGACTCGACAGGCATGGCTTCACCGGAAGCGAGGAACAGAGAGCTGCCTTCGATGACAGTCTTGCCTGTCACGCTGGCGAGAAAGTCGAACCCGATGTAGTTGACGCCGGCCCGCTCTCTGATCCTGCCAACCTTCCCGGTGACTTCGAGGGAAAACCCAACCCCGATGGGTCCATGCCATGTGAAGGACTGTTCGCCGTGGATCACCGAGTGGTCCCTCATCTCGTCCAAGAGCTCGGGGGCAACGACGAATAGAGCGGCGGCGGCGAACCCGGGAGGTGCCACCTCCGACCAACGGTCGGGGTCGTCCCCGGTGACCTCAACGAAGTCGGACACCCGATCCGAAGAGACCCAGAGCGGCCCGGCCCGGTAGGTGCGCCCGGGGAGGTCTGCCAGACCCATTCCCCGTCACGGTAGCCATCGGGGCCCGGATCATCTTGATCAGACTCGGCACGGTCGGCCCGCATCGCCTCCGACGACTGCTCTTCGATCATGTCGCGTTGCCGAATACCCGGCGCCAAGCACCGCCTGGCGAGGCCGGGCTAACGAGTCTCTCGATGAACCGTGTGCTGACCGCACCAGCGGCAGAACTTCTTCAGCTCGAGCCGGTCCTGGGTGTTCGACTTGTTCTTGGTTGTGACATAGTTGCGACGTTTGCACTCGGTGCAGGCCATCGTCACCGGGGGTCTTTTGTCCGACGGCATCTAAGGCTCGCATCGCTTGCGGTACTGAGTACCAAGGACCTGGTACTTGGACGGGTCCATATACCGAGTTCCTGGTACCAGGTGCGGATCACAAAGTGCGTTTTTCATTTCGTGATTTTGATGACTCGGCCGGCACCGACGGTGCGGCCACCCTCACGG
>JBBDML010000004.1:64140-162073 GCA_040878345.1 Acidimicrobiia bacterium | reverse complement strand
GCTCTGACCGATGGAACAGGAGCAGGCAGTCCCGGCCAACGCCCTTTCGGGGGCGGCTGATTGGCGAACCCCGGCGCTGGGAGAGCTGGCCATGAAGCTGGCTGACGCGGCGGATCCGGATGCGATCGTCCTCGTCGAAGGTGCCAGCGACCAGAACGCGTTGGAGGCGTTGGCCGAGCGTCGGGGTCGGAACCTCGAGGCCGAGGGCGTTCTCATCGTGCCCATGGGAGGAGCCACCACCATCGGCCATTATCTCGACCTTCTGGGCCCTTCAGGTTTTGACGTGAAATTGGCTGGTCTCTGCGACGTGGGAGAGGAGGGTGATTTCCGACGAGGTCTGGAACGGTCCGGTGTCGGCTCAGATCTCGACCGCCCGGCGATGGAGGACCTCGGTTTCTTCGTGTGTGTCGCCGACCTCGAGGATGAGTTGATCCGGGCCCTTGGTACCGATCGGGTGGAGGCTGTTATCGAGGCTCAAGGTGAGATGGGGACATTCCGGCTCATGCAGAAACAGCCGGCACAGAGAGAGCGGGCAAGAGACGCCCAGCTCCGGCGGTTCATGGGCACCCGGGCCGGCCGAAAGGTCCACTACGCCCGTTTGCTGGTCGAGGCAGTCGACCTGGCATCGATACCACGACCCCTCGACGGGGTGCTCGCCTCGGTGTGACATCGACACGCAGGCGGTCTGCGGGCAGACTGTCGGAAAGTTCCCAGGGAGTGAAGTTGTCAAAGCGCGACGAGAGCTCGACGTACCGAGAGGTCCTGTCCAACCTGCCCGAGGTGATCCTTCAGGTGGACGCCGGGGGACAGGTCACTGAGGTGAGCCGCCCCGACACCTCGGTCTTCGGCCGGATTCCCGAGCCGGGCCACTCCCTGGCCGACCTCTTCGACGGCGAGACGCTCCAGCTCGTCGAGCACCTGGTCGAGACCGCCGGCAACGCCGGGGCCGCGGATGGGGAGGTCGAGATCGGCTCCGGGCTGTACAAGGTGGTGGCGATGCAGCTGCGCACCACCCCGCGGGTCCTCCTCTACTTCCAGGACTTCACCGTTCGTCGCCGCGCCGAGCACGCGGTAATGGAGATCGTCCGTGACAAGAGCAGCTTCCTCGAGACCGTCAGCCATCAGCTTCGGGCGCCGCTGACGGCAGTGGTCGCATATGCCGACATGCTCTCCCGTCCCGACACCGAGCTCGACGACGCCACCAGAGCCGCCATGGTCGAGCACATGACCGATCGGGCGTGGGATCTGGCTGGCATAGTCGAGGACCTCCTCGCCATCGCCAGGACCGAGATCGGCGACATGCGGGTGGTCAGCCTCCCGGTCAATCTGACCGCCAACGCCTCCCAGGTCATCGAGTCGATCGGCGACCGTGGCGCCAAGGTGATGATCACCGGTGAAAAGGGCATCACCGGTATCGGCGACCCGGCACGGTTCCGCCAGATAGTGCGCAACCTCCTGAGCAATGCGCTGTCGCATGGGGCTGAGCCGGTGTCCGTCGAGGTGTCGGCCGATGGAGAGCGGGCGGTCCTGGCAGTGAGGGATCGGGGCCCGGGGGTGCCGACCTGGATGGAGGACGGGCTCTTCTCCCGATTCGTGGCCAGGGGGGAACCGGGCACCTCCGAGAGAATGGGGATGGGTCTGTTGGTAGCGACCGAGCTCGCCAATCTGATGGGAGGTCAGCTCACCTACTCGAGGGAGCACGGCATGACCGTGTTCCGAGTCTGGATTCCGCTCCACCAGGGCTGAGGTCCTCAGCCGGTGTCGGTCACCTCGCCCTCCATGACCACCCGGTCCGACGCCTGGGGACCGTCACCCTCGTCCTCCAGGGTGACTCGAATCGACGGATACTCGGCAATGTCGACCCCCGACCAGAGGATCACCGGCTCGCTGCCACCCCGTAGGTGGAAGGTGCCGATGCTGACACCCTCGCCCTGGCCCCACACCCAGCCTTCGTAATAGCTGTCAGCCGGGGCCGGGCGGAGCCCTTCGACCTCGAGGCGGATCCACCACCCGGATGGGGTCGAACGGAGGGAGGCCGCCCCCACGGCCCCCCTCGCCAGGTCGGTGCCCTCGAGGGCCACCACCAGCTCGGGATCGGGTGGCCGATCCAACAGCCCAGAAACCCCCAGGACGACCAGCAACAGGGCCGCAGCCGCCCCGACAAGGGCGACGCTGGGCCAGCGACGGCGGGTGGCGACGGGCACGCTCGACCCGGAGCCCACTGCGGTCAGAAGCCCTTCGACGACTCCCTCCGGCAGATCGGCCCACACCGCCTCATCGGAGAGGGCATGTCGAATCAAGTCCAGATTCTCGTGGCCCGGCACGGGGTCGCCGGACCCGAGCTCCAGATAACGAAGGCGGGGATCTTCCGTGGACATCACACCGCTCTCTCTACGCCTGAGGGACCACGCCGGTTCTCGGGGCTCATGTCTCCTCCAGATGACGAAGCAACCCCAGCAGCCTCTGATGGGCGCGATGGGAGCGGGACTTCACCGTCCCAACAGGGATCCCGAGGAACTCTGCGATCTCGCGATGGGTTAGCCCGTCGAAGTGGCTCAACCTCACCACCTGCCGTTCGTCGTCGGGGAGCTGGTCGAGGGCCAGGCGCACCTCGAAGACCTCCCAGATCGTCTCCAGGCCCGGGCCGATGGAGACCACCTCCACCTGCCGGCCCACGATGGTGCGGGCCCGCCGCCGGTACATGTCGATGGCGGTGCGCCGGGCGATGGCGAATATCCAGGGCCCGAAGCTCCGGTCAGGGTCGTAGGTGGAGCCGGCTTGCCACGCCTTGACGAAGGTTTGCTGGGTGGCGTCCGCCGCCAGGGCAGTGTCCCTGAGGATGCTCATCGACAAGGAGAACACCGGGCCGCCATAACGGTCGTAGACCGCTTTCACCGCCGACTCGTCTCCGACGCGGAACTGCTCGAGAACCTCTCGATCCAAGCCCGCGATTCTGCCAGGTCTCCTGACATGTACGCGAACCGCCACCCGGGTTGTGGCGTATAGGGGAGGGACTTCCGAAGGAGTGATTGATGCTGAGACGAGGGACAACCGCCCTGATGGCGGCCGGGCTCTTGGTGGTGTCGGCATGCGCCGGGGGCGATGACGGCGGGGGCACCACGGCCCCTCAGGGGACCACAGGTCCCGGGTCGAGCGCGCCAGCCGGCGGGGACGGTGTCACCACCGCCAACACCGATCTGGGGACGATCCTCGTCGACCCCGACGGGCGCACCATGTATGTGTTCACCCAGGACACCGAGGGTGAGAGCACCTGCTACGACGACTGCGCCGCTCTCTGGCCATCGGTCCCGGCCGACGCCCCGATTGGCTCCGGCCTCGATGCCTCGTTGTTCGGGAGCACCACCCGAACCGACGGAGCCAGCCAGCTCACCCTCGATGGCCAACCCTTGTACATCTACACACCGGACACCGCCCCAGGTGACACCCTGGGCCAAGGCTTTGGCGGGGTCTGGTTCGTGGTCGGCGCCGACGGGGCGATGATTGGTGGCCCTGAAGCGGCTCAGGGCGGCTCCGGAGAAGGTCGCACTCCCGTCGACTATGGAGACGACTACTGATCCGGCGTCAGGGCCCCTACCGGGACTGAACCCGTCGACTGCCCGTTCTGTGCGGATCTGTTGCGTCCCCTCCACCACAGATCCGCACAGAACCCTTCGTGACCCTGGGGGCCCCCCCTCGAGGGGTGTAAGCAACGGCATCCACGCGGACACTTAGCATTGCGGAAAGGAAGCAGTGTCCACAGCCGGCGCCAGAGAGCACGTCGATATCAGCCAACGCTTCGACCCGTTGTTCGACGCCCATTATCAGGAGATCTATCGCTTCTGCATCCGTCGACTGGGGGTCGACGACGCCGAGGACGCCACCGCCGAGGTCTTTGCCGTGGCCTGGCGAAGGATCGATGGCATGCCAAGTGGCGTCGACGACCGGGCCTGGCTGTACGGGGTGGCGCAGCGAGTGGTCGGGAACCATTATCGATCCAGACGGCGACGGCAGGGGCTGCTGAAGAGGCTCCTCGAGACCAGGAGCACCGGTGAGCCCGACGTTGTCACCGGAGCCGATGTCGATGCCCGAGTCCTCGCCGCCCTCTCCTCGCTGAGCGGCTCCGATCAGGACCTGCTCCGTCTCACGACATGGGACGGGCTGACCAGGAGCGAGATCGCCCACGTGCTCGGGATCAAGGAGAACGCGGTCGACCAGCGCATCCACCGGGCTCGCATGAGGCTCAGAGACAGATACGACCGGCTAGGGCCGGAGCCCCGTCCGGTGACCACCAAGGAGGCCTCCGCATGATCGAGTTGCTGCAGCACGCCGACCCCGCCGCCAACATCGAGATAGACGGGGCGCGGCTTCGGGCGAAGGTCGATGACCGGATCGGGATCACCACTTCTTTGGAGCCGGCCCGAAAACGACCTTCCCGCCCGTGGCTGGTGGTTGCGGTGGCAGCCATGGTGGCTGCGGCGATAGCCCTTCCCATGCTCCTCAGGGAGGAGCCTCCCTCCATCTTTGCCCCGGCCTACGACGGGATCCTCAACACTCCAGGGATCGAGAAGGTGATCCCCGTCGGCGCCGGGGTCTCCACCGTGGGTGTTGACGGTGACTCGATCTGGGTCATGGCCGCTCTCTCCAACCAGCTCCATCACATCGATGCCACCACGGGCTCCATCCTGGAGACCTACACCATCGACAGCTATGTCGAAGGGGTCATCCCCGGTGGCGGGTTCGTCTGGCTCCTGTCATATGACAACGACGGGGAGGTGCTCCGGTTCGACCCCGACTCCGGGACGGTCGACCTGGTGATCCCGATCGAAGGCTCGCCGTGGCATCGGTCCGCATGGTTCGACGACCGTCTCTGGGTCAGCAACGACCAGGGTGAGCTCTTCACCATCACCGCCGACGGTGAGCTGACTCCCGCCGGGCCAGGGTCGGTCAAAGGACAGGCGATGGGGTATCTGTGGGTCGCCAACCCGGCGACCGGGGACATCAGCAGTCTGTCCGAAGATGGGACCCGGGGCGAACTGGTGATCCCCCGAAGGGTCGATACGAGCATCATCGACGAGAAGGGCAACCCGGTCGACGTGATCGACGCATCCTCGCTCACCGAGGCGGGCGGGTACATCTGGCTCATGACCGGGGAGGGCCCGGCGAGCCGGACCACCCTGCTCCGCTTTGATCCCAGCGACGGCGAGCTCTTGCCCCTTGTGATCGGGCCTGGTCTTCATGGGATGGTCGAACATGACGGCTATCTGTGGGTGATCTCATACATCGATCATCTCCTGGTCCGGGTCGACCCGGATACCAGAGAGACATCGCGTTACCCCATGCCGGGCAAGACCGGGGGCATCACCGTGGCCGACGGGTCGATCTGGCTCGACTTCTTCCACCCCGGTCTCCTGGCCCGGGTCGATACCAGCGCAAACCTCATCGAGGCCGGGGAGACTCTTGTCGACCAGGTCGACACCGATCATCGATTGCTCTGCACCGGTCCTGACGACTTCACAGGGCCCATCATCATCCTCGAGCCACCCCAATGGATCGGCCCCGGGTCGTGGTCGGTGATCCAGGCCGAGTTGTCCAACCAGGGAAGCCAAGTGTGTGCCCACGGGTACCTCGGTGGTGAGCCGACAGACCAGACCCCCAGTGATCGAGCCACCGACCTGGCATCGGCCCTCGACGGCGCTGGAATCAGCGGCCCACTCCTGGTGGTCACCGCCGGGGACGGTGTCCATGCCACCCGGCTGTTCGCAGAAGGTCGAGACAACGTTGTCGGCATCCTCATGGTCGACCCGGTCCCGGTGGGCTGGAATGAGTTCCTGACGTCGGTCATCGTGGCGGCAGGAGAGGACCCAGACGGCGCACCCGAAGGAGCCGACCTAGACGCCGCAGTGTCGGCGGGCCTCGGCGACTTCGGCGCCACACCGCTCGTCGTCATCGGTCAAGACCCGGATGCGGTCTTCCTCAATGACCCGTTTGTGGACACCTACGGCGATGGGGCATATGCCGCCAACCAGTTCTGGCAGGACGGTCTGGCCTTCTATGCCGGGCTGTCGACAGACTCGCGGACCGTTGTCGCCGATGGCACCGGGATGCACATGGTGGTCTGGGACCGAGCCGACCTGGTGATCGATGAGGTCCTGGCACTCCTGGAGCGGATAGAGGGTTGAAAGCGCCTGGTCAGCCCGCCGCAGGAGCAGGCTGGCTCGGCACCCTGCCCCGTCGCCAGGCGAGGACCGCCCCTCCGATCAGGATGGCGGCTATCGAGACCCACCCGTTGCGGCTCAGGCCGAGGAAGCGGAACGTGGTGTCGGTGCGCATCAACTCCAGGAGGAAGCGCATCAGGCCGTAGCCGATGAAGTAGATCCCGATCAACCGCCCCTCGAGGGACGGGTACCGACGGCCGAGCCAGATGATCGAGAGGGCCAGGGCGACGGTCCACACCGATTCATAGAGGAAGGTGGGGTGGAAGGTCTCGAAGCCCTGGTACTCCTCGGGACGGAACTGGGGGGCGATCTCCACCGCCCATGGCAGCTCACTGGGTGTGCCGAACAGCTCCTGATTGAAGTAGTTGCCCCAGCGCCCCGTCGCCTGGGCAAGGGGGAGGGCGGGCGCCAGCGAGTCGAGGAACATCGGCATGCCGACCCCGAGACGACGGCAGGTCCACCAGATGGCGAGGGCGCCGCCGGTGAGACCGCCGTACAAGGCGATCCCCCCCTCCCAGATGGCGATCACCTTCCACCACTCCCCCTCGAAACGGGAGAAGTGGGTCGACACGTAGGCGAGGCGGGCTCCGATGAACCCGAACAGGACCACCCGGAGCATGATCTTCTCGACATCGGGGACGGTCCCGCCCCGGGCGAGCCACCGCTTCTTGGTCAGGGTCCAGGCGATGACCACCCCGGCGGTCACCAGGATCCCGTAGAAGGTGACCCGGAGGGGTCCGACGTGGAACTCACTGATCGGGGGCGAGGGAATGGAAGCCAGCACCAGCCAGCTCATGCGCGGGCCTCCTCCTGACGGGCGAACCTGAACCACATGATCCCGATTGTGGTCCACACCACCGGGATCGTCGCCAGTTTCATGAGGATCCCGGCGATCTGCTGGTCCTCCCGCGCCGAGAGCGCCCCCACCCTGGGAGCCAGCTCATAGATGGCGTAGACCGGGTTGGTGGTGAAGGTGAGCAGGCTGGCTGGGATGATGGCGACGATCCCGGTGGCGAGGAACAGATACGACATCCTCACCCAAACCGAGCCGACCCTCCCCTCGGGGAGTGGCGACCTGACCGGGAGCCAGAGGATCATCCCGGCGACGAGCCAGAGGATATCCATGGCAAAGGAGCCGATCTGGCTTCGCCGCAACACCTCGACCGTGGCCGGTGCGTGGGTAGCGAGCAGGATCACGTTGTAGATGACGGCACAGGTCACCGGTGACCTGCCCAGCCAGGACACCGCCTTCTCGATACGCAACCGGGTGGTGAGACGACTGGCCAGCCACTCCGGGGTCCCGAGGAGGATCAGGGGGGCGGCGACCAGGGTGTAGAGGAGGAACTGGAGCATGTGGGCCGAGGCCAGGTACCCGGCGCCGAGGGCGCCCAGCGGCCAGTCGGAGGCCACCCAGAAGGCGGCCATCCCACCGAGGAAGAGGGCGAGACGGCGCCGGTCGGTGGGCCCGGGATGTCTCCTCACCGCCACCAGGTAGCCGGCGATCGGCAACATTGTGGCGATCCAGATGCCCGGATAGGGGATCCAACTCCAGGTCCATGGCTTCTCCAGGGCGACGCACCACCAGGTGATCATCCGCTCTCACCAGTGATGGTGGCCAGGGTCTGGAGGTCATTGCTCCATACGCTCTGACGGGTCCCGAACGGGTAGATGGCGTGGCCCAGGCCGTCGGGGGCGTAGGCGATGACCCAACCGGCATGATCCACCGTGTAGTCGGGCCCTTGCCCGGTGATGGTGGCGGGAGGCACGTCGGCCGCCACCTGAGCCGCCCCAAGCTCCTCAGGGGACCCCGTCAGCCCGACGAACCGGGTGCTGAAGTTGTCGAGAAACCCCCGGAGCACCTCGGGTGTGTCACGTTGAGGGTCGACCGAGACGAACACGACCGCGGTCTCCCGCTCCAGGCGCGGGTACTGCTCGAGGACCTCGGCGATCTGGGCGAGATGCACCGGGCAGATGTCAGGGCAGTTGGTGTAGCCGAAATAGAGAAGGGTCAGCTTCCCCTCGGTCCGGGCGGCGAAGTCGTAGGGCTCACCTCGAGTGTCGGTGAGCACGAACGCCGGGTTGGGCTGGGGGTCCTCGATCACGGTGCCCTGGAGGCGTCCATCGTTGATACCGCCGGCACAGGCCGCCAGGGTCATACCCGATATGACGAGCACCTGTCTCAGCCGCACCGTGTCACTGTGGTGACACGCCCGGTTTATGACAAATGCGTGACAGGCGGATCGCCGGGGGCCGCCCCACCACCCACCAGCAGCCCAGCGCCGGCCTCCTCGGTGCTCACGGCAGCCGGAAGTGTCAGCTGGAAAGTGGCTGGGCCCAGATCGGTTCGGAGCATGAGGTCCCCGTCCATCAACCGGGCGAGCTGCCTCGAGACTGCCAGACCCAGACCCACCGACTCTGACCGCCCCAGCCCGGAATCACCCCGGTGATACGGATCGAATATGGCCCTGGCCAGCTCCGGGGGGACACCTGGGCCATCGTCGGAGAACACCAGGCTGATCTCCTGACCGTCCCTGTGCGTGGTCACGGTGAGCTTGCTACCCCCGTACCTGAGGGCGTTGGTCACCAGGTTGCGGATGATCTGGCGCACTCGGGTCGGATCGGCCATCACCCGGTGGGTGGCGCCGGCGGCGATGACGACGTCTTTGCCCTCTGTCCCGAGTCGTCCGCCGAGGACGTCGTGGATCTGCTTGGAGAGGTCGACCTCTTCCCGGGTGACCGTCACTGCATCGATCTCGGCACGAGCCGCCACCAGGAGATCCTCGACCAGGTCGGAGACCTCTTGCGCCTGATGCTGGATCAACGTGATCAGCTCCTTGGTCTCCTCCGGGCCGAGTGGCTCCCCCTCCTCACGGAGCAAGGAGGTGAACCCGAGGACGGAGGTCAACGGGGTCCTGATCTCGTGACTGACGCTGGCCAGGAACTGATCGCGGGTTCGGATCGATTGCTCCATCTTGACATAGGCCCGACGCTTCTCCAGGAACGAGCCGACCATGACCGCCGCCGTCTCCAGCACGTGAGTATCGGGTTCGGGTGAGGGGCCGATGCTGAGGTCGTGGGCGACACCGAGGAAGCCTGCCCACTCCCCACCCACCGATAGAGGGACAGCCACCGCGTGCACCCGGTCCGCGGTCCGGCCCAGGACGATCGACAAAGCCTCATCCAGGCGAACCGTCTCACCCCGGGCCAGGGCCGCCGCCTTCTCCCGATGCTGCATGTAGGGGAGCGTCCAGCGCAGGGAGGTGGCTTCGGTGATGGTGTCGGCTCCAGCTGAGACCTGGGTCACCACTGCCGCCGGACCGCTCCCCCGATCCCCGCTGTTCTCGGCCACGAAGGTGGCGGTGGCTCCTGTCACCTGCCGCAAGACGTCGAGTGCCTCGTTGAGAGCCACCGGGTCGGCCTTGGCCAAGAGTTGCTCCCCTGCTCTGGCCAGGGCGGCCTCGCCGCGGCGTTTTCTCTCGGCGCTGGCGACCGATGCGCCCAGCGCCCTGGCGGTAATGGCGATCAGGATGAGGAGAAGAGCGGTGAACAGGACGAAGGAAGCCCAGACGCCGAAGGTGCGATCGATGGCCGACGGAAGGGCGTAGGGCGGATCGATGATCTCGGAGGTCACCACCAGGGCGGCCCCGACTCCCATGATCGGCAATGCCGCCCGCAATGGCAGAAGGAGCAGTGGAATGGCCAACATATAGACCAGGGGCGGTCGGGGTCCGGGCGGACCGTCGACCAGGCAAAGGCCGACCCCTATGGCGACCACGTCGATCATCACCGAGCGGGCGATCCGTTCGAAGTCTCCAGAACGCTGGCGATGCCAGGCGTCGAGGACCGAAGCGGCGAGGAGGAGCGCCAGGGCCAAGCCCCCTCCCCAGTGGCCTATCAGTTCCCAGGTGACGGCGAGGACAAGGAGGGTGAGGAAAGAGACCAGCCGGTACTTGTTCCAGACTCGGGCCACCTCGGGAGCCCAGGTCGGATCGCGGGCAACCGAATATCCACGAGCGCGCTCCACGAAGTGCGAGGGCGCCTCTACTCGGTTGCGCATATCCGACCGCTCCTGGTCGAGCCGACAGCCCCCGACACCGGAAGGCCCGTCAGGAAATATCGGGAAGCCGATGAGGCTCCTTGACCCGATCCGCTCAGTTGACGGTCAGCTCGACGATGAGGGTGCCGGTTCCCTCCACCTCGATCTCGAAGACGCCGGGGGCGTCGGCGGTGAACCGCACCTCGGTGCCCAGACCCGGTACCAGCTCGAAGAAGAGGTCGTACCCATGGACGTGGACATGCCCGGGCTGGTCCGAGGTCACGAGGAGGGAAACTTCGGAGCCGACATCCACCTCGAGCTGGGCCGGCCCCCCGACGACCTCCCCACCCGCGATGGTGATCTCGACGAGGCCGGTTTCCGGAACCGACGTCGAGGGGGTGGGGACGGTCGAGGTCGCATTCAAAGTGGTGGCCGTGGGGCTCTCAGTGCTCGAGGTGGAGACCGGGGGGAGAGTGGTGGTGGAGCTCTCCCGGGACGGCTCTCCGACGCAGGCGGACAGGACCAGGGCCACCGTGGCCAGCCTCGTGATTCGGCCGGACTGGGCTTCGAGGGGGCAAGGGATTCTCACGGCACCTTCACCGCCAGGCTAGGGGGGTCGAGGAGGGCCGCCGCCACCGAGGAGACAAGGGTTGACCGGTACGCTGCCCCGATGAGACGAGCCGCGGTGGCCATGGCCCTGGTGGTCTCGGCCTGCGTCGCCGAACCGCCCGAACGCGCCTCCCTCCCCAATGTCGCCGAGGTGCTACCCGAGGCCCAGGGCTGCGTGCTCAGCATCGGCGACCCTAGGGGAGTGGTCATCGACACCGTGGTGACCGGCTCGGCAGCCGACGGCCTGCTCCGCACCGGCGACATCATCCTCTCCATCGACGACGTGGAGACCCTCACCGCCGGCAAGCTGACATCGCTGATGGCAGACCGGTCCCCCGGGGACCAGATCAAGGTCGCCTATGAGCGAGCCGGAGCACGGTCGGAGACCCCCCTCCTCCTCGGCGCCCATCCTGACGACGACAGCCGACCTCAGATCGGGATCCTGATCAGGACCAGCTACGGCACCATCCCGGTGGCCGACGCCGACCAGACGGTCGCCCCCAGCTTCACCGCCAGGCTGGTCGTCCTCGGTGAGACGCTGGTGGCCGTCGACCCCACAACCGGTGCCTGGAGTGTCATCGAGCAGGATCTGGCCCTGGGGTCTTCCTGGGTGGCCACCACCCGTGGGATCTTTTCCCTGGTCGATGAGCCGGGCTCCCCGATCACCGATGCCCTCACCGAAGAACCGGTGCCTGTGGACGACTTTCAGGATTGGGAGCCGAGACGCCTGATCGGGTCGCTCGGCGAGAGGCTGCTGGTGGTGGTCACCACCGACATCGCCGAGCAGCCCGGGTTCGTCAACGTCGGTATCGCCCTGTTCGACCCGGTCGCCGGCGAGACCCTTTGGGTGACACCGGTTCTGACCGGGTTCGGGGTCCCGGTGACCGCATTCGGCGCACCGGACCGTTCCGGGTTCCTGGTGGTGGGCGCCGACTCGGAGACCGGAGCGGTGACCGGGGTCGAGTTCTTCGACGCCTTCGGGTCCAGACGCGACGTCGGCGCCCTCACCGATCTCGGAACACCGATCGGTTGGTTCGACGGGACGTCGATGGCGTTCCGCCCGAGCCCGGAGCAGGTGGCGGTCTACGACTTCGCCGACGGTTCGATCAGGAACTTCACCGTCCCCGGGAGCATGCTCGACTCACTCATCGCCGCGGTCGGTGACGGCAGGCAGATCCTTGCCATAGACGGGAGGAACCTGTTGATCTCCGACCTGACCTCAGCCAGCTCCGAGATTCGGACCCTGGCCGAGAACTGCAGCATCTCCCGCATCGGGGAGCCTGGCTGGGGCTTGTGACCCTCAGGCCTCGGTCGAAGACTCGGTCGAAGCCTGGGGCTCTTCCTTCTCCTCCGACCGGCTCAGTGCGGCCGCCTCGCGTCCCGACTTGACCAGGGCATCGCGTTGGCGCTCACCGGCGATCACATCAGAGACCGCCTGCCATCCCTTCGGCTCCCGCATGGTGTGCGAGCCCGGCTCCGAGCCCATGATCTCGGCAACTTCGTCACCGGAGATGTTCTTCTTCTCCTCGAGGACGGCGGCGAGCTCGAGCACCTTGTCCCGGTGCTCCTCCAGCAACGAGGCGGTTCGGTCGTAGAGACCGTCCAGGTTCTTCTCGATGGCCTCGCGGTGATCCCGCATCGCGGTCGACACCGGGTTGGCCTGCCCGCCGGTGCTGACCTGACGGGTGCCCAGGGCGGAGGTCAGGACCGCCCCCATCCCGTAGGTGCCCTCCATCAGTGCCGCCACGGTGGAGGCGGAGCTCAGGTCGCCCGAGACCCCCGAGCTGTTGTCACCCTCGAAGAACATCCGCTCCCCGGCCAGAGAGGCCAGGGAGACCATGATGTCGGTCTCGAACTCAGACTTCCATTGGGTGAAGCGCTCCTCCTCGCCCTGGCTCTTCACCATTCCCAGGGTCGATGCCCGCTTCTCGATCGACACCAGGTCGATGCGGCGATGGGCACCCAGGAGGTGGGCGGTCACCGCATGCGAAGCCTCGTGGACTGCCACCGCGTGACGCTCCCGCTGGATGTAGTCGACGTCCTCGGGGGGGCCCAACTCCTTGAGGGCCTTGGCCTTCCAGATGTCGGGCCACTCGATGGCTTCGCGGCCATCTCTGACCGCGATGATCAGGGCCTCGTTGACCATGTCCTTGATCTTGGCACCCGAGTAGTAGGGGGTCACTGTCGCCAGCTTCTCCACCTCGGCTTCGTTGAGGAGGTGCTCCACCTTGTTGAGATATCCGACCAGGGTCTGCTTGCGCCCTTCCTTGGAGGGGAACCCCACCTTGTAGATCCGGTCGATTCGCCCGGGGCGGAGCATTGCCTCGTCGAGGGCGTTGGGCATGTTGGTGGCCATGATGTGGAGGATCCGGTACCGGGGCGCCGGCCTCGGCTTGAACCCGAACATCTTGCGGAGCCTGTTGGTGATCCCACGAGGCTTGGCCAGCCCGTTCATCTCGGTGAGGAGGGCCTGGAGAGTGCCCATCCCACCGCCACCGGCCATACCGCCCATCATTATCCGGTCACGCCACGACCTCCTCGGCTCGCCCACCGGGGTGGCCGGCGTCTCGATCTCCCATTGATCGATGATGGCCTGCTGCGACAGAGGGCTCAGATAGCCGAACCCGTTGCAGGAGAATCCGGCGTCCTGGCGTGGTGTCATTCCGCCCAGTTGGCCGAGGGGGCTGCCCTGTTGCCCACGCGAGCCGAGGGCGTCGGCCTCGTCGAAGAAGACGATGACCCCGCCGTGACGGAGGCTCAGCTTGCGCAGCTTTCGGTAGAGGCTCTTGACCTTGAGCACCCCTATCCCCATGAACATGTTGATGAAGGCGCCGGGCTCGACGAAGACGAAGGGCCTGCCGGTCTCGCCGGCGGTGGCCTGGGCCATCAACGTCTTTCCCGTGCCGGGGGGGCCCCACAAAAGTATGCCTCCTGGTATGTAGCCACCCTTCTCCTCGATCTCGTCGGGCTTCTCGAGGAATGCGATGTTCTCTTTCAGCAGGTCGAGGATATGGTCCTGACCCCACACGTCGTCGAAGCGGGTGGTGACCTCCTCGGGGAGGATCACGTCCATCCCGCCCCGGGACAGCAGCCAGAAGATCCCGATGAACTGGATGGCGATGAACATGAACCCGAATGCCAGCTGGAATACGAATGGGAGAACGCCGGCGATGATCCGTGGGAGCTCGACGATGGCTTGCACCGGCCCACTGACCTCGTCGACGAAATAGTCGACCAACAGCCCGATCAGAAAGAGATAGAAGGCCCACCGGACCAGACGCCCTACCCGGAACCGGGTCCAGGGCTTGAAGTTGCGTTGACCCCACCGCTCGAACCCGCCGAAGAGCCGGTCACGCCAGAAGGAGTGGTAGGCCGCCGACCTCTCCGAGATGAAGTAATGGGTCTGACGCAGGAGTTCGAGACCGAAGAAGACGCCAAGCAGACGCCCCGCCGTGGTCTGGAAGAAGCTTCGGAGCACCTCACCCAGCGAGAGGAACCCGAGGTCCGGCGAGGAGACGATGATCGCCACCATGGCGATACCGATGATGACCAGGAACTTGATCCGGTCCCAGGTGTCCGCCCTGCGCCGGGTGGCGCGGATGGCGTCGCGCTTGCGAGCGTTCAGGCCTTTTTGTTTACGAGCCATGAGTCGATCACCTTCGTTATCTCGTCCTGATTGGCAATGAAGCACTCCCGTTTGCACCCGGCGATGATGGAGTAGATGCGGCTGTCCTCGGGGTCGGAAACCGAGATCATGTAGGCCACCCCCTGCTCGGCGCCAGTGTCCCCCTCGAAGGCGAACAGCACCCTGACCCCGTCGAACCCGTCACCGAAGGAGAAGTCCTCCTTCTGGATCTCCTGGGGGTTGGCCAGAGCGAGGTAGGGCACCACCGATTGGGTGAGGACCGCCCGCGACACGTAATCACGCTCCCTCTCTCCCACCGAGCGAACGTGGGCGGCACCGATCGGGTAGTCGGCGTCAGCCAGTGAGCCGGCGAGGGCGTCCACGTCCCTGACCGGGGCGGCATCGAACCCGACCGAGACCATCGCAGGGAACGCCAGACCCTGGACCGGCTCGTCGAAGGGGAGATCGGAGAGGGTCGAGATCTCAGGGAACTCGTAGAGGTTCCAGTCGGTGGGGACGTCGAATCGGCTCAGCCGGTCGCTGTCGGTGTAGGTGATCAGATTGGACTCACCTGACGAGCAGGCAGCCAGGGCGAGAGCCACGATGGTCGACAGGGCGACCCTTCGTACTCCGGCCTTGAGCCTCATCGGTACAGGATACGCCGCAGATCCTGATATGGAACAGCGCCTCAGGCGATCCGCTCGGCCAGCAATGAGGCCCCCCGATGGGCGATGGCGGCAATGGTCAGCATCGGGTTCACCCCCGATGCGTTGGGGAAGCAGGAGGCATCCATCACATAGAGCCCGGGGACGTCATGAGCCTGATTGGCCGAATCGACCACCGACCGCCCCGGATCGGCGCCCATCCGAGCCGACCCCATCTGGTGGAATGTGAAGTAACGGGTCCGGTGCGACCCGTAACCCACGGCGTCGACGCTTGCCATGAACCTCTCCATCGGCTCGGAAGCCGGCCGCCAGCGGACCGCCCTGACCGTCGAGGCGAGGACCTCGGTGGCCCCCGCCGCCGCCATGACCTCGGCCGCCTTGCCCACCCCGACCCTGATGTGCCCCTGGTCGTAGTCCGAGAGGCGGTATCTCCAGACCGGAGACCCGTCTCTGCGGATGGTCACCCGGCCGGAGTCACGATCGCGGAGCAGGACTCCGGCAACACCGAAGTGGCCCAGCCCCAGGATGTCCCGCTTGAAAGACGCTCCGTCCTCCCAACCGATGAAGGCCGCAGGGAACAAGGGATGCAGGGGTGCGGTCTCGAGCTTGAATCCGTAACCCCGGCCGTCGATGTCGGCGAACTGATCGGAGTACCTGGTCTGGAGACCCCCCATCCAGGGATCGACACGCTCCTCGAACCTGGCCCAGACCGCAGTTACCGGGTGGAGACGAAGGTAGAGCCCGGCGGCGGGACCCCCGAGGCCACTGCGGAGGAGTATGGCCGGGGTGTTGAGACCACCGGCGGCGAGGACCACCGAGCCGGCCCTGACGGTGAGGGCGGCTTCGCCAACCCTGGCCACCACCCCGGTGGCGCCGTGGGCGTCGGTCGTCACTCCCTCGACGCTGGCGCCGGTGACCACCCTGGCGCCGGATGAGGCGGCATCCTGGAGATAGGTGGTGAGCATCGAGCGCTTGGCACCGATTCGGCACCCCATGGTGCAGTAACCGCAGTCGCTGTTGGTGCACCCCACGGTGTTGCGGGGCAGGGCGTCGACATGCCAGCCCATCCCCCTCAACCCCTTCTCCAGCAGCACGTCACGAGCCGAGGGCTCCGAGTCGGTGTTGACCTCCAAGCGATCGGCGACCGCCTGGAGGCTGTCCGAGAAGCGCTCGGCGGTGAAAACCCCCTCGAATCCGGCCTCCCGGTCCCACTCCTGGCGAATGCGGACCGGGGTGGGCAATGAGGTGGTGTAGTTGATCACCGTCCCCCCACCGAGTGTGGCCCCGGCGAATAAGGTCATCCCACCGTCGGCGGTCGAGTTGAGATTGCCATCGAGATACATCCGCTTGTAGGCATCGGCCTCGAGATGGGTGAAGTCGGACTCGTTCAGGTATTCGCCGGCCTCGATCACCAGCACGTCTAAGCCGGCTGCCGCCAGGACTGCGGCGGCGACTGCCCCGCCGGCGCCGCTGCCCACGATGACCACGTCACACCGGAGCTCGCTGTCGGCCCGCACCTCGATGGTCCCGATCGGCTTGGGCATGGGTGGCGGCGGCCCGTCGGCGCCTGGATATCCCATCGCCTCCCAGGCCGGAGGACGCTGTGACTGGTCGTCGGTCGCAGTCCACAGGAAGGCGGAGAGCGTCTTGAGGGCGACTGCCCCCTTTCGTATCAGACCGCTGGGATGCGAGAGCATCCGTCGAAAGGCGACGGCCCGATCCTCCGGGCTGAGCCTGGAGAAGGCGGCAGGCTTCCCGAACAACCCAAGACCTCCGGCCGCGGAGTTGAGAAGGCCGAGGAACAGCTTGAGGTCCTTGCGGTCCTGATCGTGAGGAAGACGGGCAAAGACGCCCAGGAGGCCGGCGGCGAGCCCGAGGTCCTCGCCCGGTGTCACCCATGCCGGGCCGACCCCGTCCAGTGCGGGGAGGATGGTGTCGACCACCGCGGTGAAGGCGTAGAGGTCGCGGCTGCTGAGCTCCGGCATCGGCTCAATCATCGCATCAATCAGAGACCGGAGATCGATCAGCGAAGCAGCGAGCGCACAGTGTCGTTGCTGGCGGAGAGGCGCGTGGCGAGGACCGCAGCCAACCGACGATGCAGCTCGGCCGCCGACCTCGGGTCAGCGGTGTCCAGTGCGGCGATTGCCGCGGCGTCGAGGGTGAAGACACAGGAGTCCTCCTCGGCGCGCAGACGCGCCGTCCTCCCCGCCTCGAGGTAGAGCGACATCTCACCAAGGATCGTGCCCGGTCCCGATGAGACCACCCGCTGCCATCGGCCCTCCCCGGTGGGGATCTCAGCGACGATGCGCCCCTTGTCGATCAGGAACAGGCCGACCGAGCCTTCTCCGAGATCGACGAGGCTGTCCCCGGCCCCGATCTCGACCCGGGACAGATGGGGCTCGATCCTGGCCCAGAGATCGTCTCCAAAGACCTCGGCCAGGCTCGCCAGGTTGGCGACGATCTCCCGATCGGCGAGCAGGTGATCCTCGGCCATCTCTATGGCGCTGTCGAGATTGGCCGCAATGGTCATCTCGATCCCGGTTCCCACCGCAGCCCGCTCCAGAGCCCGTGTCAGATGGTCCGGTAGATCGCTCAGGATGAGATGCAAACCGCTTCTTCCGGCCAAGCGGAGAAGCCGGATGAAAGAAGCCAACCCGGTCGAGTCGACGCCCTCAACCCGTCGCAGGTCGATCACCAGGCAAGTCAGGCCGGGGGTGGCGTCGACCAACCGTTGGACTCGATCGACCAGTGCCCTGGCTGTGCCGAAGAAGAGGTACGCCTGGAGCTCGAAGATCACAATCGAGCCGGACCGGGCAGCGATGGCGTCTCGCTCCGCCGGGCTCCGGTCGAGGGCGCTATGTCTCTCGGCTGCGCTCGACACATGCCGGACCGGGTCGATTCGGCTGTAGGCCACCGCAAAGAGGGCCACAGAGGCCGCCATTCCCATGAGTACCGCGGCGAGGAACCCAAAGAAGGCGACGGCGGCCACCAGGGCCAGCATCAACAGATACTCGGGCCCGGTCATCTGCCTTCTCCCGTCGACCAACCAGTCGGTGAGGAAACCCAGCCCGATCATGAGCAAGAGCCCACCGACCAGCGGGGTGGGTAGGAGTGAGATCAGGGAGGCGCCACCGAGGGCGGCCAGCAGGCAGATACCGGCGCAGATGAGGGTGACACCCCTGCTGAACACCCCCACCCGGTAGCCCAGAGCCGTCACCCCCAGGGCGTGATACCCAGCAGGGGTCCCGGTGAGGGACGCCGCCAGATTGGCACCACCAACCGCCCGCAGCTCCCGGTTGAGATCGGCGTCGGAGTCTCCCACCAGCTCCAGACCGGTGACGTTGAGAAGGAGAGCCAGAGTGCCGACCAGGGGAACCGTGAGCAATCCGCCGATCCCAGTCCAGATGCTGCTCCAGTCGACGGCCGTCAAGGCAGCCAGGGAGAGCTCGAATCTCGCCGAGGTGACGACCGGGAGAAGGCCCAGCGAGCGCGCCTCATCGATGGAGGTCCCCGAGATGGCGAGGACGATGTAGAAGACGGCTATGCCGGCGACGACGACCCCCGGGAAGACCCCCACGCCTGCGCGGCGCTTGAGCACCAGCACCATGGAGACGGCGAAGATCGAGGCGCCGATCAGTGCGGCTACGGCCGGACCGGACCAATGGAACCCGACTGTGACCAGATCGGCGGCTCCCACCACCAACAACCAGCCCGTGCCGGCGAGGAAGCCTCCGATCACCGGGTAGGGGACGAATCTGACCAGGTTCCCAAGACGAAACACGCCGAGGGCCAGCATCAGCGCCCCGGCAGACGCGGTGGCTATGAGGGTGAAGGTGAACAAGGTGCCCAGACGTTCGGCCATCGCCACACCGGGTAGCAGGGCGGCGAGTGTCACCGCGACCACCGCGCTGGTCGAGTCCTGCGGAACCAGGATCGCCCCCTTGAGCGAGGTGGCTCTGGCGCCCACGAGGTTCATTGCCGCTGCCCCTAGAAGGAACAGTGCGGCACCTGTCGAGAGGTACAAGGCGGCTTCCCCTGAGTACACCAGGGTGACGAAGGAGAGGGTGAGGGCGACGGCGATGAGACCATCGATGGCGCCGACCATCAGGGTCGCCGAAAGTTGGCGACCGGGCCCTGTCACGGCCCGGCCGGGATCAGGGCTTGCCGGCTGGTCGATCAATGTCTTCGAGGCTACCGCCCCTGCGGCACCGCCGACTTTTCAGCACACGAGGTGGCGCCAGTATTTGCCAGGAGGGCAAACGGTTATCCGCTATCGCGACTAGGTTCAAGGCATGCAGATGGAAACGATCTCCTGGAAGGGTCGTTTCGGCCCGTTCGATCTCAAAGTAGGGCCGGCCACCTTCCGACCGTCGACCATCTCCGGTCTCGTCGCCGACTCGATGGAGATCGAGGAAGACTCCACCGTCATCGATGTCGGCTGCGGGACGGGCATCCTCTCCATCATCGCCGCCAAACTGGGCGCCCGCATGGTGTTTGGGGTCGACGCCGCCGCCGGGACCATCGAGGTGGCCACGGCCAACGCCACGGCCCAGGGCGTCGAGAACCGCACAACTTTCTTCGAGGGCAGCGTCTTCGAGCCGCTCCCCGACGGTCTCGAGGCCGATCTGGTCATCGGTGACATCTCCGGCATCCCCGATCAGCTCGCCACCGCCTCGGGATGGTTCCCATCGGGCCTCTCCGGTGGGCCAACCGGCGCCGAGCTCCCTCTCCGCATGCTCGAGGAGGCGAAGCGTTTCCTCCGCAAGGGCGGGAGATTGCTCCTGCCCACCGGGACCCTCCAGGATGAGACGTCGATCCTCGACCGGGCCAGGTCGCTGTTCGGCTCTATCCGCCAGCTGACAGAGCGGGCCATCCCCCTCCCCGCAGCGATTGCGGAGAACCCGGTGATGGCCCGGCTCCGCCGGGAGAAGATCGTCGAGGTGTCCGAACGCGGCAGCCGGTACCTGTGGACCGCAAGGGTCTGGGAGGCAACGGTCTAGCGGCAGACTTCCTTAGCGTGAGCAAACGAGGTTGCTCTACGACCTCATCTACTCACGCTCAATTGGAGAATGTCACGCTGAAGGCGGGGGCCCAGCGAGTCACCACCCGGCCGTAGCACTCGCCGGCCCGCATCATGTCACCGTCTTCGAGTGCTTCGATCGATTGGTGGACCAGCTCACAAGAGTCGTCGAAGACGATCTCCTCGGGTTCGAAGAGTTGGGACACCTCGTCGTAGTCGAGCTCGACCATCGATCCCTCGCCGAACGGAGCCAGCCACTCGAGCAGTTGGCCCAACTCCTCGGCAGGCGCCTGGAACACGCCCAAGCCCTCCAGGACCTCCAACGCCCGCTCGATGCGTCGGCGGGCGTCGGCGATCCCGGTGCGAAACCTGATGCGGGAGCCCAAGGGGGCTTCATACACCTCTTTCTCGGAGGGGTCGAAGCCAGCGAACCATCTCACCGGCACGTGCCAGGCCGAGGTGAGGACGTGGGAGCGATGACTCGGGTTGGCTCGGTGATAGCTTCGAAGCTCCCGGTCGGCGGCGCGGGCCGCCTCCTCGGGGATCAGACCGGCCCCCATCCCCCTGAAGGCGTTGGCGAAGGCCACCGTCGACTCCAACACCCGAAGCCTCAGGTTGTTGGGGCAGATCACCCTCTGGCCGGCCCACTCCGCCTCGCGATGGTCATCACCACCGGTCTCCGAGAGGATCCCGTAGAGCCGGACGAAGGCGGGCACCGGATCGCGGGAGCCGGTGACGTCTGGTGAATAGACCCTGAGGCAGGCGGTCTTGGTCACCCGGTCATCCTGGCACAACACGGCGTCAACGACTCAGGGACGCGCTCAGATGGCCCAGGGTTAAGATCCGCCCAGGTTGCACCCAACAGACAGGAGGTCGGCGCCTTGATCGTGTTCGAGGAGGTAGCCAGGGAAGGCCACGAGCAGATCCTCTTTGGCTACGACAAGGTGTCCGGGCTTCGGACCATCATCGCAATTCACAGCACGGCTCTCGGTCCCGCCTTAGGCGGGACTCGCTTTTTTCCCTACCACTCAGAGGCGGAAGCCCTCGCCGACGTGCTCCGCCTCTCCAAGGGGATGAGCTACAAGGCGGCGGCCGCCGGGCTCGACCTGGGAGGGGGCAAGGCGGTCATCATCGGCGACCCTCGGACCGACAAGTCAGAGAGGTTGTTCCGCGCCTACGGCCGTATCGTCGACTCCCTGCAGGGGCGCTACATAACCGCCGAGGACGTGGGGACCACCACCGCCGACATGGACATGGTCCGTCGGGAGACACGGTGGGCATTGGGCAACTCGGTGGTGATGGGCGGATCTGGTGACCCCTCACCGGTGACCGCCCGCGGTCTCTACGCAGCAGCCCGGGCCGTTGCGCAAAAACTGTGGGGAAGCTCGGACCTGGCCGGGCGCACGTTCCTGGTCCAAGGAGTCGGCAAGGTGGGCACGGCGTTCGCCCAGCTCCTGGTCGAGGCCCGAGCCAAGGTCATGGTCACCGACGCCTTCCCGGCCGCGGTCAAGTCGGCCGTGGGCAAGCTGGGGGTGATCCCGATCGAGCCCCAGAACGCCCACGCCATCGGGTGCGACATCTTCTCGCCCTGCGCTCTGGGCGCGGTGCTCAACGAGGTCACCATCCCCGAGCTCAACTGTGCCGCGGTGGTCGGAAGCGCCAACAACCAGCTGGCCACCGACAAGGACGCTCAGAGGCTGGCCGACAGGGGGATCCTCTATGCCCCCGACTTCGTGGTGAATGCCGGCGGGTTGATCAATGTGTACGACGAGCTCCATGGTTACTCCAAGACCAGGGCGCTGTTCCTGGTCGACTCTATCTACGACGCCACCATGACCATCCTTGAGACCGCCGAACGCGAGGGGATCAACCCGAACGAGGCCGCCAAGCACGTCGCCGAAGCCAGGATCCAGGAGATAGGCGACCTGCGGCGACTGCGACGCAGTGGAGACGATCGGAACTGAATTGCTGGCCATGAGCACCCAGCACCACCACCGGGACCTAGGGCTCGGCGACGACGAGATGGTCGAGATGTACCGCCTGATGCTCACCGCCCGCCGCATCGACGACCGGATGTGGGCGCTGCAACGCCAGGGCCGCGCCGCCTTCGTCCTGGGAGCCTCGGGTCATGAGGCGATCCAGGTGGCCTCGGTGTTCGCCCTCGACCGGGACAAGGACTGGGTCCTTCCCTACTACCGGGACATGGGAGTCGGGCTCGCCTGGGGGTTCTCCCCATATGAGGTGTTCTTGGGGGTCTTCGCCAAGCGGGACGACCCGACTTCGGGTGGGCGACAACTGCCCAGCCACTGGTCCTCCCCGGAGCGGAGGGTATTCACCCAGTCCTCGGTGATCGGCACCCAGTTCCCCCATGCCGCCGGGATCGCACACGGCCTCAAGAACCAGGGCTCCGACGCGGTCGCGGTGGTCTATGGGGGCGAGGGCGCCACCTCGGAGGGTGACTGGCACGAGGCGATGAACTGGGCCGGGATCCACGGCCTCCCCTTGATATTCGTCATCGAGAACAACCAATACGCCATCTCGGTCCCAGCCGCCGAGGAGGTGGCAGGGAACATCGCCGAGCGGGCCCAGGGCTACGGGTTCCCCGGTCATCGCATCGATGGCAACGACCCCTTGGTGGTGGTGGCCGCCATGCAGGCGGCAGTGGCCAGGGCCCGATCCGGACAGGGCCCCACCCTGATCGAGGCCGAGACCTATCGGTATTACGCCCACACCTCCGACGACAACGACAACCTCTACCGGGACAAGGAAGAGGTGGAGCGGTGGCGGAAGAGGGACCCGGTGGCCAGGCTCCGCCAGTACCTGATCGAGAACCGGCTCCTCACCGAGGCCGAGGAGGCCCACATCGACGCCGAGGTCGGTGAGGTCCTGGCGGATGCGGTGCAGCGGGCAGAGAGCGCCCCCAATCCTGACGAGCCCCTGACCCGGGTCTACGCACGCGTCATCGAGCCCGGCCCAGGGGCCACCGAGCCCGAGCGTGAGCCCGAAGGCGAACGGGTCAACATGATCACCGCCATCAACCGGGCCCTCCATGAGATCTTCGAGGCGCATCCCGATGCGGTCGTCTTCGGCGAGGACGTGGCCCGCGAGAAGGGGGGCGTGTTCAAGGCCACTCAGGGCCTCACCGAGCGCTTCGGCGACGAGCGCTGCTTCAACACCCCGATCGCCGAGTCGTCCATCATCGGATGCGCCATCGGGATGGCGGCGACCGGCTATCGAGTGATCCCCGAGATCCAGTTCGCCGACTACATCCACCCCGCCTTCGATCAGATCGTCTCGGAGGCCGCTCGGATCAGCTATCGCTCCAACGGGACCTGGAACTGCCCCATCGTGATCCGGACCCCGTATGGAGCCGGGATACACGGCGCCCAGTACCACTCACAATCGATAGAGGGCTACTACGCCCACGTCCCCGGCCTGAAGGTGGTGATCCCCTCCACCCCCGCCGACGTCAAGGGTCTGCTCCACACAGCCTTCGAGGACCCCGACCCGGTGATGTTCATCGAGCCCAAGAAGCTGTATCGACTGGCCCGGGGCCCCTACCCCGAGGGGGAGCACCGGGTGCCGCTGGGTCGGGCCGCCATCCGCCACTCCGGGACCGACCTGACCATCATCGCCTACGGGGCCATGGCCTACTTCGCCATGGAAGCGGTGCCGGTCCTCGAGAGTTTGGGGATCAGCCCCGAGGTGATCGACCTGCGGAGCATCAAACCCCTCGACTGGCCCACCATCGAGGAGTCGGTGAAGAAGACCTCACGGGCCCTGATCGTCCACGAGGACAACGAGTTCGGGGGATTCGGGGCCGAAGTCGCCGCCCAGATCGCCGACAAGGCCTTCGAATGGCTGGATGCGCCGGTCAAACGGTATGGCCTCCCCGACTTTCCGCTCATGCCCTATGCCGGCTCGCTGGAGAACGCCCTCTACCCCACCCCCGAGGCCATAGTGGAGAGAGCCCAGGAGTTGGCCAAGTACTGAGGCGGGCTGTGCCCGTCCTGGTACTTGGTACCTGGTACCTGGTACCTGGTACGAGGTAGGGGGTACCCCCTAACCTTCGAGGCGCGTGAGTCTCCAGTCCCATCTCAGCCTGCTCGCCGGCAGGGCCTTCGCCCATATCGGCCTCCCACAGGAGAGCGGGCTAGTGGTGCCTTCGCAGCGGCCGGAGCTGGCCCAATTCCAATGCAACGGCGCCATGACCGCCGCCAAAGGCGACGACCGCACCCCCATCGAGGTCGCCCAGGCGGTTGCCCGTCAGCTGGCCACCTATCCGGAGCTCGCATCGGTCGAAGTGGCGGGACCCGGGTTCATCAACCTCACCGTAACCGACCAGGCCCTGGCCAGTTGGGCCAACACCACGTCGAGTGACTCTCATCTCGGGTACGAGGTGGCCACCGACCCGTTGACTGTGGTGGTCGACTATGCCGGCCCCAATGTCGCCAAGGCGATGCACGTCGGCCATCTCAGGGCCACCATCATCGGCGACTCATTGGCCCGGCTGCTTCGCTTCGCCGGGCATGCGGTGATCCGCGACCCCCATTTTGGAGACTGGGGGTTCCAGATGGGACTGCTGATCAGCACCATCGAGGAAGAACAGCCCGATCTCCCCTATTTCGACGCGTCCGGCGCCTACCCGTCTGAGCCCCCGGTGACCCTCGACGACCTGCAACGGATCTACCCGGGGGCCGCCGAACGGGCCCGAGCCGACGAGGACTTCGCCGCCAGGGCCCGTGAGACAACAGTACGGCTCCAGCAAGGCGACCCCGGCTACCTGGCCCTTTGGCGTCATATGAAGACGGCCTCCGAGGCATCCCAGCGCCAGGACTTCGCGGCCCTCGGAGTTACGTTCGACCTCTGGTACGGGGAATCCGACGTCCACGATCTGATCGGCCCGATGGTCAAGAGGTTGAAGAAGGCCGGGGTGGCGGTTGAGTCCGATGGGGCCTTGGTGATCCATGTCGAGGAGCCTGATGACAAACGGGAGTGGCCGCCCCTGATCCTCGAGTCGAGGACCGGTGGGTTCCTCTACTCCACCACCGATCTGGCCACCGTCGAGATGCGGGTCGATGAGCTCGGGGCCGACGTGATCCTCTACGTCGTCGACAGACGCCAGGGAGACCACTTCACCCAGGTGTTCCGGGCCGCTCGGAGAGGCGGTATCGCCCCGCAGCGAGTTGGGTTGGAGCACATCGAGTTCGGGACCATGAATGGCCCCGACGGCAAGCCTTTCAAGACCAGGGAAGGTGGTGTGGTCAGGCTCGGCGACGTCATCCGGATGACCGCCGACGCCGCCCGACGCCGCATCGATGAGGCCCACCTCGCCGATGAGTACCCCGAGGAGGAGCGCCAGGCGATCGCCGCCCAGGTGGGTGTCGCCGCCCTCAAGTTCGGGGACCTGATCAACAACCGCAGCTCGGACTACATCTTCGACCTGGAGCGCTTCAGCTCATTCGAGGGCAAGACCGGGCCCTACCTCCAGTACGCCGCAGTCAGGGTCAAGTCGATCATCCGCAAGGCGGACGAGCGCCATCTAGCCCGCGGTCCGATCATCGAGCCGGCAGGCCAGACCGAGCGGGGTCTCGTCCTCCATCTGCTCCACCTCCCCGAGGTGATCGATAGAAGCATCGACCTGAGAGCGCCCAACCACATCGCCGACTACGCATACGGGCTGGCCGGCGAGTTCAACCGCTTCTACGACACCTGCCACATCCTCTCCGAAGCCGACCCGGCCCGACAGGCTTCATGGCTTGCCCTGTCGGAATGGGCCCTTGACACCCTGGAGCTCACGCTCCACCTCCTCGGGATCGATGTCCCGGACAGGATGTGAGGTGTGTCGTTCGAGGTGAGACCCGCCCGGAACGAGGACGTGGCCGGGATAGCCCCATGGACCGTCGACACCTTCGAATGGGGCGACTATGTCTCCGAACGGCTCCCTTCCTGGATCGATGACCCCGACTCGCACCCGCTGGTGTGTGTCGATGAGTCGGGGAGACCGGTGGCGGTGTCCAACACCGCGATGCTGTCACCAACCGAGGCCTGGCTGGAGGGGGCGAGGGTTCATCCCGGATTCAAACGCTCCGGCATGGGCTCGGCGATGAACCGGGCCGGCACGGAATGGGCGAGAGGGCGAGGGGCCCGGGTGGCGAGGCTGGCAACCGAGATCACCAATGTCGCCTCACAGAGACAGGTCGAGGCCATCGGCTACCGCCACACCTCCTCGTGGGCCCACGCCACCCTGGTGCCGGGGGAGCGCCCCGTCGGCGGGCCGGGAACGGGCCTGAGCCAGGCGAACCTGACCGATGTCGACGCCTGCTGGTTGTCATGGTCCAACAGCGAGCTGGCGAGGGCCGGTCGGGAGATGAGGGCCATCGGCTGGCGGTGGCGGAAGGCGCGACCCGAGGACCTGGTGGGGGCGGCGAGCCGAGGCGAGTTACTCCAGTCGCCCACGGGATGGGCCCTGGTCGAGCATCCCGGACCGGACTGGTTGAGGATCGGATGGGTGATCAGCGATCCCGACGGGCTCCCGGGACTGATCGAGGGACTGGCAGACCTGGGCTCGTCGATGGAAGTCGATGAGATCGGGCTAACGGTCCCCTGGCTGCCCTGGGTTGTCGAGACCCTCGCCCGGGCGGGAGGCACCTCTGATGAGATCCTCGTCTACACCCTGGGCTTGTAGCTCTAGATGACGATCAGGGTGGCGACCACCCAGACCACGAACAGGGCGGGCACGTCGGCTCGATGGATCCAGGCCTGCTCCACCGGAGCTCCCTGGATGATGAGGGACAAGGGGACTCCGATCAGCGGCATGGCGATCAAAGCCGACACTCCCACAGCCCGCAGGCCCACCAGCCCCTTGAGGAGGGGCACGGGAAGCCCGTCGGAGAGCCCTTCGAGCAACCCATGGATGAAGATGAGGACGAGGCCGACCGCGAACACCGCCAGGGCCCTCCCCACTCCCACCTCCCACAGCTCGAAGCCGACCAGGCGGCGACCCCGGCCAAGAGGCCCCTCGGAGGCCAGGCCGAGACAGAAGAGCCCGGCGACCCCCAGGACCAGAGCCGATATCAGCATTGGGCCGGTGGTGATGTCGCCCGCTACCACATCGATGATCCCGAACCCCGCCAGGAGCACCGACACGGAGAGACCCACCAGGAGACTCCCGAGGACCATAAGGCCGACGTCGAGCATGGTGCCCAGCGCCCCGTAGGCGAGCACCGCGTAGCGCTTGATCATCACCAGCCCTGATGGTCTGACTACCGAATTTGTCATCTCTCAGCCCGATCCGACACTACCGCTCATCCTCCAGAGCACGGAGGTACCACTCGATCGGGTGGAAGATCTCGAAGCCTCCGCCCAGGTGGGCCCGCAACTGCATCTCGCACCCGGGGTTGGCCGAGGCCACCCGCGTCACCCCGGTCGAACGAACCTGGGAGGCCTTCTGGTTTCCCAGGGCCGAAGAAGCCTCGGGCTGAAGCAGGGTGTAGAGACCCGCGGCGCCACAGCACATCCCCGCCTCGTCGATCTCGATCACCTGGTACCCGGCGGCCTCGAGGATGTGCCTTGGCTCGCGGGTCACTCTCAGGCCATGACGGAGATGACACGGATCCTGTATGGCGACCGGTCCCCGGCCCGGGGCCAAGGTGAGCAGATGACCGCCCGAGATGGCGCGGGAGACGGCGACCGTGACATCGACCGCATGCCCGGCCAGGGCGTCGCCTTCCTCGCCCCAATGCCCGTATCCCCGGAGATGGGCCGAGCACCCGGCGGCGGTGGCCACCACCAGGTCGTATCCGGAGAAGACGGGGAGATTGAGCTTCGCCAATTGGGTGGCGATGAAGGCCTTGCCGTCATGGGCGGCCAGGGCGCCGCAGCAGGTTTGGCCTGTCGGCGCCTCCACCCGGTATCCGGCTCTCTCGAGGAGGGTGATGGCAGCGCGGTTGACCGGACGGAACCATTGGTCCTGGATGCACCCGGTGAGCAGCCCGACCCGGCCCAGCTCGCCGCTGCCCCCGACGTGGCCGATGGAACCCACACCCCTGCCGCGGAGTCTCCTGACCCCACCGGTCACCCGGCGCAAGGCCCGCGGAGTGAGCCGGGTCAGGCCCAACACCTGAGCCAACGAGAGCAGCCATGAGCCGAGCCTCAGCAGCGCTCGGTTGGGGATGACACGGCCCAGGAGCAGGGTGCGCTTCGAGGAGCGACCGGGGACCTGGGCGTCGATCTCGGCCCTGGCGCCCTCCAGCGCCCTCCCGTAAGGGACCAGCCCGGGGCATATCGGCTCGCAGGCTCGACACCCGAGACAGAAGTCGAGGATCCCGGCGAAGCTCTGGTCCACCTCCACCACGCCTTCGGCCACCGCCGACATGGCATGGAGCCGACCCCGTGGTGACGCCGTCTCCCGACCGGTGAGGCGAAACGTGGGGCACACCGGGAGGCACAGCCCGCATTGGACACAAGCATCGAGCTCGTCCTTGGTCGGGTGATACTCGGTGATCCAGCCCATTACAACCCTCCGGGGAGTCGCCCGGGATTGATCACCCGGCGCGGGTCGAACTGGGCGATCAGCCGTCGCTGGATCTCGATGGCAGGTGGAGGGCTCCCCCAGGGATCGAGGCCGTTCAATCCCCCACCAGGGGCATCGACGACCACCAAGTTGCCGCCAATCGACTCGGCCCACCCACGGAGATCTCGAGCCCCATCCGGACTCGCCGAGGCAGCTCTGACATCGCCTACACCGTGAATCGCCAGGTAGCCCCAGCCGGCCGGGATCCGGGAGACCGCCTCCGCAGTCGACGCCGGAGGGACCCGGAGCGACCAGCGAAAAGGCCCCGAGGGTTCGTCGGGCCAGGCCAGGCCAGGGACCGACTCACCGGTGAACCTCGACGACATCGCCTCGACCTCGGGCCCGGTGCCCCACAGGTACACCCGGGTCCGGCCCGGCTCCTCGATGACGGCGAGGGGACGGGTCACCACTCGTGCCTGTTCCACGCTCTCCACCGCCACCGTGGCCGACGAAGGCGGGGCCGGCCATAGCTTGAGACAGACCGATACCACCACGCCCAGAGACCCGAAGGCTCCGACGTGGAGGCGGGAGAGGTCATAGCCGGTCACGTTCTTCACCACCCGGCCCCCCGACCTGACTATCCGCCCATCGCCGGTCACGGCCACGGTCTCGAGGACCCTCTCCCGGGTCCCGTAGAGCCGACCCCGCCGCAACGCCGATGCCCCGGTGGCTATGACACCCCCGAGGGTCGATGATCCCGGCCGCTCCGGCATGACCAGGGTTTGGTTCCTCTGGGCCACCTTGGCCTCGAGGGCGGCCACTCCGGCACCGGCGCCGGCGACGAGGGTCATGTCGTCGGGCTCCCAGGAGATGAGCCCGGCCAACCCGGACATCGAGACCAAGATGTCTGGGGGTGGTGGCGCCCCGAAGCCGGAGTGTGTCCCCCCGCCCCAGACCTGGACCCCCAGGCCCTTCTCGGTGGCATGGGCCAGCACCACCGCCATGTCGTGGGCCGATCTCGGGGCCACGGTGAGCCCGGCCTCAGGCCCCCCAGGGACCTCCGTGGCCAGTCGCATCAGATGCGGTGGGTGGAAGCTCACACCCAGGTACCTTCGGGGGCCTCACGGCGAGCCCCGCCGAAGTCGAAGCAACGCGACCCCTCGGGGAGCACTTTGGTGGGGTTGAACACCCCTGCCGGGTCGAGGACCTCCTTGAGACGGGCCTGGGCATCGAGGTCGATGTCGGAGAACGAGGCCCGCATCATGTCTCTCTTCTCGAGACCGATCCCGTGCTCGCCAGACAGGGCGCCCCCGTTCTCGAGGCACACCGCGACGATCTCCTCACCGGCGCGATGCACCCGCTGGTTGACCACCGGGTCCGAGGCATCGAAGGCGATCAACGGGTGGAGGTTCCCGTCACCGGCGTGGAACACGTTGACCAACAGGAGGCCCTCCCGGTCGGCGATCTCGTAGATCGCCTTCATCGTCTCCACCAAACGGGTGCGGGGGACGACGGCGTCGTGGAGGTAGTAGTCGGGGGCGAGTTGGGCGGTGGCGCCGAAAGCCGACTTGCGCCCCTTCCACAACAGCTCCCGGTGCTCGGCGGTCCCGGCGATCTCGACGCTGGTTGCGCCGTTGGCCTCGGCAAGCCGTGCGATGAGCCCGGCTTGTGATTCCACTCCCTCGGCCTCACCGGTCACCTCGGCGAGGAGGATGGCGGCTGCCTCGGTGGGAAGACCGGCGTGCAGCCAGTTCTCGACCGCGATCGTCAGTCTCTGATCCATGATCTCGAGAGCGGCAGGGACCAATCCGGCGGCGATGACCTCCGACACCGTGGTGGTGGCACCGGAGACCTCTGGGAACCCCATGAGCAGGGTCCTCACCTCGGGCTCGATGGGGAGCAGTCGGACCAGCGCCCGGGTCACGACTCCCATGGTCCCCTCCGAGCCCACGATCAATCCCTTGAGGTCGAGGCCGGGAGTGTCGGGCGCCGAGCCACCGAGGACCACGACCTCGCCACCGGTGAGAACCACCTCCAAACCCAGGACGTGGCTGGTGGTGCTTCCCTCGGCGAGACAGTGGGGGCCACCCGAGTTGTTGGCGACGTTCCCCCCGATGGTGCACGCCGACTGGGATGAGGGGTCGGGAGCGAAATGGAGGCCATGAGGGGCGGCGGTCATGCTCAGATCGAGGTTGATGACACCGGCCCCCACCCAGGCGGTCCGATTCTCGACGTCGATCTCGATCCCATCGAGGGCGGTGGTGACCAGGACGATCCCGCCGGCGGTGGGGCTGGCCCCGGCCGCCAGCCCGGTCCCGGCGCCACGGGCCACTATCGGGACGGCATGGGCCTCTGCGATCCGAACCACCGCCGCCACCTGGTCTGTGCTCTGGGGGAAGACCACCACTTCGGGCCGGCCCCGCATCAGGGAGGCGTCCTTGCTGAACAGATGGAGCTCCACCGGCTCGACCATGACATTGCCGCCACCCAGTGCGGCCTCGAGCTCGGCGATCAGGTCCACGTGAGCGAGGCTAACTCCCCCATCCCCCGCCACCGGGGGTCAGGACCACCAAACGATCACCGGCGCTCACTTCCAAAGTGGTCTTGCCGGGAAGCCGCTCCACGCTCCCGTCGGCCCGGTGGAGCCAGTCCTCCCCGACCGACCCGGGGCCGCCACCGGCGAGGCCCCATGGCGGGTTGCGGCGCCGCTCCCCCATGAGGGAGAGAGTGGCGCCGGCACCGAACACCAGCTCCCGTCGGATCCCATCGCCACCCCGGAATCGCCCCTCACCGCCGCTCCCGCGTCGGAGGGTGTAGGCGATGACCCGGAAGGGGTAGTGGGTGTGGAGCGCCTCGATCGGGGTGTTCTGGGTGTTGGTCATCCCGGTGTGGATCCCCGATTGCCCGTCGCGGTAGGGGCGGGCCCCCTGGCCACCGGCCACGGTCTCGTAGTAGGCGAACTCGTCGTTCCCGATGAGGACGTTGTTCATCGTCCCCTGGGATGCCGCCGGCACCCGCTCCGGGGCCGCCTGGGCCAGGGCGCCGAGGAGGACATCGGCTATCCGCTGGCTGGTCTCGACGTTGCCGGCAGCGACGGCCGCAGGCGGTCTGGCGTTGACGATGGTCCCCTGGGGCGCCACCAGATAGATCGGCCGGTAGCAGCCTCCGTTGGCCGGGATGCTCGGATCGGTGGCCACCCGGACCGCGTAGTAGAGACAAGACCGGGTCACCGCCTCGACCGCATTGAAGTTGGCCTCGACCTGGGAATCGGACCCGGTGAAGTCTGCTACGAGGGTCTCGCCGTCGACCGTCACCCTCGCCCGGATCGTCACGTCGCGGTCGCCATGCTCCATGACGTCGCTGAAGGGATAGGACCCGTCGGGGAGGTCCCCGATGGAGCTCCGCATCCTCCTCTCGCCGTAGGCCAGCAAGGCACCGGAGACCGACCGGTATCGGTCGATCCCCTCATTCCCGATCAGCTCGACCAGACGCCGGGCCGCCACCGCGTTGGCACCCATCTGGGCATCGAGGTCGCCCCTCCTCTCCCAAGGTGTGCGCGAAGCCTGGACGAAAGGCTCCATGAACCCTTCCACCCAGGCCCCAGCCTCCACCGCCAGGGTGGGGGCCACTCGATGGCCCTCCTGGTCGACACTCACCGCATGGGCCGGCATCGAGCCCGGAGCCTCCCCGCCGACGTCGGCGTGATGGGCCCGGTTGGCCACCCATCCCATGTGCATCCCGTCGACGAAGACCGGGGCCACCACCGTCAGGTCGTTGAGATGGGTGCCACCGGCGTAGGGGTCGTTGACCGCGTACTGGTCACCGGGCCTGGGGTCGAACCCCTCGATGCAGACCCTCACCGACTCTGGCATCGACCCGAGATGGACCGGGATGTGCTCGGCCTGAGCCAGCATCTCACCTTCTGCGGTGAACACCGCCGCCGAGCAGTCGGCTCGCTCCTTGATGTTGGGTGACAGCGAGGTGCGACGGAGGACACCGCCCATCTCGGTGGCGATGGCGGTGAAACGGTGCCGGGCGACCTCGAGAGTGACCGGGTCGATCATGGCTCCACCGTGATGTGCTTGGTCGCCTCCCGGACGCTGAGAGGCGAAAGCCGGTGGCGATGGGCGAGGACGAACCTGGCCACGGCCTCGGGAGCCGTCTTGGAGTACTCCCGAAGCGCCCAACCGATGGCTTTCCGGATGAAGAACTCCTTCTCATCGGCGCGGCGGGAGCAGAAGTCGAAGAGACGAGCGGAGTCCGTGGCGTCCTTTGCTCCGACCTGGCAGATGATCGCCGCCCGGCGCAGCCACATCACCTCGTCGTCGACCCAATCCTCGACCTCCGGCCAGGTCTCGTCGGGGTGTCGGATCACCAGCGCCCGGACCATGTGGGTGGCGACCTCGTCGACGAGATCCCACCAGGCGCCCTCGAGGATCATCCGCCGGTAGAGCGGGAGCGAGTCAGGCACCAGGAACTGCTCGTGGCCGCCGGCGACACCCTGGGCCAGGTACTTCTCCTCCCGATGGGGCAGGCCCCACAAGGCGAGCACCAGCCTCTCGTACTCCTCCCGGTCCGTCGGTGGGAACGACCTCATCAGATGCCTCAGGATCGGGACCCTGCCCGGTTTGGGCACCCCGTAGAACGGCATCTCGGTCTTCATGTAGGCAGCCATGTCGACCGCCTTCGCCGGGTCGGCCGCCACGGCCAGGGCGTGGCTGGCATAGGCGCATGCCCGGGTGGTCAGGTCAGTCATGGGTGATCTCCAGGGTCCCGTCAAGGAGGACCACCAGACGGTCCCCGGCCTCGAGGAGCACTGCCGAGCTGTCCTCGACGATCACCCCGGGGCCCATGGTCTCGAACCCGGCCGGGAGCGTGGCCCGCTGCCAAACCCCGCCCCGGCCCACCGCCTCACCCCGCGGGAGATCCGGCATCACCTGCTCCCAGCGGAGTGGGGGATCCCCGATGGCGACAGCTCTCACATTGACCACTTCAACGGGCTCCCCGGGCCTGACAAAACCGAATTGCCTGAGATGGGCTTCCTCGAATCCGGCCCGGATCGAGGGCCAGGAAGGCGCGGCATCGACTTCGAGCTCATGAGACTGGCCGGCGTAACGGCAGTCGAACCCGACGCCGGCGCCCAGGGCCGGGTGGCCGAACAGGTCGGCATACTTTCGTCTTGCCTCCTCAACCACCGTGCTCACGTGTCGGTCCAGCTGCGGGTCGCCATCGGCCATCAACACCGTCCGGGTCGCATCTGCCCTCGGTGAGGCCAAGAGGAGGCCGACGGCAGAGAGCACCCCGGAGAGGGGCGGGACCAGTACCTTGGGGATCTGGAGACTCCGGGCGAGACGCCCGGCATGGAGGCCTCCGGCCCCTCCGAAGGCGACCAGCACCGAGTCCCGAGGATCGACACCCTCCTCCACGGTGACCGCCCGGAGGGCATGCTCCATGTGGCTGTCCACGATCTCGATCATCCCCTGGGCCGTGCCCCGGGGAGACAGACCGGCGATCTCGGCCAGCCGGGCCAGGGCCTCCTCTGCCAGGCGGGGATCGAGTAACAGCCGGCCCCCGAGCGCCAGGTCGGCCGGGATGTGGCCCAGCATCAGGTTGGCGTCGGTGACGGTGGCTTCGACCCCCCCCTGACCGCAGGCCGCCGGGCCCGGCGCCGCCCCGGCCGATCTGGGCCCCACCCTCAGGGCGCCACCGGGGTCGAGCCATCCGACGCTCCCTCCGCCGGCTCCGATGGTTCGGACCGGGACCGAGGGGACGCGATTGACCCTGCCGGCGACCCGGTGGCCCGATCCCACCGCCGGGACACCGCCGCTGATCCGACAGACATCGGTGGACGTCCCACCCATGTCGAACGAGATCACGCTGGGATGACCGTGATGGGCGCCGAGGGCGGCGGCGGCCACCACACCCCCTGCGGGGCCGGAGAGAACCAGACGCGCCGCATTGGCCGCTCCCTGATCGAAGGGGAGGAGACCTCCGGCCGAGGTCATCACCAGTCGTCTCGACACGGTGAGCCGCTCCCCGAGCGCACCCAGATACCCCGCCACCGACGGTGTCAGATAGGCGGAGAGGAGACTGGTGGCGATCCGCTCGTACTCCCTGAACTCGGGGGAGATGGTGGTGGCCTCGATGACCGGCATCTCGAGTCGCTCCCTGATCGCAGCGGCCAGATCCCTCTCTTCATCGGGGTCCCGATAGCCCTCGACCAGGCCTACTACCACCACGGCGGGCTCCAGCTCGGCGAGACGGCCGACGGTTGCCCCGACGTCACCATCGTGGCCGACCCGCGCCGAACGGGTCACCAAAGGGGCCGGACGGTCCACCGCCGGGTCGTATAGCGAGGGGCGGTCCTGGCGGGCGATCTCGACCAGGTCCTCGAACCCGGCCCCGGTGACCAGGGCGACCACCGCTCCCCTCTCCTCCAAGAGCGCATTGGTGGCGGCGGTGGTCCCATGGAGGAATAGGTCATCGTCCCTCCACTCCAGGGCGGCGGCGACACCCTCCGACTGCTCGATGGTGGTGGGCACCTTGTGACCGGTCATGGCACCATCCTCGAAGACGGCGATGTCGGTGAAGGTGCCACCTACGTCCACCCCGATGATTCGGGCCACTGGCTACGCTCGCAAGGCGATGAGTGTCGAGATCGCCCCCACCCCCAACCCGAACGCGATGAAACTGGTGGTTGGCCGACCGGTGGGAGGGCCGGGCACGGTGGTAGCCGGGGCGACGACCGATATCGCCTGGGCCGCCGATCTCATCGGGCTCGAGGGCGTGTCGAGCGTCTTCTTCACCGCCGATTTCGTCACCATCACCAAGTCTCCGTCAGCCGGATGGGATGCCATCCTCGCGGAGGCGGTGCCGATCCTAGAGCGGGAGTTCGCCGGCTAGGACGGCGAGCCGGCTCAGGCTAAGGGGCGGTGAGCGTCCTGGGACGAGTCACCCCATCCGGGTCGGTGACCATCGCCACCACCAACCATCTCCCGTCGGAGAGCTGCTCGCCCCCGACCACCGGGCCATAGGTGGTCTCGACGTGTTGCCTCACCTGGTCGGGGAGGGCCCCCAGGGCCATCGGGTGAGGAGTCGGCTGCGAGCCGGCTTCGATCGATGGTGGGCGGGTGACGACGGCTGTCCCGTCGGGCCCGATGGACACCTCGACCAAGGCCCGGATTGCCGGCTGCCGGGTGAAGCCCCCATCGCTCCCCGAGACCAGGGAGCGCACCGTGACGCTGACCACGTAGACCAGGGGTGAGACCTCGGTGACCGACCCGGCACCAACCCAGTCGACGAAGACCTGGGCGCCTTCCTGGGCCTCGGGCAAAGGGACACCCACGGGCAGGAGCGAGGCAAGGGTCTGGCGGGAGGGCTCGGACCCGTCGAATGAGAAGTACTCGACCGCAAACCACTCGGCGTGCGAGGTCGCCACATCGATCAGCCTCTCCTCGTCCACGGCATAGAGATCGGCCTCGGCCACCACCATCGGTGTGGCCACCGTGCCTGGTGTCGAGTCGGCGGCGATCTCGGGGACGGAGGTCTCTGCAATGAGAGGAGGGGCCACCGGGTCAGCCGGCTGGCTCCTCACGAACGAGAAGGCCAAGGCCCCAATCGCCACAGCTCCGGCCAGCGCCATCACGAGCCAGTTGGTGTCTCGCCTCGGTTTCTCGAGGGTCTCCCACGGGATTCGCTCGAAGACCTCCTGCCTCTCCTGTTGTCCTTCCGGGTCCATGACCCGAACTTATGGGTCGGCGGATCGGGGTTCAAGGGGGGTGTTGTGGGCAATCCCCCCGGCCTCGTGGTTCAACCCGGGAACCCGAAGACCCTTCGCTATCGTCTCACGGGTCATGGCAGTCAATCCCGACCCGAAGCCGGGCCGCTGGATCCTCCCCCTGGTGATCCTCGGGATGGTCGCTTTCACCTATTTCTTCGTCCGAGAGCTCCCGGCGGCGTCCCCCGACACCACGCTGGCAGGTGACGTGACCACCACAACCGGCCCCCCCGACGGGAGCAGCACCTCGGCCCCGCCCGAGACCACCGACCCCGAGGTCGTGGCGTACGTCGACCAGGTCGAAGCAATCAACGACGCTCTCCAGCTGCTCAAGACCGAGCTGGTGACGGTCAACACCGGGTTCGATGCCGACCCGAAACAGGTCCAATATGACGAGGCAGAGACCCGATTCGAGGCGGTCGAGACCCAAACCGCCGCCCTCGTCACCCAGTTCAGCGAGCTCACCGTGCCCGAGAGCCTCCAGACCAACCATGACGTGCTGCTGACCGAGATCGAGTTCGCCGGGCTCGCCGCCGGCGACGCCCTCGCCGGGTTGCGCTCGGACGACCCAGGGACGCTGCGACGCAACGCCGTCGAAGGATATGTGTCCGCCGCCGAGAGCTTCGACGCCGAAGTGGCGAATCTGCGCACCGCCGCCGGCGTCTCTGCCTGACGTTACTCGGGGGCCCCTACGCCTTCCCCGAACACGAGCAAGGAATCCCCGAACTCGTGCCACAGGTAGCCCGTCTCCACGGCCTCCGAATAGCACTTCGCCACCAGGGCGCTCCCCGCCACCGCCTCCACCAGGTCGAGGTGGGAGGCGCCGGCCTCATGCCACCCGGTGACCAAGCCGTCGACGCTCCTGACGCCACGCTCAGGAGTGATGATCAGGTCGGTGACACCGGAGCCCGGATGCACCACTCCCGACGAGTCGGACATGGTCTCGAGGGCACGCACCGTCGACGTCCCCACCGCCACCACCCGGCCACCGGCGGACCTGACGTGGTTGACCAATCCGGCGGTGGGCTCGGGGACACGGAATCGCTCGGCATCCGGGAGCTCCCCGGCCTCGAAGGAGGCCACCCCGCAATGCAGGATGAGAGGGGCGATGCCAACTCCAGAAGCCACCAGCGAGGTGACCAGCTCATGGGTGAAGGGGCGCCCGCCGCTAGGCATCTCCGCGGAACCCGGCGCGGTCGCGAACACCGTCTGGTAGTCGGACAACGGCCAGGCACTGCCGTTGTGGTTGTAGCGGATCGGTTGGCCATGGCGGTTCATGTAGGTCACTGGATCACCTGCCCCGCCCAATTGGGTGATCCAGAGTCGAGGAGACCGGGCATCGGGTGCCAGCAACACGGCCACAGCACCGCCAGGCAGCGCCACCTCGTCTCCGGGGAAGTCCTCCCAGCGGTCCGAGCCCACCGGGCCCGGATGACGAGGCTCGACCGTCCACAGGTCACCGGCGATCGGTGAGGACAGGTGGAGACGAACCCGGCCAACTCCGGCACCGATCCCATCGACCGACGCCGGCACCGACGCCGAGGTGTTGACCACCAGCAGGTCCCCTGGTCGGAGCACCTCGCCAATCCGAGAGAAAACGCTGTGCTCGACGGTCCCCGAGGCAGAGTCGGCGATCATCAACCGGACTCCATCCCGGGGTCGACCCTCACGCTCCGGGGGGGCCCCGGCGGACAGGCGGTCCGGGGCCGCGAGCGACAGATCCAATGGCGCCGGCCCGATCATAGGGACCTGGTGTCCAAGTCGGCGACCCGGTAGCGACCCGACGGTGGGCGGCTCTCGATCAGCCACATCAGCCCGGGGACGCTCTCCTCGGGTGGGGGCCGGTCCGAGATGTCCTCACCGGGGAAGGCCTCCTGATGCATTCGGGTGTTCATGTCGCCCGGGTCGACCCAGTAAACGGCCAGATCTGGATGCTCGGCGGCGAGGACGTTGCTGATCTGCTCCAGGGCGGCTTTCGACGATCCGTAACCGCCCCACCCGGGGTACGCCTCGACGCCGGCATCGGAGGTGATGTTGATGATCATCCCCTCGCCATCGAACAGCGGAAGGCAGAGCTGGGTCAGGGCGAGAGGGGCGATGGCGTTCACCTCGTAGACCCGGCGCAACGCCTCGAGTGGGTAGGCGGCGAGAGAGGGCTGAGGGCTGGGGCCGAGCACGGAGGCGTTGTTGACCAAAAGGTCCAACCCGCCCAGTGCTCTCGCCTGCTCGACCAGGTCCTCCCGGTGGGCGGGATCGGAGATGTCACCCGAGACTGCGACGACCGCGTCGCCCATCGTTGCCACCGCATCGCCAAGGGCGTCCCCATCCCGGGCATCGACCACAACACTCCAACCAGCGGCGACGAGGGATTTCACCAAGGCGAGGCCCAGGCCGCGGGACCCGCCGGTCACGATGGCTGGTGAAGTCATGGGCCAGAACTTACAACTTCAATCAAACTTGAAGTCAAGGGGGAGTTCGCCAGCCGATGGATGGTTTGCCGCGTTAGGTTCCTTCCCCATGTGTTACAGCTCAGACGCCAGCCCGCCCATCGATCACATTCACGGTGGGGCATCGAGCCATGAGGACCTGGTCCTGACTGCCGCCGACGGCAACCAGTTCGCCGCCTTCGCCGCCACCAGCGCCAACCCGAAAGGGCCGGGTGTGGTCATCCTCCCCGACATCAGGGGACTCCATCACTTCTACGAGGAGCTCGCCCTCCGGCTCGCCGAGCACGGATACGACGCCGTGGCCCTCGACTATTTCGGCCGCACCGCCGGTGCCTCCAAACGCGATGACGACTTCCCCTGGAAGGACCATGTCCCCTTGACCACGCTGGATGGGGTCAGTGCCGACACCACCGCCGCCATCGCCCATGTCCGAGATGCCAATCCCAACCGGGTCGTGTTCACCCTCGGCTTTTGTTTCGGCGGCTCCAACTCCTGGCACCAGGCGGCCCAAGGGCATGGCCTCGCCGGAGCCATCGGTTTCTACGGAAACCCCAAGCGGCCCCCCGTCGGGCCAATCGACGTGGTCGGCCAAATGGCCTGCCCGATCCTGGCCTTGATGGGCGGAGACGACCCCGGGATCCCCGCAGATGTGATCGAGGAGTACCGCCGGGCACTCGAGGCGGCCGGTGTCGACAACGAAGTCGTGACCTACGACGGCGCCCCCCACTCGTTCTTCGACCGTCAGCAGGAGACCTTCGCCGAAGAGTCGGCGGATGCCTGGCGGCGCACCCTGGCCTTCATCGAGCGTCTCTCCTAGATGTCGTAGTAGAGGTGGAACTCGTAGGGATGGGGCCGGAGCCTCACCGGGTCGATCTCCCGCTCCCTCTTGTACTCGATCCAGGCCTCGATCAACCCTTTGGTGAACACCCCGCCGGTCAGGAGAAAGTCGTGGTCTGCCTCCAGCGCCTCGAGAGCGGCGTCCAGGCTCGCCGGGACGGAGGGGAGCCCGGCGAGCTCGGCCGGCGGCAGGTCGTAGATGTCCTTGTCCACCGGGTCATGCGGCTCGACCCGGCGCTGAACCCCGTCGAGACCGGCCATCAACATCGCCGAGAAGGCCAGATAGGGGTTGCAGGCCGGGTCCGGGCACCTGAACTCGAGACGCTTGGCTCCTGGGGCCTGTGAGTACTGGGGGATCCGGATCGCCGCCGAGCGGTTCCGGCTGGAGTAGACCAAGTTGACCGGCGCCTCGTAGCCGGGGACCAGGCGGTGATAGGAGTTGGTGGTGGGGGCGGCGAAGGCAAGGATCGCCGGGGCGTGCTCGAGCAACCCGCCGATATACCACCGCGCCATGTCGGAGAGCCCGGCGTACCCGCTCTCGTCGAAGAACAGAGCCTCCCCGTCCTTCCACAGCGACTGGTGGGTGTGCATCCCCGACCCGTTGTCCTCGAAGATCGGCTTGGGCATGAAGGTGACTGACTTCCCGGCCTGCCAGGCGGTGTTCTTGACGATGTACTTGTAGAGGGTGACGTTGTCGGCGGTACGCAACAGGGTGTCGTAGCGCATGTCGATCTCGGCCTGCCCCGAAGTGCCCACCTCGTGGTGCTGGACCTCGATCCGGATCCCCGCCGCCTCCAGGTTGTGGGTCATCTCGGATCGGAGATCCTGGAAGTGGTCGGTGGGCGGCACCGGGAAGTAACCCTCCTTGTACCGGGGCTTGTATCCGAGGTTGCCGCCCTCCTCGTTGGCGCCCGAGTTCCAGGCGCCCTCCTCGGAGTCGAGGTAGTAGTACCCGGAGTGCTGGTTCTGCCCGAATCGGACGTCGTCGAAGATGTAGAACTCGCACTCGGGGCCCCAATACGAGGTGTCGGCGATACCGGTGCTGAGCAAGTACTCCTCAGCCTTACGGGCCACAAACCTGGGGTCCTTCTCGTAGGGGGCGCCGGTCAACGGGTCGTTGACGAAGCAGTAGAGGATCAAGGTCTTGCGAGCCCTGAAGACGTCGTCGATCGCAGTGGTCGGGTCGGGGAGCAGGATCATGTCCGACTCCTGGATGGCCTGAAAGCCGCGGATCGATGAGCCGTCGAACCCGAATCCGGCCTCGAAGCTCTCGGCGGTCAGCTCTCGGACCGGGACGGTGAAATGCTGGACCTGGCCGGGCAAATCGCAGAAACGCAGATCGATGAACTCATAGTCTCCATCCCCGACCAGGGACAGGACGTCGGCGGTGGTTTTGGTCACGGGTCGACTCCTCTCATGCTCCGACTGAACGGCGAGGTTGTATCGGTGGTCGATTGCCAGGTGGTTGCTGAAATGTGAACACTGTGTTTCAAGGCTTCCACAGACCCGGATTGCCCTGCCAACCCAGGGTCGGGGGCCGATAATCCCGGTGTGATAAGCAGCCTCACCTGGTCGATGGGCCGGGTCGCCGAGACCCATGGGCTGGGCTCGGTGAAGGCGCCAGCCCCCGGGGCATGGATCTGGGTCGATCTGAATGGGGAGACCCCCGAGAACATCCGCAGCACCTGTGCCGTGCTCGGGGTCGAGGAGACACTGGTGGAGGAGGCGATCGAAGCCGGCAGCCTCCCCCTGCTGGAGCAGAGACGCGACCTGATCTATGTCGTGCTCAACGTCTTCGTCGCCAGCGAGGGCGGGCGGCTCCGCTCGACCGAACTCGACCTCTTCCTCGGGCCAGACTTCCTCATCTCGATCCACGACGAGGACCTGGCGTCGTCCCGCGCCGTGCAAGAGCGCATCGCCCAGGGTGTGGAGCTCCCCGTCCCGACCCCAGCCGGCCTGCTGGCTCATCTGGCGATGGTCAAGTCGAGACAGATACCGCCCCTGATCGACGCTCTGGAGGATCAGCTGGAGGATCTCGAGGAGAAGGCGATGACCGCCGATCCGCGCACCATCACCCAGGTTCATGCCCTGCGCAGGGATGTCATCGTCATGAGACGGGTCCTGGTGCCTCAACGTCAGATCTATGACGAGTTGGCCGAGGGAGGCAGCCCCCTGATCGACGAGGCCAGCCGTCATTCCTTCGATCGTGTCGCCGACTACCAGACCCAGACCATCGAGTCACTGGAGGCGGCAAGGTCGCTCCTGACCTCGGTGTTGGAGACCCACCGCGGGGCGGTGGCCGACCAGACCAATGAGATCGTCCGGGTCCTCACCGTGTTCTCGGCGATCCTGCTCCCATTGGCCCTGGTCACCGGGGTCTACGGGATGAACTTCATCAACCTCCCCTTGGCCGGCCGCGAGTACGGCTTCTGGATCATCCTGGGCGGGATGGCGGTAGCCGGTGTGGCGTTGTGGCTGTACTTCGGGAAACGAGGGTTCGTGGGCGCTCCCCGTTTAAGCGAGCTGCCCAAGGCGGTCGGGCTCGGCCTGTACCACGTGGGGACGGCCCCGATCCGCGTCGTGGCGGAGGGCATCGAATCCACGATGCGGATGGTGGGCCTGGGTGACGAGGAAACGGAAGGGAAGCAGCAGAACCCGACTGACTAGCGTCGCAACCCGTCATGCCAGCCACCATCGTCCTCGGCGCCCAATGGGGTGACGAAGGCAAGGGCCGGGTGGTCGACTACTTCGCCGAGAAGGCCGACTACGTGGTGCGTTACCAGGGTGGCAACAACGCCGGCCACACCATCATCGTCGGCGACCAACGTCTCGCCCTCTCCCTGATCCCCTCGGGGATCCACTATCCCGGTTGTGTCCCCGTGATCGCCTCGGGCACCGTGATCGACCCCAAGGTCCTCCTCGCCGAGATGGACACCGTCGCCGCCCAAGGGCTCGACCCGGCTCGGGTCCGTGTCTCGTCCAATGCGCACCTCATCATGCCCTACCACCGCAAGCTAGACGCCGCCATCGAGCGCTACCTGGGGAAGAACCAGATCGGGACCACCAAACGCGGTATCGGGCCGGCCTACACCGACAAGTACGCCCGGTTCGGGATCAGGGTCCAGGACCTGTTCGACCCCAAGATCTTCAGGGAGAAGGTGGAGGCGGCCCTGGTCGAGAAGAACAAGCTCCTGCCCCGGGTCTACAACACCCTGCCCATGGACTCGGGTGAGATCGTCGCCGAGTACCTGGGATACGCCGAGCGGCTCAGGCCCCACGTCACCGACACCTCTCTACTCTTGTGGAATGCCCTGAAGGAAGGCAAGCGGGTCCTGTTCGAAGGGGCTCAGGGCACCTTGCTCGACGTCGATCACGGCACCTATCCCTTCGTCACCTCGTCGAACCCGACCGCTGGAGGTGCGGTGATCGGGTCCGGAGTAGGGCCGAAGGCGATAGACCAGGTGATCGGGGTGGCCAAGGCCTACATCTCGCGGGTGGGCACCGGGCCTTTCCCCACCGAGCTCCATGACGAGGTGGGCGATCGCATGATCGAGCTGGGGGGCGAGTATGGGACCGTGACCGGGCGCCGCCGCCGCTGCGGATGGCTCGACCTGGTGGCGCTCCGGTATGCGGCGCGGGTCAACAGCCTCACCAGCCTCTTCCTCACCAAGATGGACATCCTTTCCGCATTCGACACCATCAAGGTGGCTACTGGCTACGACAGCGCCGAGGGGTCGTTTGACGAGTTCCCTGCCCAGCAGTCGGTCCTCTATCACTGCGATCCCCGGTATGTGGAGATGCCGGGTTGGGAGACGGACATCAGTGGGGCCCGGTCCTATGGTGACCTCCCAGCCGAAACCCGGTCATACGTCGAGTTCATCTCCGAGAGCGTCGAGGTTGCGGTGGGCTGGGTATCGGTGGGCCCGGAACGGTCGCAACTGGTCGCGCTGCCATGAGGGTCCTCCTCATCGGTGGTGGCGGCCGGGAGCATGCCCTTGGTTGGAAGCTGGCGCAGTCGCCCCGTGTCGACGAGCTGATCTCCCTCCCCGGCAATCCCGGCCTGGCCGCTCTGGGACCGATCGTCGAGGGTATCGGTGTCTCCGACGTCGGTGCCATCGCCGCCTTGGCCCGGATCCACGGCGTCGACCTGGTGGTGGTGGGCCCGGAGGCGCCGCTGGCGGCCGGGGTCTGCGATGCCCTGACCCGGCTGGGGATACCGGTGTTCGGCCCCACCCGGTCCGCAGCCCGCCTCGAGTCTTCCAAGACCTACGCCAAGGGGGTGATGGGGCGGGCCGGGGTCCCGACCGGCGGAGCGGAGACCTTCACCGACCCTCAGGCCGCCCGCACCCACCTGGCGAGCATGGAGGCCCCTTTCGTGGTCAAGGCCGACGGGCTGGCCGGGGGAAAGGGAGTCTTGGTGACCGATTCGACCGCCGAGGCAGATGCCTGGGTGGATCGCTGGGTCGAAGCCGGGCCGGTGGTGGTCGAGGAGTACCTCGAAGGCCCGGAGGTGAGTGTCTTCGCGGTGTGCACCGAGAGCGGTGCGGTGCCACTGCAATCGGCGCGTGACTACAAGCGGTTGCTCAGCGGAGACCACGGGCCCAATACAGGCGGGATGGGTGCCTACTCCCCTGTCGACGACGTTCCCCAAGGGCTGGTCGACCAGGTGATCTCGACCGTCATCGGCCCCACGTTGGAGCAGATGAGGGGGGAGCAAAACCCCTTCAACGGGTTCCTGTACGCCGGCATGGTGTTGACCGCCGACGGGCCAAAGGTGCTCGAGCTCAACGTCCGCCTCGGTGATCCCGAGACCCAGGCATTGCTGCCCTTGATGACCACCGACCTCGTCGACGTGCTCGAAGGTGCCACACCCCAATGGTCGGAGATGGCCGCGGTCAACGTGGTGCTGGCAGCCCCCGGCTACCCAGAGATGCCTGAGATCGGGGCCACGATCACAGGGCTCGACAGAGTGCCTGAGGACGTCCTGGTGTTCCACGCCGGCACCAGGCAGGACGGGAGACGTCTGCTGGTCGATGGTGGGCGGGTTCTCGATCTGGTGGGGACCGGGCCCACTCTGGAGCGCGCCCGGGAGCGCGCCTACTCAGCGGTAGAGGTCGTGGGGTGGCCGGGCATGCAGCACCGGGCCGACATCGGCGCCTGAACGGTCGAGCTCTCCTGGCGTTCGGGATCGATTGATGTAATGGCCGAAGTCGGCTTGACCCATTACCGGACAGCGGCTAACCTGTAATAAGTCAACAGCTAATAGCTCCTTACCTCAGGAACCCGGATGACAGCCCTCCCCCACAAGCAACTCCCCTCTCGAGGCTCGGTGGTGCTGGCGTTGATCGCCGTCTACTTGATCTGGGGCTCGACCTATCTCGGCCTCCGATTCGGACTCGAAGGATTCCCCCCATTCCTCCTCAACGGGTTCCGGTTTCTGATGGCCGGTGGGGCCCTGGCCCTCTTCCTTCTCACCAGGGGGAAGCTGAAGGCCACCCGGGCCCAGGTGTGGAATGCCGCCCGTGTCGGGACGGTCATGCTCGTCGGAGGGGTCGGTCTGGTCACGCTGTCTCAGAGCCTCGGGATCGGCTCCGGAGTGGCCGCGACCGCGGTGGCCGTCATCCCGGTTTGGGCCGCTGTCGTCAGCGGCCTTTTTGGAGATTGGCCCCAGAGGCGGGAGCTGCTGGGGCTTGGCCTCGGCCTCGCCGGAGTCGTCCTCCTCGCCTTGGAAGGCGACTTTCGAAGCAGCCCGACAGGCTTGGCGTTGATAGTCATCGCCCCGATCCTCTGGTCATTTGGATCGGTGTGGGGCACCCGCCTCGACCTCCCCGACCCGCTGGCGAGCACCTCGATCCAGCTGGGCACGGCCGGCGTCGTGATGACTGCGATCGGCTTCCTGGTCGGGGAGGGCATCGTCTCGCCCCCATCCACCACCTCCTGGATCGCATTGATCTACCTGGCGGTCATGGGGTCGCTGGTCGCCTTCACCGCCTTCGTCTACCTGATGAACAAAGTGCGCCCCGCATTGGCTACCAGCTACGCCTACGTCAACCCGATCGTGGCAGTGGCGCTTGGGCTGTCGCTGGGAAACGAGACCATCACCGGCGCAATCTTCGTCGCCCTCCCCCTGATCCTGGCCGCAGTGGCCCTGGTCGCCAGCTCTGCAAGAACGGGGAGGCAGACCCGGATGGTCAAGGATCGGGGTGTTCCCCGGGCCCAGGAGGAAGCGGCGTGACGGGCTGGGCTGCCGGTTGATCGACTAGACGGGCCCTCGATCCCTCGACGCCGGGGTACCGGGCGTCGTAGGCAACCAGCCCACGCTGGCGAATGGAGACCGCAGCCACCACCACCGCGCACATCACGCCCCCGATGATGGCCGCCGTCGGCTCGCCGGTGGTAGCGGCCAGCGTGCCCAGAAGCAAAGAGCCAAGATGCGGTCCCCCAGCCACCACAACGGTGAAGACTCCCTGAAGGCGGCCACGGAGGGCGTCCGGTGTTGATACCTGGAGGATGGTGGTCCGGAAGACGGAGCTGACCGTGTCGGCGGCACCGGCGAGGACCATGAAGAAGGTGGCGGGCCACAGCACCCAATTCGCCTCCCCGCCCGGGCCAGGCCCGGGGGCAAGACCCACCAGCACACCGAAGGCCGCGACGGACAATCCCCAGAGGGCTACGGAGACAACGATCGCCAGACCCTGACGGTTGACCCTCCCCAACCGGCCCGAGAACAGACCTCCGAGGAGAGTGCCCAGGGCGATCCCGGAGACAAGGATGCCGACTGTCGTCGCGCCACCTCCGATCATCACCGCACCGATCGCCGGAAACAGGACCCGGGGCAGAGCCAGGACCATCGCGCAAAGATCGACGAAAAAGGTCATCCCGACGGTGGGTTGGGTCCTAAGGAAACTGAGACCCTCGATCACCGAACGAACCCCTGCCCGGCGAACCTCTCCCTCGGGGACCAGTGGGGGAAGCGAGAAGATGAGTGAGAGAGCGCCCAGGAGAAGAAAGACCTCCACCGTGTATGCCCATTCATACCCGGCAACGTCGACCAGGACTCCGCCGAGCATCGGACCCGCCGCCATCGAGATCCCCATCGCCAAGGTGGCCAAGGCGTTGGCGGAGGGGAGCATCCCGGCGGGGAGGAGTCTGGGGATCACCGCAGTCCGGGCAGGGCTGTGAACGGCGAAGAAACCGCTCTGCACCGCCACCAGGCCGTAGAGGAGCCCGATCTCTGCCTTGCCGGTCCAGGCCAGGACGGCCAGGGTCACCCCGACAGCACATAGCCCGAGCAAGGTCACGATCAGCACCCGGCGCCGGTCGTGGGCGTCGACGATCGATCCCCCATACAACCCAAGGACCACCAGCGGGACCAGCGCCGCCAGGCCAACGAAGCCGACGGCCAGTGTCGACCCCGAGAGCTCGTAGACCTGAAGCCCCACCGCCACCGCGGTGAGCTGTGACCCGATCCCGGAGAGGGCGCCACCCAGCCATAGGTGGCGATAGGTGGGGCTGGCCTTGAGCGGGGTGAGGTCTACGAGGAGTCCGCGCACCGGGCGCATTGTGACGCGCTCCGGACAGGGTGACCTGATCGTTCTGTGCGGATTCGCGCGAACCCCTCCGTCACAGATCCGCACAGAACGGAGCTTGCCCTCGTTCTGTGCGGATTCGCGCGAACCCCTCCGTCACAGATCCGCACAGAACGGTCCTGGGGTACCGTCCCGGGCGATGAGCCATCGAGTCGCAGTCGTCATGGGATCGGGATCGGACCGCCCGATCATGGAGAAAACGGGCGAGGCCCTCGACCAGTTCGGTGTGGAGCATGAGACACGAGTGCTCTCGGCCCACAAAACGCCCGACCAGGCCATCGAGTTCGCGGCCACCGCCGCCGACCAGGGATTCGAGGTGATCATCGCTGGGGCGGGTAAGGCGGCCCATCTCGCCGGGGTGATGGCGGCCAAGACCCTGCTCCCGGTGATCGGCGTCCCCCTCTCCGCCTCTCTCGACGGTCTCGACGCCCTGCTCTCCACGGTGCAGATGCCCACCGGGGTCCCGGTTGCCACGGTGGGCATAGACGGTGCGGTCAACGCCGCCCTCCTCGCCGTCGCCATCCTGGCGGTGGGGGACGACGACCTCACGGCCAAGCTCGCCGCCTATCGCCACGACCTGGCGGCCAAGACCCTCGCCGGCTGAGACCGGATACCATCCGGCCGACATGAGCGATACCGCCTCCGAGAAGCCCGATCCCCACGACTTCCTCGACATCGACTCCCTGCTCAGCGATGAGGAGCTCCTGCTCAGAGACACCGTCCGCAACTACGTCGAGAAAGAGATCACACCCAACGTCGGCGACTGGTGGGAAGAGGGCCGCATCCCGGTTGCCGACCTGGCCAAGGCGTTCGGCGATCTGGGGATGCTCGGGATGCACCTCGAGGGTTACGGGTGCGCCGGAACCTCGGCCACCGCGTACGGGCTGGCCAGTCTCGAACTGGAGGCTGGTGATTCGGGGATCCGCTCATTCGTCTCGGTCCAGGGATCCCTGGTCATGTTCCCGATCTGGAAGTTCGGCTCGGAGGAGCAGAAGCAGACCTGGCTGCCGCGGATGGCATCCGGTGAGGTGCTTGGTTGCTTCGGGCTGACCGAGGCCGACTCCGGGTCTGACCCCGCCTCGATGCGCACCGCGGCCCGCCGTGACAGGTCCGACTGGGTGATCAATGGCTCCAAGATGTGGATCACCAACGGCTCTGTGGCCGACATCGCCATCGTCTGGGCCCGGACCGACCAAGGGATTCGCGGGTTCATCGTCCCCACCGACACCCCAGGCTTCTCCGCCCCCGAGATCAAGAAGAAGGCCTCGCTGCGGGCCTCGGTGACCTCCGAGCTGATCCTGGACGACGTCAGGGTCCCGGACGACTTCGTCCTCCCCGGTGTGTCGTCGATGAGGGGGCCCCTGTCCTGTCTCAACGAAGCCCGGTTCGGGATCGTCTTCGGGGCCATGGGGGCAGCCAGATCGTGCTACGAGACGGCTCTGGCCTACTCCAAGGACCGGGTCCAGTTCGGCCGGCCCATCGGCTCGTTCCAACTCACCCAGAAGAAGCTGGTGGAGATGATGGTGGCGGTCCAGAAGGGCACGCTCCTCGCCCTCCATCTGGGCCGGCGCAAGGACGATGGGAAACTGACCCCCGAACAGGTGTCCTTCGGCAAGTTCGACAACGTGCGCAACGCCCTCGAAGTGGCTCGCACCGCCAGGTCGATACTCGGGGCCAACGGGATCACCCTGGAGTACCCGGTGTTCCGTCACATGGCGAACCTCGAGACGGTGCTCACCTACGAGGGGACCAATGAGATCCACACCCTGGTGATGGGCCAGTCGATCACCGGTCTCGACGCCTTCACCTGACCATGGGCGGCGACCTCGCCGAGGCGATCCGGCTCCGTGAGGCCGGTCGGCTGGAAGAGGCCAGGGACCTGCTTCTCGACCTCGTCTCCCAGAGCCCGGAGGACCCAACGGTCAACTACCAATGCGCCTGGGCCCACGACAAGCTGGGGCTGGAGCACGAGGCCGCGCCCTTCTATGAGAAGGCGATCGCCAACGGCCTCCAAGGCGAAGACCTCAGGGGCGCCCTCCTCGGGCTGGGCAGCACCTATAGGGCCATGGGCGAGTACACCCGCGCCCTGGCCACGCTCGACAGTGGCATCGAGACATTCCCCGACGCCGGCGAGTTCCCGGTGTTCCGGGCGATGACCCTCTACAACCTCGGCGAGTCGAGGGAAGCCATGGCGGCCCTGCTCAAGGCACTGGTGGATTCGAGCGAGAGCGAGGGAGTGACTCGCTACCGACGGGCCATCGAGTTCTACGCCGACAACCTCGACGAGACCTGGTGAGCCCACCGGGACTCCCTCATACAAACGGCGCCAGGTCTCCGTTGGGGCTGATCACCACGTCATCGAGACCAAGCCAGGTCGCCACCAACTCCAGCTCATCGCGGAGGGCCATACCCACCGCCACCAGGTCGACTCCGGGCTCGGCGAAGGACCCCCTCACCAGCAGAGCCCTGGCCTGACGGTCGGTCTTGAGGTCGACTCGCGCCACCAGCTCACCGTCGAGGAGGAACGGGAGCACGTAGTACCCGTGGACCCGCTTGCCCTCGGGAACGTATATCTCGATCCGGTAGTAGAAGTCCCACAGTCGCTCCACCCGGTCCCGGTTCCAGATCAGGTTGTCGAAAGGGGAGAGCAGGGCAGTGCCGGTGGCCCTTCGCGGCAGCGCCGCCTCCGGGTGGAGGTAGGCCGGCTTGCCCCACCGGTCGACCTCGACCTCCACCAGGTCACCACGGGTCGCCAGGGCCCTGATTAGTGGGCGTGCCTCCGGCATCCGGATCCGGTAGTAATCAGCGATGTCATCGGCGGTGCCCACCCCGAGGGCCCTCGCCGACCGCAGTAACAGCTCGCTCTGGGCGTCTTCCGCTCGAGGACTGGGGCGGTTCAGGTGCTCAGCCGGTATGACACGCTCGGACACGTCGTAGATCCGTGTGAAGTTGGGTCTCGCCGCCGTGGTGATTGCACCCTTCATGAACAGGTACTCGAGGGCCATCTTCCCGTCGTTCCAGTTCCACATGGCATCGTTGCCCCGCTTGGTCCCCGGGTCGTCCAGGCCGCTCGTCTGTATCGGACCGGTCACCCTGACCTGCTCAAGCACCCGCTCCAGGTAGTCGGGTTTCGTCTCGAGGACCTCCTGAAACACCTTCCAGATCCCCTCCCGCTCCATGCGCCAGCGGAACAGACGGTGGGTGGGGGTGGGGACCACCGAGGCCATGTGCGCCCAGTACTCGAACATCTCACCCGAGCCCCAGATCCAACGTTCGAGACTGCCCCGGTCATACGGGCCCAGCCGGCTGAAAAAGGGCATGAAGTGGCTCCTGCTGAACACATTGACCGAGTCGAGCTGAACCACACCGATCCGGTCGATGACCCTCCGGTAGTGGCGAACATCGATCTTCCCGGCGGGGCGGGGCTCGGTCATCCCCTGTGCAGCGAGCGCGTACCTCCTGGCCTGGTCGCCGGTGATCCGTCTCATCGGACCGGCGACGGTAATCGGCGTGCCAATATCCGGACAGTGATCGAGAGATACACGCTCCCCGAGATGGCCGAGATCTGGTCAGATCAGAGACGCCTCGAAATCTGGAAGCAGGTGGAGGTCCTGGCCCTCGACGCCTGGGAGGGGCTGGGAAAGGTCCCCGCCGGGACCGCGGCCGCGGTCGAAGCCATCGCTTTCCCCTCCCCGGCAGAAGTCAGGGAACGAGAGAAGGTGACCAACCACGACCTCGCCGCCTTCGTCGACCTGCTGGGGGCGGCGGCGGGTCTAGGCCCGGCGGCTTGGCTTCACTACGGTCTGACCTCCTCCGACGTCCTGGACACCGCCGGCGGGGTCCTCCTCGCCGATTCCTGCGACCTGCTCCTATCGGCTCTGACCGATCTGGTCGACGTGGTCAAGGCCAGAGCGACCGAGCACAGGCAATCCTTCATGATCGGGCGCACCCACGGAGTCTGGGCCGAGCCGACCACGTTCGGCCTCAAGCTGGCAGGCTGGGCGTTCGAGCTCTCCCGAGACCACCAGAGGCTGATCCAGGCCAGGACCGCGGTGGCGGTGGGGAAGATCTCGGGAGCGGTCGGCACCTATGCCCATCTCCCCCACCAGGTGGAGACAAAGGTGTGCACCGCCTTGGGCCTCGGGGTGGAGCCCGCCTCCACCCAGGTGACGGCGCGGGATCGTCATGCCCAATACCTCTCGACCCTCGCCCTCGTCGGCGCATCTATCGAGCGGATGGCCACCGAGATCCGCCATCTGCAGAGATCGGAGGTCGGGGAAGTCAAGGAAGGATTCGGCAAAGGTCAGAAGGGGTCTTCGGCGATGCCCCACAAGAGAAACCCGATCCTCTCCGAGCGCCTTACCGGCATGGCCAGGCTCCTGAGGGGTTACGCCCAGGTCGGGTTGGAGAACGTTGCTCTCTGGCACGAGCGTGACATCTCCCACTCCTCGGCGGAACGTGTCGCCTTGCCCGACGCCTCGATCTGCCTGCATTACATGCTGGTCAAGTTCACCGGCCTCATCGAGGAGCTCGAGATCGACACCCAGCGGATGAGGGCGAATCTCGACTCCACCAATGGCCTGGTGTTCAGCCAGGCGGCTCTCCTCGGCCTCGTCGATGCCGGGATGAGCAGGGAACAGGCCTATCGAATCGTGCAGGGTCACTCGATGAGCGCCTGGGATGGCAAGGGCAATCTCCGTGACCTCCTCGCCGCAGACCCCGAGCTGAGCCTCAACCAGCAGGACCTCGACGCCTGGTTCTCGCTCGACGGGGTCCTCGAGGGCTCGAAAGTCGTCTTCGACCGTCTCGCCACGCTCTCGCTCTGAGCTAGATGTCGTTGAGGTCGAAGACCGCCGCCAATTGCTCGGTGAACTTGAGGTCGGGCACCAGCACCGCCGCCCCGAGGGGGCTCCGATAGTTATGGGCCTCGATGCCGAATCGCCTCACCGAGTCCTTGCTTATCCCCCGGTACCTCCACCCGGTGGAGATGGCCTGACCGAAGGACCACTCCGAGTCGAGCCTGACCGATGACGCCACCGCCGAAAGCCGGTTGACCAGGGCCCCCGGCGACGAGAAGCTGGCGGCCCTGGCGGCCAGCTGGAACAGGACGTCCTGCTGTCTCGATTGCCGGGCGAAGTCTGACCCGGCCACCTGCTTCCACTCGGACCCGATGAGCTGCTCGGTGTGCCGAGACCTCACCCAGGCGAGTGCGGTCTCCCCGTTCACCGTCTGACATCCGGCGGTGGCAATGTCGAGCCCCGAGTTGGCGTCACGGGTGGGGTTGTCGACGCAGACTTGGATCCCCTCCATGGCGTCGACCAGCCGGGCGAAACCGCGGAAGTTGATCCGGGCCAAGTGGTCAACCGGGATCCCGGTGTAATCCTCGACCATGATCGCCATCAGCTCCGACCCGGATGCCGTCCCCGGGCACCCACCCAACCCTTCGTTGAGCCGGCTGAACCGGTCCTTGCACAGGTTCCAGACATAGAGGTCGCGGGGAAGGCTGACCATGATCGGTGCCCCGCCGGCATTGGGCTGAAGGGTCAGGATGATGGCGTCGGCGAGGAAGCCCGAGGCGTCGGTGCCCAACAGCAGATAGGAGTCGAACGCCTCGTCGGGAAGAGGGTCTCCAAAGGAGGTCGGGAACTGGCTCCGGGGATCGAGAGTCGACGAGCTCACCGGTGGGTCGGGGTCCAAGTAGTTCCCGTATGGGTCTTTGACCAGGTCGGAGAAGTCCGGTGCAGGGTTGGCCATTGCGACACGCGCCCCCTCCGGATCGAAGTCCTCCACCGCCACCATGTCGAGGGCTGCCTTCACCTGATACGCATAGAAGGCGCCCAATCCCAAGACTCCCCCGATGGCGAGCACGGCCAACACCCGGACGGGGTGGAACACGGTGTATTTGATCAGTGACAAGCCCCGGCGATGCTAAATCGGCCGGTGCTCAGTCGCCGGCGATGTGAACCGTGCCGGTGAACAACCCGACCAACCTGTCGTCCTGACGCCTCACCTCGGCTCGATAGGTGCCGAGGGTCTTGCCCCTGGAGACCTCCCGAACCACGGCCCGTAGGAGATCGCCTGGCCGGGAGGGCGCCGTCAGCACCAGATGGGTATCGACTGCCACCGCCCGTTGCCCTGCTGCGTTGGACGCCAGGGAAAAGGCGCAATCGGCAAGCGAGAAGACCATCCCGCCGTGGCCCACCCCGAGGAAGTTGGCATGGGCATCGGTCACCTCCATGCCCACCACGATCTCATCATCCCTCACCTCGACCAGGCTCACCCCCAGCCCGGCTGCAAAGCGGTCGGCGGCCAGCATCTCTGCGACCCTGGCGGCGACAAAGCTCGTCACCGGGCGCAGCGTAGGTCGGTCACCAGTTGGATCTGGGGTTGACCTCGTAGGGGGTGCCGGCCAGGTCGAGCCTGGTGTTGTCGTACTCCCAGCTCAACTCGTCGGTCACCGAAGCCACACCGTCGAGCCTCTTGGTCAGCTCCACTAGCAGGTTGGCGTCGGACCTGGTCTCCATCCTCCCCCGGAGAGTCAGGTTCCCGTCGACACAGATCACCTCGACCTTCGACGGGTCGACCCAGAGCACCTTTTCCATGACGTAGGCGTTGATCTCCTCGATGATCTCCTGATCGGGCCGGACAAAGGCACGGAGTGTGTCGGACCGGGAGACCAGCCCAACCAGCTTGCCACTTTCCACCACCGGCAGCCTCTTGACGTTCTCCTTCTGCATGACGCGCGCCGCCTCGGCATGATCGGTCTCGGGACCGATGACCACCACAGGGCTGGTCATGACATCACCGACCAGGCGCTCCTGGGAGGGGATGTCATGATGACGATCGAGGAATCGGAGCAGGCCGGCCCGCATCCGAGCCCTCCTGTCGGCCTCACCGGCGACGAAGTCGGCCTCGGTGACTATTCCTACAAGGTTGCCCTCGGCATCGGTCACCGGGAGGCCGCTGACTCGGGCTTCAAGCATCCGACGCGCCGCCTCCTTGAGAGGAGCATCAGGCCCGATCGTGATCACGTCCTTGGTCATAAGGTCTCGAATCCGCATGAGACCTCCTTTCTTCTCTTCCCAGAGTGTCCTGGGGGCGACCGGATGGCAGGGGATAAAGGCCTATCAGAGCGGGACTACCCTGCCTCGGCGTGCCGGCCTTACCCCACATCGCCTCGGGCAAGGTGCGCGAGATCTACCAGATCGACCCCGAACGCCTCCTCTTGGTGGCAACAGACCGGATCTCGGCCTACGACGTCGTCCTCAACCAGCCGATACCCGACAAGGGCATGGTACTGACAGGTCTCAGCCTCCACTTCTTCGACTACCTGGGAACCCCCAACCATCTCCTGGGGACCGACCTCTCCGAGGTGGACGGGCTCACCGTGGAGGATCGAAGGCACATGAAGGGGCGGGCGATGGTTGTGCAGCGTGCCGAGGTGATCCCCGTCGAGTGCGTGGTCAGGGGCTATCTCTATGGGTCCGCCTGGCGAGAGTATCGGGAAGGCGGCGGCCCCAGCACCGAGCACCTGCCTGAAGGGCTCCGACTGGCGGACCGGCTCCCGGAGCCCATCTTCACCCCGGCGACCAAGGAGGCCACCGGGCACGACGAGAACCTCGACGAGGCCAGAGCAAGGACCATCCTGGGTGACGATCTCTACGAGGAGCTTCGCCACCGCAGCGTCGACATCTATCTGCGGGCGGCCGGATATGCCGCGGCGCGTGGGGTGATCCTCGCCGACACCAAACTCGAGTTCGGGCACGCCCATGGGGATCTCCTCCTCATCGACGAGGTGCTCACCCCGGACTCCTCCCGTTACTGGCCGGCCGATCGATGGTCGCCCGGCAGAGATGTCCCCTCGTTCGACAAGCAGTACGTCAGAGAGTGGCTGGACACCCAGTCGTGGGATAGGACGGCACCCGCCCCCGACCTGCCCCTCGAGGTGGTTGCCGGGACCAGGGCACGTTATATCGAGGCATACGAGAGGATCACCGGCGCCAGCTTCGAGGACTACCGATGAAGGTCACAATCACCATCAACCGGCGCCCCGAGATCGCAGACCCCGAGGGGACAACGGTGCGAAGGGCGCTTCACGAGCTGGGATTCATCGAGGCAGGGGAGGTCAGGATGGACCGCGTGATCCACATGGAGGTCGAAGGCGATGACCCCCGCCAGGTCGAGGCCAGGGTCGAGGAAATGTGCCGCAGGCTCCTCGCCAACCCGGTAATCGAGGATTTCGAGGTAGAGGTCGGATGATGAAGGTGGCGGTGGTGGTGTTCCCCGGGAGCAACTGCGAACACGACGTGGTCCACGCCCTGGAGACCATGGGCGGCGTGGCCGACCTGGTCTGGCATCGCGACACCGATCTCTCCGAGTTCGGCGGTGTGGTACTCCCCGGGGGGTTCGCCCATGGAGATGCCCTTCGCACCGGGGCCATCGCCAGGTTCTCGCCGGTGATGGCCGAGGTGACCCGGATGGCAGAGTCGGGTGCGCCGGTGCTCGGCATCTGCAACGGATTCCAGATCCTGTGTGAGGCCGGGCTCCTCCCGGGTGCTCTCATCGCCAACCGGGACCTCTCCTTCATCTGCCGGTTCGTGGAGGTCGAGGTGGTAGATACCGAGACCATCCTCACCAGGGCTGCCAGAGATGGGCAGCGCATCCGGATCCCACTCAATTCCTATGAGGGCAACTGGGTCGACCCATCCGGCGAGGGGCGGGTCGTCCTCCGCTACATCGGCGACCCGAACGGCTCACAGCACCGGGCGGCGGCGGTGGCGAACCAAACCGGCAACGTGGTCGGGGTGATGCCCCACCCCGAGCGCGGCAGTGACCCGTTGCTGGGCTCGGCCGACGGATTGATTCTCCTCGAGGGCTTCCTCCGGTCGATGGCACCGGCATGACACCCGTGACCGAATCGGTGCACCGTCACTTGGGCATGACCGATGACGAGCACGATCGGCTCCTCGAGCTCCTGGGGCGTGACCCGAGGCCGGCCGAGCTCGCCATGTACTCGGTGATGTGGTCCGAGCACTGCTCCTACAAGTCCTCCAGGTCCCACCTGCGCCGCTTCCCGACCGAGGCCCCGTGGGTGGTGGTCGGCCCCGGTGAGAACGCCGGGGTGGTCGACATCGGTGACGGATGGCTGGCTGCGATCCGGATCGAGAGTCACAACCATCCCTCCTTCGTCGAGCCCTACCAGGGGGCGGCCACCGGGGTGGGTGGCATCCTGAGGGACGTCTTCACCATGGGGGCCCGCCCCATCGCCCTGTGGGACCAGATCCGCTTCGGTCCTCTCGACAACCCCAGGAACCGCTTCCTGTTCAAGGGGGTGGTCGCCGGGATCGCCGGGTACGGCAATGCGGTGGGGGTGCCCACCGTTGGCGGGGAGATCGACTTCGACGACTGTTACACCGGGAACCCCCTGGTGAACGTGATGTGCCTGGGGATACTCCGCCGCGAGCAGTTGGTCCTCGGCACTGCCGGTGAGCCGGGGACGGTTGCCGTCCTGCTGGGGAAGGCCACTGGGCGGGACGGCATCGGTGGGGCATCGGTGCTGGCATCGGCGTCCTTCGACGAGGAGGCCGGGGCCAAGCGGCCCAGCGTCCAGGTCGGGGATCCCTTCGAGGAGAAGAAGTTGATCGAGGCCTGTCTGGAGATGTACTGGCGGGGGCTGGTAGTCGGGGTCCAGGATCTCGGGGCGGCCGGGCTCTCCTGCGCCACCTCGGAGCCAGCGAGTCGGGCCGGAGTTGGCATGGAGGTGGATCTGGAAGCGGTCCACGTCAGAGAGGGTGGGATGACCGCCCCCGAGCTGTTGATGTCGGAGTCCCAGGAGCGGATGATGGCCTTCGTCCATCCCGAGATGGTCGATGAGGTCCTGGCCGTGGCGGCGAGGTGGGAGATCGACTCGAGTGTGGTCGGACTCGTCAACGGCGGCAGCACCCTGGTGGTCCGGTACCACGGCGAGGTGGTGGCCGATATCCCGGCCGCCTCGCTGTCCGACGACGCCCCGCTCTACGACCGCCCCGCGGCGCGGCCCGCATGGCTCGACCAGCTGTGGGACCGCCGGTTCGAGACACCGACGACGGGCCCCATCGACCTCCTCCTCGGGCTCCTCGCTGATCCCGCCGTCGGGTCCTCGGCCTGGGCTCACCAGCAGTACGACCACATGCTGTTCCTCAACACCGTGGTCGGCCCTGGAAGCGACGGCTCCCTGCTGCGGATCAGGGGGACCGACAAGGGCCTGGCGGTTTCGACCGACGGCAACGGGCGTCTCTGTCTCCTCGACCCTCGACTGGGAGCTTCCCGCCTGGTGTACGAGGCGGCCCTCAATGTGGCAGTGACCGGTGCCCGCCCCCTGGCACTGGTGGACAACCTCAACTTCGGCAACCCTGAGAAACCGGAGGTCATGTGGCAGTTCAAGGAGACCGTTGAGGGGATCTCCGAGGCCTGTGAGGCCCTGGGGATCCCGGTGGTGGGTGGCAATGTGTCGTTCTACAACGAGACCGACGGCGTCGACATCCACCCCACCCCGGTAGTGGGGCTACTCGGGCTGGCGGATCCGATGCCGGGCGAGCCTCCCCGTCTCGACCGGGCCCGCCCCGGGATGGAAGTCTGGGTGATCGGCCCGGAGCCCACATCGAATCTCGCCGGCACACGGCTTCAGGCGCACCTGGGGGAGCTGGGTGGCCGACCCACACCACCCGACCCCGCAACCGCCCGGCGGGTCATCGAGATAGTCGCCGACCTGGCCCATAGGGTGCCGGTGCTCCATGACGTCTCCGACGGCGGGCTTGGCGTTGCCATCGCCGAGATCTGCATCGCCTCGGGAGTGGGAGCCATCATCGAGCCGGCGGCGACCCACACCCTGTTCGGCGAGGACCCCCATCGTGTGGTGGCGGTGGTCGAGCCGGGTTGGGACGACCTTCCCATGGGACGCAGGGTCGGAACCATGTCGGGACATGCCATCGTCATCGGTGAGGAGTCGATAGCGCTGAAGACGGCCGGAGACATCTGGCGTAACGCATTGGGGCGGGCCCTGACCGGCTAGTCCCCGGTACCAGGTAACAGGTAACCGGTACCAGGCACCCGGTACCCGGAACCAGGCGAAGCCGGGCAACCGGTACCATCGCCTCAATGGCCCGCACCATCGGCATCCTGACTGCGGGGGGTGACAGCCCCGGTCTCAACGCCGCCATACGAGCCGTGGGGAAGTCGGCACAACGGGCCTACGGGATGCATGTCATCGGGTTCCACGACGGGTTCCTCGGGCTCATGCAGAATCGGTTCTCCCGTCTCAGCTCCGACGACCTCTCCGGGATCCTCACCAGAGGGGGCACCGTGCTCGGCACCAGCCGGGTCAAGATCGACCGTATGGACATGGGTGATGGCCGCACCCTCGACATGACACCGGTGATGCGTGACGTGGTGGACAAGCACGAGCTGGAGGCACTGGTGTGCCTCGGCGGCGACGGGACGGTCAAGAACGCCCTCAAGCTCCACGAGATCGGGGTCCGGGTGCTGACCCTGCCCAAGACCATCGACAACGACGTGGTGGGCACCGACATCACCTTCGGATTCGACACCGCCATGGGGATCGCCACCGAGGCCATCGACCGTCTCCACTCGACGGCCCATAGCCATCACCGGATCATGGTGGTGGAGTTGATGGGCCACACCGCCGGCTGGCTGGCCCTGGGATCGGGGATCGCCGCCGGGGCCGACGTGATCCTCCTCCCCGAGATCCCCTATGACGTGGAGGCGGTGGCCTCCTCGATCTCGGCACGTCGGGCGGCAGGTAGCAGCTTCTCCATCATGGCCGTGGCCGAGGGAGCCGTCTCACGCGACGACGTCGCCACCCGCGCCGACCTGGTTGCCAAGAAGGACGCGGCCCAGGGTGGGGAACGCGACCAACTGAAGCAGCGGATCAAGGAGCTCGACACCACCAGCGTTGGCGGTACAACCCTCCTCGCATCGAAGCTCAGCGAGATGACCGGGCTGGAGTCGAGGGTAACCATCCTGGGCCACGTCCAACGGGGCGGGACCCCATCTCCCGGTGACCGGCTCCTCGCCACCCGTCTCGGCGCGGCCTGCGCCGAGTACATCGTCGAGGGGGTCCACGGGGTGATGGTGGCAGCCCGTGGCGATAGGACCGAGCCGGTTCCCTTGAAGGAGATCGCCGGCCAGATCAAGACGGTTCCCCTCGACCATCCCTGGCTGATGACGGCGCGTCATCTGGGGATCTCACTCGGCGACTGACGCCTACGCTCCTCGGAGATGAGCGGAGTCCTTGGCGCGGTCCTCACCGGTGGCCGCAGCAGGCGGATGGGCCAGGACAAGAGCGACGTGGTGGTCGGCTCCGGCACCATGCTGGCCCGGGTCGGGGCAGCCTTGGCCGAGGTCGCCGAACGGGTGGTGGTGCTGGGCCCTGACCGGGAGGGCTGGGAGTGCTGGCCCGACTCGGTTCACGCCGAGGGGCCCCTGGCCGGTATCGCCACCGCTCTCGGCCGCGCCGAGCAGGCGCAGGTCCTGGTGGTGGCGGTCGACCAGCCTTTCGTGACCCGAGCCACTCTTGCCGGGCTCGTCGGCCTGGCCACGGAGGTGCCGGTGGTCCCGGTCGACCACGATGGGGTCCGACAGGTGACCTGCGCCCTCTACCCCAGGGTCGTGGCCGGGGCGGCGCTGGAAGAGGCGAGGAGCGGTGGGTCGATCCAGAGCCTCCTCGATCGTGTCTCCTTCCGTCCGGTGACACCCGATGAGTGGGCGGTGTGGGGGGAGGACGGCCGGAGCTGGTACTCGGTGGACGACGCTTCTCGGATCGAGGAAGGCCTGGCCCGGTTCGGGACCTAGGATGGGGTCGTGCCCGGAGCGGCCCCGACTGAGACACTCGAAGCCCCCGGTGAGGCATGCGGGGTCTTCGCCGCCTACTCGACCACCCAGAGAGTCTCCCATCTGATCTACTTCGGCCTGTTTGCCCTCCAGCATCGAGGGCAAGAGTCGGCCGGCATCGCCACCTCGAATGGCGAGACGGTCACGGTCTTCAAGGACCTGGGGCTGGTGGCTCAGGTCTTCGACGAGCCGGCGCTGGCCGGCCTCGACGGGCACCTCGGTATCGGCCACACCAGGTACTCGACCATGGGCTCGACCAGCTGGGCCAATGCACAGCCGGCCCATCGGCAGGTGGGTAACACCAGTGTCGCCCTCGGGCACAACGGGAACCTGACCAACACCGCCGAGCTGGCTGCGTCACTCGGGGTCTCTACTGCAACCACCGACTCCGACCTGATGGCGGAAGGACTCGCCCGTCTCATCGATGACGAGCGGTCGGACTCCCGAGGTCTCGAGGTGGCCTTGATGGAGGTGGCGCCATCCTGGAAGGGTGCCTTCTCGCTGGTTCTGATGGACCAGGGCCGCATCGTCGGGCTCCGCGACCCGAACGGCTTCCGACCGCTGTGCCTGGGGGCCCTGAGCGACGGCGGCTGGGTCCTCTCCTCGGAGACCGCAGCCCTCGACCTGGTCGGCGCCAAGTTCGTGCGAGAGGTGGCGCCCGGCGAGATGATCGTGATCGACGCCAATGGAGTGAAGAGCCACTACCCGTTCCAGGAGGTCAAACCGGGTCTCTGCCTCTTCGAGTTCGTCTACTTCGCCCGGCCCGATTCCCACATGTACGGGCGGAGCATCCATGGCGCCCGTCACGATATGGGACGACGTCTGGCCGACGAGCACCCCGCCAATGCCGACGTCGTCGTCCCGGTCCCTGAGTCGGGGATTCCCGCCGCCCAGGGGTTCGCCGCCGCCAGCGGGATCCCCTACACCGACGGCTTGGTCAAGAACCGGTATGTTGGCCGGACCTTCATCGAGCCCACCCAGATGCTGAGGGACCAGGGCATCCGCCTCAAGCTCAACCCGATACCGGACAGTCTCGGGGGCAAGCGGGTGGTCCTGGTCGACGACTCCATCGTGCGCGGCTCCACCACCAGGAAGCTGGTCTCGATGGTGCGTGATGCCGGCGCCGCCGAAGTCCACCTCCGGATCTCATCGCCGCCCTACCGCTGGCCCTGCTTCTACGGGATGGACACCTCCGATCGCTCCACGCTGATCGCCGCTCACATGACCGTCGAGGAGATCAGGGGCCATCTCGGGGCGGACACCCTGGGGTACCTGTCGCTCGAGGGCCTGCTCGAGGCAACCGGTGTCGCCGACGCCGGCTTCTGCACAGCCTGCCTCTCCGGTGAGTACCCCGCCGACATCCCGGAGACCTCCGACAAGTTCCAGCTCGAACGTCATTGAGATGACCTCTTACCGGGAAGCCGGGGTCGATCTCGACGGGGCGAATCGCCACGTGACCCGGATCGCCTCCTCGGTCACCGCGACTTGGGGACCGCAGGTGGTGGGGGCATTCGGTGGGTTCGCCGCCGGAGTCAGGGCCCCGGAGGGCTACTCCCGCCCGGTTCTGATGATGACCACCGACGGCGTGGGGACCAAGCTGGAGTTGGCGCGCCGCACCGGTCTCTGGAAGGGAGTGGGTCACGATCTGGTGGCGATGTGCGTCGACGACCTGGCGGTGGTGGGGGCCCGGCCACTCGGGCTGGTCGACTATATGGCGGTGGGCTCTCTGGACGCCGACCGGGACGCCACCATCGTGGGCTCGATCGCCCAAGGCTGCCTCATCGCCCGATGCCCCCTCCTGGGTGGCGAGACCGCCGAGCACCCCGGTGTAATGGACCCTGAGGCCGTCGATCTGGCTGCCACCGCCATGGGTGTCGTAGAGGAAGGGGCGGAGCTCCGACCTGACCGGGTGGAAGTGGGTGACGTCGTCGTCGGCCTGGCCTCGCCCAACCTGAGGTCGAACGGGTTCTCCCTGGTCCGCCGTCTGTTCGGTGACGATCTCGATGACCACGGTCCTGAGTTGCTCCAACCCTCGGTGATCTACAGCCCCAGAGTCCTCGATGTGATCGATGGCGGTGGCGTTCACGCCGCAGCCCACGTCACGGGTGGCGGGATCGCCGCCAACCTCGCTCGCTCGCTCCCCGCAGGGATGGGGGCCGTCATCGAGACCGACTCCTGGGAGCCGCCTCCTGTCTTCGCCTCGATCGCCGAACGGGGGGTCGACCGGGGTGAGATGTTCGGCACCTTCAACATGGGCATCGGGTTCTGTCTGGTGGTGGCGCCCCCGGACCTGGGTCGGATACTCGGCGGGATCGATGATGCCAAACCGATCGGGATGATCACGGACTCCGGAGTGGTTGCGCTGGCGTGACCTTCTCGACGGCAACCTCCGTCGCCGGTCGAGGTGACGGCTCTTACACGGCAGAGATCGAGCCTGGATGGGACATCTTCGGGGTGACCAATGGCGGCTATCTGCTGGCGATGACAGCACGGGCGATGGGCGCCGAGACACCGGGACGTAGGTTGGCTTCGGTCTCCGCCCGCTTCGTCAACCCGAGTCGAGGCGGGAGCGCCATCATCCTCACCGAAACCCTGAAGACCGGCCGCACCATCTCGATCCTCCAGGCGAGGACCCTCAGCGGGGACCGGCCCCTCCTGACCTCCAATGCCTCATTCGTGGACGAGCGGACCGAGCGCCCTGCATTCACATCGAGTTACGCCTCTCCGCCCGACCTACCGCCCGTCGAGGACTGTGTGCGGCTGCTGCCCGCCGTCGATGGCCCGCTGCCGCCACCTTTCATGTCCAAGGTCGAGGTTCACCTCCACCCTGACGATGCCATGCTCGGCCAGGGCCCGGCGGGGAGGATGCCCGAGATCCGAGGCTGGGTTCGCCTGATGCAAGGCGAGCTCTTCGACCCCTACGGGATGGTGCTCGCCTCAGACGCAATGCCACCGGCCATCTTCAACTCGGGCCTCCCCCTGGGATGGACGCCCACCATCGACCTCACGGTCCACGTCAGGGACCCTGGGCCCCACGAGTGGCTCGCCTGCCGGTTCCACACCCGGTTCATCACCGGAGGCTGGCTGGAGGAGGACGGCGAGATCTGGGACAGCGAGGGCCATCTGGTGGCCCAGTCGAGACAGCTGGCCCTGGTCTCCCGGTAGGCCCGCCGTCGGTTCTCACCGGGTGTCGGCTCTCGTTGCAGCCTCGTCCAGCCCGGCGAGCAGCTCCATCTTGCGGACATCGTCGAGGAACGAGGACACGATCGAGTTTTTGGCCAGCTTCACCAGCTCGGTGACTCCGAAGCCGAGGCTCTCGACCAACCCCCGGTAGTTGGCACCGACATACCCGCCGAAATATGCCGGGTCGTCGGAGTTGACACTCACCAGGAGCCCGGCCTCCATCATCCGGGGGAGAGGGTGGTCTTCCAGCCGGGGAACCACTTTCAGCGCCACGTTGGACAACGGGCATACGGTCAGCGGCACCCGGTCCCTTGCCAGACGGGACACCAATCCGGGATCCTCGAGACTGCGCACTCCGTGATCGATACGCTCGGCTCCCAGGACGTCGAGGGCGGCGATCACGTAATCCGCAGGCCCCTCCTCACCGGCGTGGGCCACAGCCCTCAGCCCGAGCTGCCGAGCCATGAGGTAGGCCCCCTCGAACAGCTCCGGTGGGTTGCCCAGCTCCGAAGAGTCGAGGCCCACCGCCACCACCCCCTCGAGGTGAGGCTCGGCGGCAGCCAGGGTGGAAACGGCATCCGAACCCGAGAGATGGCGGAGGAAGCAGAGGATGAGGTCGGCGCTCATCCCGTGGCTAGAGCGGGCGTCGGAGATGGCGTCACGGAACCCGGTCATGAACACCCCGAACCCGACGCCACGCTCGACATGGGTCTGGGGGTCGAAGAAGATCTCGGCGTGGCGGACCCCGTCGGCTGCCGCCCTGTCGAGATAGGCCGTCATCAGCTCGTAGAAGTCCTCCGGGAGCTGGAGGACGGCTGCCCCCTGGTAGTAGATGTCGAGGAACGACTGGAGATCGCCGAACCGGTAGGCCGCCGACGCCTCGTCGACCGAACGATATGGAAGGTCGAATCCGTTTCGCTCGGCGAAACGGAACATCATCTCCGGCTCCAACGTCCCCTCGATGTGGACATGGAGCTCGGCCTTGGGGATCGATCGGATCAAACGGTCCATGGCTACAGGGCGATGTCCTGGGGACGGATCGGGACACGGTTGAGAAGCCGGCCTGTGGCCGATCTGATGGCGGCGGCGATGGCGGCGGTGGAAGAGATGGTGGGTGGTTCCCCGACGCCCTTGGCCCCGAACGGGCCCCACGAGCCCTCGTGCTCGATGAGCAATGCCTCGACATCGGGTGCATCGAGGATGGTGGGGAGCAGGTAGTCGGTGAAGTTGGGGTTGCGGATCACGCCTTCCTCGACGATCAGCTCCTCCATCACCGCCAGACCGACCCCCTGGAGGATCCCCCCTTCGATCTGGCCCCGGACCGACTCGGGGTTGAGCGCCCGCCCCACATCCTGGGCGGTGTCGACCCGCACCACCCTCACCAGGCCGAGCTCGGGGTCGACATCCACCACGGCACGATGGGCGGCGACTGCGAAGTCGGCGTGGACCACACCCTGGCCGTTTTCATCAGGCCGGACCGTCGGTGGGTGACGGAAGGTGACCGTCTCCTCCCATGTGGTCTCGGTCACCGTCGACATAGGAGCTACCAGGTCGGCGCCTGAGAACACCCCGTCGTCTGTCAGGTCGTCACCACCGAATTGGTCGAGGATCCTCCGTCTCAACCTGGTGGCCGCCTCCAGGGTGGCGCCACCCGAGAGCTGGGTCTGCCGTGACGCGGACGTGGAGCCGGCGGAGTCGATTCTCGAAGTGTCGACATGGCTGACCTCGGCGCGGGATACACCGAGGGCAGTGCGAGCGATCTGTGCAAGCACGGTGACCAGTCCCTGGCCAACCTCGATGGCAGCCGTCTCCACCCTCGCCCCATCAGGGGTGAGCGACACCCGGGCCTGAGAGAAGTCGTCGAAACCCTCGGAGAACCCGAGGTTCTTGATCCCAATCGCATACCCGACCCCGCGAACCACGTGCTCCGGGCCTGTGGTCAGCCCGCTCCCACCGGGCAGGGTGGTCATGTCCGACTCGTCCGGGAGAGGGATGGCAGCCAGCGAGTCGATGACCTCTAGCGTGGGGAGCGGGGTCTCGATGATCTGCCCGGTGGTCGCCATGGTGTCGCCCGTCTGCAAGGCATTGCGGCGCCGAATCTCGAGAGGGTCGAGACCGACCTCCGCCGCCAGCCGGTCCATCTGGGCCTCGTAAGCGAAACACGCCTGGACTGCGCCGAACCCCCTCATTGCCCCACAGGGCGGGTTGTTGGTCCTGGTGCCGACCCCATCGACTCTCACCGAGTCGCACCGATACGGGCCAACCGCGAAGTAGCAGGCGTTGGCCAGGACCGCGGCGGTGGTAGAGGCATAGGCCCCCCCGTCGATCAGGATCCGGGCTTCGACCCTGACCAGCCTGCCCTCTCCATCGGCCTGGTGCCGATACCACATCCGGGCGGGGTGACGATGGACATGGCCGGTGAACGACTCTGAGCGGTGATACACCATCTTGACCGGCCGGGCGGTGTGGAGCGCCAGCAGGCACAGATGAATGTGGAGGTTTACGTCCTCCCTGGCCCCGAATGCGCCACCGATCCCGGTGGGGTGCGAGCGCACCTGGTCGGGCCGCAGCCCGAGACTGGCGACCACCTGCTCGTGGTCGACATGGACGAACTGGCTGGTGGCGTAGAGGTCGACCCCGCCGACTCCATCGGGAACCGCCAGACCGGCCTCGGTGCCCAGCGGGGCCTGGTCCTGCATCCCCACCTCGTAGAAGCCCTCCACCACCACCGACCCGGAGACCTCCTGATCTCCCCGGCGCACCTGGAATCGACGGAACACCTGATCGGACCGATCCGCCACCTCGGGGTCGGTGAGCGGCTCTAGGACCTGGTACTCGACCACCACCGCTTCAGCCGCCAGACGGGCGGTGTCCTCGTCCTCGGCGGCCACGATGGCCACCGGCTCTCCCCAGTATCTGACCTCCTCGGAGGCGAGCACCGGCTGGTCCGGATGCTCCAGACCGAATGTCGCCCGGCCGGGGACGTCGGCGGCGGTGAGGACCGCATGGACCCCCCCGATGGCCAGGGCGCGGGCCACATCGATGGAAACGACCCTGGCGCGGGGGTGGGGGCTTCGTTTGGTCGCCCCCCAGAGCATCCCCTCACTGGTCAGGTCCTGGGCGTACTCGAACTCGCCCCTCAGCTTGGGAATCCCATCCGGGCGGAGCGGGGACTCTCCGATCCCGCCCTCGAGACGGGTGGGCCGGGTGATCGTCCCGGGAGCGGTCATGACCCGGGACCCGCCAGGTCCTGGAGAGCACGGATGATGGCCCCGTACCCGGTGCAGCGACAAATGTTCCCGGCCAGCGCTTCCCGGATCTCCACGGCTGAGGGTGAGGCGTTGCGGGCCAACAGCTCGGTGGCCGCGACCACGATTCCCGGGGTGCAGAACCCACACTGGACCGCCCCCGCATGGTGCATGGCCTGTTGGACCGGGCTCAACTCCGGGCCGGTGGCCACTCCCTCTACCGTGGTCACCACCGACCCCTGGGCATCGACCGCCATCACCAGACAGGCGCAGACCACCTGGCCGTCGAGGACCACCGAGCACGACCCGCACTCGCCCTGCTCACAGGCGCTCTTCGACCCGGGCAGGCCCAGCTGGTCGCGGAGCACGTCGAGAAGGCTCGCCGGGCCCATCACCCTGGCCAGGGCAGGAGCGCCGTTGACGGTGAAGTCGACGATCATCGGAGGCACCTCTCCAACAGTCGCCGGGCGAGGACACCGGAGGCATGCCGGCGGTAGGCCTCGGTTGAGCGATGGTCGGTGATGGGTCGGACCTCCTCGCTGACCATGCGCTGGAATTCGGCGAGGGCGCCTTCTGAGGGGCTCGACTCGTTGGAGATCATCTCCTCGGCCCTGGTGGCACGCATCGGAGTCGGGGCCACCGACCCGAATGCGGCCCTGGTAGCCCCATCCTCCTCCCGGGTGACGACACAACACACGGTGGCGATCACCATGGCATTGCGGACCCCGACTTTTCCGAATGCCTGGTGAGCCGGCAGGTGGTCGGGGAGGATGACTGCGGTGATCAGCTCGTCGGGTCTACGACAGTTCTGCTTGACCCCAGTGAAGAAATGGTGCCAGGGGACAGCCCGGCTGCCATCGGTGCTTGTCAGCTCGATCATGGCGTCGACTGCCGCCAAGAACGGATGACCGTCCCCGGCAGGGCTCGCTGTGCCCAGGTTGCCACCGATGGTGCCGGCATTCCTGATCTGGGGCGAGCCAACGGTCCTCGCCGCCTCGGCATAAGCCTTCGGCCCTTCTGACTCGACCCGACGCCAGGTGACGCCGGCCCCGATCCGATTGCCCTCCCAATGTCTCAGGTCCGGGATCCGCCGCAGCCCGACAACGTGCTCGGGACGGATATGGCCGAAGTTGACCTCCACCATGAGATCGGTGCCCCCGGCCAGGGGCACTGCTCCGGCCTCCAATGCGGCAAGGGCGTCATCGAGTGTCGTGGGGTGATGCGCCTTCAAACTCATCGGCAAGTTAGTCAGCCAGACCGGCGGCGAGTCGGTTGTGCTCGGCTACCAGACTGGCCAGCTCCAGGCCAACCACCTGTCCATCCTCGACCAATCTCCGGCCTCCGACCCAGGAGTGGTCGACTCGCGCCGGCCCGCACAAGACCACGGCGGCCACCGGGTCATGGAGGGCGCCGGAGAACTCGATCTGCGACAGATCGATGGCGATCAGATCGGCGGCCGACCCCGGGGTCAGACTCCCGACGTCATCCCGGCCCAGCACCCTGGCTCCACCGGTCGTACCCAGGGCGAGAGCGGCACGAGCCGTCATCTGCGGCCCGTGGCCCATCCCTGGTGACACCGACAACCGGTTGAGGAGCATGGCCTGGCGTGCCTCGGCCAGCATGTGGGAAGAGTCGTTCGACGCCGACCCGTCAACCCCGAGGCCGACCGGCACCCCTGCCTCGAGGAATCGCGATACCGGTGCCAGCCCCGACGCCAGACGCATGTTCGAGGTCGGGCAGTGGGCAACACCGGTTCCGGCCTGCCCCATCCGCGCCACCTCGTCATCGGCGACGTGGATGGCGTGGGCGTACCACACGTCGTCACCGGCCCAACCGAGGTGCTCCATGTGCTCGACGGGGCGGCGACCGAACCTGTCGACACAGAACTGCTCCTCGTCGGCGGTCTCGGCGAGATGGGTGTGGAGCCGAACTCCCAAGGAGCGGGCCAGTTCCGCCGACCCGGTCATCAGGGAGTCGGTCACACTGAACGGGGAACAGGGGGCGATGACCACCATCCGCATCGACCCCGGTGACGGGTCGTGGTGGCGCTCCACTGCTTCCTGGGACCGTCGCAGGATGACGTCCTCACTCTCCACCACGGAGTCGGGGGGAAGACCGCCTTCGGACTCTCCGAGGCTCATCGACCCCCGGGAGGCGTGGAACCGGACGTTGAGACCGGCGGCACCCTCGAACTGGTCGTCGACAGAAGATCCGTTGGGCCACAGGTAGTGATGGTCGAAGACCGTGGTGGCCCCGCTGAGGGCGAGCTCGGCCAGCCCTAGCCTGGTCGAGACCCGGACGTGCTCCGGCGTCATCCGGGCCCACACCGGGTACAAGGTGCGGAGCCAGTCGAACAGCCCGGAGTCCTGGGCGCCGGGGAAGGCCCGGGTCAGCGTCTGGTAGAGATGGTGATGGGTGTTGACCAGACCGGGCAGCACCACGTGACCGCTGAGGTCGACCACTTCGTCGGCGGTCCCAGGGATCTCGTCGGTGGGCCCGACCGCCTTGATCCACCCGTCCTCGGCGTACAGGCCCCCTCCCTGGATCTCCCTCCCGTCCATGGTGGCCAGGACGTGGGCGTTCTTGACCAGCAACGAGGTCAGACTCACTCCTTCGCTCGAGGGTCGGAACGATACGGTCGTCCCGGCCGGCGAACGGTCTACGCTCGCCGACCGTGACCTTCGACGACCAGACCATGCATGATTGGAGCAGACGGCTCCAGACGGCCTCGGCACGTGTCGGCACCGACTTCCCGGGCGAGCGACCGGAGCGGCAACCGGTCCACACCGTCTACGGGGGGGCCCAGCTCTTCTCCTCCGACACCGCTTCCCGACTCGGGTCCCTTGCCATCCAATCGCTGGAGAGGTGGCTCCCGGGGCCCGATGACCTGTCCCGGGCGGTGGGCATGGATTCGGCGCTCGCCACACAGGTGCACCCTCTGGTGAGGGAGAAGCTGGCGAGAGAGGCGGTGGAGGACTTCAGGATCGACTTCGAGGACGGCTACGGGCATCGACCCGACGAGGAGGAGGACGGTCACGCCAGGTCGACCGCCAAGGAGGTGGCTACCGGGATGAAAGCCGGCAGTCTCCCGCCATTCATCGGGATTCGGGTCAAATCGCTGTCTGCTGATCTCCACCGGCGGTCGCTGCGCACCCTCGATCTGTTCGTCACCACCCTGGTCGAGGAGGCTGGCGGGTTGCCTGCCGGTTTTGCGGTGACGCTCCCGAAGATCCAACACGTCGATCAGGTGGCTGTCTTCGCCGAGGCCCTGGCGCATCTCGAGAGGGCACTCGAGGTCGAGATCGCACTGGAGCTGATGGTCGAGACCCCCCAAACCGTCATCGACGTCGACGGGACCTCGGGGCTGCGCAGATTCATCGAGGCCGCCGGGGGCAGAGTCCGGGGAGCGCATTTCGGGACCTACGACTACACCGCCTCGATGAGCATCACCGCCACCTATCAGACCATGGACCACTCGGCGTGCGCCTTCGCAAAGGACAACCTCCAGGTGAGCCTGGCCGGCACCGGGATCTGGCTCTCCGACGGGGCTACCAACGTGTTGCCGGTGCCGATACATCGTGGCGACCCCATGACCACCGAGCAGGACCGGGAGAATCTCGAAACGGTGCATCACGCCCTCGAGCTCCACTACGGGCATATCCGCCACTCCCTGTCCCACGGCTACTACCAGGGCTGGGACCTCCATCCCGGCCAACTCGCCACCCGCTACGCCGCGGTGTACTCCTTCTTCCTCGAGGGTCTCGATCAGGCGGCCGCTCGGCTCTCCAACTTCGTCGAGTCGGCGGCCAAGGCGACCCTGATCGGAGACGTGTTCGACGACGCAGCCACCGGCCAGGGGCTGTTGAACTACTTCCTTCGAGCCATCAACTGTGGGGCGGTCAGCGAGGCCGAGACCACCCGCCGCACCGGGCTGACCGTCGAGGAGCTCAACACACGATCGTTCCTCCGCATCCTCGAAGGGAGGAGGTCGGCTGGTGCTGATGATCGGCCCTAGCGGGCAGCGCCTCTCATCGAGCCGGTGAGCTTGCTGAAGTCGAGGTTGTAGAGGTTGCAGATGATCTCGCGATCGCCGTCCTCCCAGCTCTGGGCGGTCGGGGTGATGGCGAAGACCTCCAGCTCCGATTCCTGGTAGGTGATTCCCACGTAGGCCTCGAACTCGTCGATGCACAGCTGTTGCGCCGCGTCGTTCATGGCTTCCTGGCCCGGGTACTCGGCCTCGGTGTAGTCGAAGATGTCGAACACCTCGTTGTCGTGCGGTTCCGAGCAATCTACGGTCGGCACACTGGTCACTTCATCGACATCGACGTCGTCGAAGCACATGCCGACGTCCATCTCGAAGACCGACTGGCCGCCGCCACCACACCCCACGGCGATGATGGCGATCACCAGCAACCGAACTCCACCACGCAGCATCGTTGACTCCATTGGGTATCTAGCCCGACAAGTTAGGCCGGAGCCGAGCGGATCGACGGCTAATCGCGCGTCACGGTGAGCCGTATGTCCCCATATGGTTGGGACACGGGGTGAAAGACGTTGCCGGCCCACTCGACGCCGAACCTCGAGACGTCGAAGGGGAGATGATGCTGGTTGGGGAGGTAGAGCGTGATCTCCTCGATTTCGGGGACGGCTGCCAGCACCGCCTCGCCCATCATGTACCCCTGGTGCTGGACCGAGGCCGAACAGTTGGCGAAGAAGTCGTCGATCAGCGCCCGTCGCACCTTGGACCAGGTTACGGCGGTGTCGGTCGGCAGTGATGAGTAGAGCCACCCGGCGGTCACCGACGTGGCCAGCAAGCGATCTTCGGCATCCGCCAGGACAGTGAACTCATCACGGGGGAACCCGGAGAAGGACGAGCCGGTGGTCTTGAGGAGGACGAGCCCTTCGATGCCGGCCATGGTCGAGTCCTCGGAGCCGCGGGCCACGGTGGCCACCCGGCGCTCCGACCCCGCGCCCACGAAGCCCGTCGCGGTCTCTCGGGCCCAGCTCGCCTCCCATAGGCTGACCGTCGCCTTGGTCACCCCCGATGAGGTCAGGAATCGCTCACACAGCCGGGAGGCGAACCCCTCGAGGTCCTTGGTGAGATGCTCCTGGGCCAGCCCGTAAACCGTGTTCCGCATGGTGTCGGTGGGAAGGACACCGCGATTGTCGCCGTCGGTGTGGGCTGCCGCCACCTCCCCTTCGAGTCGGACCTGGACGGTCACGTCGGAGAAGTCATCGGTCCCGGCGCCATGATGGATCTTTGACACCCTGACCTCGGACTTCCCCCAACTGTTGGCGCCGAGGGCCATCTCAGCTCCCCCGGTAGGTGGCGTAACCGAATGGGCTGAGGAGTAGGGGTACGTGATAGTGGCCATCACCCTCCTCGACCTCGAAGACCACCGGGACGAAAGGAAAGAACCCGTTGCCCCATGGACCGGTCTCGAAGCTGAGACGATGACGACCTTCGCCGATCTCGGGGAATGAGGTGACCCGGCCGGTCCCGTCGGTCACCGACTCAGCGAGTCTCTGCCAGCCATCTTCGACCCAGATCGACAGACGCACCACCATCCCCACCGCCGGCAGTCCGGTCGCCTGATCGAGGACATGGGTGCTCACGGTGCTCACGAAGGCTCCTGACAGGTCATTCGTCGCAGTCTGGTATCGGTGATCCGCCTCTGCTCGGCGGCGGCAGTCGCGATCTCCTCCTCCTTCGTGCTCCCCAACCGGGTGCGGGCGATGGCGAGCATCTCCTCGGCCGTCTTCCCCGATGCGTAGACGATGTAGGTGAGCCCGAACCGTTCCTCGTAGGCCCGGTTGACCTCGGCCAATTCGTCGAGGGTCTGGTCACCGGCGCCAGCGGTCCCCCCCTGCTCTCGGTTGGCGGTCGCATCGCCCCGCTCCCCAATCCGGGGATGGCCGGCAAAGGCCTCGGCCCAGTCTGCCCCGGTCAACTTGTCGAAGGCCTGCCCCGCCCTGTGGTGCACTTCCTCGACGCTGGCGAAGGGCCGGGCCGCCGCCATTTCCACTGCCCATGTCGTCGAGGCGCAGGCGGTGTGGAAGAACCGGCGGGCCTCCGGCGGATAGAGGGAGTTCACGTATGCGAGGCGGATGGCGCCGACAACCTCGATGTCTGCTCGACCCATCACCCGGAGGCGGGCCACCCCTCCGTCGGGATGTATGGAGAGACGAACGTAAGCGGCGTGCCGAGGGGGATCGATGGCGACCTGGTTCAGGGCGTCGGCCCCAACCGGCGTCGTTTCCACCACCGACGACCAGCCCTCGCCGTCATCGGAGAAGTCCAGGGAGACCCAGCCCGGCGAGTTCCCCTTGAAGTGGGTGGTGTCGACCACCACAGTCTCGACCAGACCGGGAAGACCGAGCCGGATGATGGCCCAATCATGACCGGGCCCCCGTCGCCGGCGGGTCTCCCATCCATCCCACATTCCCCGAGAGGCGGTGGGTCGGAGCAGGTTGGACGGCGGCGAGTAGTGGGTATCGGAGGCTCCCAAGGCGGCGCCACCCACCTCCTGGGAAGCCAGGTCGACGACACCCCCGGGGCAGACCCGTTCTCTTCCGGGGATTGGCTCGCCGTCGACACGGAGACGGGCCACGCCGCCGTCGGGGAAGATGTTGAGGCGGAGATGGGTCACCCTGTGGGGATCGGTCACCTCGAACATCGCCACCGAGTCGCCGGCCAGCCCGGTGACCGGGATCAACTCGACCCATTGGGCCTCGCCGAGCCGATCGTCCGCCGACACGCCGCAGGCTTCCAGAGAGAACTCCTCCGGGAAGTTGCCGGTGAAGAAGGAAGTGTCCACGGTGACCCGCTGCACGATGCCGGGCAGACCGAGGGCGAGCACGCACCAGTCATGTCCGGGGTCGCGGCGACGACGAGTCTCCCAGCCGTCCATCCACTTCCCCCGATCGGTGTACTGCCCATCCTTCCATGTGGGTGGAGCCTCGTTGATGAGGTTCACCGCCTCGGCGAAGAACTCGTCGTTGAGCTCGACGACCCGGCCGCCCACACCTGCAGAGAGAAGATCGATCATCGGCGAGCAAGCATCCTGCCACGCCGCTCCATGGCGCCGTTGCCAGGGAAGACGATGTGGCCGCCGAGCACGGTTGCGCTCACCCGCCCCCGCAGCCGCATCCCTTCGTAGGGCGTGGCCGGATGGCGGTGGCGGAGCGCCGATCCAGCGACGTCGGTGGGGCGATCCTGGTCCCAGGCCACCAGGTCCCCATCCATCCCGATGGCGATCGCCCCCTTGCGATCGCCGAGCCCTGCGAGGCGCGCAGGGGCCGCCGAGAGCCACTCAGTCAACTCCAGTGGGCCATGGCCGCGCTCAGAGGCCCCGGTCCAGGTGGCGAGCAGCCGGAGTTGGAGCGAGGAGATGCCGCCCCAGGCAGTGGTGAAGTCACCGGTGTCAACGTTCTTCAGGTCAACCGGCGCCGGCGAGTGGTCAGAGACCACCATCGAGACCCAGCCCGACTCTAAGCCATGCCACAGGGCCTCACGATGCTCGGCCTCACGGATCGGAGGGGTGCACTTGAACAGGGTGGCGCCGTCGGGGATCTCCTCGGCCGAGAAGGTGAGGTAGTGGGGGCAGGTCTCACCGCTCAGATTGCCCGGGCCCCGACCGATCGCCTCGGCGGCCTCCCCGGATGAGACGTGGAGGATGTGGGCTTGGGCCCCGGTTGTCTCGGCCAGACCGGCCACCTGGCGAATCGCCTCCAACTCGCTCGTCACCGGCCGGGATTCGAGATACCCCCGGTAGGAGCCAGGGCTCATCCCAAGGGGGCGAAGCTGGTCAGGGTCTTCGGCATGCACCAGAGCAGGAACCGCGAGCCGGGCCATGATCGCCATTGCCGCCCCTAGCTCGTCTGGGCTGACCGGTGGGAACTCGGCGACGCCCGAGTCGACCAGGAACGACTTGAAACCACACACCCCAGCCTCGGTCAGCGGGCCCAATTGATCGAGGGGGCCCACGAACCCACCCCAGAAGGCGACGTCGCACCCGAGGCCGGCCTTCGCCGCCTCGCGCTTCTCCTCGAGGGCTTGGACCGTCACCGTTGGGGGAACGGAGTTGAGCGGCATGTCGACGATGGTGGTGCAACCCCCGGCCACGGCGGCCGCGGTGGCGGTGGCAAAACCCTCCCAGTGGGTGCGTCCCGGCTCGTTGACGTGGACATGGGTGTCGACCAAGCCCGGCATCAGCAACAGGTCACCGAAGTCATGATCGGCGGCCCCATCGCCGATGGCGACGACCAAGCCGGCTTCGACCCTGACGGTGGCCGGCCTCACCTCACCGTCCACCACCACCCTCGTCGACCTGAACCTCGTCATCGGGAGCGCAAGCTAGTGGCGGGGATGGCGCCATCCGACCGTCCTCGACCGGCGATCGTCTGGTTCGAGAAGCTGGGTCGGGAATGACCTCGCGGCCCGTTTGACCACGCCCGATAGACTGCCTGGGCATGGCCGACCTCTTGAGCCGTCACAACGACGTGATCGCCCCGGTGATCGCCTTCGACACCGATATCCACGCCGCCAAGGCCCAGGGGATCTGGGTGACCGACGTCAACGGGAGGCGGTGGGCCGACTTCGCCTGTGGCACGGCAGTCACCAATCTGGGCCACAACCACCCCGCAGTGGTGGAGGCAGCCCGCGCCCAGTTGGACAAGGTGGTCCATTCGGGCTGCATATTCAGGTACGACAGCATCGTCGACGCCGCCGAGATGCTCCGTGACATCACCCCGCCGGCGATCGAGAAGTTCGCCTTCGCCAACTCCGGCGCCGAGGCGGTGGAAGCCGTGGTCAAGCTGGCCCGGTACACCTCGGGACGCCAGGGCGTGATCACCTTCCGGGGCGGGTTCCACGGCCGGACCATGGGGTCGGTGACCTACACCACCTCCAACGCCCGGTACCGCGATGGCTACCACCCGGTCCTGGGGTCGGTGTTCGTCGCCCCCTACCCCCACGCCTACCGGTGGGGAATGAGCATCGACGAGGCAGTGGATCATTGTCTCCTCGAGTTGCGCCTGATGTTCAAGCACGTGGTCACCCCCAAGAACATCGCCTGCTTCCTGATCGAGCTGGTCCAGGGGGAAGGTGGTTACGTGCCGGCACCGCCCCGGTTCATCGACGAGCTCAGGGCTCTCGCTGACGAGCACGGCATCCTCATGATCTACGACGAGGTCCAGAGCGGCTTTGGCCGGACCGCAGAGTGGTGGGCGTCCGACCACTACCAGGCCAAGCCCGACTTGATGGCCATCGGCAAGGGGATCGCCAATGGCCTCCCCCTTTCGGCATACGGGACCACCAGGGAGAGGATCGACTCCTGGCCGGTGGGATCGCATGGCACCACCTTTGGCGGGAACCCGGTGGCCGCCGCCGCCGCGGTGGCTGTTATGGAGACCATGGGCGACTTGCTGCCCCATGCGCGCCGGCTGTCGGCACGGGCCCTCGAGCGTTTCAACCAGCTCGCAGAGCGTCACGACGTCATCGGTGACGTTCGGGGGCTCGGTTTGATGATCGGGGTCGAGCTGGTCGAGGACCGCGCCACCCGGGCACCCGACGCCAAGGCCTTCAAGCACGTCCAGGCCCATGTCTTCGATCGAGACCTGATCATCATCGACTGTGGTCCCGACGGGAACGTGCTCCGTTTCATCCCGGCGCTGGTGACCACCATGGAGGAGCTCGACTGGGCCATCGACCTCATCGACGAAGGCTTCCAGAGCTGGGGGAGCGCTGTCGGCTAGCCCCGATGTCCGGGAACCGCTCGGTCTATGACGTCATCTAAGCCTCATGCGAAGCAAACCACTCGCGCTCGTCGCCGCAATGGTCGTCTTCGCCTCCGCATGCGGTGGGGCCGCCGGCCCGGGAACCACCAAACCCGACACCGGGTGGGGCCCCGACGGCGTCCTGTTTCGGATCGACTCCGAAGGTGGCTTCGCCCCGGTCGGGTGGGTATTGGGCAGGGGGCCGGTCTACACCCTCACCGACGAGGGAGGCCTGATCTCCGAGGGTGCCGTGCCGGCCATCTTCCCCGGCCCGCTGCTCCCCTACTACTTCGTCACCCAGCTCACCGATGGGGAGATGGGCCAGATAAGGGACATGATCGATCGAATGGGCCTGGCCGGCATGGTCAGCGAGTACGACGACTCCAACACCAACTTCGTGACCGACGTCACCACCGAAGTCATCACCTACTGGGACGCATCCGGGACCCACGAGTACGCGGTCTATGGCTTGGGCTTCGAGGCTGGGGGAGCCAAGTCGACGGCCACCCGAACCTTTGCCGAGCTGAGGTCGGTCCTCGACAACATCGCCGGGACCCGAGAGTCGACGCCATACGTCGCTGAGAAGATCAGGGTCATCGCCGGTGAGGGGATTGCCAACGCCGAGTTCACCGATCTCAGAGATTGGCCGCTACCCGAGACCGACTTCTCCGACTGGGTGGCCATCGACGAACAGTGGGATTGCAAGGCGTTCGACGCCACAGAGCTCGCTGCATTCGAAGATGCGACTCAGGTGACCACTTGGAGCTCTCCAACCGATTCGCAGGGCCCGGCAGAGCTCCAGCTCCTGGTTCGCCCGCTCCAGCCCGGCGAAGACGACTGCCCTTCCCAATTCACCCTGGGAGGATGAGGGCCCCGATCCCGGCGGCCCGTGATCGTCAGCCGGCGACCACCGGGACCCGTGCCAGCGCTTCGGCGACCCTATCCGCCGGGTACTCGTAGTCGACCATCTCGCCTGCCAGGTGCGACTGGTAGGCCCCCATGTCGAAATGACCGTGACCCGAGAGGTTGAAGAGGATCACCTTCTCCTCGCCGTTCTCCTTCGCCCTCTCCGCCTCGGTCATCGCCGAGGCAATGGCGTGGGTGGGCTCGGGACCGGGGATGATCCCCTCGGCTCTGGCGAACTGCAGGCCCCGCCGGAAGGTCTCGTTCTGATTCAGGGCCTCGGCCTCGATCACGCCCAGCTCTTTGAGATGGGACACCAGCGGTGCCATCCCGTGGTAGCGGAGGCCACCGGCGTGGATCGGCTCCGGGATGAAGTCGTGGCCCAGAGTGTGCATCTTGGCGAGCGGTGTCATCATCCCGGTGTCGCCGAAGTCGTACTCGTAGACACCCTTGGTCATCGACGGTGCGGCAGCAGGCTCCACGGCCCGGATCACCGGGTCCATCCGGCCCGCCAGCTTCTCCCTCACGAACGGGAGAGCCAACCCGGAGAAGTTGGACCCTCCACCGGCGCAGCCGATGACCACGTCGGGCGTCTCATCGACCATCGCCATCTGCTTGAGGGCCTCCTCGCCGATGACGGTCTGGTGCAGCAGCACGAAGTCGAACACCGACCCCAGCGAGTACTTGGTGTTCTCGCCGGTGACGGCCGCCTCAATTGCCTCGGTTATGGCCATGCCCAGGCTGCCCGGGCTGTTCGGGTACGCCTCGAGGACCTTGCGCCCGTAGTTGGTGTTGGAAGATGGCGACGGGTAGATCGTCCCGCCATATGCCTCGATCATCGCCTTGCGATACGGCTTCTGATCGAAGGAGGCCCTCACCTGATACACCTCGCACTCGAGGCCGAACAACGAGCAGGCAAATGCCAGCGCGGACCCCCACTGCCCGGCCCCGGTCTCGGTGGTCAGCTTCTTGACCCCCGCCTTGGCGTTGTAGTAGGCCTGCGGAACCGCGGTATTGGGCTTGTGCGAGCCGACCGGGCTCACCCCTTCGTACTTGTAGTAGATCCGAGCCGGGCCCCCGATCAGCTTCTCCAAGCCATGAGCCCGATAGAGGGGCGTGGGGCGCCACAACCGGTAGATCTCACGGACCTCCTCCGGGATCTCGATGAAGCTCTCCCGAGACACGACCTGGAGGATCAGGTCCATGGGGAACAATGGGGCCAGATCGTCAGGGCCGACCGGCTGAAGCGTCCCGGGGTGGAGCACCGGTGGAGGCGGCGACGGGAGATCGGGGACGATGTTGTACCAGTGGGTCGGGAGCTCCGACTCCGGAAGCATGATCTTGGTAGCCATGGTGGAACCGTACTCACCCGGACCTGGGGCGTGCCCGGAGGCGATGCCTAAGGTTCTCTGATGTTCGCCGACCCGTTCCCAACCAGGCGAGTGCTGATCCGCGACATGGGCAAGGCGGGTCTTGCGGTGGTGGTCTTCGGCGTGGCGGCCTGCGCCACAGAAGGCCGCCCGGGAGGATCGACCATCGCCGGCCCGGCGGGCGCGACCACCGCGCCAGGCGAGACCCCGACCTCATCCTCCCCCCCAACGTCGCCGACCGGGACCCAGCCAGTGGCCGGGCATCAGTGGGCCAGGGCGAATCTCGGGTTCGTCTCGGCCTACATCCTGTATCGGGGAGGTGAGGCTGCGGTGGTCGACGCCGGTGTTCCCGGCAGCGAGGGGGCGATCGAGTCGGCTTTGGAGGGAGCCGGGCTGAGTTGGGATGCGGTGGGTCACGTGGTTATCACTCATAAGCACAACGACCATCAGGGGAGTCTCGAGGCGGTGCTGGCCGCAGCCCCCGAAGCTGGGTGGTACACGGGGGCCGGGGACCTGGCCCAAGTGGTCGCCTCGCGCCCGGGCACCGCGGTCGGGGATGGCGACAGCGTGTTCGGCCTCGACATCATCGAGACCCCGGGGCACACCCCGGGCCATGTCTGTGTCCTGGACGCCGTGAGCGGGATCCTGGTCACCGGTGACGCCGCCAGCGGCGCCGGTGGGACGGTGGCCGGGCCAAATCCCCAGTTCAGCGAGGACATGGGCCAGGCGAACGACTCGATCAGGAAGTTGGCCGGGTTCGAGTACGAGATAATCCTGGTCGGGCATGGCGAGCCGATCACCTCGGGCGGATCAGAGGCGATGGCCGCTCTCGCTGCCACCCTGGGCTGAGCAAGCCAAGGCTTCTCGACCAATGGGGGCCCACGATCTGCTGGCCGGAGCCGGGATCCTGGCGGGCATGGTCGGAGTGGTGGTCGTGGTCCTTCCCGGTCTCCTCATCATCGTCGCCTCGGTGGTCCTGTGGGCGCTGATCGAGCAGAGCGCGGCCGGTTGGGTGGCCATGGGGCTGGCGATCTCCCTGGGGGTGGCGATCACCATCCTCAAGTACCTCCACCCGGGGCGGAAGCTGAGAGAGATCGGGATCCCGAGGTCCAGGCTTCTGATCGCCCTCGGGGTCGGCGTCGCCGGTTTCTTCCTGATCCCGGTGGTGGGAGCCCTCCTTGGTTTCGCGGTGGCGGTCTACCTCCTGGAGCGGGTCAGAGTGGGCCCTCGGCAGGCGCGCACCGCCACCAAGGCCACCCTGTGGGCAATCGCCCTTTCCATCGGGATCGAGTTGGGGGGTGGATTCCTCATCGCCGCCGTCTGGCTGACCGCAGCCATCTGGGGCTAGTCCTCGAAGGAGACCTTCGCCTTGTCGGCTATCGCCAGCGGTGGTGGGAACCCTGGGTGCTGGACACCGCCTACCGGTGGTGGGAACCCTGGGTTCGCCGCGAGGACGCCCAGCCATCGAACCCTGGGCTCTGGGCACCGCCCAGCGGTTGTGGGAACCCTGGGTTGGCCGGGATCGGCTGGCCGGGATCGGCTGGCTGACCGCAGCCATCTGGGGCTAGTCCTCGGAGGAGACCTTCGCCTTGTCGGCTATCTCGGCGACGATATCGGCGTTGGCCAGGGTGGTCACATCTCCGAGCTGGCGGTTCTCGGAGATGTCCTTGAGCAGGCGACGCATGATCTTGCCCGACCGGGTCTTGGGCAGATCACCGGTGAATACGATCGACTTGGGCTTGGCGATCGGGCCCAGGGTGGTTGCCACATGCTCGCGGAGGGTCACCAGGAGCTCGTCGTCACCTGTCACCGAGGCCTTCAGGGTGACGAAGGCCGCGATGGCCTGGCCGGTGAGATCGTCCTTGCGGCCCACCACCGCCGCCTCGGCAACCGCCGGATGACTGACCAGCGCCGACTCGACCTCGGTGGTCGAGATGTTGTGACCTGCCACCAGCATGATGTCGTCGACCCGTCCCAACAGCCAGTAGTAGCCGTCCTCGTCACGCTTGCACCCGTCACCGGGGAAGTAACGACCGGGGAACCGTGTCCAGTAGGTGTCGACGAAGCGCTGGTCATCGCCATAGATGGTCCTCGCCAGTGCCGGCCAGGGCTTGGTCAGCACCAGATAGCCCCCACCACCCAGGGGAACCGACTCGCCGTCGTCGTCGACCACGTCGGCGAAGATCCCGGGGAACGGGATGGTGGCCGATCCCGGCTTGGTGGCGACGACCCCGGGGAGGGGCGTGATCATGATGGCCCCGGTCTCGGTCTGCCACCAGGTGTCGACCACCGGGCACCTCTCATGGCCGATGTTGAAGTGGTACCAGATCCAGGCCTCGGGGTTGATCGGCTCGCCCACCGTCCCCAGGAGACGAAGCGACGACAGGTTGTGCTTGGCCGGGTACTCGTCGCCCCATTTCATGAAGGACCGGATCGCGGTGGGGGCGGTGTAGAAGATGGTCACCCCGTACTCCTCGATGATCCCCCACAACCGGTCGAAGTCGGGGTGGTTGGGGGCGCCCTCGTAGATCACCCCGGTGGTGCGGTTGGATAGGGGGGCATAGACGATGTAACTGTGCCCGGTCACCCATCCGATGTCGGCGGCGCACCAATAGACATCGCGGTCCGGCTTGATGTCGAAGACGTAGTGATGAGTGGTGACGATCCCGGCCAGATAGCCACCTTGGGTGTGGACGATCCCCTTTGGCTTCCCCGTCGTCCCCGAGGTGTAGAGGATGTAGAGCGGGTCCTCCGCGTTCATCGAGACCGGCTCGCACTCATCGGACCGGCCGGTCACCAGGTCCTCCCACCAGATGTCACGGCCCGCGGTCATGTCGACCCCGTGCCCAGTCCTCCTCACCACGATTGCGTGCTCGACCCCGGGTGTTTGCTCCAGGGCCCGGTCGGTGTTCACCTTGAGCGGGACCACGTTCCCCCCGCGCCAGGCGCCGTCCTGGGTTATCACCAACCGGGCGTCGGCGTCGAGGATTCGGCTGGAGAGCGCCTCGGAGGAGAACCCACCGAACACTGCCGAGTGGACAAGGCCCAGCCGGGCGCAGGCCAGCATGGCAATGGGCAGCTCGGGGATCATCCCCATGTAGATCGCCACCCGGTCGCCCCGCTCGAGCCCAAGGCTCTTCAGCCCGTTGGCGAGACGATTCACCTCCTTGGCCAGCTCGGCATAGGTCAAGGTCCTGGTGTCGCCGGGCTCACCGATCCAGTGGTATGCGACCTGATCCCCATGATCGGCGAGATGGCGGTCGAGGCAGTTGTAGGAGAGGTTGAGCTCGCCATCGGAGAACCACTTGAAGAACGGTGGGTTGGTGTCGTCGAGGACCACGGTGGGCTCTTTGAACCATGAGATCCGCTCCAGGGCGTTTCTCTTCCAGAAGGCCAGATAGTCGGCCGCGGCCTCGTCATGGATGCGGGGGCCGGCGTTGGCCTGTGCGGTGAATGCAGGGGGTGGGGGAAAGGTCCGGTCCTCGCGGAGCAGGTTCTCCAAGGTCTCCGACATTCACTCACTCCTCTTCGTCAGGCGGGGCGGGGGAAACTACCAGTGCCCGTGCTCGCCACCATATGAGGAGCCCGATCACGCCGGCGGCGGTCATCACCACGTCGCCGGTGACGGCGTAGGCCGAGCGAGTCCGGGGGGTGAACTCTCCGAAGACCACCTCCTGTGTCCCCAGCCCGGACATCTCGCTCTGGAACCCGCCCTCGAAGTCGATCACCACCGACTTCCCGGTGACCGCGGCATGGACAACCGGCAGCCTCAGCTCGGCAGCGCGCATCCGGGTCATCCCGATGAACTGGTCCGACCCGGGTGTCAGCCCATAGGAGCCCTCGTTGGTGGCCACGACGATGACATTCGCCCCGGCGAGGGCATGCTGTCTCGGGTAACGGGAGAATCCGCCCTCGAAAGAGATCACCGACCCCAGCTCGTACCCGTCGAAGTCGAACACCACCGGGCCTTCGCCGGGGATCATGTCCCGTGGCACACGCTCCAGATCCGGGATCCAGGTGAACAGCGGGCGGAAGGGGATGTACTCCCCGAAGGGGACCGGGTGCTGTTTGCGATACTCGCCGACGATCTCTCCTTCGGGGCTGAAGACCACGTTGGCATTCACCCAGTCGGTGTCACTCAGAGTCCGATCCGATCCGATCAGGAACCAGGCCCCGATCCGCCGTGCCTCGGCGGCGATGGCCACCCCGACCTCGGGGTTCTGGACCGGGTCGGCATTGACCGAGCCGGTGGAGCCCTCCGACCAGACCACCAGATCAACCGAGCCCGGTTCAATGGTCCTGGTCAACTCGAGATGCTGCCGGAAGGTGCGCAGTCGCTCGTTGGGCGGGCAATGCTCGAAGGGGCATGGAGTGGAGCCCTGGACGATCGCAACCGGAACCCCCGGCCCGAAGCTGTAAGCCTCGAAGAACCGGGTCGATGCAGCTCCGCCCACCACCAGCAGAGGCAGGAGCACAAAGGCTCGCGTCCTGCCGGACGACTTCCTCGTCACCTCCAAGGCAACCAACCCGCCCACCGCCACCACCAGCATGGTGATGCCGGAGGTGCCTATCACCGGGGCGGCGTACCGGGCCCATGGTTGATCGGAGAGTGCGTACCCCAGGGCTCCCCACTCCATTCCGATCAGTGGGATGTGATAACGGATCAGCTCCATCAACCCCCAGCCCCCGACTGCGAGAAGCAGCCACCGCTCCCCGGGCAGATCGTGGTAACGACCCAACCACCAGCCATAGAACGAGTGGTAGAGAGCCTGGAAGATCACCAGTGGGACCACCGCGATCAGCCCCAGCTCTCCGATCCACCAGATGAGGCCACCGAAGAAGACCAGCCCGTGAACCGACCCGGCGACGAGGCCATGGGCCCGACCACTGACCTGGCGGAAGCCGGTCAGCGACAGGGCGGCGCCGATCAGGATCAGCCATCCCGGGCCGAACGGGGGAAAGGCGATGACTGAGACCACCGCCCCAGCCAGGACGAGGAGAAGAGCTGCCACGACGGGCAAGGGTAGGAAGCGGACGGTTCTTTAGAGTCCCGGTCATGTGGGAAGGTGACCTATGGGTAGCGCAGAAGGCCGCCCGGATCGGCGCCGACATCGTCCAGGCCGGCTTCTTCCAGCCACTCGACACCGAGATGAAGGGAATGGTCGACCCGGTGACACAAGTCGACCGTGACGCCGAGAAAGCCATCATGAGCACCATCGCCACCCACTTCCCCGGTGACGCGACTCTCGGCGAGGAGAGCGGGGGGAGCGACTGGGGTCAGGGCCGGGTCTGGATCGTCGACCCGCTCGACGGGACGGTCAACTACGTCCATCGCATCCCCCACGTGGCGGTATCGGTCGCACTCTGGGATCAGGGGGCGCCCGTGGTCGGGGTGATCATCGACGTCGCCCGCAATGACGAGTTTGTGGCGGTGACAGGAGGCGGTGCCACCCTGAACGGGGATCCGATCCACGTCTCCGACACCCCGGCTCTCAGCCGGTCCCTGGTGGTCACCGGTTTCCCCTATGACCGTCATCTCCATGCCGGGGATTACCTCGAGGTGATGGAGGCGGTGATGACTGCCTCTCAAGGCACCCGTCATCTCGGGGCGGCAGCCCTCGACCTGGCATGGGTGGCTGCCGGCCGCTTCGACGCCTACTGGGAGCATGGCGGCCCCCAGGGTTTGAAGCCATGGGACGTCGCCGCCGGCGCCCTCCTCGTCACCGAAGCCGGGGGGATGGTCACCGACCAGGCGGGCCAGCCGAATCAACTGGTGGCGAGGGCCACCGTGGCCAGCAACGGGCTGGTCCACGAGGAGCTACGGTCGATCATCGCCGCCACCATGCCGGATCATCTCACCTGATGTACCACGACCACCACTTCCATCCCCTGGCATACGCCTACATGGTCAATGGCATGGAGCTGATGGGCGCTGCCGACCTGGGCGAAGTTCTCTCCATGGTCGCCGACCGGGCCAGTCGGGTAGAGGGCCCGGTGATCGGGCACCGTCTCAACGACGAATCGGTCGCCGAGCTCCGGCTCCCGACTGCAGAGGACATCGATGATGTGGTCTCCGACCGTCCCGTCCTGCTCTACCGGTACTGCGGTCATATCGCGGTGGCCAACAGCGCCGCCCTAGCCGCGGCAGGCATCGACTCCCGCACGCCGGACCCTGAGGGTGGCTCCTATGACCGAGACCCATCGGGGCAGCCGACCGGGGTGCTCAGGGAGACCGCCATCGCGACGGTGTCAGCCGCCTTGGCCCCGATCACCCCGCAACCGACCGACGCCGCCATCCTCGGCGCTCTCGCCACCCTTCCTCCGATGGGAATCGGATCGGTGACCGGGATCATCTCGGCCAGGGATCCCATCCTCTCCGGTCTCGAGGACGAGCTCGGCACACTGGTTCGCCTCGCCCCCGACCTCCCCATCGAGATCGACGTCCTGGTGATCACCAGGGACCCCGGTGAGCTGACCCGCGCCAAAGAGTCTCTCGATGGTGCCGGGGGACGCATAAGGTTCTGGGGTTGGAAGGACTTCGCCGACGGGAGCCTCGGCGGCCATACCGCCGCCATGTACGAGCCGTTCGCCGACCGGCCCGACACCAGGGGCATGGTCCGTCTCGACCACGCGCGGGCGGTGTTGATGGCCAAGATCTCGACATCACTCGGCGGGGTGGCGGCGATCCACGCCATCGGGGACCGGGCCAACGACCTGGTGCTGGACGCAATGGCCGAGGTGATCGGCGCCGGGGTCGACCCCGGTCTGCTCAGGGTGGAGCACGCCTCGGTCCTCACCAACCCGACCATCGACCGGATGGCCCACCTCGGGGTCACCGCCTCGGTCCAGCCGGCGTTTCTGGCCTCCGAGGAGACCTGGCTGGAGAAGCGGCTGGGCCCTGAGCGGATGGGACGGGCCTATCCCTTCCGATCACTGCTCGAGGCAGGAGTCCCGCTCCTGGGGGGCAGCGACTGCCCCGTGGAGCCTCCCGATCCCCGGATCGGGATCAACGCCGCAGTGGACCGGCATGGGATCAACCCCGACCAGGCTCTGAGCCGGGAGCATGCCGAAGCATTGTTCACGCCACCAGCTCGTTGATCGCCACCGCCAGCTTCTCGTACTCGTCCAGCGTGTTGTAGAGATGGGCAGAGACCCGCAACAGCTGGCTCGGCCACTCCGGCCAGGGATACACCAGGGTCTCGAACCCGGCGGCCAGGAGCTGGCCATTGAGTGGTGAGAGAAGGTCGCGCCCTACTTCGCCTTTCCCCTCGGGAAGGGGGATAGCGGCCATCGACCCGACCATGGCCTCGGGGGCCGGAGGGCCGATGCCGAGCGCGTCACACAAGACCGATCGGGCCGAGAGCGCCATCTCATGGTTCCGACGCATCACCTCGGGCCATCCTCCCGGCACCATCCCTCCAACACATCTGATCGCCGCTGGTGCCGCCAGCCAGGGAGTCATGTCATCGGTTCCCAGCCAGTCGAAGAGGGCGTGATAACGAGACTCTCCACCCACCATCGGAGTGTTCCAACCATGCGAGATCACCACCGGGAAGGTGTGATCGATCCGATCGGCCCGGGTCCAGAGGAAGGCGGCGCCCTTGGGGGCGCACACCCATTTGTGGAGGTTCCCAGTGTACCAGGAGGCTCCCAGCGCATCCAGGCCCAGTGGCACCTGGCCGGGACCGTGCGCCCCATCCACCAGGACCGGGACCTCGGGCTCGAGTTGGCCCAAGATCTCCTCGATGGGGAACACCACACCGGTCGGCGAGCTGATGTGATCGACCACCACCAGCTTGGTGCGGGGCCCGACGGCCGCCACGACAGCTTCGGTCACATGCGATGGGGAGGCGAGAGGAAACGGAAGGTCGACCGCCACCACCCTTGCTCCGGTGCGGGCGGCGGTGAACTCCACAGTCTGGCGAACCGCGTTGTAGGTCTGACTGGTGACAACCACCTCGTCACCGGGCCGGAGCCAGGGCTCGATCGACCTCACCACCGAGGCGACCCCGGTGGAGGCGTTGCGGACGAAGGCGAATCCATCCTTCGACGCTCCGACGAAGGTCGCCACCTCGGATCGGGCTATTTCCACTGCCTCTGCGAACTCCTCGAAGATGAAACGGCTGGTCGCAGACTCCCACCGCTGCAGCCACTCCGCCCTGGCCTCCTGGACCGGGATCGGGACCGCCCCGAAGGAACCATGGTTGAGATGATGTATGTCGGGCGATAGCGACCACATGTCCGAAGAAGGTACCGCCCAATCATCGCAGCCAGCGACCTCCGGTACCCTCCGAGCCCAAATGTCTTACATAGGTCTGACCCCCGACCAGATAGGGACGGGCACCGATGATGCGATCACGGCGGCCCGGGCCGTCATCGACGAGGCGGTGGCGCCGACCGAGACCAGGACCTTCGAGAACACGATGCGCCCACTGGACCGGGTCAACGACATCATGGGCCACTGCTTCGCCTCATACGCCTTCATGGGCTATGTCCATCCGGACAAGGAGGTGAGGAGCGCGGCCAAGGACGCCGAGGAGAGAATCGAGAAGTTCGGCGTCGAGTTGATCTTCCGCGAGGACCTCAATGCCGCGGTCAAAGAGTACGCCGGCACCGAGGAGGCCACAGCACTGGAAGGCGAGCACGCGCGATACCTCGAGTTCGTCACCCGGGACCTGAGACGAGCCGGGCACGACCTCGACCCCGGCACCAGGGCCATGGTCAAGGGGAAGACCGAGCGTCTCGTCGAGCTCGGAGTGCGGTTCCAACAGAACATCGACGAGTGGCAGGACTGGATCCTCTGTGACCGAATCGATCTGGACGGGCTTCCCGACACCTACATCGACGCCCTCGAGGTCGACGATGAGACCGGCAAGTTCAAGGTCACCATCGACTACCCCAACCTGATCCCGTTTCAGGAGAACGCCAAGCGCCGTGACCTCAGGGAGGAGCTTCGCTTCAAGTTCAACACGGTGGCCGTGGAGGACAACCGCGAGCTCCTCGACGAGGCGGTTCAGCTCCGTCAGGAGATCGCCACCGCTTTCGGCCAGCCCACATGGGCCCACCACCAGCTCGAGGATCGAATGGCCAAGAGCCCGGAGCGGGTCAGGGCCTTCTACGCCGACCTGATGGGCCCGGTCACCGAGAAGGGTCGCCACGAGGTGGGGGCCATATCGGTGCTACTCGCCGAGGACGCCGGTGACGACGTGGTCAGGGTGTGGGATTGGTCCTACTACGACACCCAACAGCGCAAGACCGACTACGGGGTGGACAACTTCGAGGTGGCGAAGTACTTCCCGCTCCCGCTGGTTCTCGAGGGGATGTTCGCCCTCACCTCGCAGATGTTCGGGATCGACTATCTCGAGGTCACCGACTTCGACAGCTGGCACCCCGACGTCCAGCTCTTCGCCATCATCGACAAGGAGTCGGGTGAGGAGATCGCCCGCTTCTATCTCGACCTGTTCCCGCGTGAGGGCAAGTTCGGCCACGCCGCCGAGTTCCCTCTCATCCCTGCGCGCCGTCTTGAGGACGGGTCCTACCAGAACCCGATGTGCGCCATGGTGGCCAACTTCACCAAACCCACCAAGGAGGCCCCCTCCCTCCTCCAGCATGGCGAGGTGGAGACCTTGTTCCACGAGTTCGGTCACGTCCTCCACCAGAACCTCGGCCGCACCGAGCTGGCCCGGTTCTCGGGGACCAACGTAGAACGTGACTTCGTCGAGGCGCCCAGCCAGATCATGGAGCACTGGACCTGGCGGACCGATGTCCTCGATCGCTTCGCCCGCCACTACCTGACAGGTGAGCCCATCCCCGAGGACCTGGTGGGCCAACTGGTGGCCGCCCGGCGTCTCAACAAGGGGCTGTGGCAACTGAGGCAGATGCAATTCGGATGGTGGGACCAGGAGCTCCACTCCGGCCCCGACCGGGACCTCGACGCCATCTACCTGGAGGGAACCAAGATATCCCTGCTCCCGCCACACGAGGGCACCTTCGGCCTCGCCAATTTCGGCCACCTCATGTCCGGTTATGACGCCGCCTACTACGGGTACATGTGGTCGGAGGTGTTCGGCGACGACATGTTCTCGAGGTTCGAGGACGAAGGTGTCACCAATCCTGAGGTGGGGATGGCATATCGAAAGGCCGTCCTGGAACGTGGCGGGACCGTCGACCCGGATCAGATGCTCGCCGACTTCTTGGGCCGGGAGCCCAACAACCAGGCATTCCTCTCCAAATTGGGGATCTCGGGAACCACCTGATTGGCGCGCGGCGTCTAAACGGTTGATAATGGACGCCTCCCCTTTACCCCCGGTTAACCGGTTGTGTGCCAAAACTTGAGCGCACAGTCAAGGACCAGGGGTTGACCGGGGCGGGAATCCCTTGAATCCATCAACCGTTCCAGCTATCAACCGGCCCCCGGAGGGCCCATCAAATGAGTGACACCGTCAGAGGAGCAGCCATCAAAGGCGTAACCCGACCGTCGAAGCGATTCGCACAGGACCGGTTTTGCGCCAAACCTGGTTGCGAGACCCGACTTTCCCAATACAACAAGGCGGAGTACTGCCACGCCCATGCCCCGGTCCGCTTCCCGCGGGTCCGTGGGAAGATCTTGGACGAGCAGGAGGCCTGAGAATTCTGTCTGGGACAGGTCCTCTCCCCCTCCCCGTCCCAGACAGAAACCCGGAGAGCCCCGGCACAGCCGGGGCTCTCTTTGACCTCAGCCCGAGCGTTGGGTGTGATGGACCTCGTGTGCAGCTAGCACCTTTGAGAGCGTTCCACTGCCCGCTAGATCGTCGGTTCCTCGGGGCCGTCTAACCTTCCAGTTGACTGGAATGTCACAAGGGTTACCCTCCGTTCCCATGAAGATCGGTGAGTTGGCGGCGGCGACTGGGCTGACCACCAAGACCATCAGATACTACGAGGGCATCGGCCTGCTCCCCGACCCCGACCGGCTGCCCAACGGCTATCGGCGGTATGAGGGGGGGTCGGTCGACCGGATCCGGTTCATCAGGGATGCCCAGACCTCGGGTCTCTCCCTGGGGGAGATCGGGATGGTCCTGGACATGAAGGACCAGGGTGAGAAGACCTGCGGGCACATCATCTTCCTCCTCGAGGAGCACCTGGTGGCGGTGGACCGTCAGATCGAAGAGCTGAACCGGGCCAGGGCCCGAATCGAGGAGATGAGCGAGAGGGCCCGCCGGCTCGACCCCACCAACTGCCGGGACCCCAACCGGTGCCAGACCATCACCATGTCGGAGAAGGAGAAATGAAATGAACCAGGTATCGCTCTCGGTCCCCGAAATCCACTGCGATCACTGCAAGAGCAGTCTCGAGGGTGCGGTAGGGGCCATGAACGGCGTCCAGACAGTCGAGGTCTCGGTCGCCGGGGCAACCATCGACGTCGCCTTCGACGCCGAGACCATCGGCCTCGATGTGATCAAGCACGTGATAGAGGAGCAGGGCTACGCCGTCGCCGACTGATCAACTCGCCGCCGACACCGCCACCGTCCGGTTCGACGTCGACGGGATGACCTGCGCCACCTGCGCAGTGAGGATCGAGAGGATTCTCTCCAAGCAGGAGGGGGTTCACCAGGCCTCGGTCAACCTGGCCTCGGCCACCGCCGAGGTCCGGGTCGGCGAGCTGGCCGACGTCGACCAGCTGGTGTCGGCGGTTGACCGGATCGGCTACAAGATCACCCAGCATCAGCGGGACGACCCGGCTCGGGACATGGCCGAGCAATACCACGGGGACGAGCGCTTGCAATGGCGTCTCTTCTGGCTCTCAGCCGCCCTGAGCCTTCCCGCGATGGCCTTCGCCATGTTCGGTCCCGAAGCCACCTGGAGCCTGGTTGTCCAGGGTCTCCTGGTCACCCCGGTCGTCGTCTTCGCCGGTTGGCAGTACCACCGGGTCGCCCTCCGCCTGGCCAGGAGTCGCAGCGCCAACATGGACACTCTGATCTCCCTGGGCTCCTTGGCGGCCTACCTCTACTCGATATGGGCCCTGGCCTCCGGTGGTCACGTCTACTTCGAGACCGCCGGGATCATCATCACCCTCATCACCCTGGGCCGCGCCTTCGAAGCCAGGGCCAAGGGCCGGGCTTCGACCGCGGTCCACAAACTGCTCGACCTCAGCGCCAAAGAAGCCCGGGTGCTGAGGGGCGGCGAGTCTTCGATGCTCGCCCTCGAGACAGTGGTCCCCGGCGACCTGATGTTGGTCCTCCCCGGTGAGAAGGTCCCGACCGACGGCACCATCGAAGACGGGAGCTCGTCCCTCGACGAGTCGATGCTCACCGGCGAGTCGATGCCGGTGGACAAGCGGGAGGGCGACGTGGTCTATGGAGCCACCGTCAACCAGGAGGGCCGGATCGTGGTCAGGGCCACCGCGGTGGGAGCCGACACCGCGCTCGCCGGGATCATCCGGATGGTGGAGATCGCCCAGGGATCCAAGGCGCCGATCCAACGCATGGCCGACCGGATCTCCTCGATCTTCGTCCCCAGCGTGATCGTGATCGCCATCCTCACCACCGCAGCCTGGATCCTGGCCGGCAATGACCCTTCCGACGCCTTCCGCGTCGGTGTCGCCGTGCTCATCATCGCCTGCCCATGTGCCCTGGGGCTGGCCACCCCCACCGCGGTGATGGTGGGTAGCGGTCGGGGAGCGGAACTGGGGATCCTGTTCAAGCGCGCCGAGGTCTTCGAGCAGGCGGGGCATATCGACACCGTGATGTTCGATAAGACCGGGACTCTCACCACCGGGGTCATGACCCTCACCGACATGGCCACCGACGGCGACGAGAGGGAGTTCCTGCGCCGGGTGGCTTCGGTCGAGGCGGTGTCAGGCCATCCCATCGGCCGGGCGGTGGCGCTGGGAGCCGACGAGCGGAGCATCGACCTGGTGCTCCCAGGGCGGGTCGAGGCGATCCCTGGTCTCGGAGTGGCCGGGACCGTCGACGGCGTGGAGGTGGTGGTGGGCAAGCCCAAGCTGGTGGCTGATCGCGGTCTCCACATCCCAGACCGCTGGCTCGACGAGATGGCTGCCCTCGAGGCGGAGGGCAAAACGGTGTTCCTCGCCGGATGGGAAGGTGAGACCCGAGGGCTTGTAGCGGTCGCCGACACCATCCGCCCTCAGTCGATCCATGCGATCGACCGTCTCGAGGCCGCTGGCGTCGGCACCGCCATGGTCACTGGTGACAATCATCGCACCGCCGAGCGAATCGGCGAAGGGTTGGGAATCGGGATCATCCGTGCCGAAGTGCTCCCCGGCGAAAAGGCCGAGACCGTCATCGAGATCCAGGCTTCTGGGAAACGGGTGGCCTTCGTCGGCGACGGGATCAACGATGCCCCCGCCCTGATCCAGGCCGACATCGGTGTGGCGGTTGGGTCGGGCACCGACATCGCGGTCGAGGCCGGGGACGTGGTCCTGCTCAACGGGGACCCGCGACTGGTGCCGGTTGCAATCGACCTGGCCACCCAGACACTGCGAACCATCAAGCAGAACTTGTTCTGGGCCTTTGCCTATAACACCGCCGCCATCCCCCTGGCGGCTGCCGGGTTGCTCGACCCGATGATCGCGGCGGCGGCGATGGCCTTCTCATCGGTATCGGTGGTGCTCAACGCCTTGCGGCTCAAGAGGTTCAAGCCCGGGTTCGCCGGTATGCGCCAATAGCCGCTTCTCGACGAGGTCGCGGGATTACTTGCAGCCGCAGGACGGGCAGGGCGTAGCCCCACATGGACAGCCGCAGCATGGGCACGGCTCTTTGGCCATCAGCTTTCACCTCCTCCAGCACGAATGAATTGAACGTCGCAAGGCCAAGGCTGATCGTCGGCAACCCCGTCTGAGGGCAGCGTTTCCAAGAGGCGCGCCATCTCTCCCCGAAGCTTGTTCAGATTTGCGATCTGGGCATCGAGATCGGCAAGGCGCTGATTGACCAGCTTGGCGGTATGCCCGCACGGACACACCCCTTTGTCACGGATCACGAGAAGCTCCCGGATATCGCGGAGTCTCAGCCCGAGGCGCTGGGCTCCACGGATGAAACGGAGACGTTCGACATCTTCCTCGCCGTAAGAGCGGTACCCGTTGGGTCTACGGTCGGGCAAGGGCAGCAGACCGACCCGCTCGTAATAGCGGATCGTGTCAGTCCCGACCCCGACTTCCGACGCCACCTGGGAGATGGTTGCCACCATATGAGGAGCGTAAACCATGGACCATGGTCCAATGTCAAGCCCTCCCGGTCGAGCAGGTGAGGCTTGGATTCAAACCGACCCACTACCCAATAGGCGGGTCTCGGGAGTAGTTTGAAACTATGGCCGGACTCCAGTGGTTCGATCGACCGGTCCTCAAGGACCCTGTCGGCCTGCTCGCCTTCGCCGGGTGGGGCGACGCCGGAGAGTCTGCCAGCCAGGCGGCAATCGCCTTCCTCGAAGAGCTGGACAGCGAGCTGATCGCAGTCATCGACCCGGATGACCATTTCGACTTCCAGGTGCGACGGCCCATCGTCGAGTTGGACGGAGCGGGGATCAGGAGCATCACCTGGCCCGAGAACGAGATCCACGCGGTGCGCGGCGCCGAGCGCGATCTGGTGGTGGTCCTCGGTGAGGAGCCCCACTACCGCTGGAAGGCGTTCACCGCCGAGGTGGTGGAGGCCCTACGCTCCCTGGGGGTGACCCAGGCGGTCACCATGGGCGCCTTCATCGGCCAGGTGGCCCATACCCTCCCGGTCCCTCTGGTCGGATCGTCGAACCGGCCAGACAGCCTGGCCATCCATGGTCTGCTGTCCTCCGGGTACGAGGGCCCTACCGGGATCGTCGGTGTCCTCAACCATGCTCTCGGGTTCAGCGGGATCGACGTGACCTCCCTCTGGGCAGCGGTGCCCCACTACCTCTCGAACCAGGAGTACCCGCCGGCCACCGAAGCTCTGGCCATCAAGGCATCTGAGCTGCTGGGAGTGACCATCGGGATCGACGACCTGACCCTGGCAACCAGGCAGTTCCTCTCCACCGTCGACGAGGCGATATCCACCAACGCCGATCTGGTCCGGTACGTGCAACGTCTCGAGGAGCAAACGGATGAGGAGGAGGTCGAGGGAACCGTCCGGCTCGTCGAGGAGATCGAGGACTTCCTCAGGGATCATCCCGGCGCCTAGTGGTCTGTCGCTCAAAGAGGAAGACCGGGCCTGGGCCCGGTCTTCTCAGAGCTCACTTCTTGCGCTTGTGGCGATTCGCCTTGAGTCGTTTGCGGTACTTGTGCTTAGACATCTTCTTACGGCGCTTCTTGATGAGCGAACCCATGTAAAAACCTCACAAAGGGGGGGAAACGGGACAATGGTGGCGGTTGCCGGGGATTAGGTCAAACCGGATCGCGGGCGATCAACAGCCCGGTGGTGTCCATCGGGCCGTCGACCACCACCGCGCCTGCCTTCTCGAAAGCAGCTCGTACCTGACCGGCATGAGCCGAGTCGACCAGGGCGAGTACCGAGGGCCCCGCACCCGACCTGGCAGCGTGGAGCGCCCCTGCCCCCCGAGCGATGGACATCAATGAGTCGACCTCGGGGCTGAGTGGTGCCCGGGGCGCCTCATGGATCTCATCGCCATGGGCCGCCATGAGGAGATCGGGGTCACCGGTGACCAACCCCGCGGTGAGGGCCGACATCCGGGCAAGGCTTCGCACCACCAGGTCAAGAGGCTGTGTCTGTTGGACAACCCCCCTTGCCCCCACCGTGGAAAGCACCATGTCGGGGACCGCCACCATCGGTCGCAACGAGGGATGGAGAGGGAGACGGATCGGCATGCCCTCTGCCGGGATCAGCACCAGGCCCCCGTAAACCGCCGCTGCCACTTGCTCGGGATGACCCTCGAGCTCCGAGGCGATGCGGTAGACCCTGTGCGGTGTCGCTTCGTCACCACTGGCCAGGAGCGCAGCTGCAACCCCGGTGACCAATGCCGCCGCCGAAGACCCAAGCCCTTTACCGATCGGCACCTCATTTGTCACCGTGAGGTGGAGAGGGCCGGCCGAGACCTGCCGGGCCGCCCTGGCCACGGCGTCCTCCTCCCCGGGGAAGGGCGAGTGGGGTCCGAGATGGGTCACCACCCACCTGCGAGAGGTTTTGGCGGTGACGGTGCAGCGAGGTTGGAGGGCCATGGAGATGCAGTCGTAGCCAGGGCCGAGGTTCGCGGTCGTTGCCGGGGCCGATGCGGTGGCCGTCACCCGCTGGAGACTATCGGCGGTACCGTCGGGTCCGTGGGCGACATCTTCGACGTCGAGAGGCTGCTCCCCGAGCTGGTGGTGGCCCTCGGGCTGGCGTTGCTGATCGGAAACGGCCTGGCCTGGTGGAAGCATCGCAAGGGCGAGACTCCGAAAGGGGTAGCCGATGCCACCTATCACAAGGGAAGGGTGCGATGGATGATGGCGGTCGGTGTCCTGTTGACGGTGTGGGGGATGGTCAGCCTGATCAATTGACGGGCCGGTGAGACCTGCGTCAGACCCCACGACGTCCCGTACCATCGACTCGGCCTTGGCCGATCCCCGAGCTCCTGTCTCGCCATTCAAGTGGGTCTTGCTCACCCTCGGACTGGTCATTGTCGCCCTGACCGGGTTTGGATGGTGGAGGCACGTCTCCAGCGAGGGGCACGTGGTTGCGAGCAACGTGCTTCTCGCCGGCTCGCCAATCGGGGGTCTCACCCGCGCCCAGCTCGACGATGCGATGACCACCCGGGCCTCGAGCCTCTCCAGCGGGGAGTTGGTGATCTCGTTCGGAGACAAGCAAATCTCGCTGCCATATGGGGCGCTGGGATTCGCCTATGACGAGGTCGCCACCACCCGAAGCGCCCTGGCGGCGCGTCACAGGGGCCCGATCTGGAAGCGCTTCTCCTCGTGGGTCATCGGACCATTTGTCACCGAGGAGATCGAGGAGGTGTGGCGTTTTGATCCCGAACAGGCCCGCAACACCCTCGAGGACCACCCTGGGTTCACGCCGGTGCTGGTCGAGGAGCCTGTGATCGCTTTCGGCGGCGTGGACGGGATGGTGATGACTCCCGGCGTCGTGGGGACCGAGGCCGACCGTGATGACATCATCGACAGGCTGGGCGCCATCGACCTGACCCGGGCCCCCGATCGGGTCTCGGGCGAGGCCGTTGAGATCCGCCCCACGGTCACCGACCAGCAGGCGAGTCAGGTCGCCGACCGGCTCAACTCGGACACCACCGAAGGTGCGCGTGTCCTGATCGGTGATCGATCGGCGTTCCTCACTCCCTGGGCCCTGCGCTCGACACTGGTGGTCGACATGGTCGATGGGGAAGTCGAGCCCGAATTCGACCCTGACCTCCTTCAGGAGACCCTCGAGCGCACCGTGAGCGGCCACGTCGGTGACCTGCGCAAGCCGGTGATCGAAGTCGACGGTGACCATATCGAGGTGGTGGCCGTTGGCGAGGTGCCACCGCTGTGCTGCCGGGAGGGCGCCGGCGAGCTACTGGGCCAGGGGATCATGAGCGGCCGGGCCGGGCCTTTCATCCTCATGTCGCGACCCGACGACGACCCTCGACTCCACACCTGGGCGGACGGCTCCCTCGTCGTCGAAAAGGTCGGTGAGTTCACCACACCGCATGCGTGCTGTGAGAACCGGGTCCGCAACATCCAGCGGATGGCCGACATGGTCCGCGGCTTCTATCTGCTCCCCTTCGAGACCCTCTCCCTCAACCAGCTCGTCGGACCCCGCACCAGGGCGAACGGGTTCGTCTCGGCCGGCGCCATCCGCCAGGGCCACATGATCTTGGAGGTCGGTGGTGGCGTCTCACAATTCGCCACCACCATCTTCAACGCTGCCTACTTCGCTGGGCTTGACATCGACACCTACCAGAGTCACAGCGTCTACTTCTCCCGCTATCCGTACGGGCGGGAGGCCACCATCTCCAACCCGGCCCCCGACCTGGTGATGACCAACGCGACGGACCATCCGGTCCTGATCTGGACCTCGTACACACCCAACTCGATCACGGTCACCATGTACTCCACCAGGAACGTCGAGGTGGTGGAGCTGGGCCAGCGCACCACGAGACGGGGGCTATGCCGCCACGTCGAGACCGACCGGCAACGGACCTTCAGCAGCGGCCGAGTGGCCATAGACACCTTCGTCGCCAACTACCGCCCAGGCGAGGGCCTCGACTGCAGTGGCAACCCGCTTCCACGGCCCGTTAGCTGAGCCATTTGCCGGTGTCCACCGGGCGAGCTGGTCCTCGACGACCCGGAGATGGCCATCCGGGCGCCGGAACTACCTACCAGGAGCTGATCCACCACTCCGACGCCGGCTGCCAATACACCAGCTTCCGATACACCGACCGGCTCACCGCCCGGGGGATCGCCGCCACCATGGGGTCGGCCGGCGACTCCTAGGACGGCGATGGCCGAGTCCTTGGGCCGGATCGAGAACCCCTGGGCTTCACTGGCGTCCCGCTATGACTAGTCCCTTTTGGCGGAGCCATAACGGTGTCTAGACCTCTGCTGGCAGCGTCGATAAACCCTTTGATGACATGGTGGCGTGATGATCTGGGGGCCGCCCCTTCGACGGCGTTGCAACGTCGATCGAACGCGGGCTTGGCCCACCTCGTCCGCGCGTTGCTGTTGCTCCTCATTGCCGGAGGCGCGCTCTACTTCGCCAGTTCGGCGAAGGCTGCGTCGGTCACGTGGACCGGCGACGGCACCACCAACAACTGGTCCGATGGCCTCAACTGGTCTACCGGTGCAGCTCCCGGCTCCAGCGACGTCGCGATCTTCGATGGAACGTCGAGCAAGGACGCGACCATCAACGTCGTTGCCAACGTCGCTGGTATCCAGATCGCCGCCGGCTACTCGGGCACGATCACGCAAGCGTCTGTGACAACCACCGTGGGCGCCTCCGGATTCAGCCTGGCGGACGGGATGTTCGTCGGGAGCACCTCGGCCATCACAGTCAACGGCGCGTTCACCCTCATCGGAGGGAGTTTCACAAGCACGACCGGAAACCTCTCCGTGTCGGGGAACTTCACCTACGCCGGCGGAGCGTTCGCGCCCAACGGCGGCACCGTCATTTTCATCGGCGGCGCCGCCACTGTCGATGTCCCGGGCGCGGAGACGTTCAACAACCTCAGGTTCGCGCCTACAACCGCAGGGGCAGTGAAGACCATCACCAGCGGGACCACACTTATCGCGCAGGGCACGCTCACCCTGACTGAGGGTGCGATAGGGACCGGGACTGTCGCCG
>JBBDML010000004.1:63299-64040 GCA_040878345.1 Acidimicrobiia bacterium | reverse complement strand
CCCACACCAGCGGCACCCTCGACCCCACCACCTCCACCATCGTCTACGCCGGCACGCAGCTGGTCTCGGTATCCGGGATGGCGTTCTCCAGCGTGATAGTCGACGGTGGCGCGCTGGCGAGCGGCGTGACCCTCGTTGAGGGCCCACTCGTCATCACCGGCACGCTCACCCTTTCTACCGGGACGATCACGACGGGCGTGAGCAAGGTCGTTGTCGCCTCAACGGGCAACGTCGTGCGATCGAGCGGCCACGTCGTCGGCAACCTGGAAAAGCACGTCCCGACCGGGTCGGCCGTGAGCCTCGTCTTTGAGATCGGCGACACCACCGCCTACACGCCGCTCGTCGTCACGTTCGGAGACGTAATCACGAGCGGTGATCTCCTTGCAAGCACAACCTCCGGCGATCACCCCGACATCGCCGACTCTGGTGTCTCGGCGACGAGCAGCGTGAACCGCTGGTGGACGATGACGGGCTCGGCGAACGGGTTCGACTACTACGACGTGGCCTTCGAGTTCGTCTCCGCCGATGTCGACCCATTTGCCAATACCAGCGAGTTCATCGTGGCCAAGCGTGATGGCACCAATTGGACGCAGCCGGCAGTGCTCGCGCGCTCGGCGACGAGCATCGAGGCGGGCGGCCTCACCTCCTTCAGCGAGTTCATCGTCGGGCAGCCGGCGGCGGATGTGGGGGTGTTGCTGGTCGGCTCACCCGAACCGGTCCTGGTTGCGGGCACCCTCACCT
>JBBDML010000004.1:61157-63199 GCA_040878345.1 Acidimicrobiia bacterium | reverse complement strand
GAAGACGACCCCCAGACTCCCAACAACACCGCCTCATGGACCAGCACCATCAACCGCGCTGCGGATGTCGGGGTGTTGCTGGTCGGCTCACCCGAACCGGTCCTGGTTGCGGGCACCCTCACCTACACCGTGACCGTGCAGAACGCGGGTCCGTCGCCGGCGTCGAACGTTGTACTGACCGACCAGCTCCCGCCAGGAGTCACCTACCAGTCGGTCAATAGCTCTCAAGGCAGCTGCAGCCATTCGAACGGCACCGTGACCTGTGCTCTGGGTGATCTCGTAGCCAGCGCCACTGCGACCGTAACCATCCGCGTCACCGCCACGACGCCCGGCACGGTCACCAACACGGTCACCGTCACCGCCACCGAAGACGACCCCCAGACTCCCAACAACACCGCCTCATGGACCAGCACCATCAACCCCGGCCCCCCACCTCCAGAAGAGGCTGTACCGGTGACGCCGCAACCCGGAGACAACCCCCCAGACCCCGAGAACACTGCGATATGGACCGGCACCGTCGACACCGAGCGCACTGATCCCGGAACGGGTACATCGCCTGTGGCGTCGCCCGGAGACGACGCCGCGTCGAGCGCACCCGAAGGGCCGGGTGACCCGCAGCCTGGCTTGAACAACGGGCAGAATGAGCACATCGGTCCGGCCGACCGGCCTGGTTCAGTTCCGGTCGGCCCCATCCTTCTCGCAGGATTCCTTGCCGTCCTTCTGCTCTTCTTGGCACATTGGGTCAGTCGTGCTCGGCAAAGCTGAGCCGCCAGGAACCGTCATCGGGGATCTCGTCAGGCTGGCGTAGCCCGGCCAACTGGTGGGTGCGTCCTTGACCAGTCACACACCGAGATCTCGTCGAGGGATCCGCACCCGGGAATACCACCTCAACGACCTCCGGCGAAGGCCTCCGTCGGCGGCTCGCTTCAGGCCTTCGCGCTCCGGGGTGAGCACCCCTCGCCTCCGTTGCGGCTTTTCGTTCGGTCCAGCCGACCAGGTATCCTGTTGAGTCGCCATCGACAACCAAGCCTGGTCCGCGGGTCTCTGCCGTAGACCCCCATTGGCTCCGGCACGGAGCCGGTCCAGGTCTCATCGCGAGTCCGTGACCCGGGCAAACGTCGATCTTGCGGGTGTAGTTCAATGGTAGAACACGAGCTTCCCAAGCTCGGGGCGAGGGTTCGATTCCCTTCACCCGCTCTCCTAAAGCCGAGCATTTGTATGAGGGCGCGTTTGGCGACACCTGGTGCATGCGCTATGAGATGGCCCGAGCTTTTCTATCTACCATCCCTCCAATGAGGCCCTCCCGATGATCTTCTCCGACCGCAGCATTCGGGAGGCGATCGAGTCGGGCGTGATCCATATCGAGCCGTTCGAGCCGTCGTTCGTCCAGCCGTCCTCCATCGATCTCAGGGTCGGCGACGGATTCCGGGTCTTCGTCAACCATCGCTACAGCCGGATCGACCCCCGCGCCCCGCAATCCGACTTGACGCAGATGGTCACGGTCAGCGAGGACGAGCCCTTCATGCTCCACCCCGGTGAGTTCGTGCTCGGGTCAACTCTGGAACGGGTCAAGCTGGGGAACGACGTGGTCGCCCGACTGGAGGGGAAGTCCTCGCTGGGCCGGCTAGGGCTCCTGATCCACAGCACCGCCGGCTTCATCGATCCTGGCTTCGAGGGTCACATCACCCTCGAGCTGTCCAACGTAGCCACCCTGCCGATCGCCATCTACCCCGGGATGAAGATCGGCCAGATCAGCTTCTACCAGATGACCACCGAGGCCGACCTCCCCTATGGCTCACCCGAGCTGGGGTCGAAGTACCAGGGGCAGAGTGGGCCAACCGCCTCCCGGTCACATCAAGATTTCGATCCCGGCGACATCAACTGAGCACATCGCGTATAGTCGGCCACGGGTCCGGGCTGACGACCACCATTGGTAGCCGAAATGACTGGACTTTGGTCAACTGCCCGAGTGTTCCCTAGCTCGGAGCTTTCCCCGGCTCCAGAGGGCAGGTGGCAACCCCTCCAGCGGCAACCTCAGGTTG
>JBBDML010000004.1:0-61147 GCA_040878345.1 Acidimicrobiia bacterium | reverse complement strand
CCCCCCCCTCGCCCCCAACGAATGCACCGGGTAGCGGCGGGTGCCACCGTATGCAAATGCATGAGGTCAGTGGCCTCAGACCACGTCACGGCCCAGATTGGCGAAGCGGGTGAACTCGGGCTGGAAGGTCATCTCCACCGGCCCGGTCTGACCCGACCGGTGCTTGGCCACGATCACCTCGGCGAGACCTCTCTTCTCGTTGTCCTCGGGGTGGTAGTACTCGTGGCGGTAGATGAACATCACGATGTCGGCGTCCTGCTCGATGGCGCCCGACTCCCGGAGGTCGGACAGACGGGGGCGCTTGTCCTCCCTGGTCTCCAGGGACCGGTTGAGCTGGGAGACGGCGATGATGGGCACGGAAAGCTCCCGGGCCAGGTTCTTGAGGTTCCGGGTGATCTCGGAGATCTCCTGCTGACGGTTCTCACGGGTGGTGGCTTGCATCAGCTGTAGGTAGTCGATCACGACCAACCCCAGACCCTTCTTTCGCTTCAGACGCCGGCACTTGGCCCGAATGTCGGTAACGGTGACCACCGGTGAGTCGTCGATGAAGATCGGGGCCTTGTACATCTTCCCGGCGGCGTCCACGACGCGGGGCCAGAGGTCGCCGAGCTGACCGGTCTGGAGCTTGCGGGAGTCGACCTTGGCCACCGACGACAAGATCCTCTGCACGAGCTCCTCTTTGGACATCTCCAGAGAGAACAGGGCCACCGGGTTGTCGGCGATGGCGGCGTTGATGGCGATCCCCAGGGCAAGCGAGCTCTTCCCCATCCCGGGACGAGCGGCAATCACCACCAGGTTGGCCGGGCGCAGACCCGCCAGCTTGTAGTCGATGTCGACGTACCCGGTGGGGAGGCCGATCATGTCCGAGCCCCGCTGCTCCATCAGCTCGATGTGCTCCAGGATGTCGTTGAACATCGGGCCCACCTCGAGAAGAGTCTGAGAGGACCGCTTCTCGGCCACCCCCAGCACCGCCTGCTCGGATCGGTCGACGACGATGGTGATCTCCTCGTCGATCTCGAATGCGAAGTCGGTCACCGAGGCTCCCGCCCGGATCAGCTCCCGTCGCTTGGCATGCTCCTCGACGATCCCGGCGTAGTAGACGATGTTGGAGGTGGAGGGAACGATGTCGACCAGGCGGGTCAGGTATTGGACCCCGCCTACCTTCTCCAACTCACCACGACGACGAAGCACCTCGGACACGGTGACGGCGTCGATCGCCTGATTGGTGTCGAACAGCTCCCGCATCCCCTCGAAGATGGCCTGGTGGGCCGGGACGTAGAAGTCCTCGGGGTGGATCCGGTCCATGACCTCGTTGACCGCGTCCTCGGAGAGGAGGACCGCGCCGATCACCGACTCCTCGGCCTCGCGGGAATGGGGCGGGCTGCGGTAACCGGGCCGCATCTGGGTCTGTTCCGTCGTCAAATATCCTCCTGATGCCACAGGCTGGCAGACACCCCTGACAGATTCGTTCGGGGTCTCGACGCGCAAGACCCCGCCGGGGGCGGGGAAGTGACCGCTGCCAGCGGGGAAGCTGAGGCAACTTAGACCGTCGTCGCCGCCGATGGGAACCGAGGGGCATCATTGTTTTCGCGCTGCGGGTTAAACGCGAAAAACGCCCCTAGGTCGCGAAAGTCGCCTGTCGCCCGATGGTTCAGGCAGGGATGACGTCGAGCGTTATCGGGAACTCGACCTCGTGGTGGAGCTTGATCTGGATCTCGTGGAGGCCAATGGCCTTGATCGGCCGCTCCACCGCGATCTGGCCCTTCTCCAGCTCAACACCGGTGAATCGGCGTATTCCCTCGACGATGTCGGTGAGGTTGATCGAGCCGTAGAGTTGGCCCTCATCGCCGGCCTGGGCCGCGATGACCACCCTGGTCCCCACCAATTGCTGTGCCAGGTTCTCGGCGAGCTCACGGGCACGGCGCTCGGCCTCGATCCGGGCCTCCCGGACCGCCTCGGCCTGTTCCAGGGCTCCCTCGTTGGCCTGGATGGCCAGCTTCTTGGGGAGCAGGTAGTTCCGGGCATAACCGTTGGCCACATCGACCACGTCACCCTGCTTTCCCAGCGGGCCCACGTCCGAGGTCAGGATCAACCTCATCGGCCACCCACATAGGGGAGTAGGGCCATCTCTCTGGCGTTCTTGACCGCCACGGCAACTTCCCGCTGACACTTGGGGCAGAGCCCGCTGACCCGACGGCCTCTGATCTTGCCCCGGTCGGATATGTACTTGCGGAGGGTGGAGGTGTCCTTCCAGTCGACTCCCCCGGCGGGGCACACAGAGCATGGTCTGGGCTTGCCCCGGCGGAAGTCCTGACGGCGGCCACGGGTGGGCGCCGGGTTCCTCTTGTTCTTACGTGCCAATGTCTATCTCCTAGAACGGTGCCTCGTCCGGCCCGAAGTCCTCGCGGGCCACCGGCGCCGTAGCGCTGGCCGCCTGCTGGTTGTTGCTCGACCAGTCGTCGCTTCTCTGGGTCTTGTTCACGGTGGCGGTGGCCCACCTGAGGGAGGGGCCAATCTCATCGATCTGGATCTCGACCACCGAGCGCTTCTCGCCCTGGTCCGTCTCCCAACTGCGCTGCTCGAGACGACCGGAGACGATGACCCGGGTCCCCTTCTGCAACGACTCGGCCACGGTCTCGGCCTGCTCGCGCCAAACGGTGCCACCAAAGAAGCTGGTGTCCTCCTGCCATTGCCCGTCCTTCTGCCACCGCCGATTGACGGCCAGCCGGATCTTGGCCAAGGCCACCCCGGACGGGGTGAAACGAAGCTCGGGGTCCTCGACCAGGTTTCCTATCAGAGTCACGTTGTTGGACATGGGGGTTCTCCTCTTCTCGTCCAGACCCGACTATGCCGGGGGGGTGGGACGGTTTCCAGTCGCCTGATCGCCCACTCGGACGATCTTGTGCCTGACCACCTCGTCGGCGAGGGAGAGCACCCGGTCCAGCGAGGAGACGGCTTCAGGCGCTGCCTTGAAGCTCACCACGCTGTAGTAGCCCTCGCTGAGATGGCCGATCTCATAGGCGAAACGACGTTTGCCCCACATGTCCCGCTTGGTGACATCGGCACCGTTGTCGGTGAGATGGGTCTCGAGGGCTGAGACGTTCTTTTCGACGTCATCCTCGGCCAGATCGGGCCGGTGGATGGTCATCACTTCGTATTCGCGCATGTCACCTCCTGTGGACATCCTGTCGGAAGGCCCCGTTTCTCGGAGCAGGGGTTGGACGCAACTCGACGGCGCGAGACGTCGGTGCGTCGGTGAATGGTAGACCATCCCGGGTTGCTTCACCCAGTCGAGAGGACCGCTCCCACGGGAAAGTCGAAGTTTCCGAGGGGGGTCTCCAGGGCCCAGGCCACCTCATCTGGCGAGGAATGACTGGGACAGGGCTCCTCGGGGCAGGGCTCCATCTCGTCAGACCCGATCAGGTGCCCATCGGCGTCGAACCACCAGATGTCCAATGCCAACCTGGTGTCGAGCATGTGGAAGGACCGTGGCGAGGCGCTCTCGAACACGAACAACATCCCGTCCACGTCATCGGGCAGACGCTCAACCCCCATCAAACCCCGACTCCGCACCTCGGCCGAGTCGGCCACCCAGACCGTCAGATCGGCATCATCGACACTGATGGCCTCGGCGTGGCTCCCGTCGGGCGCGGTGACCGGGGCGGGGGCCAGGGTGGTGGCCTGGTCGGCTGTGGCGGCGCACCCGGTCATTACCAGGGCCATCACACAAGCTAGGCGGATCTCGTCCCCTTGAGCAGCTCGGACGCCACCTCGTCGGAGACGTGATAGCTCTCGGTCTCACTGGGGAAGGCACCCGACTCGATGTCGAACTTGAAACGTTGCAGGGCGGATACCGCCTGCTCGGCGAGATCGGCGTAGGGGCGGACGAATCTGGGATGCTTTCCGGAGCCAAGGCCGAGGACGTCGTGGAAGACCAGAACCTGGCCATCGGTTGAGGGGCCGGCCCCGATGCCGATGGTTGGGACGTCGACTTCCTTGGTGATGATCTCACCGAGGACGTCGGGGACCCCTTCGATCACGATCGAGAAGCAACCGGCGTCAGCGAGTGCCCTTGCGTCCTCGATCATCTCCCTGGCGGTCTCGACCGCCTTTCCCTGGACCTTGAAGCCACCCATGGCGTGGACCGATTGGGGGGTCAGCCCGACATGTCCCATCACTGGGATCTCGGCGTCGAGGATGGCGTGGACCGCCGGCAGTCGCTTCCTGCCTCCTTCGAGCTTGACCGCCTCGGCGCCCCCTTCGCGGACCAGCCTCCCGGCGTTGCGAACCGCGTCCTCTGGGGAGAGATGGAAGGTGAGCCATGGCATATCGGCCACCACCAGGGCATTGGGTCGGGCCCGCTTGACCGCCCTGGTGTGGAGGACGATCTCATCGAGACCGATCTCGAGTGTGGTGTCCATGCCATGGACGACGTTGGCCACCGAGTCTCCGATGAGGATGATGTCGACTCCTGCCCGGTCGGCGATCATCGCCCCCGGGTAGTCATAGGCGGTGACCATCGTGATCTTGGGACCGCCCTTGCGCGCCCTGATGTCCGGTGCTGTGACCTTCTCGGCCATGGTCTAAGGCTACTGGCTGATGGAGACATCGCAGCCCGGAGCTAATTTCACCCAGATGAAACGGGGGTCAATTGCAATCCTCGGCGTGCTTGCCCTGATCGCCGGTTGTGTCGATCAGGGGGCGGTCGATCTCACCAGGTCGGTCACCACAATCCCGCCGACCACCACCTCTACGGCCCCATCGACCACTACGACCCGGCCGACGGCCACCACCGTCCTCCAAACGACGACTACCACCCTGGTCGCCCCGGACGGCTTCACCGCCGCCCAGCGTCAACTGGTGGAGGTGGCCACCATCACCGGGGCCATCTCGCCCAAGTCGGTGGTGACATCGGGCCGGGGGCTGTTCTTCGCCCAGAACATGATGTACCGCCACACCATCACGGTCTACGACCGGGTCTTCGAGTTGGTCGCCACCATCGAAGACCGGGTCGATCCGGCAGAGCACGGGTTCGGCGAGTTCGGGGAGGAGCTGGCAGGGTCACCGGTCGAGGTGGCCTTCGACTCCGATGGCTCCCACGCCTATGTCTCCAACTACAAGATGTACGGGGGCGGCCTCGACACCTCGGCCGGGGACGGCTGCGACCCGGGGTCGTGGCCTGACAGCTTCGTCTACCGGGTCGACACCGCCACCCTCGAAATCGACCGGCTCATAAGGGTGGGCCCGGTGCCCAAATTCCTCGCCGTCACCCCCGACGACCGCTTGCTGGTGGTATCCAACTGGTGCGGGTTCGACGTCTCGATCGTCGACCTGGAGTCGGGGACCGAGTTGGCCCGGGTCCCGGTGGGTCGTCATCCCCGGGGGGTGGCGATACCTCCTGACTCGGCCACCGCCTACGTGGCGGTGATGGGGTCGACCAGGATCGCGGTGATCGACCTGGTCAGCCTGGAGGTCGGGTACATCGAGGGGGTGGGTCGCAGCCCCCGACACCTGGTGATCAGCCCAGATGGGCAGACCCTCTACGTCTCATTGAACGGCGACGGCCGGATCGCCAGGCTCGATCTCGTCACCGGAGAGGTGACGGCTCGGGTGGCCACCGGTTCGGCGCCGAGGAGCATGGCGATCAGCGACGACGGGACCGCTCTGTATGTCGTCAACTACAACTCCGACACCATGAGCAAGGTGAGGACCGAGGACATGGTCGAGACCGAGGAGCACCGAACCGGTCACCACCCCATCGGGATCACCTACGACCCGTCGAGCCGGCAGGTCTGGATCGCCAACTACTCGGGCACGATTCAGATCTTTGAGGACGCCGCGCCCTGAAGCCGGGCGCGGACCCACTCGATGTCGTCGGCCTGTGCCGATGCATCACCGGGTGTCTCCACCACCACCGGGGCACCAGCCTCGGAGATGACACGGGCCAGGTCGTCGGGGGGGATCTGGCCCCTCCCCAGGTTCTCATGACGGTCGCGTCTGGAGTCGAATGGGTCCTTCGAGTCGTTGGCGTGGACCAGGTCGATTCGCCCCGTTGCCGCCATGGTCCGCTCCACCAGCTCGTCGAAGGGCTCCCCACCGGCCCAGGAATGGCAGGTGTCGAGGACGAAACCCACCCCGAACCCGCCGATCTCATCCCATAGGCGGTCGATCCACTCGACTCTCCTCGCCACCGCTTTGTCACCCCCGGCGGTGTTCTCGATGAGGACCTGCACCTGGGTGTCCAGGATCTCCAGCGCCTTGCGCCACCGGACGATCCCTTCCTCCTGGGGGCCCTCACCGGTGACATGGCCCCCATGGACCACCACAGCGGTGGCGCCGATCTCGGTGGCGGCGTCGCAGGTCTCTTGGAGAATTCGGCGGCTGGGCACCCTGACCTTGTTGTCGTCGGCGCACACGTTGATCAGGTAGGGGGAGTGGACATAGAGGGGGATGTCAGCCGCCCTCAGCTCGGTGGCGTCTGCTCGGGGCTCGGGCTTGCGCCACCCTTGAGGATTGGAGAGGAAGAACTGGACCAGGTCCGCCCCCCGCATCGCCGCCTCCTGCAATGGATGACCGGCAGGGGTGTGGGCCCCGACGAGGGTCACTCCTCCTCAGCTCCCTCCTGCCAGAGCGAGGCCACCGCCAGCCGGGGACGACGCCGGGCCGCGGCGACCGCGAAGTCGGCAACACTTTCGGCCACCTTGTCCGGGCTCTCCGACCAATCCTCGGCGAGGAGGCCGAGCTCGGTCGGCCCCACCCATCTGGCACCCCAGGGCTGATCGGGTAGACCCTCCCGGCTGGTGATCTCGATCCAGAGCAAGGGGATCTTGGCGGCCTCGTCCTCGACCTTGATCCCATCGACATCGACAATCGAATCCCAGGGGACGACGGAGACCGGCTGGAAAGGGCCCCTCAGCTTGAGGGCCAGACCCTCATCACGGCACTCGAGGACCTTGGTGGGGACGAACAGCTCCTTCAGCCCCCAAAGCACCAAGAACAAGGCGAAGGCGAGCATGGCCCAGGCCCAGATGACGTCTCGCGGCTCGAAGATCTGGGTGTCCGCCGGACGGAACAGGATCTCACGAAGCCGGTCGGTGAGCCGGCGATTGGTGAGGACGTCGAGGGAGATGACGAGAAGTGGGATGCCGGTCATGGCGAGCAGCCACATCCTCAGCGCCGAGCGTCGCACCACGACGGGAGTCATGCCACACCCAGATCCTCGGGCTGGATCAGAGATCGATAGGGAACCCCCATAGCGCTGAACCGGGACCCGGCTGCCCCGTAGGACCGGTCGACGAGGGAAATGGCCTGCACGATGACCAGCCCGGCCTCCAGAGCGTGTTGGGCGGCCTCGATAACCGCGCCACCGGTGGTCGTAGTGTCCTCGAGGATGGCGACCCGAGCACCGGCAGCCACCGGCCCCACCAACCGGCCGCCGGTCCCATGGTCTTTCATCGTCTTCCGGATCGAGAACGCTTTGAGGGGCCGGCCCGCGGAGAATGCCACCATGGCCGTGGCAACCGCGATCGGGTCGGCGCCCATCGTCATGCCTCCCACCGCCTGAACGGTTGGGTCGAGCAGCTCCAGCACCGCTCCCCCCACCCGCCAGGCACCCTCCCCATCGAAGGTGGTCTGCCTGGCGTCGAGGTACCACTCGGACACCGCCCCCGAGCGGAGTGTGAAGGGACCGTCGGTCCGCAGGGCGTGGCTGGCCAGGTGGTCTATGAGGGCTTGGCGGGGCACCGGCCCATCGTATTGGCGGTGACGATCCAATCGCCTAGTTTCAAGGCCATGGACCTCTTCCTGATCCGTCACGGGCAGCCGGACTGGGCCCCGGACCGGATCGCCCGCAACGACCCCAACCTCACCGATCTGGGGCGGGAGCAGTCCAACCGCGTGGCCCACCGGCTGTCGAGCCTGGATCAGATCGATGAGTTGTGGGTGTCCACCATGCACCGAGCCATGGAGACCGCCGACCCGATATCCTCCGAGTTGGGCCGGGAGCGGGAGTCGTATCACTGGCTCCAGGAGATCAACAACCCCCCGAAGTGGGAAGGTGCACCGGTCGACGAGATCGACCGTTACTTCGCCGAGGCCAATGTCCGGTCGATGGACGACATGTGGGAGGGGCTCCCCGGTGGCGAGACCTTCCGTGCCTTTCATGAGCGGGTGGTCAACGGTCTCACCGACACCCTGGCCCGTCATGGGATAAGGCCGATGGACCCGGACCACCGTCACCTGTGGACCGTCGAGGACCCTGATCGGCGGGTGGTCATCGTGGCTCACGCCGGGACCAATGCCGTGGTCCTCGGGCATCTCCTGGGGCTCGAGCCGGTCCCATGGGAGTGGGAGCGATTCCGTCAGCCCCACACCGGCGTGACAAGGGTCACCATGACCCGAATCAGCACCGGTTGGGGTTTCTCATTGCGCCAGTTGGGCGACGTGGCCCATCTCCACCCGGGGATGGTCACGGTCTGAAGCCCTTTGAGGGCTTGAGACCGTGACCTAGTACTAGGTACTTGGTACTCGGATTGCGATTGTCCAAATACTCAGTACCAGGTACCAAATACAGCAAGCACAGCGAACGTAGTGAGCTATTTGCCGAAGCGGCGCTCGCGGCCGCTGTAGTCGCGCAGCGCCCGGAGGAAGTCGACGTGACGGAAGGCAGGCCAGTTGACGTCGACGAAGACGAACTCGCTGTAGGCCGACTGCCACAGCAGGAAACCGGACAGCCGCGACTCGCCCGAGGTTCGGATCAGGAGGTCCGGGTCGGGCATGTCAGCGGAGTACATGTGCGCCGCCAGCGCCTCGGCATCGATGTGGGATGGGATCTCCGAGGCGTCCACCCCGCTCGATGCCAACTCGGCCACCAGGTCCTTGGCTGCGTCCACGATCTCTTGGCGACCCCCATAACCCATGGCCAGATTGAGACGTCGGCTCCCCCTGGGTCTTGCCTCCTGAGCTCTCTTGGCGGCGGTCACCAGGTGGTCGGGGAGGAGGTCGAGACTGCCAATGACCTTGATCCCCATGTCAAAGCCGGCAGCGAGGTCGGGGAGGCGGTCGAACAGCTCGATAAGGACCTCGAAGTATGGGTCGAGCTCATCGGCGGCTCGAGACAGATTCTCCCGCGAGAGCAGCCAGGCGGTGACCACCGGTATCTCCAGCCGGTTCGACCAGCCGAGGAAGTCCTCGAACCGCCTCATCCCCACCCGATAGGAGTCCTTGTAGCTGGGGAGACCCTCCTCCCGGGCATGACGCCGATGGCCGTCGAGGACGATGCCTATGTGTCGGGGCAGCCGGTCACGGTCGAGCCCGGACAGCAGCCTGCGTTCATATAGACGGTAGAGAAGTCCGAGCGCCATACCCTCCCGACATCGTAATTGCGGATGGGGCCGGGTTCGATAAGAAACCCGGCGCCTTACCCTGCCCGGGAGTGCAACGTGCGACTTTGGGCAGGATGCAGAACCCGATTCGTGGCTTCCTCCACGGATCGGCGGCGATCGCCGCCCTGTTTGGCCTGATCCTGCTGCTGACCCGGTCCTGGGGCGATCCCGGCGCCATGGTCGGTTCGCTGGCATTCGGGTCCGCCCTGCTGGTGATGTACACCGTCTCCTCGCTGTATCACTCGATTCCGTGGGCCCCTCGATGGAAGACGCGGCTCCAGCGGATCGACCACTCGATGATCTATCTGGTGGTGGCGGGGACCTTCACTCCGATCGCCATCGCCAGTCTCGGCGGGGGGGTGCGTCTCATCTCCCTGGGCCTGGTCGGGCTGGTGGCAGCGACCGGCATCACACTCAAGGCTGTCCTGCGCACGGTGGCGACCTGGTTGTCGGTGACCTTGCAGCTCACCATGGGCTGGGCCGCCCTGGCCTGGCTCCCCCAGATCCACGCCACCCTGGGCACCGAGGCCATCGTGCTCATCGGTCTCGGCGGCGTCTGCTACACGGTGGGGGCCGTGATCTTCCTCACCAAGCGGCCCCGTCTCCTCCCGAGGACCTTCTCGTACCACGAGCTGTTCCATCTCCTGGTGGTCCTGGCCGGCGCATTTCACTTCGTCGCCGTGTTCGGATACGCGGTGCCCGCGGCGGTAGCCGGTTAGGGGCGTGGGAGAGTCGGGCTCTCGGCGCAGAGGTCCTCGATCTCGTCGGGGTCCTTGGGGACCGAAGAGGTCATGTTCTCCAGGCCGTCGGCTGTGATCATCACGTCGTCCTCGATGCGGACGCCTATGCCGAGGAACTCTGCCGGGACGGTGTGCTTGATCTTCTCAGCCGCCTCTTTCTCCTCTTTCTCGAGGGCAGCTGCCGCGGACCGGCCCAAGCGGACCCGCCGCTCGTTCCACTCATCGAGGTCGTGAGCGAGGAGGGTGAGCTCGATCTCCGCCTTGTCCGGGGCCACATAGATCCCTGGCTCCACGGTGAACATCATCCCCGGCTCGAGGGGGCGAGGCTTGCCGTCGATGCGGTAGCTCCCCCGATCGTGGACGTCGAGACCGAGCCAGTGCCCGGTGCCATGCATGAAGAAGTGCGTGTAGTGATGCATTGCCAGCGACTCGTCGACCGAGCTTGGGAGCAGCCCGAGGTCGACCATGCCCTCGACCAGTACCCGGGTCGAGGAGTCATGGATGCCACGCAGCGTTGATCCCGGGCCGGAGTTCTCGAGACCGATCTCCTGGGCGGCGAGGACCACCTCGTAGATCGCCCTCTGGGGTGCGGTGAACTTCCCGTTGGCGGGATAGGTCCGGGTGAGATCCGAGGAGTAGCCGTCGACCTCGGCAGCGGCATCGATCAGGACCAGGTCAGAATGGCCGATCTTGGAGTCGTTCTCCACGTAATGGAGCACACAGGCGTTGGCGCCAGAGGCCACGATCGACGGGTACCCGTTTCGGGGGGACCCCCCGAGTCGCCAGTAGTACTCCAGGGCCGCCTGGACCTGGTATTCCATCATCCCTGGCTGGGTGAAACTCATCGCCTCCCGATGCCCGTGGGCGGTGAGCCGGCAGGCATCGCGGAGACTCTCTGCCTCCTGGCCGTCCTTGATCAGCATCATCTCCCCGACGGGAACCGAGACGTCCTTGACCGACGAGGGGACGACGCCCCCGAACCGCTCGCGGTGGGCCCTGGCTCGCTCGATGGCGGCTGAGACCTTGGAGTCCATTCCGCTGTTCCCGGTCCGGTACCAGATGACGTCCCGCCCGATCATGTATCTCTCCAGGACGTCGTCGAGCTCGGACAGCTCGTAGGAGACGTCGGCGCCGAACCGCTCCTTGGCCCCGACCACACCGGTGCGGATCCCGTTCCACACCTCTTGTGCCGGATCCTTGGGGAGGACGAAAAGGGTGTAGTCACCGTCGTCGTGGCCGGGGGCCAACACCGCCACCGCGTCTGGCTCATGGAACCCGGTCAGATACCAGAACATCGAGTCCTGGCGGAACTGGTGGTTGACGTCGTGGTTGCGGATGACCTCGGTGGACGCCGGGATGATGGCGATTCCACTGTCGCCCACCAGATCGGAGACCCGTCGGCGACGATCGGAGAAACGGTCTGACATCTGTGCCAAGTTATCTGAGCTCGAGGTCGACCACCAAGGGGAAGTGGTCAGAGCCCAGGGCCGGGCCGAGACGGCGGTCACGGACGATCAGGGCTTCGCTGTGTAGGAGATGGTCGATGGGAACCCGGAACAGGACACTGGAATCGACCGGGAAGCTGGATTGGAGACCGTAGCCGATCTGGGAATTGCGTAGCTCGGTCCTGCCCATGAGGTCCCGGAAGGGCCAGGACCAGGGGGTGGCGTTGAAGTCGCCAACCACGATGAAGGCCCCCTCCTGGTCTTCTGCCCAGTCTCCGGCAAAACTGAGCTGGGCGTCACGGAGCCCGGCCCGCGCCTGATCGGTAGGGGCCAAGGGGTGGGTGGAGAGCACCTTCACCGGCTCGGCCCAGCCACGGGGTCGGAAGGTGACGGCAACAGCCCGGGGTTGAGCGGTGGCGAACCCATACGAGACGGCAGTCACCTCCTCACCCCGTACCAGCACCAGGGTCCCGAATATCAGGTCGTCGGAGCGGGCTCGGATCACCTGATAGTCGTGGTCGGCCGCCTCGGCCGCCACTTCCCAGGGCCGGCTCGCCTCGTGGAGGAAGGCGATCTCGGGGTCGATGGCCTCGATGTACTCAAAGACCTCGGCGTAGCTCTCGTTGCTGGAGAGGAGGTTGAACGACATCACCCGCATCGACGGGGCGGTCACCTCGCTGTCGCCTGGTGTCCCCACATACAGGGGAAGCACCAGGACCAGATTGACGACCGCAACCAACGAGACCGCCAACCCGCTCCTGCGCCACTTGCCCACCATGAGGAGGACGCCGAGGGCCATGAGACCCACCACATACTGGGCCCGGAAGTTGGCCAGGACGTCGAGCCACCACACCCAACGACCCAGGAAGGCGGCCAGGGAGACCAGGGCCAGCACGATCGCAGGGATGACCACCAGTATCACGCCTACTACTCCTCCTCGTCCTGAGGCGGGTCACCGGGGTCGGCGAGGCCCCTGCCGGTGGCCCAGGACCGGGAGATCCGGTAGGCCTCCGACTTCGGGTAGGGCCCGTCGTCGATCCGCTTCTCGAGGAGGATGTCCAGGATCTCGCCCACCATCGGACCGGGGTCGAGATCGAGGTACGCCATGACCTGACGACCATCGATCGGTGCCCTGAGCCGGGCCAGCTCCTCTCGTGCCGAAAGGCTGGCTATCCGAGCCTCGAGCTCGTCGAGACCCTCCTGGATCTCGGCCTCACGTCTCTTGTTGGCGGTGGTGATGTCGGAGCGGACCAACTCGTTGAGCAGGTCGAGCAACGGGCCGGCATCGCGCACGTAACGCCGCACTGCCGAGTCGGTCCATCCCAACTTCAGGGTATGAGGGCGGAGATGGAGGAAGACCAGCTGGCCAACGTCCTCGACTACTTCCTTTGGATATCGGAGGGCCCGGAGCCGAGCCCGGGCCATGCGGGCACCGACCACCTCGTGGTGGTGGAAGCTGGCACCACCAGGCCCGAACTGGCGGGTATCGGGCTTGCCGATGTCATGAAGCAATGCAGCCAGCCGTAGCACCAGCTCGGGACGGGCCCTGTCGATCACGGCGAAGGTGTGGGTGAGGACGTCCTTGTGACGCTGAGACGGGTCCTGCTCCATGGCGAGTCGGTCCAGCTCGGGGATGAACTGGGTGGAGAGACCGGTGGCCACGATCATCCCCAACGCCTCGCCCGGGGCCTCGGCCAAGAGGAGCTTGGAGAGCTCGTCTCTGGTCCGCTCCGCCGAGATGATCCCGAGACGCTCCGACATGGCCCGCACCGCCTCCACCGCACCGGCGTCGGGGGCGAATCCCAGCATCGCCTGGAATCGGAACAAGCGGAGCATCCGGAGCGGGTCGTCGCCAAAGGAGACCTCGGGGTCGAGTGGTGTCCGCAGGATGCGGGCGGCGAGGTCGGCGAGCCCGTCGAAAGGGTCCACAGGAGTGAGGTCGGGGAGCGAGAGGGCGATAGCGTTGACGGTGAAGTCACGACGGCTCAGGTCAGTCTCGATCCGGTCGGAGAAGGCCACCCGTGGCTTGCGGGAGTGCTCGAGATAGACCTCTGATCGAAAGGTGGTGATTTCGACGGCATGGCCGCGATGTCGGGCGGCGATCGTCCCAAACGCCTCACCCAACGGGTAGATGGCGTCGGCCCACCCTTCGAGGAGCTCGATCACCCGCTCGGGTGGGGCACTGGTGGCGAAGTCGAAGTCACCCAACTCGCGGCCGAGGAAGGCGTCCCTGACCGACCCGCCCACCAGGAACAGCTCCTCACCGGCCCGGCTGAACACCGCGGAGAGCTGGGCGGGGGGAAGGGTGTCCGAGCGGAGGAACTCGAGGCGTTCGGGGATCACTTCGAGCCAGGTTATCCATCCAACACATGAGGGCCGGCCCGAGGGCCGGCCCTCATGGAGCCATTGGAGGAGGAATGGCTTAGGTCGCGATCCCGGCAGCCATGGCCTTCGCCCGCACCTCATGTGAGTTGCGGACATGTGGAAGGATGACGCCGATCTCGACGGTTCGGTCGACCACATGCTTGAGGAGCGCCTGATCGAAAGTCTGCATCCCGTGGAAACTGCTCTCCTTGATGATGTCCACCAGGGCGGAGGCTTCCTCGCCGGCCATGACCCATTCCTGGGCCCGCTCGTTACTGGTGAGGACCTCGCAGGCCATCACCCGGCCGCCATTCGCGGTCTCGACGAGCACCTGGCTGACCACCGCCTGGAGCTGGGTGGCGAGTTGGTTCCTGACGACGGCCTTGTGTGATTCGGGGAACATGGATATCAGCCGGCTAACCGTCTCGGCCGGGTCGGTGGTCCGCATCGTCGAGATTACGAGATGGCCGGTCTCGGAGGCATCGATGGCCGCCTTGGCGGTGTCGTGATCGCTCAGCTCGGAGATCATGATCACATCGGCGTCGTGTCGCATGGCGCTTCGCACCGCGGATGCCATGTCCGGAGTATCGACCCCGACCTCGCGCTGAACCACGACCGACGACTTGTCGGGGTGGAGCACTTCGATCGGATCCTCCACGGTGAGGATGGCGGTGGCTCGATTGCTGTTGATCCAGTCGATGATCGAGGAGACCGTGGTGGTCTTGCCCGATCCTGAGGACCCGGTGACCAACACCAGTCCTTGCTTGGCGGAGGCCACCTTCTCGATTATCCGGGGGAGCCCGAGCTCGGCGAACGTCTTGCTGCCCGACACCACCCGCCGAAGCACCAGGGAGACCGAGCCACGCTGACGGAACGCGGTGACCCGAAAGCGCCCCAGGTCCTGTTTGCCGTATGCGAAGTCGGCGACCCCCTTGGCCTCGAAGTCACTCTCCGCTTTGGCGGTGAAGATCGCCCGGGCATAGGCGTCGGTGTCGGCCGGCATCAAGGGCCCGGACTCACCAGAGTGACGCAAATCGCCTTCGACTCTGATGATCGGCGCCGACCCCACTTTGAGGTGTATGTCAGAGGCGCCGAGGGTGACAGCGCGGCGCAGGATGTCGTCGATGTTCTCCATGGTCCTTCTCTTGGGGTACCCCGAGCTTTATCGGACCGCCTGGCCCCAGGGTTGAGTCGGGATCACACCCGCCAATGCTGCGCGATGGCTTCTGCCGCCAGGTCGAGCGCCACCTTTGACCGGGGTGGCGATTGAGTCGGGGATGCGCCCATCTCGGCTCCCGAGAGCCCCTCGAGAGTGGCCGCGACCGAGTCTTCGAGAGCCGCCAGGTCGTAGCCCCCCTCGAGAGCCATGATCACCTTGGTGGGTGGGTGTGCCTCGCCGAGGCGGGCTGCCATCCAGCCGAAGTCGGCGGCGGTCAGAGCCAGGTCGGCGAGTGAATCGTCGACGTGCGCGTCGTACCCGGCACTGACCAGCACCCAATCCGGCTCGAACTGGGAGACCACCGGGATCACCAGCTCCTCCCATCCCATGCGGACCACATCGCCGGCGGTCCCCGCGGGCACCGGGATGTTCACGTTGGTGCCGGTCGCCACCCGCTCGATGTCCGAGACATGACCCTGGTATGGGTAGAAGGCATCCTGATGAACGGAGACGTAGAGGACACCCGGATCCGCACCGAGGAGCTCCTGGGTCCCATTCCCGTGGTGGACGTCCCAGTCGAGAATTGCGACCCTCAGTCCCTGGTGGCGGAGCCCCGCGGCCGCCACCGCCACGTTGTTGAAGACGCAAAAGCCCATGGCGCGGTTGGCGGTGGCATGGTGGCCAGGTGGTCGGGTCAAGGCGAACCCGGTGGCATCGGGGGTGATCTCCAGCTCCTCGACGATGGCGCCAACCGCTCCCGCGGACCTGAGGGCAGCCTCCCAACTGGGCTCGGAGACGAAAGTGTCCACATCGAGCGCGCCACCTCCCGAACGGAGGAAGGCCTCGATGGCGTCGACATAGGAGGCATCGTGGATCATCAGGAGTTGCGACCTCTCGATCCGGGGGGCTTCGATCTCCACCACCTCGAGCCCCGAGCGACGGATCCCCAGGAGCGCCGCTGACACCCGCTCCGGCCGTTCCGGATGGAAGGCGCCGGTGTCGTGGTCGAAGACAGACTGGTGGACGGCGACTACCACCTTCATGGCCTTTACTCTCCCACAGATGGCGGACCGCCAGGTCGTGGAAGGGGTGTGGCCCGGGCCGATCACCATCACACGGGGCCGGTCACGGGCAGATGCCAGGCGATGGAATGACGAGACCCCGGCCGGGCATCTCCGTCTGCTCCGTGGTAGCGCCGACTTCCTTGCCGAGGCGACCGGGACCGTGGGCGGGTACTCCGGCGGGGTGGTGTACTCACCTGCCCTCTATCCCACGGCGACCAGGGTGTGGCGAAGGGCTGGATACCGCCCCATCGACAGCCTGATCGTCATGGAGCGGGGGTTGGCGGCACCGTGGGCCGCCCCGGAGAGGTTGGTCAAACCGGAGCGCAACCCGGACTGGGACCTAGTGGTCGAGATCGATGTCGCCGCCTTCGAAGGATTCTGGAGGATGAGCGGCACCGGCCTCTCCGAGTCTTCCGCTGCCACCCGGAGGGGAATCGTCCTCACCGTCGAGGATGGGCCCGGGACCGTCGGCTATGCCATTGTCGGGGCTGATTGGGGGGTGGCCTATCTGCAGAGGATCGCGGTCATGCCCCAGCACGCGGGCAAGGGGATCGGGGCCGACCTGTTGAGAGCCGCCCTGAGTTGGGCCCGCCAGGAAGGTGCCAGGGCGGTGGTGCTCAATGTCCGCGATGGCGCCGATGTCGCTCGTCGTCTATACCAGTCCCACGGCTTCGTCGACACCGGGACCCGGCTCGAGATCCTACGAAGCGGGGATTGACCCCGGCCCATGCTGAACTTGAGCCATGGCCACCGCCATCCCTGATCGTTTCAAGCTGGAGATGCGCCTCGGCCGGGATGGCGACATCGAGGAGTGGCTGGCCACCGACGTCTCCCTGGACCGTCCGGTCCTGATCAGGAGCCTTGGGCCCGAGTCGAGCCTCGAGCGTCGCCGACAGTTCCTCGAGAAGGTGAGCCAGGTGGCGTCGGTCTCTCACCCCCATCTCCTGAAGGTGTTCGCCGTCGAGCAGGTCCCGGGTGGCGCCTATGGCGTGTTCGAGTGGACCGGCGGATCGACCATCGCCGACAACGTCAACGCCCAGCGCTCTGTCGACCTCGCCGACTTCCTCCCCAACGCCGCCGGGTTGGCCGGTGCGCTCGCCCTCCTCCACGAGCAGGGCTCGGTCCATGGATCGGTCGATCTCACGGCCATCTCCTACTCGGTGGCCCACCCTGCCAAGCTCGGCGGCTTCGGAAGGCTGGAGTCCACCAGTGCAGATGGCGACGTCCGAGATCTGGCCTCGGTTCTCGAGACTGCATTGACCGGGTCGCCCCCCGGAGGCCCGCCGCCGTCTGAGAGGATCGATGGTCTCTCATCCTCGATCGACCAGATCCTCCGTTCGGCCCAGTCCGGAGCTCTGACGGCTCGGGACATGGAAAAGGCCCTCACCGCAGCCCCGACTCCGCGAGCCCCGGCACCGGAGCCTCGTGCCGCATCGCGCCGACTCATGGTCGCTGCCCTGGTGCTGGTGGCCCTGGCGGTGGCACTGGTGGTCCTCGGGTTCTTCTTCTCCGGGGGATCCGCCGAGCCGATCCTCCCCGGACGCCAGCCAACCACCACCAGCACCGCAGCCGGCAGTACCAGCATCATCACCGTCACCACCGTCGCCGCAGGCGCCGTCGATATCGTCGAGGTGTCCACCTTCGACCCCTTGGGTGAGGGTGGCGAGCACGATGAGGAGGCACCCTTCGCCATCGACGACGACATCGGGACGGTATGGCACACCGAGTCGTATCGGGACCCTCTGCCCTTGATCAAGGCCGGTCTCGGACTGGTGTTCTCGGTTCGGGGGACCCCGAGCACGCTCGAGGTGGTGGACATGGCCCCGGGGACCGGTTTCGAGGTCCGATGGTTGGGATCGGTCTCCGATGACCCGGACGACTGGGAGAGGATCGCCACAGCCGATGCCCCTCCAGGGGTGGTCCGGATCGTACTCCCGGTGCGGGCGAACGGGCTATGGCTTCTTTGGCTGACCGATCTCCCACAGTCGGCGGACGGGAGCTATCGGTCCCAGGTGGCAGAAGTACGATTCCAGCCGTGACCACCCCCTCCGAGGACGCCCAGCTACTGGCGCGGGTTGCCGGGGGTGACCACCAGGCATTCACCCGGGTCATGGAGGCCCACGAAGACCGGATTTTCGCGGTGTGCCTTCGCATCCTCGCCAACCGGGAGAACGCCCTGGATGCCACTCAAGAGACATTCCTCACCGCCTTTCGCAAGGCACATCAGTTCCAGGGCAACTCGGCACTGGGCACATGGCTCTACCGGATCGCGGTCAACACTTGCTACGACTTGCTGCGCAAGGCAAAGCGCCGGCCGGCGGAGCCGATGCTCGAGCACATGGACTTCGCCGACCCGGGCGCCGAGGAGCACGTGATCTCGGCGGGTCACCGCCACGAGATCATGACCGCCCTGGCTTCGCTGCCAGCCGAATTCAGGGCGGCGGTGGTCCTCTCCGACATCGAGGAAATGCCCCTGCCGGAGATCGCCCTGGCGCTCGGGGTGCCGATCGGCACCGTGAAGTCACGAGTTTTTCGGGGTCGTCGACTCCTGGCCGCACGGCTGGGGGAACCGATCACGTGATGGGAGCATCAAAGGGCTGGCATGAATAGACGCGAGATCGAGCTGGTGACTGCCCTCGCAGAAGGGCGACTCGAAGACGAGACGGAGGCCCGTGCCCTCATCGAGGCAAACCCCGGGCTGCGTGCGGCATATGAAGCCCAGAGACGGGCGATCGAAGCCCTGTCGCAGCTTCCGATACCCGGGATGAGCCATGCAGAGAGAACTGCCCTCCACCGTGACGTCTGGACCGCCCTGACCACAGAGAACATCGGTGGTCGCTCGGTGGCCCCGAGGCGCGCCGGCCTCACCTGGGGTTATGCCGCCGCCGCCCTTCTGGTGGTGGTCGGGGTCGTTGCCGCGCTCGGGCGATTCACAGGGTCGGAACAGCAAGGCCTCTCTGGCATCGCCGCCGAGGCGGTCGACCAGGGATCCGACGAGCTGACCGAGGATGGGGCCGAGCAGACGACCATGGTGGCCGCCGCGCCCGCCGCCGAGGACACCGCCGACTTTCTCGCCGGTTACGCCGACCAGGCGCGGGCGGGCACCTTGTCCTACACGGCATCACGCCTGATGACCGATGAGGAGACCGAGGCCATCGAGCGTTGCGTCGATCGAGCCGGGCTCTCCGATCGCAAGATCGAAGGCGAGATCGAGAGAGATGGAAAGCGCTTCGCCCTGGTCGTCCCCGAAGGGGAGCCCTTGAAGTCAGACACCGACATCGTCTTTGTCGACCTCGAGACTTGCCAGATCGCCTACCGAGACCGGTGAACCAGGCGAGCAGGGTCTTCACCCGCCACTAACCTGACGGTCGAGTGCAGGAATACGCCGTCAAGTTCGCCGAGTTCCTCGAACAGGTGGCTCTCAAGGTGCAGGCGATGACAATCGACCGGGTGAGCCGTCTCATCAAGGTCTCCGGTCTGGGAATCCTGGTGGGCACCTTGGGGTTCGCAGCTTTGATATTCCTGGGTTGGGCCCTGTTCGGGGCCCTCGAGATCCCATTGACCACGGCCGGGGCCTTCGCAGTGTTTGGGGGCCTCCTGGTCGGGGCCGGTGGATTTCTCTGGTTCAGCAGGTCTAGGGAGAAATGACACACGAGCGACTCATAATCATCGGGTCCGGCCCTGCCGGGCTCACCGCCGCCCTCTACGCCGCTCGCGCCGACCTCGCGCCGATGGTGTTCGAAGGTCTGTCAGCCGGTGGGCAACTGATGGTCACCACCGACGTCGAGAACTATCCGGGGTTTCCCGATGGGATCATGGGACCCGACCTGATGGATCAGTTCCGCAAGCAGGCGGAGCGCTTCGGGGCGAAGATGCGCCAGGTCGACGTGACCAGGGTCGATTTCAGTGCCCGCCCCATGGTGGTTGAAGTGGGCGCCGATCCCTACTCCGCCGATGCCGTCATCATCGCCACCGGTGCGACCGCCAAGTGGCTGGGGGTCCCCGGGGAGTCCACCCTCACCGGCCGGGGAGTGTCCGCCTGCGCCACCTGTGACGGCTTCTTCTTCAGGGACCAACAGCTCGTCGTGGTCGGTGGTGGCGACACCGCCATGGAGGAGGCGCTGTTCCTCACCAAGTTCGCCTCGAAAGTCGCCATCGTCCATCGCCGCGATGAGTTCCGGGCCTCCCGCATCATGGCCAGCAGGGCCCTCGAGCACCCCAAGATCGACGTCATCTGGAATACGGTGGTCACCGAGGTCAGCGGTGAAGACAAGGTGACCGGGGTCACGCTCCAGAACACCGAGACCGGTGAGGTGTCCAAGTTCCCCACCGACGGGGTGTTCATCGCCATCGGTCACATACCGGCCACCGATCTCTTCGCCGACCAGCTCGACCTCGACCAGAACGGGTACGTGGTGGTCCGCCAGGATGGGAGCACCCGCACCTCGGTCCCCGGGGTCTTTGCCGCAGGGGATGTCGCCGACCATGTCTATCGTCAGGCCGTGACCGCCGCCGGGACCGGCTGCATGGCGGCCATCGACGCCGAGCGTTGGCTCGCCGATCACCAAGAGATTCGGGTCCCGTCGATCAAGGAGCAACAAGATGGCTGAGATCGTCACCCTCGAAGATGGGACCTTCAACGACGTGATAAGCGGTGACACGCCGGTTCTCGTCGACTTCTGGGCGGAGTGGTGCGGCCCGTGCCGTGTGATCGCCCCGGTGCTCGAGGAGATCGCCGACGAAAAGGACGGCTTCATCATCGGCAAGCTCAACGTCGATCACAACCCGCAGGCGGCAGCAGCCAACGACGTGATGAGCATCCCCACCCTGATCCTCTTCAAGGACGGGGTCGAGATGAAGCGAATCGTGGGCGCGGCACCCAAGCACCGCCTGCTCTCGGAGCTCTCCGAGTACATCGGCTGAGTTGGCCACGGGCCACTAGTGGTCTGTCACTCAATTGATGCCGCGGTGTCGCCGAGCCATTCGGGGTCGCTGGCAAGGACGCAGGACGAAGGCGCACCTGTAGGTGCGTTGAGGACGAGGACGCAGTCCAGCGGCGTCGAGGGCCGGCGAGACCGCGTAGCTGTTTGGGCGACGGGCCACTAAACGCCGGCTCGAACGTAGAGTTGGTGGATGCGCCTATACCGGCTCGGTGACGTCGGGACCGCGGTCCGTGACATCCAGGACCGTCTCGCCGCTCTCGGCTTCGACCCGTCCCCGGACACCAGGGGCAGTTTTGGCGAGCCTACCCGCGCCGCGGTGGGAGGCTTTCAGAAGGCGAGGGGCCTCGATGTAGACGGGATCGTTGGGCCCGACACCTGGCGCTCCCTCTACGAAGCGGGGTATCGCCTCGGAGACCGCCTGGTCTTCATGAGACGGCCCATGATGCGCGGCGAGGACATCGCCGAGCTCCAATCCCGTCTCAACTCCCTCGGATTCGATTGCGGCAAGGTGGATGGCACGTTCGGTCCGTTCACCGAGATGGCGGTCATCGACTTCCAGCACAACCGCGGCCTGGCAGAAGATGGGAAAGTAGGCCCGGAGGTGGTCACCGAAGTCCAGCTGGTGACTCGTGGCGAGATGAACGACGGCCGCCAGGCGATACGGGAGCGGGAGTGGCTCCGTGGCCTCCCCCCCACGCTGGCGGGGGCCCGGATCTTTCTGGATGCCGGTTGCCGGGACGCCGAGGAAGCCCACCAGGCCTGGGAAGCCGCCACCGCCGCAGCTCTCGCCATCCAGGACGCCGGAGGGCTCCCTGTCATGTCACGAAGTCAGGACACGCAGATGCCGGAGAGGGTCAGGGCCCGGAGGGCCAACCGGCTGGGGTCCGATGTCATCGTGGCCTTCAGGATCAACTCCGAGGAAGCGGACTGCGTGTTCTACTTCGCCTCGGAGCACAGTCGCTCCGGGGCCGGAGAGGAGTTGGCCGGTGCGATTGCGGCCAGTGCCGGGGGGCGAGTCGAGGGCAGGGCCTCCGCCATGCTCAAGGAGACCAGGGCGCCGTCGGCAGTGGTGGCGCATCGCGCCCTCGACGAGAAGCTGGGTCTGGCGGTCGCCGAAGGTCTCGAGACTTTTTTCCGGGCGGTGGCGACTAGGCCATGAGTCGGTAGAGCCGCTCCAGCTCAGTCACCGACCCGAACTTGATCTCCACTTTCCCCTTCTCGTTGCGATAGGTGATCTTGACCGGAGCACCCAGATGCTCTCCGAGCCGCTTCTCCAACTCGATGATCTCGACAGGTCTCAACTGCCGAACCGGTCCTGGTTTCGCCGGCTTCCCGAGCTCATGACGGGCCCGCACCGCATCCTCCACCTGGCGAACACTCCATCCGTCGGCCACTGCCCGCTCCGCCAGGTAGATGGCGTATCTGGAGTCGTCGAGGCCGAGGAGCGCCCGGGCGTGGCCTGCGGTCAGTGAACCGCCGTCCACCATCGCCTGGATCGGTCCGGGGAGCTGGAGAAGGCGGATGGTGTTAGACACCGCCGGGCGGGACTTGCCCACTCGATCGGCGACCTGCTCCTGACTCATTCCATAATCTTCCAGTAGCTGCTTGAACGCATGGGCCTCCTCGAGCGGGGTCAGATCCTCTCGCTGCAGATTCTCTACCAGAGATGCGACCAGTGTCGACTCCCCGGTTGAGCCCCTGACCACCGCGGGGATGGTGGGCATGCCGGCTTTCTTGGTGGCCCGCCATCGACGCTCACCGGCGATCAGGACGTACCCGTCTTCGGTAGCACCCACGATCACCGGTTGCAGCACGCCGACCTCACGGATGGAGGCGGTCAACTCCTCGAGGGCGTCGTCATCGAACCGGCTGCGGGGTTGATCCGGGTTGGCCCTGATCTGGTCCACCGGCAGGTGTAAGAACTCGGCATCCGGAGCGGTCGCCTTCTCCATGGGTATCAACGCTTCTAGGCCCCTGCCCAAACCACTCTTCCGTGTGGTCATCTCGCCCTCCTACTCCTTGACTGACGCATGTCGCTCAACGAATTCACGACCGAGCTGCCGGTATGCGATGGCACCCCTGCTCATGGGGTCGAAGGCCTCGATTGGCTCCCCATATGACGGGGCCTCCGACAATCGCACCGATCGCGGGATCACGGTCTTGAATGCCGTGTCACCGAAGTACTCCCTGACCTGTTCTGCGACGTCCTTCGACAGCTTGGTCCGCCCGTCGTACATGGTGAGGACCACCCCCCCAACTTTCAATTTCGGGTTCAGGTTCGAGGTCACTAGCTGTATGTTGCGGAGAAGTTGGCTCAGCCCTTCCAGGGCGTAGTACTCGCATTGAATCGGGATGACGATCTCGTCGGCGGCGGTGAGAGCGTTGACGGTGAGGAGACCGAGAGAAGGTGGGCAATCGATGAACACATATTCATAGTCACCATTGGTGCTGGAGATCGCATGCTTGAGTCGGGTCTCCCGAGAGAGCACCGAGACCAGCTCGATCTCGGCACCGGCCAGATCGATCGTGGCCGGAACCACGAAGAGGTTCCGCACCGAGGTGGGCTCGATGGCATCCTCGAGACTCGATTCCTTGAGTAGGACGTCGTAGACCGAGATGTCGATACCACCACGCTCGATGCCCAGGCCACTGGTGGCATTGCCCTGCGGGTCGAGATCGATGAGAAGCACCCGATGCTCCTGGAGGGCGAGTGACGCCGCCAAATTTATGGCAGTTGTCGATTTGCCAACCCCGCCCTTCTGATTCGCCAGGGCGACGACGGTGGTGCCGGTCATGCTCGACGCATCATAAGGATCCAGACCGGCCGGTCAAGCACATCCGACCCCACATCCAAGGTCCGCCAACCCGGTGAGTGAGGCTCCGTCGACCAGGAACCTCCAACGACAGCCACACCACCAGACTCCAGATGCCGATCGGCCACCCCAGCCAGCTCGACCACCGGCAATGAGGCTCGCGAAACTATGGCATCGGCGACCCCCTCGAGGTGATTGATGTCGGCGGTCTCGGTAATCACATTGTCGAGGCTCAACACCCGAATCGCCCGTTTCATCAGGTCGACTCTGCGTTCTGAGCGATCGACGAGGAGAAACCGGGTGGCGGGCATGATCACCGCAAGAGGGATACCGGGAAGACCCACCCCCGAGCCCAGATCCCACACCCGGGCCGGGTCGTCGAGACATCTCGAGAACATGAGCGAGTCGATGAGATGACGGCTATCCAGTCTGCGCCCCTCGTTGGGCCCGATTCCCCCGGCGGGAATGGCCTCCTCGATCAGCCATTGTCGGAAACGCTCGAGTCTGTCGACCTGGCCTTGATCAATCGGTCTTCCCAGCCGACCGGCCAGCACACCCCACGAGGGGGTTTCACGTGAAACGCCTATTCCTCTTCTTCCCCGCTCCCCGAAACCTTGGAAAGCACCACATATCGCCGAGGGGGCTCGCCTTCCGAGTACGAAGTGACATTGGGGTACTCGGCGGCGGCGTCGTGAATCACCTTGCGATCAGCCGGGCTCATTGGCTCCAACATGATCTCCCCGCCTTCGGCGTCGAGTTGCTCGATCAGCTGTCGAGCGTAGATCGACAAGGCTTGACGACGTCGCTCGGCGTAACCGGCTATGTCGAGTCGAAGCCGTGCCGAGTCCTGGCCATATCGTTGAAGCACGGTGCGGGTCAGTTCGTGGATGGCAGCGCGCACCGATCCCCTCACTCCGACCAGGGCTTCGGTCTGATCTCCGTCGACATCGGCGACGATCACATCTTCCTCGATCCGGGTGGTCACCGTTCCTTCGAGCCCATAGGCGTCGATGAGACCCTCAAGGAATTCGTGGGCGATCCTGGCCTGCTCCTCGAGTGGGAGCACCGGACGATCGTCGCTCATTGTCTTTTCCCTCTTCTCGGTCGGTCTATTTCCTCGATCACGCTGACGGGGGTTCGGATTGCGATTCCCCCCATTTCTACCTGAATCGCGTCTCGCCTGCTGTGGATTCCTCGAGGAAGTCTGGTTCTGCGAGCGATCTCTATCCTCCCGGTCACGGCCACCCTTGCGTCGATTCCCTCGATTTCGACCCTTTCTCCTCGGCTTGACCCGGACCACTGCTTCCTGGCCCCCGATTCCCAAAAACCCCTTGACCGGCTCGGTGACCACTTCGACTGCCACCTGCTCACGGTCCGTGATTCCCAACTCCTGCATTGCTGCCTCGACCGCCAGGTCCACTGTCTTGGCCCTGACCTCGATGACGACGTTCTCCACCTCAGCTCCTTCTGCGACGACGGCGCTTGTCGGCTGCGCCCTGCTGTGCCTTCTTGGCCTGTCCATCAACATCGTTCGACTCCGCCCTCACCGGCTCGGCGTCGGTCTTGATCGGATTGGGGCGCCCATCCATCTTGAAGATCAGTACCTGCTGGCCCAACCGGAACAGGTTGGAAGTGGTCCAGTACAGGACCAGACCCGCCGGGAAGCTCCAAGAGATGAACCCGATGAACAGCGGCATGATCTTGGTGACCGCCTGCTGTGCGCCGGCGCCCTTCTGGTCGGGTCGGGCCTGACCGTAGGTGGCGTGCCATTGCTGGATGTACTGGGTTGCCACCATGAATGCGATGACCAGCAGATAGGGCACCGCATACAGCAGCCCATTGGCGCCGGCCGCCGCCCACGCCATTGCCGGTGACTCGACCAAGTGCATGCCGAGAAAAGTGGCGCTGGTGTCGGCCACTGCCGCTGCCAGGCCCGAGCCGGAGGGTATGTAGTCGAGTGGTGCCCTGAGTAACTGGAAGAGGGCGATCCAGATCGGCATCTGGACCAACAACGGAAGGAGACACCCACCCGGGGTGGCGCCGGCCTCCTTCTGGGTCTCGAGGAGACGTCGCTGCATCTCCTGAGGGTCCTCCTTGTACTCGGCCTGGATCTTCTTGATCTTGGGTTGGATCTCGGTGAAGGCCCTGGTGGCCCTGGTCTGTTTCAGCGTCAGGGGGAACACCACCAGGTTGATGGCAATGGTGAGCAGGACGATCGACAACCCCAGACCCACCCCATCGCTGAATGGAGGAGAGAGCAGGTTGAAGAAGAAGTTGAGGGCAGACCCGAGGAACTCCTTGAGGGTGTTGAACAGCTCACCCATCAGGTGGTTCTCCAGGTGTCGGGCACCGGGTCATGGCCCCCAGGTCGCAACGGGTGGCATCTCCCGATCCTCTTCAAGGCGAGCCATCCACCGCGGATCACCCCGAAACGGCTTATGGCCTCGGCGGCATAAGAAGAGCATGTCGGCTGATAACGGCAGTTCGCCCCGAGGTTGGGACTTACCAGTTTCTGGTAAATAGAGATCAACCCGACCACCAGACCACGCGGACGCAGGTACTGGATCACCTGTCGGGCTCTCCCAGGGCGTGGCTCAACCAGGTCTCGATCTGGGCGAAGGGCACCTCGCTGACCTCTCTGTTGGCGATGATCACGTAATCCATCCCTGGTTGCAGCGCCTTCCCGACAATCGCATGTCGGAGCCGTCTCTTGATTCGGTTCCTCGTCACGGCGCCTCCGCTGCTCTTCGAGACGACGAGACCCACTCTCGGGGGACCTTCACGCCCCGGCGTCCTGACCAAGACGATTCCGCCGCTGCGATGCCGGTCTCCCGCATCGAGGACTCTACGGAAGTCCCGAGGGCTCCGAAGGGATTCGTACTCAGGCAGCGAGGCGCTTTCGGCCCTTGTCCCGACGTGCCTTGAGGGTGGCCCGACCGGCGCGGGTTCGCATCCGATGCCTGAATCCATGGCGTCGCTTGCGGCGGCGCACCTTTGGTTGGTAAGTCCGTTTCATAATCCGAAGAGAGTCGGGAAGAAGCGACCACAGGTTACGGAACCCTGGTTTCCTATGTCAAAGCCCAACAGGGGCGCGGAGCAGTCTCGAGCCCGAGTCGCGAAGAAATCACCCGGCTCGCGAAAAGAACAAAAGACCCCAGTGGTCGGGCCGGTCTGCCCGGACACCTCCCCACAATCTGGAAATCCTTTTGCCTACCTGGGTTTTTGCTGTGGACAGATTCACACCATCTCATCCACACCGGTGATTCTCGCGTTCTTGACTGGCGCTAGGCCTGCTCCGATACTCGCCCGACTCATGCTTGGGAGTGTCACTCGCTTCCCTGTCGCTGTTGGTGACACGACGCTCCCTGGGGGTAACTGAAGGATTTTCCTCGGGGAGGGATGTGCACAGGCGTTTCCACAGATGTGGATCGTTCTGTGGACAACCTGCCCGAGTAGGAGGAGTAGGCGCTTGACGCAGGCGACCAAAGCCAATGACAACTGGAGCACATTCCGCGAGACCGTGAGGGCAGGGGTCTCCAAGGGGAACTGGGACACCTGGCTCTCCCGTCTCGAGCCCGACTACGAGGGGGACACCCTGGTTTTGATCGCCCCCAGCGAATTCCATCTCCGTTGGGTGCGGGACAAGCACGGTGATCTGGTGGCCGCCGCCTACCGGTCGGCGTACGGGGCAGAAGGCTCCCCGCTCTACCGGGTGGGCGAGGGCCCACCGGCGGAGCTGCCCCTTCTCCCACTGAATGGGCCGGCTGACCACATCGACATCACCAGTCCAGCCACCCGGGCCACCAACCTCATCCCCCGATACCGGTTCGAGAGTTTCGTCGTCGGCCAGTCCAACCGTTTTGCCTGGGCAGCAGCTATGGCGGTCGCTGAGCAGCCCGGGGCGCATTACAACCCGCTTTTCATCTATGGCGGGGCCGGTCTGGGCAAGACCCACCTGCTCAACGCGGTGGGTCATCAGGCGCTCGAGATGTACCCCGACCTGGTGGTCCGCTACATCTCCTCGGAGAACTTCCTCAACGACTTCATCGATTCGATCCGTCGCAAGCGGCCCGATGACTTCAAACAGCGTTTTCGCAACGTAGACATCCTCCTCCTCGACGACGTCCAGTTCTTCGAGGGCAAAGAGCAGATCCTCGAGGAGTTCTTCCACACCTTCAACTCCCTGTACATGTCGGGAAAACAGATGGTGATCAGTTCCGACCGACATCCACGCAACTTATCAACCCTCGAGGACCGATTGAGGAGTCGCTTCGAGTGGGGACTGCTCACCGATATCCAGCCCCCGGACGTGGAGACCCGTCTCGCCATCCTTCGCCGGAACGCCGAGTTCGCCCCTCGCCCGGTGCCCCTCGACGTTCTGGAGCACATCGCCGTCCTGGTCTCGGACAACATCCGGGAGCTCGAAGGTGCATTGACCCGTGTCACCGCCTGGTCGGCACTGAATCGTCGGGACATCGACCTCGAGACGGCGGCCCGGGTCCTGCATGACATCGGAACCACCGATGAGCCGGTGCCCCTCGGCCCCGAGGTGATCATCCGCACCACGGCCCAGGCCTACGGGTTCTCCACCGAGGACATCCTCTCTTCGAGCCGGCGTCAGCCCCTGGTGCTCTCCCGCCAGATCGCCATGTATCTGTGCCGGGAGCTGACCGACCTCTCCCTTCCCAAAATCGGCGAGCGCTTCAACCGCGACCACACCACGGTCCTCCACTCGGTCGAGAAGGTGAAGCGCATCCTGCGCTCCGATCGGGCCGTGTTCGACCGCGTGAATCAACTCACACAGGAGCTGAGGAAAGGTGGTGGTGTTTCCACAGCCCAGTGAGTTATCCAGGGCATATCCCCAATTGTCCCTCGGATGTCACCAACCGTTTCCCCACCCAAAACCTGAGCAAGGGCCTATCGAAACACACACCTATCCACATTCCCCCAGGCCCTACTACAACTAATACTCTCTTATATGAAACTCTTTAGGAATAGAAGAAGGGACATCAACCTGTGAGAATCCGAGCTCAGCGCGACGACCTCGCCGACGTCCTCGCCAGGGCCAACCGCGGGGTGGGCACTCGGACTGCCCTCCCTGTGCTCCAGGGTTTGCTCTGTGAGGTAGCCGGTAAGACCCTGAAGGTCACCGGTACCGACCTCGACGTCACGGTCCGGACCCAACTCGACGTCGAGGTGCTGGAGGAGGGCCGGGCGGTGATTCCGGGGAGGCTGCTTTCCGAAGCGGTCCGGAAAATGCCGGCGGGGATGGTCACCATGGGCGTGACCGAGAACGACATCGAGATCCAAGGCAATGGCCCTCGCTTCACACTCCGCCCCCTGACCGTCGATGACTTCCCCACCCAGGAAGACGTGGTCAGCGATGGCGTGGAGATCGACGGTGAGGCACTGGCCGAAGCCATCAACCAGGTGACGGTTGCGGCCTCGGGCGATGGGGCCCGTCCCATACTCACCGGTGTCCTTTTCGAGAGCTCGGACAGCGGTCTGCGCATGGTGGCGACCGACTCCTACCGCCTTTCCAAACGTGAGCTTCCTGGGGTGAGCATCGAAGGTACCGGTCTGATACCGGCCCGAGGTCTGCGTGAGCTGCCAAGGACCATTGGGGCCCCCAAAGTGACGGCCCAGCTGAGAGAGAGGGAAGCGGTGTTCATGTCGGAACGGGGGTCGCTCCGGCTTCGGCTCATCGACGGCAACTTCCCCAAGTACCAAACCCTGCTCCCCGACACCTATCCCAACCAGGTGATGTTGAACAAGGAGGAGCTCCTCGACGCGTTGGGCCGGGTCGCCCTGGTTGCCGAAGACCACATCCCGGTCAGGCTCAAGCTGATGGATGGCGGGGTGGAGGTCACCGTGAGCCGACAGGATGTCGGGGGTGAGAGCGAGCATCTGGCCGGTGACTTCAGCGGGAGCGACCAGGAGGTCACCATCGCCTTCAACCCGCGGTATCTCCAGGACGGGGTCACCGCGCTTGCCGGCGACAAGGTGAGGATCAGGGTGATCGACGGGTACAAGCCCAGCGTCATCGACGATGGCAGCGATGCGGAGTTTCTGTATCTCCTGATGCCCGTCCGCGTCTGAATGAGGGTCGACTGGCTCTCACTGATCGGGTTCCGGTCATATCGGCAACTCGATTGGGAGCCCGACGCGGCAGTGAACCTGTTGATCGGGCCCAATGGCGCGGGTAAGACCAACCTCCTCGAGGCAATCTCTTATCTGAGCACTCTGAAGTCGTTTCGATCGACCGCCGACAGCGGGTTGGTGGCAGACGACGCTGTCACCGCGGTGATCCGGGCCGGGGTCAGCAGCGAGGAGAGGAACCGCCTGGTGGAGATGGAGATCCCGCGGGTGGGGGCTCGTCGGGTCCAAGTCGACAAGAGCAAGCTTCGCCGCACCGCCGATCTGGTAGGGGTGATCCGGGTGGTGGCCTTCCTCCCCGAGGACCTCGACCTGGTGAAGAGGGGCCCCGCACAGCGTCGCGACCTGCTCGATGACATCGCGATCCAGCTCTGGCCGGCCGCGCACCTCGATCAGGTCGAGTATGAGAGGGCGCTGAGACAGCGCAACGCCTTCCTCAAGGCGGGTGACCGCGATCGGAGCACTTTGGGGGTGTGGGACTCCCGGTTGGCCCAGGCCGGAGGCAAGGTGCTCGCCCGCCGGTCTCGGGTCATCGAGTCGCTCGATCCCGTGTTGGGTCGGGCCTACCAGAGCATCGCCGGTGATGACGAGCCGGTCGGTTTCACCTACCGACCCTCCTGGGGCGAGCTCGATTTGGGCCGGGTGTCCGCCGCCGAATACGCCGTCTCGATCGACAAGGCCCTTGAGCGGAGCCGGCGGACGGACTATGAACGGAGGATGACCACGGTCGGTCCCCACCGTGACGAACCGGGTTTCGAGCTCTCCGGCGCCGACGCCCGGATCCACGCCAGTCAGGGCGAGCAGCGGACCATCGCCTTGGCGGTGAAGCTGGCAGCCCACCATGCCATAGCCGAGCTGACCGGAGAGCAGCCGGTGCTGCTCCTCGACGACGTGTTCTCCGAGCTCGACTTGGACCGGGCCGGGTCCCTGGCCAAGAGCCTCCCTGGTGCCACCCAGACCATCGTCACCTCGGCACGGAGCGAGGACATGCCGGTCACCGGGCGGGTGTGGTCTGTGGGCGATGGTGACGTGAGATGACTCAGGGGAATGACCTCGAGCCGGTGGCCGACACCCTGGCAGAGGTGTTCACCCGTCTCGGGCTGCCTAACCCACAAGTGATGTCGGAGATCCACACCGAGTGGGATCAACTGGCCGGGAAGCCATGGGCCGGTCGGTCCAAGCCGGTGGTGATCAAGGGCAAGACCCTGGTGGTGGAGGCCTCCCAACCATCGATGGTGGCGTTCCTCCGATATGGGGTGGTCGGGCTCCTCGACACCCTGGCCGAGCGATACGGAGCCGGTGTGATAACCGCGGTCGAGGTGGTCGGGCCAGGGCGTTCCTGACCCCGTTTTCAATGGTTCATGGATTGGTTTTGGACGGTGCTCTCGGGTAAAATGACAAATGTGAAAGTTACCGCTGACCAGCGGGATTTCCCATCCCCGAGGCTTCACCACCCGCGTCTGCGAGCGGGCTCATGACCGCAACACGCGACAGTTACCAGGCGAGTGACATCACCGTCCTCGAGGGGCTCGAGGCGGTCCGTCGCCGACCCTCGATGTACATCGGATCGACCGGTCCCAGGGGCCTCCACCATCTCATCTGGGAGGTCGTAGACAACTCGGTAGACGAGGCCATGGCCGGGCACAGCACCAAGGTCTCGGTGACCCTTCGCGCCGATGGAGGGGTCGAGGTCGTCGACGACGGGCGTGGGATCCCGATCGAGAAGATGGTCAAGACCAAGCGTTCCGCCTTGACCACAGTGCTCACCACGCTCCACGCCGGTGGCAAGTTCGAGCAGGGCGCCTACACGGTTTCCGGGGGGCTCCACGGTGTCGGAGTCTCGGTGGTGAATGCCCTGTCGAGTCGGCTCGAGGCCGAGGTGCGAAGGGACGGCTACGTCTGGGTGCAGGAGTTCGCCGATGGGGCGCCCAAGACCAAGGAGCCACGCAAGCTCCGAGAGATCAAGAAGACCGGGACCACGATCCGCTTCTGGCCCAGTGAGGCCGTATTCACCGAGACCACCTACTTCGACTACGACGTGGTCGCCTCCCGTCTCCGCGAGACAGCCTTCCTCAACCGAGGGCTCGAGATCACCCTTGTCGACGAGCGCGAGGAGACACCACGCAAGGACGTCTTCCATTACAGGGGTGGGCTGGTCGACTTCGTCAACCACCTCAACTCCAAACGCGATCCCCTCCACGCCCACATCATCGACATCGCCGACGAGGCCGACGACGCCGAGGTCGAGGTGGCGCTCCAATGGACCACCTCCTACACCGAGACCGTCCTCTCCTTCGCCAACAACATCAACACCCACGAAGGCGGCACCCACGAGGAGGGCTTCCGCAAGGCGCTGACCAAGGCAATCAACGACTTCGCCAGGGCCAAGAACCTCCTCAAGGAGAAGGAGGAGAACCTCACCGGAGAGGACGTCCGGGAAGGGCTGACTGCGGTGGTGTCGGTGCGGGTCAAGGAGCCCCAGTTCGAGGGTCAGACCAAGACCAAGCTGGGCAACACCGAGGTTCGCTCCTATGTGGAGAAGGCTCTCAACCGGCTGCTCCCCGAGTGGCTCGAGAAGTACTCGCCCGAGGCCAGGCGGATCGTGGAGAAGTGCATCAGCGCTTCCAAGGCCCGCGAGGCCGCCCGCAAGGCCCGCGAGCTGACACGGCGCAAGTCGGGGCTGGAGTCGGGTGGCCTCCCCGACAAGCTGGCCGACTGTTCCAGCCGCGACCCCGGTGAGTCCGAGCTGTTCATCGTCGAGGGAAAGTCGGCGGCCGGACCGGCCAAGGCAGCCCGCGACTCGACGACCCAGGCGATCCTTCCCATCAGGGGAAAGATCCTCAACGTGGAGAAGGCGAGGTTGGCCAAGGCCCTGCAGAACGCCGAGGTCCAGGACATCATCACCGCCATGGGCACCGGGGTCGGAGACGACTTCGACGTCAGCAAGGCTCGCTACCACAAGGTGATCCTCCTCGCCGACGCGGACGTCGACGGGGCCCACATCAGGACCCTGTTGCTCACACTGCTGTTTCGCCACATGAAGCCGCTGATCGAGTTCGGCTATGTCTATGTGGCCCAGCCACCCCTCTACCGGGTCAAGGTGGGGACCTCGGTCCACTACCTCAAGGACGACGCCGAATTGGCTGCTTTCCAGAAGGAGCATCCCAAGGTCAAGCCGACCCGGTTCAAGGGTCTTGGCGAGATGAACGCCGCCGAGCTGAGGGACACCACCATGGACCCGACAACTCGCACGCTGGTTCGGGTGGAGATGGAGGACGCCGCCCGGGCCGAAGAGGTCTTCGAGACCCTCATGGGTGACGACGTCGCCTCCCGCAAGGCCTTCATCCAACAGAACGCCGGCGACGTCCGGTTCCTGGACATCTGAGTAGGACCATGAGCAGCGACCAGACTCTGGGCGGATACCCCGAAATCGAGATCAGCACCGAGATGGAGTCGAGCTTCATCGACTACGCCATGTCGGTGATCGTCTCCCGGGCCCTCCCCGACGTGAGAGACGGGCTCAAGCCGGTCCAGCGCCGGATCATCTACTCGATGTTCGAGAGCAACATCAACCCCACCTCGCCGCATCGCAAATGCGCCAAGGTGGTCGGAGACGTGATGGGTAACTACCACCCCCACGGCGACCAGGCGATCTACGACACCCTGGTCAGGATGGGCCAGGATTTCTCGATGCGGTACCTGTTGATCGACCCTCAGGGGAACTTCGGCACCATCGACGACCCGCCCGGCGCCGCCCGCTACACCGAGTGCCGTCTCACCCGGCTGTCCTCTCACCTCCTCGACGGCATCCACGAGAGCACCGTCGACTTCGCCGACAACTACAACGGCGAACTGACCGAGCCCACGGTTCTCCCGTCCCGGTTCCCCAATCTCTTGGTAAACGGGTCTCAGGGGATAGCGGTGGGCATGGCCACCAACATCCCACCCCACAACCTGGGCGAGGTGGTCGATGCCGCCATCCACACCATCGACAACCCCGATGCCACCAGCGAGGAGTTGCAGCAGTTCGTCAAGGGGCCAGACTTCCCCACCGGCGGCTACCTGGTGGGTGTGGCCGGCATCAGAGACGCCCTGTCCACCGGTCGTGGCTCGGTCAAGATCCGGGCGGTCTGCGATGTCGAGGAGATCCGCAAGGGACGCACTGCGATCATCGCCACCCAGATCCCTTACCAGGTATCGATCGAGCGGATCATCGCCAAGATCAAGGAGCTGGTCGACGACAAGAGGCTCACCGGTGTGGCCGATGCCCGCAACGAGTCTTCCGACCGGCTGGGCACCCGTCTCGTGATCGAGCTCCGCAACGACGCAGTTCCCCAGGTGGTGCTCAACCAGCTCTACAAGAACACACCGCTCCAGGACAGCGTTGGGTACAACGTGGTGGCGCTGGTCGACGGGGTGCCCCGCACCCTCAACCTGGCCGAGATGATCGGCTACTACCTCGACCACCAGATGGAGGTCATCGAGCGGCGGACCCGGTTCCGCCTCGACCAGGCCGAGGCCAGGGCCCACATCCTGGAGGGCATGATCATCGCGGTCGACAACATCGATCAGGTGATCACGATCATCCGGGGGTCGGCGGACACCGCCGAGGCCCGCATCAACCTCATGGAGGGCTTCTCGCTCAGCGAGATCCAGGCCAACGCCATTCTTGACATGCCGCTTCGGCGTCTCACCGCCCTCGAGGTAGACAAGCTGCGCGCCGAGCTGGTCGAGCTCGCCGAGCGGATCGCCGAGCTCAAGTCGATCCTCGACAGTCCGAAGCGGCGTTGGGACATCATCAAGGAAGAGTTGACCGAGATCCGCGAGCAGTTCGGCGACGAGCGTCGCAGCCGGATCATCCCCGACGAAGGCGACCTCAGCCTCGAGGATCTGATCGCCGACGACGAGCTGATCGTGACCGTCTCGGACTCCGGGTATGTCAAGTCGGTGCCGGCATCCACCTACAGGACCCAGTCACGGGGCGGTAGGGGAATCAAGGCCGCCGAGGTCCCGGGTGGCGACGTGATCCGTCACATGGTCCACACCACCGCCCACGCCTATCTGTTGTTCTTCACCAACCGCGGGGTGGTCCATCGGGTCAAGGCCCATGCGATTCCCCGCCAGTCACGCACCGCCAAAGGGGTCCTGGCCCAGGCGGTCCTCCCCTTGGGTCCCGACGAGATCATCCAGGCGGTAATCGACACCCGGGACTACGAGACCGCTCGCTACCTGGTGATGGTGACTCGCAAGGGCCAGGCCAAGAAGACCGAGTTCAAGGAGTACGACTCCCGCAACCAGACCCTGGTGGCGATCAGGCTGGCCGACGATGACGAGCTGGTCACCGTGCGCACCACCAATGGCCAGAACGACATCCTCATATTCACCCGCGGCGGAAACGGGATCCGCTTTGCCGAGAAGGACTTGAGGAGCATGGGCCGGGGCACTCAGGGTGTCCGCGGGATCAAGCTCCGCGAGGGCGACCAGGTGGTGGCGGCGGTATCCAATGCCGAGGGCGACGAGGTCCTGCTGCTGACTGCTGGCGGGTACGGGAAGCGAACCGCGATGGGTGAGTTCCGCAAGCAGGCCCGTGGCGGGATGGGGGTCAAGGCTTTCAAGATCACCAGGGTCCGGGGCAACCTGGTGGCGGCGCTGGCGGTCCAGGGCGAGGACGAGGTGTTCCTCATCTCGTCTGCCGGCGTGGGGATACGGACCCCGGTGGCCAAGATCAGCCGTCAGAAGCGCGATACGACCGGGGTCAGGGTGATCGGGGTCGGAGAGGGCAACGAGTTGTCCGCCGCGGTGATCGTCGCCGAGGTCGAGGTCGAGGTCGAGGTCGAGTCCTGAGGAACCTCTCCGGGGCCGGTTACGTTGGGTTGGGAGAGTCCTCCCTTAGACTTCCGTTGAAACCGGAGCCCATATGGCAACTGTCCGCCGCGTCAGACGAATAATCCGCAAGGTCGATCCCTGGACCGCGCTCAAGGTGTCGGCCGTGGTCTGGGCGGTCCTGGGAATCGGCCTGGTGCTGGGGATGGTCATCTTCTGGTCGGTCATCGAGCGAGCCGGGATCCCGGCCAGGATCACCGACTTCATGATCGAGATCACTCTCATCGAGGAAGGATCACAGCCGTTCGGGAACACCGAGCAGTTCCTCAGGTTCCTGGTCTTTGGCAGCGTGGCGTGGTGGGTGCTGATGACCGGGCTCACCGTCGCCGGTGCCATCGTCTACAACCTGGTCTCCGACGTTGTCGGCGGATTGGAGATCGTGGTCCTCGAGGAGACCCTCAACCCGGTGACCGCCCCCTCCACCATCCTTCATCCCCCCGCTGACTACCGGGCGGGGAATGGTGCATCGACCCCACCGCCGGACCATGCCGACATCCCCACCGAGGAGACCGAGCCCATCTCCGCCAACCTGGGGTAGTGGGTCAGGCCTCTTCGGCCATCACCAAACCCATCTCGGTGGCGCTCCGCAGATAGCTCAAAGCCGAGTCCCACACCGCCACCGGCTCGTCCTCGACAATGGATGCCCCGGCGGCGAGCGCCACCCCAGAGAGGAAGGCGGCATCGTCGACGATGGTCACCTTGCGTGACGCCCCGACGGTGAGGGTGGCGGCGAACTCGTTGGGGGACTGACCGACGGCCACCCGCCGACCGGCAAAGGTGGCATCTCTCACCGCCACCCTGCCCACCGGTTGGGGAAAGGGGGCCTTGTGGTCGTTGCCACCGGTGAGGTCGGGATGAGCCACCGCCACCAGTTGTGGATCGCTCTCGCGGGCGGCGATCGCCAGGGCCAGACCCTCGGGAGAGGCTCCGTAGACCGCAACCCCCTCCTCGGCGGTGTCCCCGTCCCACAGAAGGGGGGCTCCGAGATCACGCGCGCGGAGCGGTGCGGACGCACCCGTCCCGACCAGCAGATCACACCCCTCGGCGCTGTCGACCACCTTGAAGGTCTTGGAGGTGGCGGGCCCGATCACCACCACCTCGTCGATCCCTGGATGGGCGGCGAGGGAGTGGGCCGCCCGAACCGCGGTGTCCCCGGTGACCAGGACGCCGACCCTCACGAAGGCTGGACAGGTGTCCAGGTCTCGGTCTTGGAGTCGTCGGATCGGCGCATCAGAAGCAGGGCGGCAACGGCGGCGATGGCCAGACCGATGGCAAGGGAGAGCCGTTTCACATGCTGAGTCTACGGGTGGTGACGGGCTAGACCGGGTGACGGATTCTGGAGAGGTCGAGACGGACCACCAGGGGATCATCCGAGGTGATCACGAACCCGGCGCGCGCATACATCTCCAGGGCCCCCACATAGGCAGACGCCGCGCTCCGGGCGTCGCGTCTCGGGTAGGCCTCCAGCGTGGTGTAGCCGGAGCTTGGAGAGTCCTCGATCACGGCCTCCAACAGCTTGGTGGCCAACCTGTGCCGTCGATAGGGCGGTGCGATCACGAAGCACACCACCGAGCGGACACCCTCGTCGTCGCCGGTGGCGTGGGTGGGGAAGCTGGAACGTGCCGAGGCGTTGCACCAGCCGGCCACCCTTCCGTCGACATGAGCCAGGGCTCCGGTGGTGGCGCCCGCCTCGATCCGGGCGTGTTGGGCGTCTTTGATCTCACGCCAGGGGAGATGACCCCACTCTGGGTTTTCGTTCCCACCGAGGAAGTAGAACATGCAGTAGCAGGACCCCCAGGCTGGGTTGTCGGGGAAGGCGTCGAGATCGAAGAAACGGATGGCTTCATCGGCACGATCCGGGGTGAGTGGGACGATCTCGATCTCACCCACTTCGTCGCGCCGGTCGAGATCGCCGGTGGTCCGGTCCTCGGCCTCCAAGTAGTTCCGCACCGACACCCGGCTCAACCCGAGCTCGGCGTGGGCCTTCTCGAAGTGGGCAAGAGCCGGCTCGACCAGGGACTCGGTGTCGGCCCCGGAGAGCACCGCTCCGCAGTGGCAGGTCATTTCCCGCGTCATGTCATCCAGGGTATCGAACCGGATCTCTCGCGGTGCCTCCCCCCCATCGGCCACACCTTGGCTCAGCGCCAGCTTCTGAGCAGCGAATCGACCAATTCCTCGTTCCAGTTCGGGCTGCTGTCGAGAAACGGTGCGATCAGCTTCTTGAGCAGCACCGGGCCGGTGAGCATGTCGACGGCGAGATCGATGTCGAGGTCCCGTCGCAGGTCGCCACGGTCCCGGGCTGCCTCCAGCAGTCCGGCCAGCTGCCGTCTTCGGGGCAGGATCACCGCCTCGGCGTAGTGGCGCCCCAGTGGGGTCCCGTTGTGGACCTCGGAGACGAGGTGGGGAAAGATCGCCCCTGCCTGGATCTCGGAGAAGAAGGCCTCGATCCGGGTCAGGAGTTGGATCAAGTCGTGTCGCAGGTCCCCACTCGGTGCGACGACGGCCTCGGTGCCGACCAGGTTGGCGATCACATCCACAACCAGGTCCTCCTTCGAGGGCCAGCGTCTATAGATGCTGGCCTTGCTCACCCCGGCTCGGGCCGCGATCGAGTCGACGCTCATCCCGGCCAGGCCCACCTCGGCGAGGAGTCCGGCCACCGCTTTGGCGATCGCCTCCGAGACCGCGGTGTCGAGGGGGCGCCCGGTGCTACGCCGTTCGGTCATGGGCGGGCCTCACCGGCTCAGCGGCCCGGGCGGGGAGGAACAGCCATGTGGACACGGCTCCGACCAGGGCGACACCGACCGCCACCCACACCGCCGACTCCATCCCACCGATGAAAGCGGCGCCCGCATCTTTGACGAGGGCTGCTCCCGCCTCACCTATCTGCGAGGCGACAGCCATGGCCCCTCCGATGGAGTCACCGGCGACGCTCGCCGCCTCGGCGGGGAGACCCGCCACCACCGGGGCCATCGCCGACGCGTACGAGGAGGCCAGGATGCTTCCCAGGATGGCGACGCCGAGCGCTCCTCCAATCTGACGTGTGGTGTCGTTCATCGCCGAGCCCACCCCTGCCTTGGCCAGTGGCAGTGATCCCATGATCGAGTCGGTGGCGGGGGCCATGGTGGTGCCCATCCCCAGACCGAGGATCACCAGGGCCAGAGCCACTCTCCCGTAGCCGGTGTCAACGGTGATGGTGGCCAGCACCGATAGTGCGATGGCGACGATCAACAACCCCGTGGTGACGACGAGCTTGCTCCCGAACCGCTCGGTGAGGCGGGCCGACAGCGGGGCGGCGATTATCAGAGTGGCCACCGGCATCACCCTCAAGCCCGCCTCGAGGGGGGTGAACCCCAACACGAACTGGAGATACTGGGTGTTGAGGAACACCGTTCCGAACATGGCGAAGAACACCAAGGTGATGGCGATCGACGCCGCGCTGAACCGGGGATCCTCGAAGAAGGAGAGGCGGAGCATCGGATGCTCGGTCCGGGTCTCCCACCAGAGGAACAAGGTTATGAGAGCCAGAGCCACACCGAACCCGACGACGACCAGCGAGTCGGTCCAACCCCGCGATGGCGCCTCGATGATGGCGTACACCAGGGCCACCAGACCACCGATGGAGAGCACCGCCCCCACCGGATCCAATGGGGTGGCCTCGGGATCCTTCGACTCGGGGACCAGGAACCACCCGAGCGCGATCGCGACCACCACCACCAACACGTTGATCAGGAAGATCGAGCCCCACCAGTAGTTCTCGAGGAGCCATCCCCCAAGCACCGGGCCGAGGATGATGCCAAGACCGGCGACCGCCGCCCACGCCGCGATGGCCCGGCCCCGTTCGACACCCTCGAAGATGTTGGTGATGATCGACAGCGTCGAGGGCATGATCAGCGCCCCCCCGATACCCATCACGGCTCGGGCGACGATGAGACCGGTGGCGGTGTCGGCCATGGCGGCCACCACCGAGCTCAGCCCGAAGATGATCAGTCCCGCGTTGAGGGCCAGTTTCCTCCCGAACCGGTCACCGAGGGCGCCCATGGTGAGCAAGAGACCGGCGAAGACGAGGATGTAACTGTCCACCATCCACTGCAGTTGGCTGGCCGTGGCCCCCAACTCCCGCACCAGGGTGGGTAGGGCGACGTTGAGGATGGTGTTGTCGAGGCCGATGATCACCAGGCTCAGCGATAACACGAGGAGGGTCAGCCATCGCCGTCGGTGGATGGTGTCTGTGTCCATTGCTGCCTCCTGTGATCAGGTCGATATACGAAACGAGACAGTATCGTTTCGTGCCCAGGAGGGCAAGGGAGGGTCACCGATCACGGTGCCGGCCGCAAATACTCGAAATGGCCCGGATCAGGGATGAGCCAGTCGTCTCCCGAGGTGAATCCCCACTGTTCCATGATTTCGATCAGTCTCGGGTCCTGGATCGATTCGAGTCCTTCGGGGTTGGATCCGATGTTGATGTCGACGGCCGCACCCCAGGCGTGGCGTGAGATTCCTTTGCCGTTAGCTATGTAGCGGGGGTTGAAGCATCCGAGAAACCCGTCTGGATCGATGAGAAAGCCGAGGTTGCGCCTTTCGATCTCCTCCATGGCTCCCATGAGCGAGGGGAGCAGGATTCGGTGACACTTCACCTCGCCGAGCATGGGAACCTGGGACGTGACGATATTGGCGTCGACCCATTCCGCTTCGAGTTCGAACGTGAGATCCTCGCCAGGTCGGTATGCGAACTCCCCGAACTGCTCCTTGATGAACACCTGGGGCAACACGGCGTCTCCATGCCGGAGCACGGGTGTCTCGCCCGGTGCCCGGATGCGGACGGCCAGTCCGGCGGGCAGCTCTTCGCGGATGGAGCCTTCGAGCTCGCCGCGCTCACCCGAGTAGCGGATCAGGAGGTAGCGCTCCACCGCCACCCCTACCACATCGGCCTCTGTCACCTGCAACGCCGCTTCGGCAGCTCCAATTAGGACATCATCTACGACTGCGGCGACAGTGAGTGAGGATCCGTCTTCGAACGTGAGCACAGCGCCCGGTCCGAGACGGCGGAGCTGGGCGGAGGTGGAGCCAAGGATTACCTGCCCTACCGCCAGATTGGCGAAAGCGTTCGAGTCTTGCCGGGGAAGGAACGCCGGATAAGTGGCCGGGTCGAACGCCATCATCTCGAGCGGTATGACCATGCCGTCTGCCGGCTTGTCGACGATTTCGCCGTCGGCGCCTTGTGATTCGGCCAGATGAACCAAATCGCTGCGAACTGTCGTCACCGCGGTCACGCCAGGCAGGGCGGCAAGCCGGTCGGCAAATGCCTCCGGGAGGCCGCCTGGCGTCCAGACCACGAGGACCTGGTCCGAGACCGGTGGGGCCACCCTGGTGATGCTCGGCACCGGCTCGTCCTGCGTGGTCGGGGTCGCGCCCGGCACGGTAGCGGTGGGGGCAGAGGCGGTGGTTCCACGCTCCGAGGAGAGACTCTGGGTTGCGAGCATGAGCGCTGCGCCGACGACGACACCCGCCAGAAGACTCACCGCGGCGATGGCGAACCGCTTCACCGATCGCTCAACGATTCAGCGATGCCAACCAGCTCGTCAAGAGACAACGTGGTGCTGGTCAGCCCGATGGTCAGATCCCCCTCGACCCATTCCAGGACGCCACGGTCCGGGCTGTAACGACCATCGATGCCGCGTACGGTGACACCTCGCACATTGGCTTCGAGGGGGGGTGAGAGCTCGTTGTCGACAGCCTGTGTCAGGAGGAAGGCGCGGTTGCCGGGTCCCGCATAGGAGAGGAAGGCGATCCCGGTGTCGACATGGATGGCCGGAGCTCCGAAGCCTTCTAGGTCGACCGGGAGCAGCAGGCCGTCCACGGCAGACCGAGCATCGTCCACACTAGAGCTGGCTGCCTCGGCCCAGGTCTGTGGGACCGGACGACCTGTGACGTCCATGCTCTCTGCTATAGAGAGGAGGGCCTCCGTGGGAAGGCTCCCGACCAGAACCAGGTCGATGCCGTCGCCGTGCAGGGCGATCCGGTCCCCGTGCTCGTTGACATAACCGATGCCGGAGCCGATCGGGACTTCGCGCACCAGGGCCCCGAGGTCGCCGAATAGGCGGGTCGCCTGCCAGTCCTGGGTCCACCGCACTTTGAGCCATGCGCGTCCATCGCTCCAACTGGCGACGGAGACTGCAGTCCCGGATTCGGTGTCGATGGTCCCGGAGCGGTGCACCGTCATCCCTTCCGGGAGCTGTGTCGTGGTGAGGGCGACGAGGTCGGTCAGTTGGCGGTCGCTGAAGCCGGAGCTGACAGCCCGTTCGTCCTCCGGGGGGCTCGGGAGGTCGACAGGTTCGGTGTCGCCAATAGAGACCTCGGTCCAGGTCATCTCTAGAATGGGGACATCGGGCGAGTCGTGGTAGCCGTGGCGGATCGCCCACAGCATCCGATCCGACGTGTCAGCCGGAAAAGCGGAGAAGGCAAGGGGCACGAGCGCTTCCTGGTCGAGCCACAGCTCGACGCGATCGGTTGGATGCACGTCCCGCCAGTTGCCGACGGTTGTCAGACCATCGAGTAGTGCAGCCACCTGGGCGGCAGTCACCACCACCCCAACCGCCCGACGCCCGTCGATGTCCCTGAAGCCGAGCAAGCGGGGCTCGCCGGCCCGGCTGAAACCGGCCACAGGGACGATCAGATCGAGTGGCGCGGGAGAGGCGTCAGGGAACGGCTCCCTGTCCGTCATCACCATCACCCTTGTCTCCGATGGTGTGCAGCCGGGAAGGGCCTCGGTGGGGCAGGCGGCAACCGATTGGCTCCATGCGGTGTCCTCGTCGACGACAAACCGGCTGTGGTTGGGCATCCAACTGCTCGATGGGTAGGCGGTGTCGTCCCGGATCTCGACCCAAAGCGTTTCCGGTGCTTGGTAGTAGATGTTGCCCGTGAACGTGCGCTCGGGGACATCGGGGTGCCATCCCCGCTCCACGATCTGGAGCCGAGCGCTCAGTGACGTCACGTGGCTCTGGGCGGCGAGCACCCGTTCTGGGATATCGGCCGCTGCCACCGGTGCCGGCTGGCGGAGTGCTAGGCCTATGAACACCATGCCGCCGACGATTCCGGCGACGAACGCCGCGGCGACCCTCAGTCTGCGGGCCGGCTGCCGAGCTCTCTTTCCTGCAATTGCAGCCAGGACGCGTCCTGTCACGTCGGGGCTCGCGTCGGTTGGTTCCGAGCGGAGATGATTCCGCAGCTCGCGCAACTGGGTCAGGTAGTCCCGGGCCTCTTCGGAGGACGCGAGAAGCCCATCGATCTCGGCGTTGTCCTCTGGGGGGAGCTCGCCGTCGAAATAGCGGGAAAGGACCTCGCGGAGCTCGTCAGGTCTCATCGGCGGTCCCTTCCCCGGCGCTCATCCACACGACGAGTTGCTCGCGGGCGTGGAACACCCGGCTCTTGACGGTCCCTTCGGCCACACCCAGGGCCCCGCCCGCTTCGCGGTAGGTGAGCCCCAACGCCTCAATCATCACGAACGCTTCCCGAAGCTTGGGGCTGAGGCTCTGCAGGGCCGCTTCGATCTCCAAACCCAGCTCGATGCCGGCAACCGAGTCCCTGGTTCTCTGAGCCACCACGGTGAGGAGCTGCTCCCGACGCTGCCGGGAGCGCAGCGCATCTATCCCCGCGTTTCGCGCCACAGAGAACACCCAGGTCGAGAACTTGGATCGGAATCGGAATGTTTCCAGCTTGCGGTAGACCCGAACGAAGGTCTCCTGCGTTATGTCTTCCGCCAGTGCGGGATCTCCCAGGAGATGGCGCAGGAAGCGCCACACGTGTGATTGGTAGGCACGCACCAACTCCTCGAAGGCGGCCGTGTCGCCGGCGCCGGCGGCACGAATCAACTCGGGATCGGGCTCGTACAAGGGCCACGCTCCTCCAACGGAAACCGGAAACTACGTAGCCCGGACACAGGTCCGCGGTCATCTCTCTCCTCGTCCAGGAGCACTCCTTTGAAGAGACGACTTCGGCGCCCTGATAGTTCAGTGTCTTTTGTCCCAGGAAGGCGGCGTGGAACCACTTTCTGGACGAAGTTGTACAGAAGTGGTGATTGAACGATCGCCGAGTCGGTGACGTCTCCACTCGCGACAGATGGCATGGAGGTGCTCAGATGAGAAGGATGCTCGTGACTGTTGCGTTGTTGTTGCTGTTTCCCGGAGTGGCAACGGCTGGGGGAGGTGGCGATATCTCCTTGTGCCCCGGATTCGCCACGGGCACCACCCTCTCCATGCTGGATTCGTGCTTCAACGGAACGGCCCATTTCGCTCCCGCCAATACCGCTCTGCTTATCAGTAACGACGGTGCGATGGCTCACACCTTTACCGCCGTCGACGGCACGTTTGACAGCGGGCAGGTCCAGCCGGGCGAGACCTTTGAGCTCACGATCGACGAGCCCGGGGTGTACGAGGTGTTCTGCTCATTGCACGGCACGGCCGATGGACAGGGCATGGCCGGTGTCCTCCTAGTGGGCGAGGCAGAGCCGCTGCCCGTATCCGCAGCGATCAACATGGACGCCATCAAGGAAGCCGTGGCAGAGGACGACCAGGAAGTGATCGAGGCGCTCGACCGTAACACCCTGGCGATCGGAAGCCTCATGGTCGCCCAGGCTTCAATGGAGGGAATGCTCGAAGTGCAGATGACGACAGCGGACGACACGCCCGGTGAACCGGCGATCGTGACGGTCCCGGTGGAGCGCACCTCAGATCGCATCTGGGTCCCGCTGGTGTCGGGCCTGGCGATAGGTCTTGCCCTGGCGGCGTTATTCGTGTCGCAGCGATCACAGCGGCGTTTGGAACCACTGGCCGCTGCCGACGGGCTGCAGCCGTCGCTCGAATCGTGATGAAAGGGCAATTCCTGCCGTCGGGCTGAGGGTCAAGGTAAGTGGGCCCACGTGGACTTGAACCACGGACCTCATCCTTATCAGAGATGGACGGAGGGTTCTGGTTACATCTGCGATCTGCGAAATTCCCTTGCGTGACCTGGGTTTTCGGCTCTCATCAGTTCGCGCCGTTTCGGGTCGTTTCTTATCCTCTTGTGGACTCCATGTGGACTCGGGCTGTTGCGGATCGTTAATCCGATGACAGCTGCGCCTGATCTCTGAGACGACTCCTTCGACTTTCAGCCGGCGGTTGTAAAGCCTCGGGGACCTCTAGGTAGACTTCGAGTGTGTTCGGGGTTTGTCCGCTGAGCTTCTCGGTCAGCCCTGATGTCGCGAGTCTCCTCGGCCCGCGTCGGGCTGAGGAGATGAGAACAAGCTTCAGTTAAGGACTCCCACAGTGACCAAGACTCAAGAGATCCCGGCAGCCCCGATCCGAACGGAACTTGACGGGATCGGACACATACTGCGGGACCGACAGCTCGCCGTGCCGGTGTATCAGCGGTCCTTCTCGTGGGGAATGCCCGAAGTGGAACAGTTCTGGTCGGATCTGCGCTCTGCCCTGAGCAATCCCGAACCAGACTATTTCCTAGGGACCGTTGTCCTCACCCCAGGCCAGAATCGCACGTGGACGATCATTGACGGGCAGCAGCGGTTGGCGACGGCGACCATGTTGTTGGCAGCCATTCGAAATGCCTTTCTTGCGTCTGAAGACGAGGATCGCGCTGCTGTGATCGAGCGCGACTATGTCGCTTCGCGAGCTCTGCGGACGGCTGAGTTGGAGCCTCGCCTGCGACTGAACTCGATTGATGCCGAGTTCTTCGGAGCGGCCGTAATCGCTCACCCAGATGGCCAACCTGAGCCAACACACCCATCACACGAGCGCATCCTGAGTGCCTTTCGATTCCTAAGCGATAAGGTCGCCGACGAGATAGAGGTAGCAGGTGCGAATTGGGACGAAGCCCTCTTTCGATGGGCGGAGTTCTTGGAGCAAGCTGTGCGAGTCATCGTCGTGGAAGTTCCGACCGACGCCGACGCCTTCCTCATCTTCGAGACGCTCAATGACCGAGGGCTTGATCTCACGATCGCCGATCTGCTCAAGAACTATCTATTCGGCTTGGCTCACGATGAGATCGAAGGTGTGCAACGACAGTGGGCACTGGCGGTCGAGTTGCTTGAGGTGCCGACAGAGGACCAGACTTTCGTGACCTTCCTTCGTCATTATTGGAGTTCGGTTCAAGGAGCTACAAGAGAACGCGAACTCTATCGAAGCCTTCGTGCTTCCGTGAGATCGTCCGGCCAAGCCGTTCGCTTAGCTGGCGAGCTTGCGCAGGCCGCTGGGCTGTACACGGCGCTTTTGGATTCCTCGCATCCTTTCTGGTCTGACAGGAATCCCGACTCAGTCGCGGCCGTTGAGACTCTGGGACGGCTTCGCCTGGAGCAGTTCCGACCCTTGCAGTTGGCAACGATGCAGCTCTTTACCGAAGACGAGTTAGTACGGCTCGTGAAGTCCCTCGTTTCATGGGCGGTGCGCGGCCTGATTGTTGGCGGCATAGGTGGCGGGACTACTGAGCGGTACTACAGCGATGCAGCCGTTGCTGTCCGTCAGGGAGATGCTCAAGGTGTAGAAGATGTACGCCAGATTCTGGGAAGGATCATTCCCACTGACGAGGCCTTCACTCAGGCGTTTGAACAGCGGCGCGAGTCACGTACAGCCATCGGGCGATACGTCTTGTCTGCCATCGAGCGCGAGATGTCGGGTGTCCAAGAACCGGCACTCATCAGCAATGAAGAAGACGCCGAGATCACCATTGCACCTGTTCTCCCAACCGCTACGGATGATCCGGCTTGGCACCTGTTCGACCCCGATGAAGTTGATCAATGGGCGAAACGCGTTGGTAACTTCGTGTTGGTAGGGCGAGGGGAGGCGACAGCGTTTCGCTCCCTTGGTTGGGACGGCAAGTTGGCCGCGATGGAGCAGTCCGAGTTCCAGACTACTCGCCAGGCTCTGGCGGCGATGCGGTCGACCGACCACCCGGCCAGCTGGTCGCCGGACGCTATCAGGGAGCATCAACAGGAACTGGCAGAGCGAGTGGCCCAGATCTGGCCGCGTGACCCCGCGTAACAACTGCCGTGCAATCGATCCGAGCCGTCCTCGGGGACCCAGACATCATTGTGGAGGTCTGGCGTACCGCGTACAGCCTGGTCGCACCCGAGGGCGGACCGGATCCCCTCTTCGAGGTCGAAGTCGTTGACCTGGCTGTAAGCGCCTTTAGCCGAGAGAGGGCGTTCGAAGACAGACTTGATGCCGATGTTGAGCGACTCGCTGATGTTGTCTCAGCGGCGGCACCTTCGATCTCCGTCGTCTGTGCGCTGCTGTCGGCGCTGGGAGAAGCCGTCGTGGGAGTGTCGCCAACATTGACGCCAGTGGAGACCGTTAATGAGCTACGCCAACGTGTCTATGTTGTGATCACCGGTGCGATGAGCATCGCGGCGAGCCGAGTGGCGACCCGCCTAGCCACCGAGGCGTATCGCGATCGCCTCACCGCTCTTCTCAATCGGCGCGCATTTGAACGCGATCTCTATGGGCTCTTTGAGGAGGCCGAGGGCAATCGTTCGTTCTCGCTGGCGATGATGGACATTGACGGACTCAAGACAGTCAATGACACCCAAGGTCACGACGCCGGCGACAGCCTGATTCAAACTGTCGCTCGGTCCTTGAGCGAAGGGCTGCCTCAGTCCGCCACTCCCTACCGTTGGGGCGGTGATGAGTTCGCGGTTCTCGCAGTGGAGACTCGGGCGATGGAGACAATGGAGCTGCTGGACGCCGTGCGCCAGGAACATGGTTTGCCCATCAGTTGCGGCGTTGCTGAGTTCCCTGGAGATGCCAGGACTCCGGACGAGCTTTCGCGAATCGCCGACGAGAGGTCTTACCAGGACAAGCGACGACGGCGAAGAAGATCAGCCGTCGGCCGACTCTTTGCCGGGACGCACCGACTCTTCGAGAGGACGTAACTCGTCATGAACCTATGCCCGCGGGAGGTTTGCGAAAAGGCCTCTCTCCTATCAGTTGCCTAACGTTGCATGGGCACCTCGCCTCCCACCGCGGAGGTTGTCTCGTGGATACCCTGAGCTTGCCGATGCCAAGCGACAAGAACGTTCCCAAGTCGAAGGATGTTGCTGCCCTACTGACCAAGACCCTCGGGCTCTTCATCGCGGGAAAGCCTGCGGTCATCGCAGTACCAACAGCAGCGCAGGGCTGGCTTGATGATCTCCTCTCGCACTCCGATAGCTACCGAGATGGTGCCTTTGTTCTACTCGGTTACAGCGTGTCCGCGGGAGAGGCCCTAAACATCACGACGAGACCCCCCGGTGCACGTACGGTTGCTCAGCTTCTTGGAGTCCTTTATCCCACCCTGGGCATCGCTGGTCCGAAGGATGCCTTTCAGAACATCGGCAAGAACATCGAACAGCTCGTACGCGGAAATCGGGCGGCATGGGACAACCTCCTTTCATGGGCAAGCACCGAAGCCACGATGGATGAAATCGCTTCGGCCTTCGACTACATGGCGAAGGGGATCGCCAGCTCTGCCCGCCAGATACCACCTCTCCCCGAGATCGACGTGACAACCCTGACGTTCTCTCGGGTGACCAATGTTCTCGGATCCATGCTGGACACACCTTCGGCGGGTACCCATGAACAGTTCATCATGGCCGCGCTCTTGCATGCCTTTGTGCTCCAGCAAACGGGAGGGAAGCAGCGCGTCGAGACCAAGGGCATAAACGTCGCTGATTTCAGCGCACGGGTGGCGGGCGACATACAGATCATGGAGGGTGGCAGCGTCCTCGAAGCGTTCGAGGTGACGGCGAACCGCTGGGACTCCAAGGTGCCACAGGCTCTCGAGGCGATGCGGTGGGAAGACCTCCCGCGTGTCCACATTGTCGGAAATGCCTCAGATCTAGATGAGGCGGATCTCACCGAGCTTATTCCCTCAGAGACGGACGTTTCTGTGCTTGACGTTCGGCATGAGATGCGTTCGTTGGTTTCTCGCCTCAATCGACCCTCGAGACGTGAAGCGATAAACAGGCTATACCAGCTATTGGTGGAGAAACAGCCAGACGAGAACCGAGTTGAGGCATTTATCGCCAGACTTGGAGATGCTGGCCTTACGGTGACAGCTGGTCCCTAAGAGCTTCACCAAGGACCTCCGCCACAACAGGGGGCACTGCGTTGCCGACTTGGGTGTATCGCGATGAGCGGGAGCCCTCGAACACGACTGAGCTTGGGAACGTCTGTAGCAGGGCGCTCTCCTCGACCGTGAGCCGACGTGCTCCCGGTACGCGGCCTTCACGGGGTTTGCCGCCGGTCACTAGGTGACGGTGATAAGCAGGTACTACCAGTTCAGTGTCGATCCAGTGCGTCTTGTTACCCCCGGCAGCTGCCAGAACCGTGGGGCTGGGGCGCGTCAGATCAATGGGCCTACCCCCGCCGTTCCACAGGTGTCCATCGTAAGGGCTGGGGCGAAGGTCGGGGGCTCGGGCATAGGTAACAATCGACGGGTTGGGCTCCCCGATGATTCGCTCAGCGGTCACAACTGTGCTCGCTGGAACCTTGCCTCGGTGAGGAGATGAGGCGTGGGTCGGTGAGGGAAACACGAAGGCCTTTTCCCGGATGCCAACTAGGAAGAGGCGGCGCCTCTTTTGTGGTGCACCGAAGTCGGATGCGTCGAGGACTTGCCAATTCAGCTCAAAACCTAGGTCTTGCAGGCTTCCAGAGAGCTTGTCAAAGTAGGTCCGGTGGCTTCGGTGAACCAGGCCCGGCACATTCTCCATGAGGAACGCCCTGGGCCGCACCTGCCTGATTGCTCGGGCGAATTCAGGGGTAGCGTCCCGTGGGTCCTCGTTGGCGAGACCCTTGCCGCCTGTCGAGAACGGCTGGCACGGAGGACCTCCGACGACGACATCGACCTGTCCACTAAAAGGAACGAAGTCGACTTCTACGATGTCCCCGTCGCGGAGGTCAACACCGGGGTGGTGACCCAGGAAGGTCTTGCAGCTATCTGCGTCCCGCTCAACTGCAAGCACGACATCAAACCCCGCTCGCCGCAGCCCGAGGGACAGGCCTCCTGCGCCGGCAAAAAGGTCTATGGTCACGAGCCCGGTGCTCATCGAGGGGGTTCCTCTTGTGGCTCGTCCTCCATCCGCTTCTCCACGAGCTCGCGAATGATGTCGGCCATCGACCTCCGCTCCCAGAACGACTTCCGGCGCAGCCACTCGTGCTGTGCACTCTTGAGTTGCACGACGGTTCTCATAAGCACGTCTCTATCTCTGGTCTCTGGCTTCTCCGCCGCCATGTGCTGATGCTATCGCTGACTGATGTGACTATGCTTGAATGACTCCTAAACATCAAGTGACAATGATATCAGCCAGCAAGGACGCGGACCAGTACCCTCACCCCACTTCAGAGGCAGTCACGGCGTCGATGAAGGGAAACCGGCGCGCGGACACCAAGCCTGAAACGGAGCTCCGATCTCAGCTACACCGGCGCGGCTATCGGTTTCGCAAGGATCTGCGTATCGGCGCGGGCGATGGGATCCCTCGCCCCGATATTGTCTTTCGCGGAAGCCGTGTGGCTGTTTTCGTTGACGGCTGTTTCTGGCATCAGTGTCCCGAACACGGCCACGTCCCCGGCGGCAAGAACGCTGCGTACTGGCAGCAGAAGATGAAACGCAATGTGTCTCGGGACCTCTCGAATACCCGGGCGCTGGAGGAAGAAGGCTGGCACGTCATCCGGATCTGGGAGCACGAATCGATTGACGAGGCCGTGGCACGTGTCGACGCTGCCTTGAAAATCCGCGCTTCGTAAGTCTAAGAGGATCGACATATCACCGTCATCAGGGTTGAGGTCCTACCGTTGGATGGTCACATGATACGTAGGTATTTACTAGCATCACAACGTTGATTAGCATAAGGATCGCCCATGCACGATCCCGCTGAGGAGCTTCGCCGCCTCTACCCACCGATCCTGACGACGGCACACGTGGCTGAAATGCTGCACTGCACCATCGGTGATGTCCGGGACAAAGTGCACGCAAAGAAGCTGCCCGCAATGCGCTGGGGTCAGCAGTTCCGGTTCTTCCGAGATGAAGTCATCGCTGCCATGCAGCGCGTCGGCGATCGAGATCAACTCGACGATCTGGACCCAGAGGACGAGACAGAGCGGGACATGGAATGACCAACGGCACCATCGACTATGACCGGTGGTATCCCGAGGTGCCCGCCGTGATGGACACCAGACAGCTAGCCGACCTCCTGAATACCAATGAGCAGATTGTCCGTGTCTGGGTGCGTGAAGGAGTCATCCCAGCCCACAGGAAACCCGGTGGTCGCAAGTTCACCTTCCTCCGGCACGAGATCTTCGAGTGGCTGCTAACCAACCGGTACGAGCCAGGCGAGAATCCGTCAGAATGAGCAGCCCGTTCAGCGTGGGCATCTGCGCTCTCCCCTTCGACGGTTGAGCGACGATCTATTGGCGTCGATAGGTAACAAGCGCAAGCTGCCAACTGGCAAGGGGCACCAACAGCAGGGCTGTGAGTAAGAACAGCCAGATCACGGTGTTCCCTTCTGCGATCAGGTTGACTGCCTTGATCCAGAGTGGCACCAGTGCACTGATCGATAGGACGGTGACCGCCAACAGACCTCCGGATAGCCGCTTGATTTGGCGGACGGAATCCGGATTTGACCCACCCTCGCGTCGCCGTTCTTCACCCAGGCGCCTGGCCAGTTCTGATGTGAAGAGGGTCACTAGCGCGAGTTCTAGTCCGATGAGCGAAGCGACTGACTGGATATCGACGACAACCTCGTCGAGGGAAATCACGGCGCGATTCCGAGCTCCGCCAAAGGGTTGACTCCGTTCACGGCTTGAGGAATGGTGATGCGCCTGCGGGTCGTCACTGTTTCGATTAAATCGCGAGGAACGCCAATCCTTCGAATCTCTGATAGGCAGAGCTCAAACGACCCGGTCTCTGTGAACTCGATTTCCCAGAGCAGCCCTTGATCGTCATTTCCCTTTTGACGCACGACTGCATCGACTCGCATGTGGTCTAAGAACTGCTCCCTGAGCGCCTCCTCGTACGTCGCCTTCATGCGAGTGAGAACAGATCGTGCTGTGCTGGGAGGAGAGCGGAGAACGACTTCTGCCTCTCTTTCGGTCAGAATGCGCCCGGCTCGGAGACAGGTCGATTTCAGATGGTCGGCCTTCGCCGACGTCATGTTGGTGGCAATGGGGCCAGACCCTGCAACCTCTTCCATGGCGAGGTCCAAGGCACCGTACAAGTGGGCTTCGAGGAGGTCGCGAGCTTGGGTTTCGTCTCGGCCGGTTAACTCCGAGATTCGTCGGACCGCCGCTTCCACCAGGGCCTCGTCTACTAGGAGATCCATGAGTCCTCCATCTTTGCTTCATTTGCCGGGGAAACGGTACCAACTGAGCCTTGGATCCTGGCCCGGCCGGCAGCGAATAGCGCACCTCTGAGTTCCCCTCTCGGAGACCTTTGTCAGTTTCTGTCCCAAGTGCGCGGGAAAATGGGGGGGTCGCGACTTATGAGGTGGGCGTCGGCTACAGAGCGCCTGTTGCTGACGGGCCACCTTCAGGCGACGAACAATGGAACGCGATCGAGACACTGCACAGGCTGATGGATCCAGAGCCGGCGGCCGCCGGGAACTACAACCTGTCGTCTCGGCTGGTGATCTCGATCAGTTCCGAACCACCAGCCAGGCGCTTCGACTCGCTCGTCTCGAAGCCGACACCCAACTCATGATGCGTCTCTCAGTGGAGGGTTTCGCCGGTCGCGCGTGGCAGGAGGTGTCACGGGCACTCGTGGAATACGGCTTCACCGTGATGCGGGCATGGGTTGTAACAGGGCAAGTGTTTGTGAGACTTCGTGAGAAGGGGCGAGAGGTGTCAGAGCCACCACCGGGTGGGATCCCCCGTGGGGAGGCAATCGCGCTCGCGGAGGACACCGTGGCGAACGCCATCGTCCACTTCCGTGACAAGGTGCTCAAGAAGGGCTACTGGGACCCGTCCAGGGGCGCTTCGCTCACGACATTCTTCATTGGCAATTGCCTGATGTTCCAGTTCCCGAACCTATACAGGTCCTGGCGTAGCGACTACTTCAGAACGCGCCGCAACGAGCCAATCTACGGCGAGGACGGCGACATGGAGCATCCGGCTATCCGAAGGCTCGCTGGGAGCGATCCGGCTGGCATGGTCGTCGAAGCCGACCAGTCGAGACGGAAGATCGCCTCGATTCTGGAGCCTGTCGGCGACGAGACCAATCGGGCCATCCTGTTGTTGCGGGCCGAAGGCTTTGGTATCGACGAGATCGCTGAGACTCTCGGTCTCGAGTACGACGCGGTCGAGTCGCGGATCTATCGCGCACGCAAGAAGCTCAGAGGAAGGATGGGCGCATGACGAGGAGAGAAGCCATCATCACGACGATCGATCGTTCATCGCTAGGCGCCCCGGCTGTAAAGAAGCTGCGAGCCCGGACGTCGGTGCAGCAACGGGCTCAGGTCCTGCGGAAAGCATCGGTTCGATCGGCGCGGGATTCCGCAAGCCAGGCGACTAAGAGGACCCAGAAGTAACAACCTGACAACGAGCAGGTGCTCGGACGAGCAAACAAGAGAGGACGACCCTGATGACAAGGCAGAGAAGAACAAGCGCCCGGGCGGCCAAGGCGGCCTCCAAAGTGTTACGAAGCCGCAGTACTGGTCGGGCGTCGAAAACCGCTGCCGGGTCCGCCCTTTCCCAGCGCGCTCCGAAGCGAGGTAAACGGTGACCTTCGACGGAGCCATCATCAAGGAACAAGGCGTCACTTTTGGGGTCGTGGTCGTCAAGCCCAGTGCCCTCAACAACCCCACAGGTCGAGACCGTCTAGTAGCTCAGGCTTCTGGGGTCTTTGGTGGGATTCCCACCATCCTCATGGCCCAACCATCCGGCGGCCGAGCGCGCTATTACGGCCGGCCGGACATTGTTCGATTCATGTCCAAGGTGCCGTTGCGAGCTGTGCCTTGGAAGCGGTACCGCACCGCTGCCTAGAAGCAAGTTCAAGTTCAGGAGGTCACGATGTCCAAGTCGAACGTATGGGTGACACGGGATGGTGACGAATGGGTTGTCCGCCGAGAAGGATCCGAGCGGGCCTCAAGTCGACATGAGACGCAGGGGGACGCCCTCGACGCTGGCCGCCAGACGGCCCGCCGGGAAGAAGTCGAACTGATCTGGCAAGGCCGGGATGGCAAGATTCAAGGCCGCAACAGCTACGGGAACGACCCAAACCCGCCAAAGGGCTGACTCCCGGTCGAGTCGCCTCCGACCGGCGACGCTGGGGCCATTCCTGAGCCGTTCCCGCTCGGGTGTACGGTGGCTTTCATCACAGTAAACAGTCTCCCCATTTGGTTGCGTATCTGACCGCACACAGTTGCAACACGAGGCGTTGCGGTAAACCAGTAAACTCGCATCTCAGATGATGCAACTGTGTGCAGAGGATGACGCCCTCTGACAACGTAGGCCTGAACCGGCGGGTCCTCTCACGGATCGATACCAAGCTGCGCTCCGAACTCGACCAGGAAAAGGGCGAGTGGTTGGTCAAGGTACCGGCGTCTCCTGCGGTGCGGGCGGTGTGGAAACGTTACTGCGATTCGGTCGGTGTCCCGATGGGCCATGGGTTGGCGATTCTCCTTCACCATGAGTTGGCTTCGATCGTCGACGAGGACGTCGAGGCGCTCTCCGATCGGCTCAATGCCCGGGAGGCCGAACTCGAAGCCCGGGCCCGAGAGCTCCAGGAGCTGGAGAAGGAGTTGAAGCAGCGGGACCGTGTACTCGTCCTCTTCAAGGCCGACCTCGAACTACGGGATCGTGAAGTGGCGGCGAGAGAACGAAACGTTGCGGTGCTCGAGCACAACCTCGCCCAGCAGCTAGTGCAGGTCGCCAATCCGGGGCCACCAGCCAGGCCCCGTCGGAAGCTCGGTCGGAACGAGCAGTGCTGGTGCGAGTCGGGGAAGAAGTACAAGAACTGCCACCTGCCTCTAGAGAGTTAGTTAGCGATTGTATAGCTAGCAACACCCTGCTATGGTGGTTAGGGCTATGGCGTCCGCTGCGCAGCCCTCGTTGCCATTCGGCGAGAACCGGAGGGTGACTCGCCGAGACGAGCGGCTGATGTCAATCCAGGAGCTGGCCGACTTTCTCGATGTCCCGGTCAAGACGATCTACGCGTGGCGATACCACAGGGAGGGTCCCCCAGGCTTCCGGGTAGGCCGCCATGTGCGTTTCCGTTGGTGCGACGTGGAGGCGTGGCTCGCCGACCGTATGGGTGCCGGAGAGTAGCCCTGTCGATCGTCACAGCGCCCCTGTAGGTTCGCCAGGGAGAGCCAAGGAGGTGACCGATGAGTTCGGTTCGCAAGGTGAGGTACCGATCAGGACGCACGGGGTGGCAGGCTCGATGGCGTGATCCAGCCGGCGTCCAAAGAGCCAAGAACTTCTCTCGCAAGACCGATGCCGAGCGCTATCTGGTCAGTCTCGAGTCGGACAAGCTGAGAGGTCGCTACGCCGACCCGCGGCTCGGCCGTACCAGGGTTGCGGACTGGGTCGCCGAGTGGCAGGCCACCAGGAGCAACCTCAGTCTTGCAACGCGACTGCGCGACGAGGCTTCGACTCGCAATCACGTGGTTCCCGCTCTTGGTGCAATACCCATTGGGCAGATCCAGCCGATCCATGTAGGCCAGTGGGTGGCTTCGCTCAAGGATGAGGGTCTGGCGCCAGCTACGACGCGCAAGGCTTATCAGTTGTTCGCGGCGGCGATGGCAGCGGCCGTGGAGAACGGGCTGATCCCACTGTCACCCTGCAGGAAGGTCGAGCTGCCGCAGATCGAGACACCTGAGATGCGCTTCCTCGAGCCCGAGGAGGTCAAGCTCCTGGCAGAAGCCATCGATGAGCGGTACCGGGTCATGGTGCTCACCGCTGCCTACTCCGGTCTCCGTTTTGGGGAGCTATGCGCGCTGCGGGTCGATCGATTAGACGCGCTGCGTAGGACGATCCGGGTCGAGGAGAGCTTGGCCGAGGTGCGCAGCCAGTTCATCTTCAAGTCTCCGAAGTCCGAGGCCTCGCGCCGCACGGTGTCGGTGCCGGGTTTCCTCGTTGAGGAACTTGCTCTACATCTCGCAAGGTATCCCGACAGTTCGGGTCTGATCTTCACAGCACAAGGCGGTGGGCCCATCCGACGGACCAACTTCCGTCGCCGCATCTGGCTGCCAGCGGTGGCGGCCTCGGTGGGCGAGCCGTGTACTTTTCACGATCTTCGCCATAGCCACGCAGCGCTCCTCATCGCTCAGAGCGAGCACCCGAAAGTCATCCAGGCGAGGCTCGGTCACGCCTCGATCAAGACCACGCTCGACACCTACGGCCACCTCTTCGATGGGCTCGACGAGGCTGCCGCCGACCGTCTCGATGAGACCTGGCGCTCCTCAGATGTGGAGTCGTTGTGGGCTCGCGTGGACTCCAAGGTGGTCGACCTCCCGAACCGATAGCCAAGACCCCAGCACGCTGAGGATTCGGGTTGTGGGCCCACTGGACCTGTAGTAGGGATGGGTCCCTCTGCGATTGACAAGGTCAGGTGGTGCGAATCGAACCTGCTGGCTTTCCGAGGGAGGAACAATCTGACCACTCCTTTCTGTCGCTCTGAACGGCTTCGGTAAGTGTCCCTCGTCACATTGACCGCGAGCGGAAGACATAGAGGAGTGAATCAATCACTCTCAGCCGCCTGGCTTGGCGAACGACGTAGAAGAAGGACGCCCGAGTAGTACAAGAAGCCGATGAACAAACCTTGGGCGTAAGGGATGGCGAACGTAATCACGAATGTGTGATAGGCGGCGTCGAAACCAGATCTCAAATAGATCTCGTAGATGTGACTGGCGAGGAGCCAGAGCGAACCAAGGCCAATCACTTGGACCGGGAGCCGGACGACGCGAGGTAGATCGTGCAGTCTGTATCCATCTACCTTCAGCAGCAGCCAGCCCGCGCCGAAGGCTGTGACACCCGCAGACGCGTACGCAACCCATGCCTCAAGACTGATGTCGAATAAAGCCAGCGCGGTTGCCACCACAAACGTCGCAAGAAGAGCAGCCGCCCCAGGCCTGAACTCGACTCGGGGGAATCGCTGTTTCCAGTTTCTAATACGCTCCACCGGATGAATCCTGATCGCTCGGGGGAAGTGTCGCCAGCATTTCCCACCTGGCTGACTTCTCGGAGCGCATCGGCCGATCCAAGCTCTAGTTAGGCCCTGCCCCAGTGGCGCCGCGCTCCAGAGCGTTTGGAGCCCCTGGGGCACATCGAACAACCCAATGAGCTCATGCAAAGCGGCGAAGAGTCGCGTCTCCCCGCAACACCATGAGAATCCTTGCGTCAAGTGCGAGGTGTGGCCTCCCGACACTCTTGCAAGCTTGTCGTGTGGACTCTGTGTGGACTCGCGTGGACACCAGCATGGTTCGACTCCCCAGCCCGACCAAGAAGAACCCCCAGCACGCTGGGGGTTCTGTGGTGGGCCCACGTGGACTTGAACCACGGACCTCATCCTTATCAGGGATGCGCTCTAACCGGGCTGAGCTATGGGCCCCGGCGTCGTGTCGACGACGAGAGCTGGCAGTTTACCGATGGCGACGAGGACGAACCAACCCGCCGCGCCGGTTCAGTCGGGCTCGATGACGACCACCGGGATCCGGCGGGAAGTCTTGGTCTGGTAGTCGTCATAGGCGGGCCAGAGTCCAGTCATCGTCCTCCACATCTCCGGCCTCTCGGCGTCGGTGGCCTCGCGGGCTCGACCTTTGATGACGTCGGGACCGACTTGGATCTCGACGTCAGGGTTGGCCTCGAGGTTGAGATACCAAAGGGGATGATGCCTCGCCCCGCCTTTGGAGGCGACCAGCACGAAGGCGTCACTCGACCTTCCATAGATCAGGGCCGAGCGTCGCAGCTTGCCGGTCTTCCGACCCCTGGTGGTCAGAAGGAGGGTGGGCACTCCTCTCCACACATGACCCTTCCTCCCACCGGTCTCGACGTAGTCCCGGATGTGATCCGCCACCCATCCAGTGGGGGAGTCGAAGACCTCTTCTCTCTTTGTCATGGCCCCGACGGTAAAGCAGGATGCCGGCGAGTGGCGAACCGACCAAAATGATCTCGATCATGACACTCCTGAACCCGGAAAGCACGGCCCTGGTGGTGGTGGACGTCCAGAAGGCCTTCGAGGAGAGGGATGCCGCCGGCGACCGTCGCAACAACCCTGGTGCCATCGAGCGCATCGCCGAGTTGCTGGCCGACTTCCGGGCCAAGCAGGCTCCTGTGATCCACATCCGTCATGCATCGCTCGACCCGGAGTCGAGGTTCCGAGCCGACCGCCCCGGTCATGAGGTGATGGACGGGGCGAGGGAGGTCGAGGGCGAACCGGTGGTGATCAAGCACGTGAACTCGTCGTTCATCGGGACCGATCTCGAGGAGCGTTTGCGCCGGGGGGGCATCGAGACCGTGGTCATCGTGGGCGCCACCACCAATCACTGTGTCGAGACCAGCACCAGGATGGCGGGAAACCTGGGTTTCGACGCCAAGCTGGTACGTGACGCCACCTGGGCCTACGACCAGAAGGGGGCCGACGGTGAGCATTTCGACGCCGACCAGGTCCACGCCATGACCCTGGCCAACCTCGGTGGCGAGTTCGCCGAGATCGTCACCGCCGACCAGGTGATGGCGAGGCTGACCGGGTCTTGACCAAGAAGGCATCGAACCGCTACGTCGCCCTGCTCAGGGCGGTCAACCTGGGGGCGGGTCGCCAGGTCTCGATGTCAGACCTGCGAGAGCTGCTGGAGGGTTTGGGGATGACCGATGTCGCCACCTATGTCCAGAGTGGCAATGTGGTCTTCACTACCAACCAGCCCGACCGTGAGGTGGTCGCACAGCTCCGACGTGTTCCGACAGAGCACCCTGGCAGGCATCGTAACGGTGGGTCTGCTGGTGGCCGGACCGGTGATAGGTGTTGTCTTGCTGCGGAGACGTCGCCGCCGTTCGTAGGGACGTCGGAGGGATGCTGAACCGGCCAGGGTGAGCCCGGGCTCGACCTTCAATCCACGATGAGCTCGAGGATGGACTCGTCTCCGGCGTAGGGCTCGGTGAGGCGGGGCCAGTGAACGACGAGATCGGTCACGCCGACTGCGGCGTAGGCCTCCTTGACCTCGATGAACGCGTTCGGGCTTTGCAAGCCAGCGTCGAGCCGAGGCCCAGTGAGCACCAATCGTCCGATCGATGCGGGGTCGCGACCTTGGGCCCGGCAGATCTCCTCGAATAGGGCGAGCTGTCGGGCGACGACCGCGGCTCCCTCCTCCGGACCGAGCGGGGTACTGCGGTGCGAGCGGTCTCCGTTCGTCACCCAGACAGAGGCGTGGGTGGCGGCCACCCGCATGGATCGGGGGCCCGTGGCCGCGATCGCGAACGGGATTCGTGGCTCCTGCACGCAGCCCGGGTAGGTTCGTGCCTCATGCGCGTTCCAGTACCGCCCGCTGAAGGAGGTCTCGGGCTGTCGCAATAGGATGTCGAGCAGGTCCACGAACTCCGCGAACCGATCGTGGCGTTCGGCGAGGCTCCAGGGCTGCTGGCCGAGGATCGTCGAATCCCAGCCCTGACCGCCCGATCCGACGCCGAGGGTGAGTCGCCCACCGGAAATGTCATCGAGGCTGATGAGCTCACGGGCGAAGGGCACCGGATGCCGGAAGTTCGGGGAGGCGACCAGGGTCCCAACTCGGATGGCCGTCGTCGCGGCAGCCGCTGCTGCCAACGTCGGCACGGATGCCAACCAAGGTGAGTCGCGCAGTTCACCCCAGGCGATGTGGTCGTAGGTCCACGCGTGGTCGAACCCCAGCTCTTCGGCGAGCCGCCACTTCTTGACGGCGGCCGCCCAGGGAGGCTCGGGCAGGATCAACACCCCGACGCGCATGACCGGAGGCTACGCCGAGCCAGTGGGTTGCCTCTACCCGATGAAGCGGTCGATCTCGGCCGCCGTCACGTCCGGGATCTCGAGCGGCGGGAAGTGGCTCACCCCATCGAGCCGCTTGACCGAGAACCATGGGTTCGCGGCCGAGAACGTCTCCTGCGCGGCCAGGAACTCGGGTGCGCGGGGCTGCGAGAACAAATGCAAGATGTTCGGCTTCGGATCGATCTCCGCCAGCGCGCGCAGGGGGTTTCCGTGCCGCGCGTAGTCAGCCATGATCGCGCGCCCCGCCCGCGACCATATGTCGAAGTCGTAGGCGCCCATCTCCCGGCGCACATCTTCGATGACGCCTTGCGGAGCACCCGTCAACCACATCGAGAAGAGCTGCTCGCGAGCCTGACGCCACCGCTCCGGATCCTGAGCCGCCTCCAGCGCGGCCACAAACGGCGGCGGCGGATCGAGGACGAGCCAGCTTGACGCGACGATCTTCTCCACCCGGTCACCGAGCCGGCGGCGGAGCTCGACCGCCACCCAGCCGCCGTGCGCCTGAGACACGGGCACAATGCGGCCGACGCCGCTCGCCTCGATGACGGCCATCGCATCATCGGCCAATTCCTGATGGCCGAAGTCCTTGGGTGGTCGACCGGAGTCACCGTGCCCGCGCCAGTCCAGCGTGATCACCCTGTGTCGAGCGCCCAGCCGCTCGGCAACCGGGGCGAAGAATCCCCGGTTGAGGACCCACCCGGGCAGGCATAACACGGCGGTATCGGCGCGGGGTCCCCGGTCGTCGTAGGCGATCTGTACACCACCTGCATCCGCGTACTTCATGTCGCTCTCCTTCGTGCGCGTCGTGCCTGCTGTTGGACGCTCCGCGGCGCCGTTTACACACGCGGAAACGTACGCCGACTGACAAGGCCCCGAGCCAGTGGTTTCGCGGGTGACATACGTGCCGCCTCGTCCGGCCCGTGCCGGCTTGTGCGTTTCGGAGATGCCAAACATGACGGCCTCCACTTTCACCTACTCCTCACCGAATCTTGAGCGCACCTCGTGCTTTTTCAGGAAGGCGGTCGTGCGCTCGGACAATCGAGGGCTCTGTAAACTAGGTCTTCGACAGAGGGTTCCGGCAGCTGCAGTCTTCAAGCCTGTGCTCGACAGCACCGGCTCCGCCATACGCAATATCGCCTGCTGTAGTTGAGAAACCGCGGGGACGTAGCTCAGTCTGGAAGAGCACCGGCTTTGCAAGCCGGGGGTCGTGGGTTCGAGTCCCATCGTCTC
>JBBDML010000003.1:79897-170915 GCA_040878345.1 Acidimicrobiia bacterium | reverse complement strand
CCCCGTTCGCGGGGGCCTCGACAAGTTTGTACCCTCCCCGGTCCGTGCGTCCTGCCACCGCCATCGTCCTGGTGATCCTCCTCGCCTTGATAGCCATCACCGGGATCATCCAACTCTGGCTCATCTTCTCCCCGCCAGGGTGACCGCCACCCCCTCGAAGAGACTGAAGGTCTCGTCGGCTCTCCCCGACCTGACCGCGATGGCGATCAGCCCCGCCGAATCGACATGGATCAGGCCTTCGCCCTCCGCCACCTCCGAATAGGCCCTGACCCATGGGATGTTGTGGACCGCTGCCCCCACCCGGGTGGTCACCACCTGGCCTGGCTCGAGCCCGATGGCCATCATGTCATCCGGCGAGATATTGGTCTGTGCATTCCCGAACCGGTCGACCCACCACGCCTCGCCGATCACCCGTCCGTCGTCCACCTGAGTGAGGGGGAGGAGGAGCGGCATCACCTCATCACCGGAGACGACCGGGCCGAGATCATCGAGGGCGGCTTCCCCCGACGCCAGGAGCGCCGCCGCCGGGGCGAAGATATCGCGACCATGAAACGTCTCCCCGGGTGATGGGATCATCGCCTCCGGGTTCTCGATGGAGACGATCTGGCTGGCCCCGCCGATCATGGCCACTGCCGGCGAGAGGAGCCCGTTGTCAGGGCCGACAAAGAAACCCCAATCGGTAACCGCGGCCAGGGCGCGGCGTGAGGACCCGACTCCGGGATCGATCACGGCGAGACACACTCCCTCGGGGAGGTATTGGATTGCCCGAACCAGGGTCAGGGCGCCGGCCTTGACGTTCCCCGGGTAGATGGCATGGCCGATGTCGATGACTCGAGACTCCGGGGCCAGCTTGGCCAGGACCCCGTGGACCACCCCGACGAACTCGTCCTCATGGCCGAAGTCGGAGAGGAAGCTGATCGGCAGTGTCATTGCGGGCGACGCTAGACGACGACTCGACCTGGTTCGCACGGCGCCCCGACTCCTATATTCCCGGGATGGCCGATCAGAGCTACGAGGGGATGGCCCGGCTGGTGGCCGGCACCGGGATCTCGATGCTGATCGGCGGCCTGGACACCGGCAAGACCACCCTCGCCCTCGAGGCGGTCAGGCTGGCCCTGGCTTCGGGGAGGCGACCGGTCCTGGTCGATGCCGACCTCGGCAACTCGACTGTGGGGCCCCCCGCCTGCGTTTCGCTGAAGGTCTTCCGCAGCCCGTCCGACCTCGACCGCCTCGACGAGCCCGACGGGCTCCACTTCGTCGGGACCATCATCCCTTCCCGGCTGGTCCTCCAGCAGGTGATCGCCACCACGGTGATGGTGCAGCGGGCGAGAGAGCTGGGGGACGTGGTGATCATCGACACCACCGCCCTCGCCTCCGGGGTGGCCGGCGAGACTCTCAAGTACCACAAGACCGAGCTATGCCGCCCCGAGAGGATCGTCGCCCTGCAGCGCGGTGAGGAGATGGAGCCGGTGGTGGGGATGCTCAGAAGGTTTCTCGGCGTCGAGGTCATCACGGCGTCAACCGACCCCGCCATCCTCCCCATGTCACCCGACGCCCGGGCGCGGAAGCGAGCAGAAGGTTTCGCCATGGCATTGCGGGCCCCGCTCGACCGCTGGAAGGTGAGGCCCACCGTCTTCGCCCCGACCCTGCCGGTTGGTCTCCATCTCGATCGCCTCGACGGTGTGCTGGTCGGGGTCCAGAGCAGCGGTGGTGGCTGTCTCGGCCTCGGGGTGCTCAACCACGAGGACGACACCCTGCGGGTGATGACCAATGTCGGGGAGGGAATGACCGGGCTCAGGCTTGGCTCGATGCGGCTCAACCCCACCACCTTCGAGATCCAGATGCTCAACCTTCGCGAGGTGATGTTCGGGGTGTGAGACAAAGCGAGCGACTTTCCCTGGGCCGTCTCGCCTAGGAGCGTCCCCACAACTCAAGGATTCCGGGGATGGCGCCGATAAGACCGGATGCTGGGGAAATGGCGATGGCTGACCATCGCTCTGCTCGTCTCAATGACGCTCGTAGGTCTCGACACCACGGCCGGTGCCGATGCCTCGTCCGAGTCTGACTTCCTCTCGAAGCTCAACGCCGAGAGGTCGGCCGCCGGGCTCGCCCCCCTCAGCGTCGATGGCGATCTCCGCAGCTGGGCCCGGACCCACAGTCAGTTCATGGCCGATGGGGGCTGCCCCGACGGAAAGAGCATCTGCCACTCGACCAGTGACCAGCTCAAGAATGCGGGCGGCACCGGTTGGTCCAAGATCGGCGAGAACGTCGGCCTCGGAGGAACCGTCCAGGCAATCCATGACGCCTTCATGAACTCATCGGGTCACCGGGCGAACATCCTGGACCCCGACTACAACTACGTCGGGATCGGAAGCGTCCACACAGGCGACAGCATCTACGTCACCGTGGTCTTCATGGCGAAGGGCGGTGGTTCAGAGGGCGGGGGCGGCACCCCTACCACCCAACCGCAAACTTCGACGACAGCTCCCGAGCCGACCACCACCACCACTCTTCCCCCCACCACTACCACCACCCTGATCGTTGGGCCCGACAAGCCGGTCACACCCGGCGAGTCATGCCTGACCGTCACCAGGTGGTGGTGGATGTGCCACGACTAGATCGGCGACCGACTTCGCCTGCCTGCCTCCTCCTGATCCGATCTGATCGCGAGAAGGGGATCACCCTTCAGCCTCAGCATCCCTGGCTGATCGGCCAAGCGAACAGACGCCGGTCGGTCGCAGCTGCCGCACCCACCTCGAGGGCCTCGGACCGGCCAAGGCCAGGCCGAAGCGACCGACTTCGCCTGCCTGCCTCCTCCCGATCCGATCTGATCGCGAGAAGGGGATCACCCTCCAGCCTCAGCATCCCTGGCTGATCGGCCAGGCGAACAGACGCCGGTCGGTCGCAGCTGCCGCACCCACGACGAGGGCCTCGGACGGACTACGGGCTAAGTCCGACGGCGACCCACTTCGCGCCTGCCCGCACCCGGACATAGCAAAGCGCCCCAGTGACCCTCCGGAGCCTCCTCCGCACTTCCCCGAACGGACGCTTCTCCGAATTGCCTCTAGGGCGCTTGCCTTGGCGAATCTACGACAAACCCAATCCGGGTTCAATCACTGGGTCATCAATGTATTCGGTCGCTACACAACCCAATCACTCGTCGATCGGACAGATGGGTTCTCGTCGTGACCAGTTACCAACAGGAAACCGGGTTGTCCACAGGCTTTGTCCACAACGGTGTGTTCACAACTTTCTAGCCCCATTTTTCGCGATCTGGAGCATTGGGCGGAACGAGACCTCGATGGTCTCGTACATCTCGCCAAGCACCAGGTCGAGCTCCTCGAGGGTCACCCGGTCGGCCGGAAGACGCCCCCGAAGGACGACGGCACCCTCGGCGTCGACGGCGAAGAAGACCCGCCATGCCCTCATGTTCCTCACCAGGGCGAGACGGTGGACGCCGGCCGGCTCCTCGGGTCCGGGCATCAGGTAGGCCTCGTACCCGATGCTTCGCTCCCCGACCTCGAACCAGACCGTGGTGGCCTCCCTCGTCTCCTGACGCATCCTCACCGCCCAGCGGCCCTCGACTTCCTCGGCGTACTCGACACTTGATTCCGGGTCGCCCAACCAGCGGCGGATCCTCTCCTCAAGCACCTCTCTCATGAGAAGGTCAGATCGAGTCGGGGCTCGAGGCTCCCCACCGCAATGCCACCTCCTTGCACCACCGGGCGCCCAACCGGTGCCAGCCGGCTGACGCCGGTATCGCTCAGGGCGCCTAATGCCTCGATGGCGGCGACCGCCCCCACCACGGCCACATCGTGGGAGCCGTCCCATGACTTGACCGCAACACCGAGCCCGAACGGAAGGGCGACTCCGATGCATCCCTGTGCCCCGCCTTTGGCGGCACCATGAATGGCGGTGGCGATTGCGCTGTCACCCTCGCCGTTGCCCGAGACCAGGGCCGGGTAGCGCCGCATCACCGAGAAGATCTCGCCGAGCGCCGGCTCGACCGCCAGGCTGGCGAAGAGCGTGGCCATTGCCTTTGCGGTAGTCCGGAGCACCGGGGCCCCGCATCCGTCGACACCAACCGGCTCCACAGGGTGTCGGCCCAGTTCGGAGACCAGATTGAAGATCCGTCTCTGGAGGGGATGGTCGGGCTGGAGATACCCGGCGGTCGGCCATCCGTTGGAGACACAGGCCCGAAGAAAGCCGGCATGCTTCCCCGAGCAGTTGTGCCAGACCCTCCGGGGTCGGCCGTGACCGGCCCGGAGCAGCCGCCGTTGGGCTCGAGCGGCCAAGGGGAAGTCCTCCGGGCATCGAAGATCCTCCTCTCCCAACCCGCCGGCAGCCAGCATCGACTCGACGATGGCGACCTGGACGGGGTGGCCGCGGTGTGAGGCACATGCCAGCGCCAGCTCCACCGGCGCCAGGGCAGCTCCCGACTCCACCGAGGCGAGAGCCTGGAACGGCTTGGCCGACGACCTCAGGAAGTAAGGCTGATCGATATCGCCGGATCTGGCAACCACCGACCCGTCGGGGCGGCACACCGCCACCACTCCGTGGTGATAGGTCTCGGTCAAGCCCGATCGGACACTCGCCGCCAGCATGCGGCTCAGTTCGAGACCGCGGCCTCGCCCTGCTGGCTGCGGTATCTGGAGACGATCTCCTGCTGAATCGCGTCGATGACGGTGTGGAGTTGCTTTCGCTGGTTGGAGAGATGGCTCTCGATCTCGCTGAGACGGTCGATTGCCTCCGAGACCTCGTCGTCGGTCAGATCGGGGAGCTGGGTGAGCACCCCGTCGTCCATGATCTTGTCGATGAGACGTCTCCCGGTGGTCGAGGGCAGGGGTGGCATGGTCTCGATGTAGCGAGGGCTGGGCTCGCCACCCATGATCATCTCATTGGCGAGGATCTCGGGAAGCGCCTCTATGAGGGTTCTCTGCTCCTCGCCTCGCCGTCTCCGCATCTCGAAGTTCAACAGGTCCATGCGGCCATGGAGCAGTCGCCGGTAGTAGGAGACCTGGGCCTCGACGTCCTCGGCGGTGTCACGACGCCGTTTCAACTCGTCGAGGTCGACGGACTGGAGGTTTTCGAGATACTCGGGCTCGAGAACCAGATCGATGCGACGCCGCCGGTCGGTCACGATGCCAGGTTACCGGCAGTAGAGGACGAGAGTAGGATAAGGGTTCACCGCCGGGCTGCCCCGCCCACCGGGGTGGATCTCGAAGTGGAGGTGTGGAGCCCCGCCGCTGGCGTTCCCGCTGTCCCCGTTGAACCCAATGGTCTGACCCTGGTTGACGCGTTGGCCGCTGGAGACATTCCAGTCCGAGAGGTGGGCGTAGTAGAAGGCAACGCCATTGCCCCCGGTCAGCCAGATCGTCTTCCCTCCAAGACCTGAGTTGCCGATGTGCACCACCCCGGAGGCGACTGCGTACATCGGCTCGTTCCATGCGGCGAACAGGTCGGTCCCCTTGTGACGTCGGCCGCCAGACCGGGGAAAGCCCCATGAGTTGATGAACGAGGTGCGGCCCGGGGTGAAGGGGCAGATGAAGGACCCCACCTGGACCGACCCGGCGGCCCGTTGCCTGGCGGCGGCGGCGGCCGCCGCTTGTTCCGCCTCATACTTGGCGTTGAGCTCCTGGCACCGGCTGCTGAGCCTGGCATAGGAGGCCTGCTCCGCCTCCATGGCCTCCGTCTGCCTGGTCACCAGGTCGTTGGCCTCTTCTTCCTTGACCTCGAGCTCTTGGTGGACGCCATCGAGATCCACCTGGAACCTCTCCAGCTCGCCTCGGGCCGCGAACAGCTCGTCGATCGAAGCCTGGCCGCCAAGGGCGGCAGAGCTGAGGAACTCGGTGGTGGTCAGGAATCGATCGACCGACGAGGCACTGAAGATGATCCCCGGACTGGAGAGCCCTCCCTGCATGTAGAGCTGGACCGCACGTTCCTCGATCTGGTCCTCGATCACCAGTAGCTCATCGGCGTTGCTGTCCACCGATCCCTGGATCCTGGTCTGCTGCCGTTCCAGACGATCGACGTCGTTGAGGACCTGCTCGTAGGCCAGGGCGGCCTCCTCGAACCTGCGCTGGGCCGCCTGATACTCGTCGTATTGCTCCTTGGAGTCCTCGCAGGCGGCGTTGACCTGAGCCCGCGTGACCGCCAGGGACGGTGTCGGGATGGCGGAAACGGCCATCACCGTGATGAGAAGGATTCCAGCGCGGCGATGCGCCCTTGCGACAGCCATGCGGCGACGATCCTAACCCGGAACGGCCACGTGGAGTAGTCAGCACCGGTTTCGGTGGTGGATGGGCGCAGACCTACAGGATCACTCGAATCAGCGGGAAGTAGATCGCGGCCGCCAGGATCACCCCGTCGAGAGAGGGGGCCAAACCGGGGGGGCGCTCCGCAAGACGCACCCTCCCAGTACGGAGCATCGATGCCAGGCCGTTGCCGGCAACCAAGGAGACGGCGACTCCGAGACCGATCAACAGGTAGCCGATCACATCGGCGTCCCATAGGGCCGCGGCGGCGATCGAAGCCAGAACAGCGACTATCGCGGTGGTCGAGTAGGAGTCGAGAAAGGGCACCGCCGGCATCCGCGCCACCACGCCACCAAGAGCCACGCCGGCGATGACCGCCACCAGGAACACGTCCACCGCCCGCGGGTCGGGTGAGAGAGAGGAGTGGGCGAGGACCATCGAGGCCACCGCCAACCCGGCGAGGAGACCGGCGAGACATGTGGGTGCGAACGCCTCGACTTGACGGTATTGATTGAAGCCAATCGCCCAACCCAGGCAGATCGCCACTGCCAGGGCAACGGTGAGGCCATAGCCGGCGCCGCCGAGGACATGAGCCGCCAGCGCTCCCGCCGCCGCCGAAGTGGCCACGGCCAACGAGGCGAACAGATGACCCCGCGCCGCAATCGATGTGCCGAGATCGAGCGCCCAGGCGGAGGCGACGGCGACCATTGCCGCCGCCCAGACCTCCGGGCCCTGCATGTTGGCGACGATCGCCACCACGGCCACGGCCAGCGGGAGGAAGGCCAGGAGATCGAGGGAGGAGATTGCGGCGGGTTGGCTGCCACCCGAAACCGGCGGGAGCAGGATGACCTCGTCGCCGTCGCCGACCAGATCGCCCGGATGGGCTTCCTCGCCATTCAGCCAGACACGGGAAGTCTCGATCCCGCGGGCGAATTCGGGCCCGAATGTCTCAGAGGCGGCATCGATCACACCGGCCACCGTTTCCCCAGGAAACTCGGCGCGCCCCGTGCCTGCGATCTCGCGGAGGTTGGCGAACATTCGGAGCTTGGCCATGGGTGGAGCGTAAAGGCTGGGACACCGCGCGTGATCGAATTGTCTTACTCTCGGCCTGTGAGCGAGATCCTCCTGGTGGCGGTCGAGGTCCCGTACGCCGGCGACGAGCGACACAAGAACTGGGCCAAGCTGGTCGATTCGGTCGACACCGCCAAGACCTCGGGTTGGGCGTACCAAGGTCCATTCGTAGAGGTCGGAGGGATCCAAGACCTCCCGATTGGCGCCACACTCCTGGTCTACGGTGAGCGGGGGTCGCGGGGCAATCCCCAGATCACGGCCAGGGTCTACACCGTCAACGGCGATGCCACCCTTAGTCTCGAGGCCGAGGCGAAAGGAAGGGCATGGGCCCGCACCCTTCGTGACCCCATCGAGAGACATCTGGGAATCGAGAGGACCGGAGTCGACCTCTCATACCTGTCAGACCAGGCCCTCGTCGACGAGCTTCGGGCTCGAGGCTGGGAGGTGAGCAAACCATGAGAGCCATATCGATCCCCGGCCCGGGAGGGCCCGAGCAATTGATCGTCGAGGAACGAGACGACCCGGTGGTGACCCCGGGGACGCTCCTGGTCGAGGTGGCCGCCGCCGGTGTCAATTACGTCGACATCTATCACCGCGAGGGGGTCTATGCCATGGAGTACCCGATAACACCTGGTCTCGAGGGCGCGGGCACCGTCATCGAAACCGCGCCCGGTGTCGAGGGCTTCGCCTCCGGTGACCGAGTGTCCTGGACCAATGTGATGGGGAGCTACAGCAGTCGTCATCTGATCCCGCTCGAACAGGCCATCCCGGTTCCGGACGGTGTCGACCTCGACATCGCCGCCGCCCTCCTCCTCCAGGGCATCACCGCGCATTATCTGGCCACAGACACCTTCCCGCTTGCCGAAGGGAGTGTGTGCCTCATCCACGCCGGGGCCGGAGGGGTCGGGTTGCTCCTGACCCAGATCGCCAAGATGATCGGCGCCGAAGTGATCACCACGGTCAGCTCGGAGGACAAGGCGGAGCTGAGCCGTGACGCCGGCTCCGACCTGGCCATCCTCTACACCAGGGACGACTTTCAAGGTGAGATCGAGAGTATCTACGGGCCGCATTCCCTCGACGTGGTCTACGACGGCGTGGGGGCCGCCACCTTCATGAAGAGTCTCGACCTCCTCCGTCCCCGCGGGACCATGGTCAGCTTTGGCAACGCCTCCGGCGTGGTCCCGGAGATCTCACCACTGATGCTGGCTTCGAAAGGCTCCCTGTTCCTCACCCGACCCTCGATGGCCCACTACATCGGCACCCGCGACGAGCTGCTGGCAAGGGCCGATGACCTGTTCAGATGGGTTCAGGAGGGCCTGCTCGAAGTCAGGGTCGATACCAAGTACGACCTGGCCGAGGCGGCCACAGCGCATCGCGCCCTAGCCGGACGCCGGACCAGCGGCAAGTTGTTGCTGGCTCCCTGACAGATCATCCGCCGGCGACGGCCCGAATCGCCTCCAGCACCGTCTCCGGGGCCTCGACGTGAGCCATCCAGGCATCGATGTCGTAGATCACCATGTCGGGGAGGTCGGCCTTGATCCTCTCCACCGACTCTCTGGGCACCGCGCCCTTGAGGCTCCACACGTAGGCGACCGGCATGGTGATCTGTTCGAGGTCCGAAGGGACGAAGGAAGCGGGGGGTGTTCTTCGGAAGGCATAGATCGAGTCCGTGGAGCCGGCGATGGTGGCGGTGAGTTGGCGCTTGGCTATCTGGTCCTGGGTCGGGCACCAGCCGCCCTCGGCGCAATACGGGGCCCAAGCCGTGAGTGCCCGACTCCCCGAGGTCTCGTAGGTGAAGGTCATTGCATGCGCTATGAACGGGAGCTGTTGTGCCCGCTCCCGCCAGCCTCCGGCCTGCCAGAAGTCGACATCAACCATCACCAAACCCGACACTGCCTCAGGTCGGGTGACCGCCACCTCCGCGGCCACTTGGCCTCCGAAGCCGACTCCCAGCAAGACCACAGGCATCCCGTAGCGATCGCGGATCACGTCGGCCACCACCCCGGCCATCGCGCCTGCGGTGTGGAGCTCGCTCTCGAAGGGGAGGCGCTCGCTGAGCCCGAAGCCGGGCAGGTCGAGGGTCACCGCCCGCAGGTCCCCCTCGATCAAGGGCGCCAGCTGGTCGAAGACAACCCCTCCGGAGACATCTATGTCGTGGATCAGGACCACGGGCAGGGTGCCCACCGAGAGATCGACCACATGGATGCTGAGGTCCTGGGCGATTGTGAAGGTCTGCGGGTCGAGATCGAGCGACTCCACGGTGAGATCCTCGACCAGGTCGACCCTCGAATCGACACTCACCGCCCACACCGCCACCCCCACCGCTCCGGCGAGGACCAGCAGGACCAACATCTTGACGAAGGTCCTGGCGGTCTTTTGCTCCTTGGGGGGGTGTCGTAGACCCATCAGCTCACCAATACGACGTGCAGGTGTCGCGGTCCATGCACGCCCAGATTCAGGTGCAGTTCTATGTCGGCGGTGCGGCTGGGACCGGTGACCACCACCAGGTTGGCGGTGTCACCGGGTAGCCCGGGGCTCTGCCGGGCCCAGTGTGCCAGAGACCTCTGGATCAAGCCCACCTCGAGCACCGCGATGTGAACTTCGGAGACCAAGCTGGCCATCCGGGCCCGGCCTGGGCCATGGCTGAGCACGATGCTCCCCGACTCGGCGAGCCCGGCGTCGGCGCCGGTCACCCCGATATCGAGCCTGAGATACCCGAGCTGGTGGCCGCTCCGCTCCTCACCACTGGGGACCTGGGCGTCGATCCGGGTGAGACCGGCGGAGGTCAGGGCCGACGGGATTCCCGATACCGGGAGGTCGTCCCAGGCAATGAAGGTGCGGGCGTCGTGACCAGAAGCGATCCCGGCGATGGCACGCGGGGTGCCATGACGGGTCACCGGGCCATGGACCACGGTGCTCACCTCCATCGCCCTTGCCCGGAACAGGGTCTGGAGGTCGGTCTGCTCGAGCTCGGGAAGAGCCTCGCTCACAGTGGGGGGAACGGGCAAAGCCGCCGCCATCACCGCTCGGCCCACCCTGGTCAGGAAAGCATCACGGTCCACGGTTCTCCCTCCACCAGTCGTTGAACGACTCTTTTGGGGGGCGGGGTAGGTCGCGATGGTTTGTCCAGCCGCGTGCAGGGCCAGGGATCCTCCGGATCCATCCTCTAGCCGAGAAGGGCGCGGTGAGCACCCGGGCGAGCCGCTTGAGGCGGGCCCAGCGCAAGGGATCGGTGGCGGCGGCGGTGTAGGCCTTCATCCCCCGGTTTAGCCATCCCGGGAGTCGGTCCTCGGCGGCTGCGATCTCCCTGAGGTTGAGCAGCATCGAGGGGATCCTGATCCCCACCGGGCACACCTCCTCACAGGCGCCGCACAGGGTGGAGGCATAAGGGAGGTCCCACCAGGGGTCCATCCCGTGAAGCCCGGGGGTGACGATCGACCCTACCGGACCCGAATAGACGGTGCCGTAGGCGTGGCCTCCCACAGTTCGAAAGACCGGGCACACGTTTAGACATGCCCCACACCTGATGCAGGCCAGGATCTCGGCGGTGGGACCGCCCAGGATCTTGGAGCGACCGTTGTCCACCACCACCACGTGCAGCTCCTCAGGACCGTCGGGGTCATCAGGGCGACGGGGCCCGGTGATCACGTTGGTGTAGACCGAGAGACGTTGCCCGGTGGCCGAGCGAGCCAGGACCTCGAGGATCACCGCGGCGTCCTCCCAGCGCGGGACTATCCGCTCCATCCCCATCAGGGCAATGTGAAGGCGTGGGGCGGTGGTCACCAGCCTCCCGTTTCCCTCGTTGGTCACCAGGACCAGCGAGCCCGACTCGGCCACCGCCATATTGACCCCTGAGATCCCGGCGTCGGCCTCGAGAAAGACCCTCCGGAGCTCCACCCGTGCCACCATGTTGAGCCGAATGGGGTCGTCGGTGTAGTCGACGCCGAGCTCGTCGGCAAACAGCTTCCCAACGTCGTGCCGGGTCATGTGGAGGACTGGGGCGATGATGTGACTGGGGGTGTCACCCGCCAGCTGGGCGATGTACTCGCCGAGATCGGTCTCGACGACCTCGATGCCCTGACTCTCGAGGTAGCGGTTCATCTCCAGCTCCTCGGACACCATCGACTTCGACTTCGCCACCAACCGGGAGCCGGATCGCTGCAGTATCCCGGCCACTATCTCGTTGGCCTCTGTGGCGTCTGCGGCGAAGTGGACCTGCCCCCCGAGCTCGGTCACCCGCTCGGTGAAGTGGGCGAGGAGCCGGTCGAGATGGCTCAAGGCATGGAGGCGGATCGCCCGGGCCCGATCCCGAACCTCGTCACTGATGGCGTACTCGGTCATTGCCAGGTCCCGCAACCCGGCCATGTGACGGATGCCCCGATCGATGGCAGCCGCCTCCGGGGTGCCGATCAGCCGCTCGGCGCGCGACAGGAAGCTGACCGGCTGGCTCAAGACAGAACCTCCCCGCTGAGCAGCTCGGCGATGTGCTTCACCTCGATCTCCGAGCCCCGGCGCCGCAGGCCGCCCTCGAGATGGAGGAGGCAGGAGATGTCCCCACCGGAGAGAACCTCGGCTCCGGAACTTTCGAGACGGTCCAGCTTGGCGTCCATGATCGCCCCGGACACCGCCGGCATCTCGATCGAGAACAACCCGCCGAACCCACAGCACTCGCGGTCACCGTCGAATTCTGCCCGGTCGACCCCGTAGAGCAGATGGTCCGCAGGGCCGTCGAGCCCCAGGCCGCGTAGCCCGTGACAGCAATATTGGAAGGCCAGGGTCCGGTCCCCTGCCGTCGCCCTGATGTGGGTGTCGAGATCATCGGCGAGGAACTGGGTCAACTCCCTGACCCGTGCCACCACCCTGTTGGCTTGTTCCTCGCGATCGGTTCCGGCGAAGAGACGCGGGTAGTGGTGGACCATCATCTCGGTGCACGAGCCGGAAGGGATCACTATCGGGCCTTCGGAGGCGTCGAGGACCTCGAGGGTGTGGGTGGCCATCTCCCTCGCCTGATCGGTGTGGCCGGTGTTGAGCGCAGGCTGACCGCAACAGGTCTGTCCCTCAGGGAACTCGACCCGGCACCCGGCACGCTCCAGGACCGTCACCGCGGCACGCCCCACCCTGGGTGCCATGGCATCGACCAGGCAGGTGACCACCAACTGAACGCGGGGCCCCTCCATGAGGAGGTCACGTTATCCCCTACCGTGCGGCCGCGCCCATGTTGATGCCCGTCAGTCGTGACCGGCTGCATCTCCGCTTGGTCCGGCTGGTGGCCGGTCTGATCCTCTTTGGGCTGGGGATCCGGCTCATGCTCCAGTCCGGGCTCGGGGTCCCCCCATGGGACGTACTCCATCAGGGATTGTCCGTCCGGTTCGGCCTCACCGTGGGGATCTGGTCGATCATCGTCTCCGTGATGGTCTTGCTCATCTGGATCCCCCTTGGCGAGCACTACGGGATCGGGACATTGGCAAATGCGGTCCTGATCGGGGTGACGATCGATGTCACCGCGGCGCTGTTGCCGGTGGCGGAGAGCTCCTGGGTGGCTTGGGCGATGCTTGTCACCGGGATCGGTGTGATCGGCGTCGCCAGCGGGATGTACATCGGGGCCAATCTGGGGCCCGGGCCGCGGGATGGCCTCATGACCGGCATCGCCCGCCGCGGGCCCTCGATCAGGCTGACCCGGGCAGTGATCGAGGTCACGGTGCTCGTCACCGGATCGCTGCTTGGTGGCACGTTTGGTGTGGGAACGGTGGCCTTTGCCCTGCTCATCGGTCCTATCGTCCAGTTCTTCCTTCATCGCTGGGGGGTGGAGGTGAGCACCCATCGTCTCCAGCCCGACACCCATCAGCCGCCGATCTCTGACCCTCCTTGATCCTCCCTTGATATCCCACTGAGGACGTCATGAGGCCTCCCCACGCATGCTGGTAGGGAAGGAGGTCAGAGATGACAAGGAAACTATTGGCAACGTTCACAGCAGTAGTCGTGGCATTGATGGTGGTCGGGGTGGCTTGGGCCGGTGCCGATCGTGGGAGAAACGCCGACCTCGAGGTCGCCGCCCAGGTTTCGGCCAGTTCGGAGGGGACCAAGGCATCGACCTCATTGAGCGGCTCGACCAGAGTCACCACCAGAGAGGGCAGCTCGACCAGTGTCACCACCGGAGTCGGGTACAGCTCGACGTCTTCAACCATCGACGATGACGACGATCACGAGATCGACGAGGCCGACGACCACGAGATCGTGGTTGCGATCGGCGGGACCTTCCAGGTCCCCGGCGTGGGGTCGGTGACGGTGGACATCGACGACGGTCGATTGGTGTTGGGGAATGTCTCGGCACCAGGCTGGAGTGTCGAGGTCGAAGATCGGGAGCCCGACAGGATCAAGATCCAGTTCCGCAACGGCGAGGCCGAGGCCGAGTTCGAGGTCGAGCTCCAGCACGGTGTGCTCCAGATCGAGATCGAGAGCAACTGACTTCTCCGAGGTCTTTCTACTGCCGCCAGGCATGGAATAGACGTCCGTAGACCTCAGGTCCCCCTCCGCGGTGCGGAGGGGGACCTGATACGTGTGACATTCGGCCCTCCCCTCCTCACCTCCACCCTGCGATGCTTGTGAGCCAAGGAGGATGCGTATGACGCGAATAGAAAGCGGCTCGGCCTCCGCGGGCGCGTCGGCACCGCAAGCGGTGCTGCGCCGGAGCACCGAGGACAAAATGATCTTCGGGGTTGTGGTGGGCTGGGCCAGTACTTCAACACCACCCGGTGTGGTTCCGGATGGGGTTCGTCCTCATCACCCTGGCAGGAGGGGCGGGCGTGGTGATCTATCTGATCGCGACGCTGCTGATGCCCCTGGCGGGAACAGGCGAGGTGGTGTCACAAAGGGAGGGAATCGAGAAGCAAGCTCCGCTGATCGGAGGGTTGGCGCTCGTCGCCATCGGGATGATGATTCTGATCAACAACCTGGTGCTCTGGTTCGACAAGGTGATGTGGCCCCTGGCCCTCGTGATCGCCGGAGCCGGGTTGATCTTCCTGGGGAGGGGCCGTGACAACACCTGACACCCCAGACCAGGCTGTCCAGACTGCGCCAGCCACAAAAACGCCGAGCCGCAGCTACGGCCCGGTCGTAGCCGGGCTGCTCCTGGTGGCTATTGGCTCGCTTTGGTTCCTCGATGTCCTGGATGTGATCGAGCTCCGGTTCGCTCTGGTGGTCCCGGCCGTTCTGGCGGCGATAGGGCTTGCCCTCATCATCGGGGCGTTCGACGGCCCCCACACCGGACTGGTGATCGCCGGGGTCTTCGTGACCATCACCACGCTGGCTCTGGCTGTTGTCCCCGACGGGGTGTTCAGCGGAGGGGTCGGGGAACGGAACATCGTGGTCGCCGATCAGTCCGAGTTGGAAGAGCGATATGACCTCGGCCTGGGGGAGATGAACCTCGACCTCAGCGATCTCGACCTGACCAGCTCGACGACCATCGCGGCATCTGTGGGAGCCGGTCAGCTCACAATCACCCTGCCGCCGGACATACCAGTCGCCATCGAGGCTCGCGTAGGAGCCGGCGAGATCGATCTCCTCGGGGAAGGTGCCGATGGCATCTCCGTCGACCTCGACCACACCTCCGACGGGTTCGACACCGCACCGATCACTCTGACACTCGAGCTCAGCGTGGCGACGGGAAATATCAAGGTGGAGAGATGAGACTGCATAGAGGAACCTTGCTCGCAGGGGTGATCTACCTCGCCCTCGGCGTAGCCTTCCTGTTAGAGGCCATGGACATATGGACCGTACGGGTCGCTGATCTCCGCATCCTGTTCCCGGCCGCCCTGGTGGCGATCGGGATCGCGGTGATCATCGGGACCGTGGCCCGGGGGAACCGCCAAACCTGACTGTGATGACCGCCCCGCCCCCGAGGCGGTCATCGATCTCCAGGCCACCACCACCGAGCTCGGCGGTTCGCCGTGCGATATCCAATCCAAGCCCGGTGGAGCCGGCGCCACTCGCTCCCCGTCCCAACAGGGATGGGTCAGCGAAGCCTGGCCCGCGATCGGCCACCTCGATCCAGGGGACTGCGCCTCGTCTCCCGGTGGAGATCTCGAGAGGCACACCCGCCACGGTGTGGGCGAAAACGTTGCCGATCAGGACGTCGACGATGTCCTCGACCTGCTTGGCGGTCACCTCCACCATCAACTCCTCGGCGCCGACAGCAACCTTCATATCACGTTGCTGCTCCTCTGCCAGCACCCGCCAAAACGCGGCTCGCTCGGTCAATACCCGGTTGAGATCGCATTGGCCGACCTCACCACCCCGGGTCCGGGCGGTGATGATCAGCTCGTCGACCGACTGCTCCAGACGCTCGACCTGCGCCAGGACCTCTCGGCGATCGGTGGGTTCGCCAATGCTCTCCGCCTGGAGCCGCAAGGAGGTCATCGGGGTGCGTAGTCGGTGGGAGAGGTCGGCCACCTCCTCTCGTTCGGCGACCAGTAACTGGTCGAGACGGGAGGCGAGGGTGTTGAAGGCCGCGCCCACCTCCCTGACCTCCTCCGGCTCGCCGGGGACGACCCGGGCGCCGAGATCGCCCTCACTCATCCGTTGGGCGGCGTCGGCTAGATCATGGATCGGGCCAACCAGGCGGCGCCCCAGACGGTCGGCCACCCACACCGCAATCCCGATCAGTGCCAACCCGAGGAGGGCTAGGAGGAGCCAGGCCCCGGCCACACCCTCGAAGAGCCGGGCGTCGGTGACGAAGACGTCGACAACCGCGGTCCGGTCCCGCCCGATGACCGGTAGGGCTATCTCCCACCCACCCGGGACCTTGGCGGTGATGGTGGCCTGGAGGGACATCGCCGGCTCGACCAACGTCCCCTGACCGGGAAGAGCGGTGCCGAACTGCTCATCAGCGGCGGCCGCCACGATCGTCCCCTCGGGAAGGGGCCCCGTGGCGGTCGCGATGGCGCCGGGGCCGGCTTCGAATGAGATGGCCAGGGCCACCAGGGCGGCCGTGGAGCGGGCCTCCCGTTCTGCGTCGGTGCGGGCCCTGTCTGAGGCTTGACGCTGCACCAGCAGGCCGAGCGGGATCAGCAGAGAGATCACCACCAAGGCGGTGGTGGCCAGGCTCAGAGTGGCGAGCCTTCGCCTCACGCCCGTGGGTCGACCAGCTTGACACCGACCCCATGCACGGTGTGCAGGTAGGCCGGTTCCTGGGCGCTCTCGCCCAACTTCTTTCGCAACCACGAGAGATGGACGTCGATGGTGCGGTCGGCGCCGCCATACGGCTCCCTCCACACCTCGGCCATCAGCTCCCGCTTGGACACCACCTGGCCTCGCCGCTCCATCAGCACCCGAAGCAGGTCGAACTCCTTGGGGCTGAGGTCGAGCAGGACGCCGTCGAGGCGCGCCTCCCTGGCCGCAACATCGAGACCGAGGCCCCCGACCCGCAACGCCTCGGGCGCGGGGTCCGCAGAACCTCGCCGCAACACCGCACGCACCCTTGCCTCGAGTTGGTTGACCGAGAATGGCTTGACCAGATAGTCATCAGCCCCCGAGTCGAGGGTCTTCACCACAACCTGATCATCACCGCGGGCGGTGATCACCACCACCGGGACGTCGGAGACGGCGCGGATCATCCGCAACAGCTCGGTACCGTCGATGTCGGGGAGACCGAGGTCCATCAACACCACGTCGGGGTCGCCCTTGACGGTGAGCTCGAGGCCCTCCATCGCCTTGCCGGCACTCTCCACGTCATGGCCGGCGGAAGACAGGGCGTTGGCCACCAGTCGCCGGATCTCGACATCGTCCTCTATCAGCACTATCCGGACCACCAGGTGAGGTTATCGAGACCCTGCTCATCGACCATCCCACTTAACCAAACCTTGAGCATGCCTTGAGAACTGGCACCGGTGGGCCTGACACAATCTGAGGATGATGAGACGCTGGGGCATCGTGGGTGCCTGGTTGGTGGTGGTGGCACTCACCACCACCATGACATGGCAGATTGTCAGCGCCGCCGACAATCGGATCAACCGCGAGTCGAGCCCCCCGCTCAACATCGGTGCGCCGTTGCCCGGTGCCACCATCACCGAGCCCCCCGCGGAGTCGACGACCACCACATTCCCAAAGACCAGCATCACCACCACTCCACCCGGCGGGTCTTCCTCCAGCTCGTCCAGCACCTCGACCTCTTCGGTCCCCCCGGCCGCAGCCGAGACGGTGGTCATACCGACGGCCGGTGGCACGGTGACGGTCAAGGTCTCCCCAGGGAGTGTGAGCTATGTCTCGGCGGTGCCTCATCCCGGGTTCGCGGTCGAAGTCGAGGATGCCGGCCCCCCAAAAGTGAGAGTGGAGTTCGAGAGCAAAGACTCCAGGCTCGAGGTCAGGGCGGAGTGGGAGAACGGGCAACTCGACGTGGAGATCGACGTCGACGACTAGGCGCCGACCGCGAAAACTGAAAGACGTCCGGACCGGTCCGTGACCGTCGTGCCCCGTATGGTGCTGGCACCTCCCCCGAGTGCAATCGGCGCTCACTTCCCCATGGCCCGGCTGACCGCCGCGCCTCCAGGGCCAGGTCGTGCCTGTGGAAAACCGGGTACTTGACGGGTTGCACCTGTGTAATTACAGTATTGAAGTCCATACCAGATGTTGTGGACACTTCCCCGCATACCACTACATCTTGTGGTGGACCCGTTGTCAACAGATGGCTCCGATCTCTACCAAGGGAGCGTGGTGCGGAGGAGGCACTATCAGAATGAGCAATGGCCTGCGGATCAATCGTCGCTTCACCGAGGCCGGCAGGAACCCCTACGACCAGTTCGAGTGGTCGTATCGCGACTCCCGGATCAGCAACCCCGACGGCTCCATCGTCTTCGAGATGACCGACGCCGAGATCCCGGCACAGTGGAGTCAGGTGGCTTCGGACATCATCGTGTCCAAGTACTTCCGCAAGGCCGGTGTCCCCCAGCTCGACGACGCCGGCAACCCGGTGCTCGACGAGGAGGGCAACCCGGTTCTGGGGGCGGAGCGCTCCGCCAAGCAGGTCTTCGACCGTCTCGCCGGCACCTGGCGGCATTGGGGTGAGAAGGAGGGCTACTTTGCCTCCACCGAGGATGCCGAAGTCTTCGAAGACGAGCTCAAGTTCATGCTGGCCAACCAGATGGCCGCCCCCAACTCACCACAGTGGTTCAACACCGGGCTCAACTTCGCCTATGGCCTCACCGGCCCGGCCCAAGGTTTGTGGTTCGTCGACGCCAAAACCGGTGAAATGACCGCCTCGCCCGACTCATATAGCCGCCCTGCCCCCCATGCCTGCTATATCCTCAGCGCGAAGGACGACCTGGTGAACCCAGGTGGGATCATGGACCTGTGGGTCCGTGAGGCGAGGATCTTCAAGTTCGGTTCTGGTGCCGGATCCAACTTCAGTCAGATCCGTGGTGAGAACGAGCGTCTCTCCGGTGGGGGCAAATCCTCCGGAGTCATGTCCTTCCTCAAAATCGGCGACCGGGCAGCTGGAGCGATCAAGTCCGGCGGGACGACGAGGAGGGCAGCCAAGATGGTGATCCTCGACATAGACCATCCGGATATCGAGAAGTTCATCGACTGGAAGAAGGTCGAGGAGGAGAAGGCTCGGATCCTGATCCAGCATGGTGGCTATCCGGCTGATTTCAACGGTGAGGCCTACGCCACAGTCTCCGGGCAGAACTCGAACAACTCCGTTCGTGTCACCAATGAGTTCATCCAGACCGTTCTCGACGACGGCGACTGGGACCTGACCAACCGCACCGACGGCTCGGTTCGCAAGACGGTCAAGGCCCGCGACCTGTGGTCCAAGGTCGCGGAGGCCGCATGGGCCTGCGCCGACCCCGGTCTCCAGTTCGACACGACGGTCAACGAGTGGCACACCAGCCCCGCCGGTGGGCGGATCCGGGCATCTAACCCTTGCTCGGAGTACATGTTCCTCGACGACACCGCGTGCAACCTGGCCTCGATAAACCTGGTTCAGTTCTATGACGACGCCACCGAGGTGTTCGACGTCGTCGGTTACAAGCACGCCATCAGGTTGTGGTCGATCGTGCTCGAGATCTCGGTGTCCATGGCTCACTTCCCATCCCCGGAGATCGCCCAGGGCTCCCACGACTATCGGACGCTCGGATTGGGTTATGCCAACCTCGGCTCACTCTTGATGCGTCAAGGCATCGCCTACGACTCCGACGAGGGTCGGGCCATCGCCGGGGCCTTGACCGCGATCCTTACCGGCGAGTCGTATGCGACTTCGGCGGAGATGTCCGGAGCGGTCGGTCCATTCCCGAGGTTCTCCGAAAACCGGGACTCGATGCTCCGTGTCATTCGCAACCATCGCAGGGCGGCATACGGGGAGACCGACTACGAGGGAGTCAGCCACAAGGTGACGGCCGTAGATCCAGATCTCTGCCCACAGGATCTCCTCGACGCGGCACGGTCTTCCTGGGACCTGGCCCTGGAACTCGGTGAGCCGAACGGCTATCGCAACGCACAGGTGACATGCATTGCGCCGACCGGAACTATTGCTTTGTTGATGTCATGTGACACGACAGGTATCGAGCCCGACTTCTCGCTGGTCAAGTTCAAGAAGCTTGCCGGCGGCGGTTACTTCAAGATCGTGAACGAGTCAGTGACCCCTGCGCTGAGAAGGCTCGGATATGAGGAAACCCAGATCAAGGACATCGTCGAGTCCATTGTCGGGACCAGCTCCATCGACGGTGCGCCCCACATCAACCGGGAGTCCCTGATCGAAAGGGGGTTCAACGACGAGGACCTGGAGAAGCTGGAGAAGACCCTGCCGTCGGTGTTCGAGTTGAGACATGCCTTCAACGTCTTCACCTTCGGGGAGGAGACCCTGCAACGGCTCGGGTTCGAGGTCGACGACTACACCGGCTGGGAGTTCAACTTGCTCAAGGAGCTCGGGTTCAGCTCCAACGAGATCATCCGGGCCAACGACTACATCTGCGGTCGGCAGACCATCGAAGGGGCGCCCCATATCAAGGAAGAGCACCTCTCGGTGTTCGACACCGCCAACAAGAACGGCAGGTACGGGCAGCGGTTCATCCATCACTTCGGGCACATCAAGATGATGGCGGCGGCCCAGCCGTTCATTTCGGGCGCAATATCGAAGACCATAAACATGCCCAACGAGATCACTGTGGAGGACATCGAGGAGTCCTACCGAATGTCATGGGAGCTCGGTCTGAAGGCGATGGCCATCTACCGGGACGGGTCCAAGGCCGCCCAGCCGCTCAACTCGACCTCCGACGAGGGTGAGGACAGCGACGACGAGGCCCCGGCAATCACGGCCGCGGTGGAGGCGGAGAAGGCAATCCACTGGGGCAACCTGCCCAAGGGGATCTCCCCGACCCAGGCCTACGCCCAAGGGATGCAGCCGCCCCGGTTCCTGCTCCCGGCGCGCCGCAACGGGTTCAACCAGGAAGCCAGGGTCGGTGGGCACAAGGTCTACCTCCGCACCGGTGAGTACGACGACGGGACCCTGGGTGAGATCTTCATCGACCTGGCAAAGGAGGGGGCGACCCTCAAGGGGATCCTCTCCTGTTTTGCCATCGCGGTGTCTAAGGGTCTGCAGTACGGGGTCCCACTCGACGAGTATGTCGACACCTTCACCTTCCAGACCTTCGAGCCCCGCGGCATGGTTGAGGGCCACCAGAACATCAAGATGGCCAACTCGATCATCGACTATGTGTTCCGGGCTCTTGGGGTCGAGTACCTGGAGCGGGACGAGCTGGCCCAGGTGCCACCAGACCGCGAAGGTGAGCTGGCCGCACCACCGAAGGGCATGGCGGTCGAAGCCGGGATCCAACTCGACCTGACGGACGCCGCCGGGGAAACCGACATCGAGGTGCTTCAGAAGGCAGCCGAGTTCGTCGACTCACCCAATGGCAACGGTGTGGCCGCGGTGGTCCAGGTGGCGGAGAGAGTGGAAGCCAAGGTGGCAATTGCCGCCGCCAAGGCCGACACCGCCGACCTGGCTCTCAGGGAGAACATGGGTGACGCACCGGTCTGCTCCAACTGCGGGCATATGACAATCCGCAACGGCAGTTGCTATGTCTGCCTCACCTGCGGTGACACGACCGGATGTAGCTGACCTTCACATCGGACGGATCACGACGGTCCGATGAGGTCGAGGCCGAATCTACCCGGCAGGCAACGGCGACCTCACGTGATCACTTCGATCCGGTGCCCCGGTCAACGCGGGTCAAAGCCCTGAGGCGATGATCCCGCAGCACACCGCGACGACAGATGACACGGGGCTCCAGATCCGCTCCACCTTCGAGCGCGAGGCGAGATTGGCTACAGCCCCCAGGGCAAAGAACCCGGTGAGAACCCACATCGCCGCGCTTCCGGCAGCCGAAAGGCCGGCGACTCGGACCGTACCGGCGGTGACCACGATCACCATGGCGATCAGGGGATAGATCACGACTGCGACGACACCGCTGGCCACCCGGTACCCCGCCGGGAGGACGCCTCGATGACCTCCGCCCCAGGCTGCCTGCCCCCAGGGCGCCCCGAGCGCCAGGGCGAACTGGAACAAGGTGACAATCCCGAGGAGCGCGACGGCCACGATCGACGCAGCCGCCGCAGTGGAATCTGTCGGTGTCACACTGCGTTCCCAGCCAACGCCAGCAGCTCGTAGGGCCGGATCGGCTCCGACATCCCCTTGAGGAGGACAGGATCCGTGATCCGAGCATCGACCGCAGTCTCGACTCTCTCGTATGTAGCCGGGCCGATCAGGACCGACCCCGGCTCGGCGTGGGTCTGGAGGCGGGACGCAAGGTTGACGGCGTCGCCGATCACGGTGAAGGTCCGCATCTCGGCGCTTCCCACATTGCCCACCAGGACGTCCCCGGTGTTGACTCCGATGCGAAATGGCGGCGCCTCCTCAAGCCCCTCCTCGGAGCGAAGCCGGGAGATGGCGCTCTGAATGCGCAGGGCTGCCCGACACGCCTTGAACGGATGGTCGGGGCAGGAGTTGGGGGCGTTGAACACCGCCACCACCGCGTCGCCATCGAAGGAGAGCACCGAACCCCCCTCCTCGAGGACGGTGGGGACCACCACCTCGAAATAGCGATTGAGGAGCTCGGCCACCTGCTCAGGTGGCATTCGCTGCGACATCGGTGTGAACCCCTGGAGGTCGGCAAAGAGGACCGAGACCTCCTCGACCCGTCCTCCAAGCTCGGAGACATTTGGGTCGGCGAGGACCACCTCGGCGACACCGGGTGACAGGTAGCTGCGTAGAAGTCTCTCCACCTGGTCGGCCAGCGATGAGATCTGCAGGCGCTGGTGGAAACCGTTGCGGTTCGCGAGCTCGAGGGCCCGGACCCCGAAAGCCGACGGGAAAAGCGCCGAGGCCACCAGGAAGGTCTGAACCAACGTAACCGTCTCTGTCGAACCGGAACCGATGCTGAACCCAACGAACAATGCCAGGTAGATCACCGCCGCAACTGCTGCGAAAACGAAACGGAGTTGGATGATGAGGAATGCGAACACGGCGATCAGCATCACCGAGGGGGCCGCGTACGCGACGAATCGGTCACCGCCGATGGACAGCAACAGCGCCGCAACAGTGGCCGAGCTGGTGAAGGCCACCACGATCACCTGCAACTGGTTGTAGCGGTTGAACCGTCGCATCAGTGCCAGGGCGAGGAGGTTGGCCGCCACCATGGAGCCGCTGATCGCAAAGGCGAAAGCCGGGGAGGCCACCTGGGCGTAGACGAGACCCCCGATCATCCAGATGACTGCCGAGGCGAAGGTCGCAATCTGGAGCTGGGCCAGGGCGCGGGGGGCAAGCTCCTCGGTGTACAGCCGCTCCTGGTCGGGGTCGAGGAATGAAAGGGTCACTGCGTGGAAGAGCGGCGCAGCAGTGGCATCCCTGGTCGGATCGCTTGTGCTCTCCGTGGCGGCCGGCATCACCCAAGACTAAGAGGCGCCGGACTCGGTGCGCCAACCACCTGTATCTTCTGGGGCCGATCAACAGGAGGCACCATGGAGCCAGCCGAATTCACCGGAAGTGGGACAGCAGATGACCCATGGGTGCTGTGGACCCCGAGCCTGAGCTCGCAGATCCAAATGCACAAGAACGAGACTCACGACCCGCCTCTTCTGGTGTGCACCGTGGGCCGGTGTTGGAGGCTCTCGGGTTGGCGGAGGTCGAGCACAACCCGCGTGGCAATCGGATGCGAGCCCTCCAGCGCGAGTATTTAGACGGGCCCCCCTACGGGGCCCCTTCTCGAATCACCCAATCATTCAGGCCGAGATCGCCGCCCCCAGGACTGCCTGTCCGAAGTAGATCAGGAAGGCAACGGTCACCACCCACATCAGCGGGTGCACGCCGGCAGCCTTTCCCTTGACCACTTTGATCAGGGTGTACATCACGAACCCGGCCCCGATCCCGACGGTGATGCTGAAGGTAAGCGGCATGAGGACGATGGCCAGCAGGGCCGGGAAGCCCTCTTCCATGTCCTCGAAGTCGATGCCCTTGATCAACCCTGCCATCAGGAACCCGACCAGGATCAACACCGGCGCCGTCGCCTGAGCCGGCACTATCCCGGCCAGCGGTGACAGGAAGATGGCGATCAGGAAGAGGACACCGACCACCACGGAGGTGAGACCGGTCCTTCCGCCTTCCGCCACACCCGCCGAGCTCTCGATGTAGCTGGTGTTCGAGCTGACCCCGGCGGCACCGCCGGCGGCTGCGCCGATGGAGTCGACGAACAGCAGCTTGCCGATGCCGGGGATGTTCCCGTCAGCATCGACCAGATCGGCCTGCTCGGCGATCGCCGTTGCCGTCCCCATGGTGTCGAAGAAGTCGGTCAACATGAAGCTGAAGATGGTGAGCGCCGCCGCCACCACCCCCAATTTGGTGAACACGTTGCCCAGGTCGAAATCGCCGAGGGTGTCCAAGCTGGGAGTCACCGAGAAGGACTCGGGTATCACAGCCACGTCCCACAGCAGCGCCACCGCCGTGGTGAGCAGGATGCTGATGATCAGCGCCCCCGGCACCTTTCGGGCGTAGAGCACCACCGTGATCAACAGCCCGATCAGGGTGACCCAAGCACCAGGGGTGTTGGGGAACACGAAGGTGACGATCGGATCCGGGTCGCCCTGAGCGATCAGCCCTCCCTGGACGAACCCGATGAAGAGAATGAACAACCCGATGCCGACCCCGATGGCCCGTTTCAGGCTCATCGGCACCGCATTCATGATGGCTTCCCGCAGCCCAACCAGCACCAGTGCGGCGACGATCAGACCTTCCAACACGATCACACCCATGGCGCCTTCCGGCGTCAGACCGTCACCAAGGACCAGACCAAAGGCCACCGCGGCGTTGATCCCCAGCCCGGCTGCCATGGCGATGGGCACGTTGGCCACCACCCCCATGAGGATGGTGAGCAGACCGGCCACAAGTGCGGTGGCGGCGCCGATAGCCGCTGGGTCGACCCCGGGCATGTTCCCGAGGATGCCCGGATTCACGAAGATGATGTAGGCCATCACCAGGAACGTCGTGAACCCGGCTCGCACCTCGGTGCCGACCGAGCTGCCCCTCTCACTCAGCTTGAAGAACGAATCGAGGCCCCCGCCCGTTGGGGCTTGGGGGCGCTGTCTGGTGTCTGTCATGTGCCTCCTCCTCGCGACGTCTGATGACGTCGCCAAACGGGGGCCAACGTAGTTGCCAGTGTGGGAACCATGTCGGCCTGACCGGGAAGTTTCCCGAGTTTCTGACCAGGATCGAACGACTGGTGTTACACCACGGCCGTGCATTTGCATGGAGGTGCGGCTGGCGCAGCCTGGTGCAAATGCATGTGGGGTTTGCGCGGAAGCCGGCCCGGATGAGAACGAAACTACGGGCCGGTGGCGTCGAGCCTGACCGCCTCCAGCGCGATCTCCACCATCTGGTCGAAGGTCTGCTGCCTCTCCTCGGGTGTGGTGGACTCACCGGTGCGGACGTGATCGGAGACGGTGCAGATGGTGAGGGCCCTCGCCCCCTTCTCGGCGGCTGCGCCGTAGAGACCGGCGGCCTCCATCTCGACGGCGAGGACTCCCATCGCCTCCATGCGGTGGAATGCTTGGGGGTCGGGCGTGTAGAAGAGATCGGCGGAGTGAACATTGCCGACCTTGATCGCCACGCCCTTGGCGGCGGCGGCATCGGCGGCGGCGCGGAGCAGGCCGTAGTCGGCGGTGGCAGCGAAGTCGAAACCCCCGTAGCGCACCCGGTTGACCCCCGAATCGGTGCAGGCGCCAATGGCGAGGATCACGTCTCGGATCTTCACCGACGGCAGAACCCCGCCGCAGGAGCCCACCCTGATCAGACGCTCCACGCCGTACTCGGTGATCAGCTCTGTCACGTAGATCGAAGCCGACGGGATGCCCATCCCGGTCCCCATCACCGACACCGGGACACCCCGATACGAGCCGGTGAACCCGAGCATGTTCCTCACCGCGTTGACCCGTCGGGCATCGTCGAGGAAGTTGTCGGCGATGTGTTGGGCTCGAAGCGGGTCGCCGGGGAGGAGGATCGAAGGGGCAAACTCCCCCTTCTCGGCGGAGATGTGCGGCGTGGGCATGCGGAAATGGCTCCTGTGTCTATTCGGTCGGCGGAAACATATCCGATCTTGGTTAGTGGCTCGTCGCCCAATTAGCCACGGGGCATCAATTGAGCGACAGACCACTAGCTTCCGGCCGATGCCCGAGAGACGTGCCCGAGACTATGAGGCGCTCAGGAACGGGTTGAGCCAGGCCGGATCGGAACTCCTCCCCGGGCACATGGGTCTCGAAGTCATTGAGCTCGCCGAGGCGAGCGCCCGGGTCAGGTGTGAGCTTCGACCCCATCATCTGGCGCCCAATGGCTACCTCCACGCCGGGACGGTGGTGACATTGGCCGATACCGCCGCCGGGTATGGGTGCGTGGCCAACCTCCCCGAGGGCGCCACCGGGTTCACCACCATCGAGATGAAGGTCAACTTCATGGGAACCCTCCTCGAGGGAACCCTCGTGGCCGAGGCCCGCTTGATCCATGGAGGCCGGACCACACAGGTTTGGGACGCCGAAGTCCGCGACGAGGGCAGCGGGAAGTTGCTCGCAGCGTTCCGCTGCACCCAATTCATCCTCTACCCGAGGGTTTGACCCAGCCTCAGGACCCTCGGTCAGATCGCAGGGTCGACGACCGAGGGCCTCTCCCAGACCATGGTCCTCCATATGGGCCCGGAGTGGTCGTAGATCACACTCATCCCGAGCCCCTGGAGGAGCCTGAGCATCGAATCGGCGGGGTGCACATAGGATCGGAACTCGAGGCGACGGATCCGGAAGGTCAAGTTGGTCAATCGAACGGCCAGACGCGTCCAGGAACGGTCTGTGGGGAACGTCAGACCGAGCAACCATTGCGACTTGGAGGCGGCGACATCGAGCATCCTCCGCCAGTCGGGATAGCAACAGACCACGCGGTGCAGCAAGACGATGTCGGCCCGGGGCAAACGATCCCGGAGGTCCACGAAGTCACCCAAGAGCCGTTCCACCCGTCCCGTCATCCCCGTCTCCTCGAGGAGACTCAGAGCCGGCTCCTCCCAACTGTCGGAGAGGTCGACGTTCACCGCGCTTGCCGCACCTTGGCCGAGAAGGGCGAGATGGAGGCCTCCTAGCCCTCCCCCGACCTCGAGGAGCGAGGAGCCGTCCAATCCAAGGGCTGAAACGGCGGTCGCCAGCTCTTCTGCGGTTCCGGTGAGCCCGCTCCTCTGGAGTTTCCTGGCACTGGCCCTCGCCTCCTTTGGTGTGAACACCGCCCCGTACTCGTCGCTGTAGCAGCAAGATTGCACCCGCCGATCCTAAACGGCCAACCTCCACCACCGCCCTCGTCAGCTCCGCTTGGGGAGGACTCCTAGGCTTGGCCGATGACCGATTTCTACAACAGCATCCTGGGCCTGAGGGCGATCCGGGATTACAAGAGGGAGCCGATCTCGGCGGAGCATCTCGGGGCCATACTCGAGGCGGCTCGCTGGACCGGAAGCTCGAAGAACCGCCAGGACTGGTCGTTCGTGGTGGTCAACGACCCGGAGAGACTCCAGGAGCTCGCCGAGCACGGTGACTTCACCCAGCCGGTGCGCGACTCGGCGGCGACCATCGTGTTGGTCAAGGAGCCGGGTGGGAACATGTTCGACGTCGGTCGTGCCGCGCAGAACATCATGCTGTCGGCCAAGGCGGTGGGAGTGGCCACCTGTCCCATCACCCTCCACCGATCGAATGAGGCCAGGGCCTTCCTCGGGCTGCCCGATGACCGGGTGACGATGTATGCGGTCGCCATGGGCTACCCCGACGCCGATGCCAAGCCTCGAAACTATGGGGGCCGCAAGGCCGCCGGCTCCGTGGTGAGAATCGATACCTGACGGACTTGTCTCCCGGCGCGATTACCTTCAACCCCCCATGACCGAGAACCTCGTCGAGGCCCGGGGCCTCACCAAGAAGTTCGGCGACTTCACCGCGGTCGACGCCATCGACTTCGACATCCACAAAGGTGAGGCATTCGGATTCCTCGGCCCCAACGGAGCCGGGAAGACCTCCACGATGAAGATGATCAGCACGGTGAGCCCCATCACCGAGGGGAAGCTGACCGTGTTCGGGCTCGACCCCGCCACCCAGGGCCGCTCGATCCGCCGGAGGATCGGGGTGGTGCCCCAGGAAGACAACCTCGACGTGGAGATGACGGTTGGCGAGAACCTCTACATCTACGGGCGCTATCACGACATGACCCGTGCCCAGATCGTTCCCAAGATCACCGAGTTGCTCGAGTTCGCCCAGCTCACCGATCGCAGAGACTCCCACGTCGAGCCGCTCTCGGGAGGCATGAAGCGTCGGCTCACCATCGCCCGGGCCCTGATCAACGACCCCGATCTGGTGATCCTCGACGAGCCGACCACCGGGCTAGACCCGCAGGCACGACATCTCCTATGGGACCGTCTCTACCGCCTCAAGCAGCGCGGGGCCACCCTCATCATCACCACCCACTACATGGACGAGGCGGAACAGCTCTGTGACCGCCTGGTGGTGATGGACAACGGCAAGATCGCCGCCGAAGGCTCGCCCTCGAGCCTCATTCGCCAGTACGCCACCAGGGAAGTGCTGGAGGTCAGGTTCGGTGTCGACGAGGACAAGGACGCCGCCGCACTCTCCCTCGACGGGCTGGCCCGGCGTACCGAGGTCCTGGCCGACCGGGTGCTGCTCTACACCGACGACGGCGAGGGCGTCGCACACGCCATGAATGAGAGGGGAATCCACCCCGAACAGGTCCTGGTCCGCCGCTCCACACTCGAAGACGTGTTCCTCCGACTCACCGGACGAAGGCTGATCGACTGATGTCGGTGTTGACCGGTCCATTGCGCACGGTCGAGGCCGAGTTGATCGGCTATCGACGGACCTGGCGCGGCACGGTGATCTCCAGCTTCGTCAACCCGGTGTTCTTCCTCTCGGCCATGGGCCTCGGTCTGGGATCACTGGTCGATCAGAGCGACAACGACCTCGGTATTCCCTATATCGCCTTCGTCGCCACCGGACTGATGGCGGCCACCGCGATGCAAGCGGGGGCGGGCGATGGCTCCTTCCCGATCATGGCCGGGATCAAGTGGAGAAAGGAGTTCCATGCCACGATCACCACCCCCATGACCGCCGCCGACATCGTCTTGGGGCGGGGCCTGTGGGGTGTGATCAGGCTCACCTTCATCCTGTCGGTGTTCACCGTGATCGCCGGGCTCTTCGACGCCCTCCCCCTCCGCACCGCGCTGATGGCGATACCACCGGCGGTGCTCACCGGGATCGCCTTCACCACCATCGTCACCGCGTTCACCGTTACCCAGAACGATTCGACCAGCCTCACCACCCTGTTCCGCTTTGGCATCACCCCGCTCTTTCTCTTCTCGGGGACCTTCTTCCCCATCGGCAACCTCCCCCAAGCCTTTCAATACGTGGCCTATGCCACTCCCTTGTTCCACGGTGTCGAGCTGGTGCGCAAGATCGCCCTCCCCGGGCTCGGCACCGACATGGTCACCACCATCCCGATCTGGGTCCACTTCGCCTATCTGGCCGTGATGGCAATCACCGGGCTCTATCTCGCTTCCCGGCTCCTCGACAAGGTCCTTCGGCCATGAGCGTCTCGGCACCGACACGGATCACCCCGCACCGCCGGATGACCCCTCTCCGGGCTCAGCGTCTCTGGGAACGCAATCTCCTGGTGTACAAGCGCCTGTGGAAGATCATCGTGACCGGCTTCTTCGAGCCGGTCTTCTATCTGCTCTCCATCGGGGTCGGGATCGGGGCACTTGTCGGCGACATCACCCTGCCCGGCGGCGACACCGTCCACTACACCGCCTTCGTCGCCCCCGCTCTCATGGCGACGTCGGCGATGAACGGCTCGGTGATGGAGACCACCTTCAACATCTTCTTCAAGCTCAAGTTCGACAACGTCTACGACGGGATACTCACCACCCCGATGAACACCCGTGACATCGCCATCGGCGAGATCGGGTGGGCCCTGTTCCGCGGAGCGGCCTATTCGACGGTGTTCCTGGCAGTGATGTGGATGATGGACCTCACCAACACATGGTGGTCGTTGCTCACCATCCCCGGGGCGGTGCTGATCGGATTCGCCTTTGGCTCGGTGGGTCTGGCCTGCTGCACCTGGATGAGGTCCTGGCAGGACTTCGACCTGGTGTCGCTGGCGACCATGCCGCTCTTCCTCTTCTCGGCCACCTTCTACCCCCTCGACGTGTACCCACCGTTCCTCCAGATGGTGACCCGGCTCTCCCCGCTGTATCACGGGAGCGAGCTGCTCCGAGCGTTCTCGCTGGGCGTCTTCGATTGGAGCGTGGCCGGTCACATCGCCTTCCTGGTGGTCATGGGGCTGATCGGGGCCACCATCGCCTCACGACGGCTCGACGGCCTCTTGCGAAAGTGAGCGAGCCGTCGCCGGGCCACGGCGTCGCGCCGGGTTCAGCTGGTTGTCACCACCGCTGGCGATGGACCACCTCGTCGAGCGGGCGTCGATTGGGGTTCCGGATCACCTTGATCGGACGGTCCGCCGGGTAGCCGATCGAGAACAGATGACCGCAGGAGTAGCCATCGGGGTAACCGAGGATCTCCTTCGCCAGATCCTGGTCGGCGACCGACGCATGACCGGTGCCCAACCCGAGATCGGCGGCCATCACCATCATCGCCATCACCGCCTGGCCCAGGTCGAATCGGGCGTTGGCCTGCTGTCTCTCATCCTCAAAGCCTGGCACCACTAGGGCTATTGCCGCCGATGCCCCGGCGACGTGCCAGGCACCCTGCCAGACCCTGGCAAGCTCAGTGAGACGAGCGGGGTCGGTCACCACGACGAAGTCCCATGGTTGGGTGTTCTTGGCCGACGGCGCACGGCGGCCCGCCTCGAGGATCCGATCCAGGTCATCCTGGGACACCGGCTGGTCGTTGAATTCGCGCACGTTCCGTCTTGCCCTGATGGCGTCCCAGGTCTCCATGACTTCTCCTTGGCACTTGGTCGGGGGGCCAATCTACGTAGGCTCCGCGGCGATGATTGATCTGACCTTCCCTCTCCACGCCCCCCACGGGAGAACCCTCAACACCCGGGGATGGCTCCAGGAGGCGGCGTTGCGCTGTCTCCTCAACAATCTCGATCCCGACGTCGCCGAGGACCCCGAGAACCTGATCGTCTACGGGGGCCGGGGCAAGGCTGCGCGGAATCTCGCCTCCCTTCATGTCATCGTCCGGACTCTTGAGCGCCTTGGCGATGACGAGACCCTCCTGGTCCAGTCGGGGAAACCGGTAGGCGTCTTCCGTACCCACGAGATGGCACCCAGGGTGCTCATCGCCAACAGTCTCCTGGTGCCGAGATGGGCCACCCTCGAGCACTTCTGGGACCTGGAGGCGGCGGGGCTGATGATGTACGGGCAGATGACCGCCGGGTCCTGGATCTACATCGGGACCCAGGGGATCCTCCAAGGGACCTATCAGACCTTTGCCGCCATCGCCGAGAAGAGATTCGGCGGCACCCTGGCCGGGACCATCACCCTCACCGGCGGACTGGGTGGCATGGGCGGTGCCCAGCCCCTGGCGATCACCATGAACGGAGGCGTCGCCCTCTGTGTCGACGTCGACCCCCATCGAATCCAGCGAAGACTGGAGACCCGCTATCTAGATGTCTCCTCGGTTTCCATCGAGGAGGCGGTCGGCCTGGCGCTCGCCGCCAAGAGGGAGCGGCGCCCCCTCTCCATCGGCCTGTTGGGCAACGCCGCCGAGGTGTTCCCCGCCATCCACGAGATGTCAAGCGAGATCGACATCGTCACCGACCAGACCTCGGCCCACGACCCCCTGTATGGGTACATCCCCACCGGTTATGACCTGGATGAGGCGGCCCGGCTACGCAAGGACGACCCCGACACCTACATCAAGGCGGCCAGGGAGTCGATGGCCACTCAATGCGAGGCCATGGTGGCCTTCTCGCGATCAGGGTCAGAGGTCTTTGACTACGGGAACAACCTGAGGGGGGAAGCCCAGATCGCGGGCTATCCCGATGCCTTCTCCTACCCTGGCTTCGTCCCCGCCTACATAAGAGACCTGTTCTGCGAGGGCTCCGGGCCCTTCCGATGGGTGGCGCTCAGCGGGAACCCGGCTGACATCGCCGTCACCGACCGGGCCCTCCTCGACCTCTTCCCCGAAAACGAGGGGTTGGCCAGGTGGATCGGGATGGCCGCTGAGCGAGTCCAATTCCAGGGACTGCCGGCCCGGATCTGCTGGCTCTCCTATGGGGAGCGTCATCTCGCCGGGCTCCGGTTCAACGAGCTGGTGGCCAAAGGTGAGATCTCCGCCCCGATCGTGATCGGGCGTGACCATCTCGACTCGGGGTCGGTGGCCTCACCGTTCCGTGAGACCGAGGCAATGGCCGACGGATCGGACGCAGTCGCCGACTGGCCGATTCTCAATGCGATGCTCAACGTCTCATCGGGCGCCGCCTGGGTGGCGGTGCACCACGGAGGTGGGGTCGGGATCGGCAACTCGATCCACGCCGGCGCCCAGGTCGTGGCCGACGGGACCTCCCAAGCCTCGCTGCGGGTCGAGCGGGTGCTGACCAACGACCCTGGGACCGGGGTCATGAGACATGCCGACGCCGGCTACGAGAGGGCCCGTCAGGTGGCCCGGGAGCGTGGCCTCGACCTCCCGATGATCGATGCCGATCGTTGATCCCCACTGGCCCCGTGCCGACACCTGGCTGGCGATGGACAGCCCGGAACCGGAGTTGGTGGTGGTCGGAGTGCCGACGTCCAAAGGGTCGCTGTCTCCGTCGAGGGCGGATCTCGCCCCGCTGGCGATGAGGGAGCGGCTCTCCCGCTTCTCGACGTTCCACGGCGACAGCGGCGTCGACTTCGGCATGGTGAGGGTTCGCGATGTCGGCAACTGGCCGGTGTCCGAGCTCGACATGCACGCCATGGCGCGCATGGTCGCGGAGTTGGCGTCCAGTCTGAGGCCGGCTGGGCTGACCCTCTATCTCGGCGGTGACAACGCCATCACCCGGCCCCTGGTCGCCGCAATGGGTGACGACCTCTCATCGGTCGGGGTGATCACCTTCGACGCGCACCACGACGTCCGGGCATTGGACAACGGCCCCACCAACGGGACCCCGATCCGTGGGCTGATCGAAGAGGACGGCCTCCCTGGTCGGAACGTTGCCCAGGTCGGGATCCACTCCTTCGCCAACTCGGCTCCCTACCGCAGCTTTTGCGAGGAGCAAGGCATCGGCGTGTTCACGATGGCCGACGTGGAGCGACGCGGCTTGGAAGACGTCATCGACGAGGTGTTCCGCCGTCTCGACGGGTGCGACCGGGTCTACGTCGATGTCGACATCGACGTCCTCGACCGAGCATTCGCCCCCGCCTGTCCCGGAGCGCGACCCGGCGGCCTCAGTGTCCGTCAGCTCGCCGAAGGGGTCCGACTCTGCTCCATCCGCCCCAAGGTCACGGCCTTCGACTTCGTGGAGGTCGACGCCGAGGCCGACGTCGGGTTCCAGACCCTGGACGTCATGGCGCACCTGTTCCTCACCGCCGTCGCCGGGTTCGCCGCCCGCCATTAGTGATCTCAATCGTTCTGTGCGGATCTGTGACGGAGGGGTTCGCGCGAATCCGCACAGAAAGAACTTGTAGTCGTTCTGTGCGGATCTGTGACGGAGGGGTTCGCGCGAATCCGCACAGAATGGGTTGGGGATGCCCTACCCGCCGCTGACCGGGTCGTCGGCTGCTGGATCCAGGCCATCGATGTGACGGGTGTGGAGGAACCCATGGGGGAGCCTCACCGGGCGTGGCCCCTGGCTGTGGCCCCGCACCATTCGATTGGCCTCCACCGGGTAGGGAGTCCCGGAGTCGAGCTCGGCCACCAAATCGGCCAACTCGTGGAGTGACGAGACCCGGGAGAAGGCATCTCTCAGGGCCGGGCCCACCGGGAACCCTTTGAGGTACCAGGGCGGATGCTTGCGGAACAGCGTGATCCCATGGTCGCCGAAGTGGTTGTGGAGCAGTCCGGCGTGGCGGATCATGATCTCGCCCACCTCTCCGAGGCGGGGCGCCTCCTGGATCTGGTATCCCCCCATCAGGTCGGCGAGGTCCCGGAACAGCCATGGCCTCCCCAGGCAGCCCCGGCCCACCACCACCCCGTCGCAACCGGTCACCCGCATCATCTCGACGGCATCCTCCGCGGTCCAGATGTCGCCATTGCCCAGGACCGGCACGGTGCTCACCACCTGCTTGAGCACCCTGATCGCCGGCCAGTCGGCCGTACCGGAGTAGAGCTGACGGGCAGTCCGGGCATGGAGAGCAACCGCGGCGGCCCCCTCCTCCTCGGCGATCAACCCGGTCTCGACAAAAGTGAGATGGTCGTCGTCGATCCCTTTCCTGAACTTCACGGTCACCGGGACCGGGCCCGAGCTGGAGACGGCCGCACGGACGATGGATCTGAACAGGTTGGTCTTCCAGGGAAGGGCCGCCCCTCCGCCGTGACGGGTGACCTTGGCCATGGGACAACCGAAGTTCAGGTCGATGTGGTCCACGCCGTGATCGCTCACCAGTTGGGCGACGGCTTCACCCAGCGACCCAGGATCGGTGCCGTAGAGCTGGATCGACCGGGGTCTTTCGTCTTCGGCGAAGCGGGCCAGGTCGAGAGTCTTCTCGTTACCCTCGATGAGGCCCCGCGCCCCGATCATCTCCGAGACGTAGAGACCGGCGCCGAACTCACGGCACAGACGCCTGAACGGGGCATTGGTCACCCCGGCCATGGGGGCGAGGACGACGGGTGGGTCGACCTCGAGCGAGCCGATGGAGAGGGGCATACTTCTGATGCTATTTCCCAGGAACTCCAACACCGGGTGCCACGTCCAAGATGCGTGAAGGGGAGACTCCTCTCCGTATTGGCGATGCTGGTGATCCTGGCCGGTTGTGGCCTACCCGACCAGGGAGGGGACAGTCCCCTGCCTGCGCCGGATTCCCAGACGGTTTCGACCTCCACTCAACCCGCCCCTGCTTCACTCCGTCGTTGTGAGGAGGTGGGTTTGCCCACCGCTGCCGCCGAGCTCTACCGGGACACGCCGAAGTACGTCAGCAACGAGATGCCGGTCGATGAGGTGAGGGCCTGGGCCATGGAGCAACCTGGCTTCGTCGGCATTTGGATCGATCGCGAGAATAACGGCTGGGTGTCGGTTTCATTCAGCGAGGGGGCCGCAGAGCGCCAGGCCGAGCTGACGGCGATGTTCCCCGGGGAGGGGGTCGTCGCGGTGCCGGTCGACTGGACCGAAGCGAGCCTCAGGGAGCTGGAAGTCGAGATCAGCGACCAGCTCACCGGCGTAGTGCCGCTCCTCGGCACGTCCGTCCAGGTGGAACGGGGCGTGGTTGACATTCACATCGACGTCCTCACCGAGGAGAACCTCGCCGCCATCGGATCTCTCATCGACACCAGCCGGATATGCGTCGAGGGGCTCGAGCCAGAAGACGTCGTACCGCCAGGCCCACAACCGGTGTCGGGAGACGGCTGGCGGCTGCTCGTCGACGCGAAAGGGATCGGGTTCCCCTATATGACCGGGATTGCCTGGGACGAGGAGAGCCTCACCCAGCTGATCTCGACCATCATCGGTGGCGAGGGGCTCGATGCCGACTTTGAAGTCGATTTCCAGGAGGAGATCGTGGTGTGGTTCGGCGCCGTGTACAGCGGGAGCTGTCCCAGTATCAGACTCGATGACGTGGTGATCGACGGCAACGTCCTGCACGCCGTGATCGTCGACGTCGACAACGCGCTGGTATGCACCGGCGACGCCAACCCGCACACCTATCTCGTGGCACTAGAACGCGCCGTGCTTCCGGGCCCACCCTTCTACGTTCAGCTACGGCGAGACGGCGCGGGCGGCGACCATCTCCTGGTCACCGCCGACCTACGCCCCCCTGGCTCGACCGCCACCTCCGCCCAAGTGGGTCCCGACCCCAACCCGCCCGGCCCCGAGCCGGAGAGGTCCGGGACAGTCATCGAACCGGGCTACCCGTCGCAGTACGAGATCAACCTCGGCTGCGGATTCGAGTGGCTGGGCGAGATCAATTCCTACCACTGGGTGGCTTCGACACCGGTGCCGGAGCACTGGCTGGAGGCAACCAGCGGGATGTCGGCAGTCGTCGTGGAGGTGACCCTCCACGAAGGCCCTGATCCGTTCGTCGAGGTGGCGTTCGAAGGGGAGACGGTGATCTACACGGTCGGTGAACCGCGTACCTGCGGTTGACAGCTGGGGTAGGTGACCCTCCCCCCTCGCCAACCTAAGGGCGGAGACGTCAGGCATGCCCCGCTACGGTGTCGCCTTCGGGCACGGCCCGCCTTCCCTCAAAACTCGGTCGAAGTGACGTTCTGGAGACGGACCTGGCTCTGAGCCGCCAGCTTCCCATCCTCCTCCCGCGTGATGTTGACCCGCCACAGCTGCTGGGTGCGCCCGCGATGGATCGGGGTGGCTTCGGCTATGAGCACCCCGTTGGTGGTGGCGCGGAGGAAGTCGGTGGTGTTGCTGACACCGACCGCACCCGCCATCCCCTGTTCGAGTGCCCAGATGGCGGCGCCGGTTGATGCGATGGTCTCCGACAAGGTGCAGTAGACCCCGCCATGGACCACTCCATACGGCTGATGATGGTTCTCGTCGATCACCAGACGCCCCCGGGCGAGATCGGATGTGCCCTCGGTGACCACGATACCGGTGTGGGCCACAAAGGTGGGGCGACTGGTGAACGGGCCTTGGATCACGAGCCGCACCCGACCCCTATCTGGGGGGTGAGGCCGATGTCGTCGTCGACGTACTCCCAGACCTCCACACCCAAACCCTCGTAGTACGCCGAGCTGAGGACGATCTCCATCTTCCCATCGCCATTGAGGTCGGCCACCGCCCCGATGCTGAACGCGGTTATGAAGTCCTCATCGTTGGTCATCACCGAGTCCCCCAGGATGGCGGTCTGCACCTCGCCGTCGACGACACGGCGGAGAAAGGCGAGCGAGTAGTCGCCGGCATGGGGGAAATACCCGCCCTGTATGTCCTCTGCCACCACCAGGACCTCATTGACCCCATCACCCTCGAGATCGGTGCGATAGAGCTCCTTGATCTCAGGGTCGGGGACGGCGAGACCACGTGTGGCCAATAGGTCGCTTGCGATGTCGGCGTAGGTCCCGTCGTCGCTGAATGACTGGAATAGATGGGGCTGGATGTCCCAGGGAGCCGATATCGCCACCCCGTACGGGCCGGGCCACTCCCCGAGCAGCTCTTCGTCTTCGAGGACGACTCCGAGAAGTTCGAGGGGATCGCAGACCAGCTGCTGTTCCCCACCGTTGATTATGCCCTCGGCGCCGACTGCCGCCACCTGATATTCCTCGCCCCCCACCACCGGGAGAGCCCCGACCTCATCGGCACGGACCCAGCTGCCGCCGTCCCACCAACCCAGGGCGCCGAACCCGCTGGTGACCAGGGGCTGGTCGGCCCAGTTCCCTTCGAGCCCGGCCAAGGTGGTGGTGGTGGGCGGGATGGTGGTGGTGGTCGTGGTCGTGGGAGCGGCAGTGGTCGTAGCCACCGGGATCGTGGTGGGAGGGGCCGATGTGGTGGTGCCACTCACGGTTGTGGTGGTCAAAACCCCCTCAGGGCTGCAGGCGACGGCCACCAGGACCAACGCTAGTAAGGCCCTTCGCATCGTGTAAAGCTAGTCGAACCGGCGAAATGCCTCGATGGAGTGGCCCAGACGACCCAGCATCCGGGGCAGCAGGTGCACCGGGAGGCCGATCACGGTGAATGGGCTCCCCTTGACCCACTCGACGTAGAGACCACCCACACCCTGGAGGGCATAGGCACCCGCCTTGTCCATCGGCTCGCCCGTGGCGACGTATCCCACGATCTCGTCTTCGGTCATCGAGAGGAACGACACCTCGGTGACATCCACCGCGCTGTGGAGAATCGGCCCCGAGTCGTACCCGGCTACGGCGAGACCAGTGACCACGTCGTGTTTGTCTCCCTGGAGCTTTCGAAGCATGGCCCTGGCCTCTTCGGGGTGGCCCGGCTTGCCCATGATCCGCCCTCCATGGACCACGACCGTGTCGGCCGCCACCACCACGTCCCCTGACGACGCCACCGCCACCGCCTTCTCTCGGGCCACCCGTTCCACATAGGCATGTGGCTCCTCGTCGGGTCGACGGGCCTCGTCTACCTCCGGGGTGGCGACGACGAATTCGAGGCCCAGAGCCGAGAGGACCGCGGCTCTCCGCGGTGATTGCGAGGCCAGGACGAGTCTCAAACCGGCCGACCCAGTCTGATCACCAGGCTGGGATGCGCCAGCACACCGGGATCCTCGACGGGGTTGGCGGGGAACAAGACCGCATCAGCGGGCGCTCCCACCTCGAACCCTGCCGGTCTCCCAGTCGCTATCAACGCCGAGGAGGAGACCGCCTCCACCACATGGACTGGAGAGAGCCCGTACTCACCCAGCTTGAGCGCCTCGGCGGCAACGTTGGCCGGAGACCCCACCAGATCGGTCCCGGCAAGGACATGTACCCCGGCTTCGACGGCGGGACCGAGGAGGCTGGCCGCGTTGGCCAGCCCCTCGACCAGGAGGCGCCGGCCACTCGAGCCCTCCCCCAGGTCGGCGATGGTGGCTTCGACCCTCATGAAGGTCGGCACCCACATCCCCATCCTGGCCCCCAACGCCTCTATGTCACTCTCGGTGAGGAACAGACCATGCTCGATCGATTGGACTCCGGCTTTGACCGCCATCGAGGGAACCTCTCTCGCCATGGTGTGGATTGCCACCCTCGACCCAGTCGAGGCGGCCGTCTCGACTGCCAGGCGGAGTTCGGACTCGGTGAAGTTGGCCACCGGGCCAATGCCACGCCGGGGCCAGTCTCCGACCAGCTTGACCCAGCCGCTCCCCCTCCGTGCCTCTTCGACCACCGCTTCCTCCAACCGATCTGGGGTCACTTCCCGGGCGAAGCCCGGGAAATAGCCCTCCGGTCCGGCGATCAGGGTGGCGGCTGCCTCGATCTCGGGTCGCTGGTCGGCGGCGAGGATGTCGATCACCCTCACCGTGGTGTCATCGGCCCACCCCTTGTCGAGGACCAGCGTGACCCCGGCGAGCAGCGCCTCCCCGGCCCGTCTTACCGCCCCTTCGATCGAGCCCGGTCGGTAGTCGAGCTCGGCTGCGGCCAGATGGGAGTGGGCGTCGACCAGCCCCGGCAGTGCCCAGAGCCCCTCGCCGAGCACGCTGGAAGGATCGCCGGAAGGCTCGGCCCAATGCAGGTCGACGATGTCGCGAACCAACGGCTGGCCGTCGGGAGGCCTCAGCAGGACCCTGATGGTCACGATCGAACGGTAACGGCCCCCCTCTCCCCATAATGAGCACGATGCGGTCGACGGCCCTCGCCCTCCTCGCACTGGTGGTGGCATGCACCGGTCAGAGCGCTGTGGTCACCACACCGCCCACGCCTCCGATGACCACGCCCATCCCGGCAACCACCACCACCATCGACCTGGTGGTCGACGTGCAGGACTGCGCAACGCCACCGGTGACCTTCTCCGCCCTGTGCGAGGTCTTCGGTCTGCTCCAGGAGTGGCATGTCGACCGGCCCCTCGATCCGCTGGAGCTGGCATCGACCGCCACCCGCGCCCTGGGGGAAGCGGTGGTCACCGAGACCTCCCCACCCCCGGCCATCCTCCCCTGCGCGGTCCCGGCATCTGCCTTCACCGACTTCTGCACACGACTGGGTGAGGTCGTCGAGGAGACCGGTGGAGCCGTTGGGCCACTGGTCGACCTAAGCGTGCTCACCATGGTCGACGCCACCTTGGGCCCCTTCACCTACTACGTACCCCCGGATCAGGTGCCCAATGCCCGGACCGATGGCATCGTCGGGGGCATTGGGGTGGTGCTCGACGCCAGGGACGCCGTGGGCTCGAGATGCGCCCGCATCGCCGTCGGATGCCCCCTGGAAATCGTGTTCGTGCTGGATGGCAACCCCGGGCTGGCCGCCGGTCTCGAGGCCGGGGACCACATCGTTGCCGTCGACGACGTCCCGGTCGAGGGCCAGGGCTTCGCCGCCACCGCGAGGCAGATCGCGGCGGACGAGACGGGCAGGGTCCGGATCACCGTCGAGCGGGATGGGCAGACATTGGTCTTCGACATCGAACGGGCCACCCTGGTCGGGCCTCTGGTCGAAGTCGACCTCCCCCTACCCGGTGTCGCATATCTGCGGATCCCCAACTTCGCCGCCGAGATCCCGGGCTTGGTCCGTCAGGCCCTCGAGGCCCTGGCTCCCTTCGATCCGGCCACCTTCGTCATCGATCTCAGGGACAACCCCGGAGGTCTCGTCGATGTGGTCGTGGTGGTGGCCTCCGAGTTCATCGCCGAGGGACCAGTGTTCCAGGCCATCGGTCCTGACGACAGCCGGGTCTACGAGGCGTCAGGGGAGGGCCTGGCCCACTCGGCCCGGATCTTGGTGCTGGTCAATCGGGGGACGGCCTCGGCGGCCGAGGTCCTCGCCGGCGCCCTCCGTGACCGCAGAGGCGCGGTGGTGATCGGGACCACCACCTTCGGTAAAGACGCTGTCCAGATACCCTTCGACCTGCGCAACGGTGGCCAGCTCTACGTGACGGTGGCCCGTTGGGCCACTCCTGATGGGGTAACCGTGGGCGGGGGAGGACTGGTGCCGGACGTGGAGTTGGACCTGGGCATGGATGTGTCAATCGAAGAGGTCGTCGACATCGCCCTCGAGGCTGTCTCATGACCCGGTCATTTGGGCTGGCTCTCCTCACCATGGCGGCTTTGGTCACAGCCTGCACCACGGACACGGCCCCGAATGTCACCAGCACCACCACGACGACATCGGGGGCGGTCACGTCATCCACCGTCCCGTCAGGGAGTGAGCGCCCGCTCGACACCGTCGAATGTGCCACACCGCCACCGTCGGTGGCCATCGTCTGTGAGGCCTATGACCTGATCCTGGCCAATTACGTCGATCCGATATCAGCCGACGACCTCGCGGCCGCCGCCTCCGAGAGCCTGGAGGCGATGGACCCGGCGCCGTCGCGTGAGCCTCTGGTTTGCGCTCTGCCCACCGGGGCGTTCGAGACCACCTGCGACATCGCGGCCGACCTCGGTCTGGACACCCAAGGGACTGCGGAGGCGATCGTCGGCGCAATGGTGTCGGGGGCTCTCGACCCCAACTCCATCTACTTCGATCGTTCCACCCTCGCCCTACTCGACCAGGAGGAGGAAGGCCAGATCGAGGGGATCGGCGCCCTGGTCTCGGCTGAGGACGAGACCATCGTTGGGGACAACAAGCAATGCAGCGTGATGTCCGAGACCTGCCGAATCCTGGTGGTCTCCACCATCGAAGGGGCACCTGCCGAGGCGGCCGGCTTGCAACGAGACGACGTCATGGTCGAGGTCGACGGCGAGTCGATCCGGGGTTGGACCATCGACGAGGTCACGGCCAGAGTCCGGGGCCCGGCAGGCACCCCGGTGACCTTGACGTTCGAGCGCGCCGGAGCCAGGTTCGAGGTCACGATGGTGCGAGCGGCAGTTCGAATCCCGGTGCTCGAGGTCGAGCAGGTGGGCGCCACCGGCTACATCAGGCTCTTCGTCTTCTCCGATGGCTCCGGTGTGCAATTCGAGGACGCGGTCCTCGATCTGTTGGCTGATGGTGCCCAGCGTCTCGTCATCGACCTCCGGGACAATCCTGGTGGCCTACTCGACGCCGCCATCGAAGTGGTCTCGGTGTTCCTCGACAACGGAGAAGTGGTGGTCACCCAGGGCGGAGACGACAACACCTCCTACCCGGTGACCGGCGGGGCGATCGTGCCAGACGAGATGGAGGTCCACTTCCTGGTCAACAAGGGGAGCGCCTCCGCCTCCGAAGTGGTCTCGGCTGTCCTCCAGGAACGAGGCCGGGCGACGGTCCTGGGAGAGAACACGTTCGGGAAGAACACCGTCCAGCAACGATTCGGTCTCTCCAATGGCGGGGCACTGAGGCTCACCATTGCCCGATGGCTGACCCCGGGTGGGCTCGACTTCGGCGGGGTGGGCGTGACTCCGGACATCGAATTGCCCCTCGGCACCGATCTCGAGGCCGCGGCGGTGGTGGCCGCGGTCCTCGACGCCACCTGACGCTCCCGACCAGCCCTTCAGTTGAGACCGGGATACGACAATCCGGTGTTGGCGTGGCAGTCGTAGCCGTGGGGGTTCTTGCCCAGATACTGCTGGTGGTAGTCCTCGGCGTAGAAGTACGCCCCCAGAGGCTCGATCTCGGTGGTGATGTCATCGAACCCCTCGGTCGAGACCACCCCCTGATATACGTCGCGCGACCTCTTCGCCTGATCGAGTTGGGTGTCGCTGGTGGTGTAGATGGTCGACCGGTACTGGGTCCCGACGTCATTGCCCTGGCGGTATCCCTGCGTCGGATCGTGGGTCTCCCAGAACACCTTGAGCAGGTCGTCGTAGGACACCAAGGCGGGGTCGAAGACCACCATCACCACTTCTGTGTGGCCGGTTCGCCCGGTGCACACCTCCTCGTAGCTGGGGTTGGGGGTGAATCCGCCGGCGTACCCGACCGAGGTGGTGTGCACCCCGGGGAGTTGCCAGAAGCGTCGCTCCGCCCCCCAGAAACAACCCATACCGAACACCGCCACCTCTGTGCCCTCGGGGAAAGGCCCCTGGAGTGGGCGACCGTTGATGAAATGCGCCGGCGGAACCTCGACCGCCCTCTCCCGGCCGGCCAGGGCGTCCGCCGGAGCCGGCATCGATGTCTTCATCCTTCCGAACACTGCGACCTCCTTGCTCTCGCCAACCCTTCAACCACTCAACACCGCTTCCAGTTCCGTTTCCACCACCCATCTTGGATCGAGTAGGGCGGACACCACCACCATGGTCGAGGCCGGCCTGATCTCGCCAAACACCTCACCGTGGGCTTCCCCGACCGCATCTGCCAGCGCCGGATCGGTGATGAAAGTCCGCGTCCGCACCACATCCTCGGGCCGTCCTCCGGCCTCCGCCAGGGCGCCAAGCATGATCTCGAGACAACGACGGGTCTGCGCCCCCGGGTCGGGGTCCACCGAGCCGTCCGGCCATATCGGTGCGGTCCCGGCCACCAGCACCCGGTCATCAATGCGGACCGCCCTGCTGAACCCGTAGCGCGGCTCGTAAGGAGACCCCGAGGAGACGTTCCTTCTACCCATGACCTGAGGTTATCCGGGTGCCAGGCGAACGCTTCCACTTCTCCCAGCGAGGGCCATTGGTTAGCCTTGCAGCTCTCGATGCGGTCCCGCATACCACACACCCTCACCACCCTCCTCTTGGGCATGGCATTGCTGGTCGCCATAGGGCCGGTGGCCAGCGCCCAGGACATCACCGAGGTGGAGAGCCAAGCGGACGCCGCGGAGAAACGAGCGCAGGTGGCCTCCGGCCTGGTCGACGAGGCAGTGGCGGACCGGGCTGTCATCGAGGTCGAGTTGACCGCGAGCATCACCCGGGCCAACGATCTGGCCGCCACTCTGTCGCAGGTGGGCTCAGGGCTCGACCGTCTCGCCGAGCAGCTCGGGTTCGCCGACATCGAGCTGGCCGGTATCAAGGCCCAGATCGAGGTACAGGCGGTTGACGCCTACATGTCGGTGGTGGCCTCCCCTTCTCTTTCCTTCATGGCAACCGGTTCGGTTGAGCAAGCGCTGGTGGCTTCGACCGTGGTCGAAGATGTTGTGTCCGGCAACCGTCAGAAGGTCGATGAGTTGTTCATCAAGAGACGGAGCCTCGAGGAGCTCCAGCAGGTCTTTCTCAGCCAAGAAGCCGAGTACGCAGCGCTCCAGGCCGAAGTCGACGCCGAGGTTGAGCATCTTGCCTCGCTATACGAGCAGGCCGATGCCGCGGTGGCAGATGCCGTCAGACGAGCACAGGCCGCCGATCAGGAGCATCGGGCTGCGCTTGGGGCCGTCGATATGGCGAGGGCCCGTGATGCGGAGCGGGAACGCCAGGAGAACCGCGAACCGACCACCACCACCGCTCCGCCCGGCACCTCACCGAGCACAACCAAGCCCACCACGACCACTTCGCCCGGTACACCCACCACGACCGGTGGCGGCGACGGCAACGTCCCAACCAGCTTCCCCCCACACATCGAGCAATGGCGCTCTCTGGTCGAGCAATTCTTCCCGGCAAACCGGGTCAATGAGGCCCTGGCCATCCTTCGCTGCGAGAGCAACGGCGACCCGGACGCCTACAACCCCTACTCGGGGGCCTCGGGCCTGTTCCAGTTCCTCCCCTCCACCTGGGCATCGACGGCGCCAAAGGCGGGCTATGCCGGCGCCAGCGTCTTCGACCCCGAGGCAAACGCCGCCTCCGCGGCATGGCTGGCCAATCGATATCAGCAGCTCGGTCAGTACTACTGGCAGGCGTGGAGTTGCCGCCGGGTATTGAACTAGTCGGTTTTAGACTCCCGACGCCTCATGGACCATCCACCACGCCCGGGTCGCCAGATCGCATTGATGGTGCTCGCCATCGGGGTGACCCTGCCTGGCGTGATCCTCAAGCTCTCGGGGGCCCAAGCCGGGTCAGTGCTCTCGGCCGTCCTCTTCGGCATCGCCATCGTAGGCGCCGCCTTCATCCTCTCTTGGGCCGCCGAGGTGATCCAACTCGACGTCGGTTCGGGTCTCGCTCTGGCCTTCCTCGCCCTGATCGCGGTCCTCCCCGAGTACGCGGTCGACTTCGTGTTCACCGCCAACGCCGGGCGTGAGTTCGCCGAGACCGGGCAGTCCAGTCAGTGGGGCCCACTTGCGCTGGCCAACATGACCGGCGCCAATCAGCTCCTCATCGGGTTGGGATGGCCGCTGGTCATCCTCATCGGGACCTGGAGGGTGCGTAAGAACAATCTGTTCCCCCATGAAGCCGAAGGCTCGACTCTGACCACTGTGAACCTGACCAGGGCCCAATCGGTCGACATCGCATACCTGACAGTGGCCTCGATCTACGGGCTGAGCCTCTTCCTCAAACCTTCCCTGACCCTCTACGACGCCGCCATCCTGGTGGCGATCTACGTGGCCTACATGTTCCGGCTCTCCAAGGCCCCAGCTTCGACACCCCATCTGGTCGGGCCCAGCGCCTACATCGCCCTCCTTGACCGGCGGTGGAGGCGGCTGGTCAACTACATCGGTTTTGCAGTGGCGGCCGGTGTCATCCTCGTGGTGGCCGAGCCCTTCGCCCACTCCCTGATCGACGTCGGCGAGGAGCTGGGCATCAGTGAGTTCCTCCTGGTCAAATGGCTGGCCCCCCTGGCCTCGGAGGCGCCGGAGCTGCTGGTGGCGATCCTGTTCGCCTGGCGGCTGGCGGCCAGGACCGGGATCGGCGCCCTCATCTCGTCCAAGGTCAACCAGTGGACCCTGCTGGTGGGGACACTCCCCATCGTCTTCAGCATCTTCGCCGGGCGGTTCCATGGGCTGCCCCTCGACTCGATCCAACGCGTCGAGCTATGGGTCACCGCGGCTCAGTCGGTCTTCGCCGTCGCCATCATCGCCAGTCGTTCGGTGAGCCGGAGGGAGGCCTGGGTGATGCTGGCACTGTTCGCCGCCCAGCTCGGTGAGTCCTATCTGGCCGAGGTCGGCCATCTCACCGAGGCGGCGTCCGCAAACGCTCGGATCGGGGTGGGCGTCGTGTTCCTCATGGCCGCCGCCTGGGTCCTACGTCACGACTTCAAGACCCTGCTGCGAGCTCTCAGGGACGGATTCAGGATGCCATGGGCCGAGCTCTCGGCCGAACAGGAGCATGTCTGAGGGTGCCGGGCCCGGTTCTGACCTTTCACATTCGCCGGGAATCGCCTAATTTGTGCCACGGCTGGAAAAGGTGGGAAGACATTGGCGATCTTTGACGGCGTAGTGACCGTTGACGACAGCGAAGTCCCGGTCATCATCGGGCTCGAGGAGGACGGCATCCGCATGTCGGCGAACGGGACCGAAATCGGAGAGTGGGCCACCGGTGAGTTCTCCATCGACCACCGCGGTGATGGGGTCTACACCATCACCGCCGACAACGAGAGCATCCGCTTCGTCCCCAACCGGCCCGACCTGTTCGCAGTCGGTGTCGGTCACCCCCGGGAACAGGCGGCGCCCGCGGCCAGGGTCGAAGAGCCGGGCAAGCACATCGCCGAGCCAACGAGCGATGACGGCCAGGCCCCTCCACCACACAACCTGACCAGGGCGCTCTTCTACACCCTGGCGGGCACCACCGCCGCCCTCGGTGTGTGGGCCTTGTTCCGACTGTTCTTGTAGGTGGTCTGTCGCTCAATTGATGCCGCGGTGTCGCCGAGCCATTCGGGGTCGCTGGCAAGGACGCAGGACGAAGGCGCACCTGTAGGTGCGTTGAGGACGAGGACGCAGTCCAGCGGCGTCGAGGGCCGGCGAGACCGCGTAGCTGTTTGGGCGACGGGCCACTCGCTCGCGGCTAGGTCTCCAGCTCCATCCAACCGTCGACCCGGTCCAGCAGGTACTCCGACACCTGACGGGAGCCGTCGAGGACGTCGCAGAGCTGCTCCCTCCCGAACACCGCGTCGACCAGGCTGACGTTGGACTTTCCCTGGACCATCAGCCTTCGCTCCGGCGCATCGGTGACCGCGGCATACGAGTCGATGGCCGAGACCTCGATCGGAAGGAGGGTCCCGCCGATCCCGGCCAGGTCGGTGGCCAGGATGAGGAGGTCGGGCGGATGTTGGAGAGGTGGGACGGCCCAGTTGAAGTAGAGGTCGAGGAAGTAGGTGTCCTCGGGCTCCTCGAACTCGTCGGTGATCTCTTCGAGCCGATCACGCAGGGAGAGCATCACCTTGGGGTCGACGTCGAGGGAGAGATGGAGGTCGATTGGCCCTCCACATCCCGCCTCAGGGTGGACGTCCACCTCCCAGGACTGGCGAAGCGAGTAGGTCTCGACGAAGTGACGCTCATCATGCACGTGGAACCCGTGCTCGGTGGCGTGCTCCTTGAGATCGGCTACGAATCCGGCGATGTCGACTGACATTGGGTTCGAGGTTACGACCTCGGCGAGTGTTCGAGATGGTCGTTGTAGACACGGGTGACTTCCGCTCCGTAGAGGAAGACGGTGGAGAGGACGTAGGCGAGGAGCAGGAAGACGAAAAAGGCCCCGGCGATCTGCGGCGCCGAGGTGTCGGCGTCCCAGGAGAAGTAGGCCCCGGTCGCCGACGCCGTTGCCAGGAACACCACCGAGGTGAAGAGGCTGCCCAGCAAGATCGCCCTCCATTTGACCCTGGCCCTGGTCATGGTCCTGAATGCCAGGGCGAAGATCAGGGGGAGGATGGTCAGCGAGATCAGGATCGACCCCCATCCGAGGGCCCAGTGGAGCCACCCCATACCCGGTGGGAACAGGGACTCGAACCAAACCCATCCCACATTGAGCAGCCAGACTGCAACCATGACGAGACCTAGACCGGTGGCCCAGACCAGGCCGAGGCCGCGTTTGAGGGCGAACCCCATCAGACCCGCCGTCTGCTCATATGGGACGTCGAATATGTCGTTCAGGTTGTTCTGGATCTCTATGAACAGAGAAGAGGCCGTCCAGGCAAAGAGGACGAATCCGACGACCGCCGTGACGTCGCTCGACTCGACCGCCGAGAGAGTCAGGTCCTGGACCGCCACGGCGACCTGGGATCCCGCCACTCGCTCGATCGCCTCGAGGAGGCGCTGCTGGGCCTCCTCGGAATCGCCAACCACGAGACCGAAGACGGCCACACTGATGATGAGCAGGGGGGCAAGGGCGAAGATGGTCCTGTAGGCGACGGCGGCCGCCATCCTGCTGGCCCGGTCCAGCCCATATGACCGGGCGGCCTGCCTCAGAAGCTCATAGATGAGCTTTGACGGGGCCTTGATCCGGTCCAGCATCGGGTCCCAGGGTATCCGTCATACACTCGCCGCCCGTGAGCCACCCTTTCCGCCCTCCGTTACAGACGATGGAGGCCAGGGTTTACGAGGGATGGCCGCCTGGCGATTTCGTCTATGAGCCGAAGTGGGACGGGTTTCGCTCCCTCTCCTGGTCTGCTCCCGAGGTCCGGCTCGACTCAAGGAACGAGCGGCCCCTGCTCAGGTATTTTCCCGAGCTCCGCCCCGCCCTCGAACAGCTTCCGGAGGGGACGGTGGTCGACGGCGAGATCGTGGTGGTGGTTGACGGCGCCACCGAATTCGACACCCTCCAGCAGCGGATCCACCCTGCCGAGTCGCGGATCAACATGCTCTCGAGGGCCACACCCGCCGAATTGGTGGCGTTCGACCTCCTCGCCGACCGGGGCGAGGACCTTCGCCAGCTCGCCTTCGCCAAGCGTCGCCAGCGTCTGGTCGCCCTGGCGGGGACTCTGGGGCACCCCTGGCACCTAACTCCGCAAACATCTGACGAGGGACTGGCCAAGCGGTGGTTCGATGAGTTCGAGTCGGCCGGATGTGACGGGATCATCGCCAAGGACCCGGACGGGACCTATCAGAGCGGGAAGCGGGCCATGATCAAGGTCAAGCACCGCCGCACCATCGACGCCGTGGTGGGGGGCTTCAGGGAGCACAAGGACGGGGGCAAGATCGGGTCCTTGCTCCTAGGTCTCTACAACGACCGTGGCGAGTTCCACTTCATGGGGCACTGCTCAGGATTCCCCGACGGGGATCGTGTCGAGATCTACAACCGCTTCCTCGAGCTGATCTCAGGCGACAGTTTCGATGAGCAGGCCCGTGCCCCTGGGGCACAGAGCAGATGGACCGGTGACAAGGACTCGTCCTGGACCCCGGTGCAACCCGGGGTGGTGGTCGAGGTCAGCTACGACCAGCTGGAGGGCGACCGATTCCGCCACGCCACGCGTTTTCATCGTTGGCGACCGGACAAGGCGGCCAAAGACTGCACCATGGAGCAGCTGGAGCGGCCGGAAGGGCCAGGGTTCGTCGACGTGGTCGACGGCCGGAGTGCTTGATCTCATGGCCCAGGGCAATGTCGTCGAGATCACAGGCCTCACCCACGACTACGGGGAGGTGGTGGCCCTCCATGACCTCGACCTAGTGATCCCGTCCGGGATCACCGGGCTGGTGGGGGCCAACGGGGCCGGCAAGACCACCCTCCTCCGTGTGTTCCTGGGGCTGCTCCACCCAACTCATGGAAGGGCCACCGTGCTGGGCCACGACCCACAGACCGAGCCCCTGGAGGTACGGGCCCGGGTGGGGTACATGCCGGAGGTCGACGCCCTCCCCAAGGACCAAACCGCCGCCGACTTCGTCGCCTATACCGCCCAGCTCGCCGGGCTCCCTCCGCGGGAGGCAAAACGGAGATCGTCGGAGACGCTCTTCCTGGTGGGTCTGGCCGAGGAGCGGTTTCGCTACATCGGCGACTTCTCCACCGGGATGCAGCAACGGGTCAAGCTGGCCCAGGCCATCGTCCACGACCCGGACCTCATCCTCCTCGACGAGCCGGCCTCGGGTCTCGACCCGGACGGCCGCCAGCAGATGCTCGACCTGATCCGCCGGCTCGGAGAGTTCGAGATCGATGTCATCGTCAGCTCCCACGTCCTCACCGACATCGAGCAGACCTGTGACTGGGTGGTGATGCTGGATGCCGGGAACCTGCTCAGATCGGGCCCGATTCACGGGTTCGAGAAGACCTCCACGGTCCTGGTCGAGGTCCTGGAACGACCCGAGGAGGTGTCAGCTCGCCTCAGTGGGCGGGGCATCGAGGCCATCGTCGACGGGCTACGGCTGATCGTGGGGCCCGGTGATGACCTGGAACTGGCGGTCGTGGAGGCCACCGCGGCCACCCGGTCGGGTCTGGTCCGGATGTCCCGCGGATCGTCCTCACTCGAGGATCTCTTCCTCCACCAAGAGACCAGGCCATGACCGGCCAGGTCATCTACGACCGCGGCTACCGGACCTACGACGGGCCTCGTCGCGGCCCGTCGGGCGCCCGTCGCGCCGTTTACAAGGAGGGCCTGCGCCGAGTGGTCGGCCTGGGCAGGAAGGCCCGGTACAAGATCTTCCCGTGGTCGTTGATATCGATCGCCCTGATCGCGGCAGCGGTGTTCGTCGGCATCCACTGGGTCATAGGGGACCTCGCCGACAGCATCGGGAGGGGGATCCCAACCTACGGCGAGTTGTTCGACTTCTACTCCTGGATCTCGCTCCTCTTCATTGCCTTCGCCGGGCCGGCCCTCCTCATCCCGGATCGCACCAAAGGCGTCCTCTCCATCTACTTCTCACGGCCTCTGACCGTCGACGGCTATCTGGCGGGCAAAGTCGGCGCATTCGCCACGATCGTCGGCGCCTTCTACCTGGTGCCTCAGATCGTCCTCCACCTCGGGCTATCCCTGATCACCGAAGACGGGTTCCTCACCTACATGGGTGCCAACCTCGACTTCTTCTGGAAGGTCCCGGTTACGACGCTGGGGTTCGTGGCCCTCCATGGCGCCTTGATCTTCACCCTCTCGGCGGTGATCGCCAGACCCGGGATGGCGGCAGCCGCCTTTCTCGGGATCCTCACCGCGGGGGGCGGGATCGCCGCCCGAGTGGCGGAGGCATCGTTTCCCGGGGCCCGCTTCATCTCTCTGCTCGCCCTCGACCAGCATCCTCGGATCATCCGGGACAACCTGTTCAACGACACCGTCGCCTACCCGGCCGAGATCGCCGGGTTCGAGGTGTGGACGTCGGTGGCGGTGATCGTGATGGTGGTGGCGACGGCCGCCCTCTTCGTGCGGCTCAGGTACCGGAAGCTGGCATGAGCGACACCATCGTCGTCTCCGAGGTATCGAAGTGGTTCGGGCTCAAGGTCGCGGTCAGCGAGGTCAGCATCGGCTTTGGCCCCGGCGTGACCGGTCTTCTCGGCCCCAACGGTGCGGGCAAGACCACCTTGATGCGCCTCATCGCCGGTCTGCAGCGGCCTTCGCAGGGGGAGTTGCAGGTGTTGGGCCTCAACCCTCGAGAAGATCCCCAGGTCTACCGGAAGGTGTCGCTGGTCCCCGAGGACGAGTCGTTGTACGACAAGGAGACCGCGACCCGGTTTGTCCAGACCATGGCTCGTCTGGCCAGAGTGGACGACGCCAAGGGTCGTGCACAGCGAGTTCTCGAGACCGTCGGCCTGACCTCGGCTGCCCAGCGAGAGCTGGGCAAGTTCAGCAAAGGGATGCGCCAGCGGGCCAAAGTGGCGGCTGCCCTGGTCACCGACCCAGAGGTCCTCCTCCTCGACGAGCCGCTCAACGGCACCGACCCGGTGCAACGGGCCGAGTTGATCCGTCTCTTCAAGGAGCTGGGGCAGGCGGGCCGAACCGTGATCGTCTCCTCGCACGTCCTCACCGAGGTGGAGCGGATGGCGGATCGGGTGGTGGCCATGGTCGACGGGCGGCTGGCGGCGGTGGGGAGCGTGGCCACGATCCGGGCGGCGATGACCGACCGGCCCCGCCAGGTCTATGTCGAATCCTCAGACCCGAGGCGTCTGGGGAGTGCCTTGATGGCGATGGACGGGGTAGTCGGGGTGCACCTCGACGGGGCCAGTCTCCGGATCGAGGCCTCCGACGCCAGGGCACTGGCACTGGCCATCCCCGGCATCGCATTGGAACGCGGAGTCTCGATCGACAGCCTCTATCCGGCGGACGAGTCTCTCGAATCGGTCTTCCGGTATCTGGTGGAGAACCGTTGACCACCCTGATCGGCCATCTGTATCGGCGGATGATGAAACGGGGGCGGGTCATCGGCCTCCTCGCCCTCGCTTCGGTGCCCGGACTGGTGGTGTGGCTTGTCTCCTTTGACACCCCGATCGACCGGCGGGCGCTGATCTACCCGGAGGTGATCTCCTCGACCGGGTACTCGTTCGCCATCGCCACTTTGATCCTCACCGTTGCCACACTCCGAGACGAGCGCGACGCAGGCACCCTCCCCTACATCTACATGAGGCCAATCCCCCGCCCGGTCTTCGCCATCTCCTCGATCCTGGCCGGAGCTGCAACGGCCCTCACCATCGCGCTGGGCGGCTGGGCGGTCTCGGTGATCGCGGTCCTGGCGGTGGGTGTCGACATCGGGGTCGCCCTCCCCGGGCTCACCCTGTTCGCGGTGTCCGCCGTTGGCTACGCCGCGGTGTTGGTCCCATTGGGGTACCTGGTCCCACGCGCCCTCCTCATCGGCCTGGGGTACGTGGTGGTCCTGGAGTCGATCATCGCCTCCGCCGTCGACGGCCTGGCCCAGATCTCGATCTGGCGGATCGCAGTCTCGGTCTACGCCGACCTGGCGCCAGACTTCCCCGAGGACACCGCCGACATCATCCTCGGGCCCGTGGCCCCCGGGGTTTGGGGGGGTCTGGCCAAGATCGGAGTGGTGCTGGTGCTGGGCTGGGTGGTCCTCACCTGGTCCCTGCGGCGACGCGACGCCGTCTGATCACAGCTCAATACTCGTCGTCCGCGCGACGCTGCTTCGAGGGTTGGACCCGTGGCGGCTCCCCGGGCATCTTGGGGTAGTGCGGTGGCCATGGGGCGTCACCGATCCCGTTCTCCTCGTCTCGCGCCATCCATTCGAGCAGCGTGTCGATCCGGCCCGCCGCCTCGTCGATCCCCGCTGTCAGGTCGCCCACGGCCGCCCATCTCTCTCCAAACGAGCCCAGCGGGAAGTCCTCGATCCGCACCGCTTCCAGCTCGTCCCAGGCGAACGGGGCCGAGACGTACCCGGTGGGGCGAACCCCGTAGGCCGAGGACACCGTCTTGTCCCGGGCGTTCTGGTTGTAGTCGATGAAGACCCCGTGGCGCTCCTCCTTCCACCACTTGGTGGTGACCAGCCCTTCCATCCGCCGCTCCAGCTCTCGAGCGAAGGCGAGGACCGCCCGACGGGTCTGGAAGAAGTCCCAGAGCGGTTCGATGCGGACATAGACGTGGATCCCACGACTCCCCGAGGTCTTGGGCCACCCCACGAGACCCAGCTCGGTCAGGAGGGAGGCCGCGGCGGCGACCGCCTCTCTCACCTGATCGAAGCCGATCCCCGGGGTCGGGTCGAAGTCGAAACGGATCTCATCGGGGTGGTCGATGTCGGTGGCTCGCACCGGCCAGGGATGGAAGTCGAGACAACCCAGCTGGACCAGGCGGATCACGTCGGCCTCGGTCCTCGGGACGTTCATCCTCCCCGGGCGCTGGGAGGGGAACCGGATCTGGACGGTGTCGAAAGGCGTGTTTGCCGAGGCCCGCTTGTGGTAGATGGGATCGACGGTGACGTCCTGCATGTAGCGCTTGAGCATGGTGGGGCGACCGCTGACGCCTCGAGCCGCCCCCGGGCCAGCGGTGACGAAATGGTTGACCACGTCGAGCTTGGTCCAGCCCTGTTCGGGGAAGACGACCCGGTCAGGGCTGGAGATCCGGATCCTCTCCCCACCAACTTCGACGTCGATTTCGCCAGGCATGGGAACCTAAGGTTCGCACAACATGACTGATCCCTCCCAACACCCCAGTCTCGAGGACCTGCCTGCCTGGCACCGGTCCCTGGCGCCGCTCGCTTTCAACCGCGCCTGGGAGCTCCTCGACGCCGACAACCTGACCCGGGAGCAGGAGGAGGAGATGCTGTCCTCGGCATTCGCCCAGCGGTACCACTGGTACGTGGTGGGCGAGCCACGCAACTGGGCCATCGCCGACTGGCAGGTGTCGAGGGTGGCAGCGGTGCTGGGTTACGCCGAGCTGGCCGCCAGGTTCGGGGAGCGGTCACTCGAGATCGCCACCGAGCACGGGCTCGACCCGTTCGTGGTGGGGTTCGCTCATGAGGCGATCGCCCGAGCCGCCGCCGAGGTCGACGACATCGAGACGTTCACCGAGCACCTCGAGTTGGCCAAGTCGATGCTGGCGGAGATCGACGACCCTGAGGATCGAGAGACGCTGGAGGCGGACCTCGCCGAGATGTCGGAGATATGAGCCCTGCCGACAAGGCCGTGGTCTCGATAGGCCCCGTGTCGAAATGGACCGAGAATCAGTTGGGTCAGTACCGGGACCTGACCGAGGCGGTGTACCCCCCGGCGGAGAACGCCGACTGGCCGGGGCGGAAGTTGGATTGGGCCGGTGCCGAGATGGGGGTCCGGGTAGTCGATGACTCCGGGTGGCTGGTGTCATACGTCGGGGTGCTTACCCGCGAGGGGCTTCTCGACGACAAACCCGTGGTCATCGGTGGGATCGGTGGGGTCAAGACCCATCCCGATGCCCGCGGCATGGGTTATGCCGCCCAGGGGATGAGAGGTGCCACCGAGTGGTTCCAGCACCAGCCTCAGGTCGACTTCGGCCTCCTGGTCTGTGACTCCAGCCTGCTCGGTTACTACTCCAACCTGGGATGGGTCGAGTTCGTGGGCAGGCTGCTGACCACCCAGGGCGGAACAACCGTCGAGTTCACTTTCAACAGCGTGATGACCCAGCCGATCCACTCCCATGCCCCCGAGACCGGCACCATCGACCTGCTCGGTGCGCCCTGGTAGCCCCTACTGCCGGGGTGCCCCGGCTTCACCAGATCAATGTCTCCGACGGTGGAGTGCCCAAGCTCCCGGTGAGCCGGGCGGTCATCGACGAGATGGGGGTGGCGGGCGATCGGCAGCAGGACACCAGGCACCATGGCAGCCCCGACCAGGCCCTGTGCCTGTTCTCACTGGAGGTGATCCAAAGGCTCCAAGCGGAAGGTCACCCCATCGAAGCGGGGTACGCCGGAGAGAACCTGACCATCGAGGGTCTCGACTGGGGCGAGGTCGCCCCGGGCACCAGATGGCGGGTGGGCACGCGGGCTGAGATCGAGATCACGGGCTACACCTCCCCGTGTCACAAGAACGCCGGCTGGTTCATCGACGGCGACTACACCCGAATGCTGCAGGGCCGCCATCCTGGCGACTCCCGGGTCTATGCCAGGGTGTTGGCACCCGGCCCCATCACCGAGGGTGACGAGGTGGTCCGACTCCCGACTAGGGGCCCCTGAGCCGGGGGACCAGTCCGACCAACTCGCGGATGCCACCCCCTTGTCGCCAGATTCCAAAGATTTCTTGTCGGCCTTTCTCCGTAGCCTGGGTTGGCTGGAGTCAATCCCTCTCTCTGGGGTTCGGGCGCGGCTGAACGCAGGCCCCCGTCCCGGCCATCAAGTCGCCAGGCGCTCGGCCAGGAACGCCAATGTACGGTCCCAGGCGAGCTCGAAGGCGGCCGGGTCGAAGGTGTCGCCGTCCGGCTCACAGAATCCATGGTGGGTTCCCGGATACCGGATCACCTCGACCGGAAGCGACTCCAGGCCCATGGTGGCCTCCATGAAGACGGCTTCATCCTCACTCAGGTACTCGTCCGTCTCGGCGAGGTGGATCAGGTATGACGACTTGGAGCCGGCGAAGTCGATCTGCTGGCTCCCATAGAAGGAGACTGCGGCGGTGACCACGTTCGGCACTCGCACCGAGGCCCAAAGCCCGAGTGACCCTCCCATCCCGAACCCCACGATGGCAATCGGGCCCTCCGCCGACTTCTCATGGAGGAGGGCGGCCGATGACATCACCAGCGAGGCGAGACGGTCGGGGCTGGCTGCCCCGAGATGATCGACCGCCGCCTTTTCGGAGGCGGGGAGCTCGCCGAAGTTGATGTCGGGCGCCAATACGGTGAACCGCTGATCGGAAAGACGGTCGGCCAGACCCTTGACCGAGGAAGTCAGCCCCCAGAACGAGTGAAGGATCAGCACACCGGGTCCGGTCACATCCTGGACGAAGTAGGCGAGGTCTCGGAGCACGAGGCAAACCTAGGCGGACATCTACTCTTGCCGGCATGACCTCGGCGGTCGCCCCACTCCAATACCGCGAGTTCCGTTCGCTCTGGAGCGTCACCATCTTCTCGGCCACGGGGACCTTCATCCAGTCGGTGGCCGGCTCATGGCTGATGTTCGAGCTCACCGGTTCCAGCACCTGGGTGGGGCTGATGGTGGCCTCCGCCACCCTCCCCTTCCTCTTCCTCTCATTGCTCTCCGGGGCCTTGGCCGACATGTTCGATCGGGCCAAGCTGATGCTGATAGCCCAAACCATCATGGCCAGCTCCGCTCTGGCGATGGCTCTGTTCACCTATCTGGATCTGATGACTCCCGGTCTGCTCCTGGGCCTGGGCCTGGTGTTGGGCGGGGGCACCACCCTCAACCTCCCCGCATGGCAGGCCCTACTCCCCGATCTGGTTCCCCGAACCATGATCGCCTCGGCGGTTGCGCTGCAGTCGGCGGCATTCAACGCCGCCCGGGCTGTCGGCCCGGCGCTTGGTGGGTTTCTGGTCGCGGCCTTCGGGCCTGCGCTTGGTTTCGGGATCAACGCCGTGACCTACGTCTCGGTGATAGTGGTGGTCATCCTCATCGCACCCGCCCTCACCGTCAGGGAGCGGGACGCCGGCTCCATCGCGTCGGCGGCGTCGATCGGGATTCGCTACGCCCGTTTCACACCTGCCTTCAAGAGCCTCCTGGGGCTGGTGGCGCTGTTCTCGATGACCTCGGCTGTGGTTCAAGCGATCCTCCCGGTCCATACCGACCATCTCGGCGGCAGCGCCGGTGTCTTTGGCATCCTGCTGGGTGTCATGGGAGCGGGAGCGCTGATCGGGGCCTTCGCCAGACCCCGTCTGGTGAGATCCACCAATGCCAACACAGTTCCCTACACGGTGGCCCTGTTCGGGCTCTCCGGGATCCTTCTCGGTCTGGCCCCGAACCTCCTGGTCGCCGGGCTGGCGATGCTCCTCTGCGGGTGCTTTTGGTTGCTCACCCTCTCGACACTCAACGCGACCGCCCAGCTCATGGCACCGGAATGGATCAGAGGGCGGGCCATGTCGCTCTACAACCTGGCCTTCGCCGGGATGCCCCTTGGCTCGATCCTGGCCGGCGGGGTAGCCGACGAGGTCGGCACACCGGGTGCCCTGGTGATTTTCTCGGTGGGCTCGGTGGTCCTCGGATTGCTCACCCCGCGCTTCGGCATCCCCCGTCTCGAGGACATCGAGTCGCCAGAGTTCAGCAACGGGCGCCCCGCCCCGGTCCACGACGCGGCGTCCCTGGAGGGCGGACCTGTGATCGTCCTCAACACCTGGGAGATCGGCGAGGGGGAATTCCCGGCATTCGCTCGGGTCATGAACCAGCTCAGATTGGTGAGGCTGAGCACCGGTGCCTACCGGTGGCGCCTGATGCGGAACGTGTCGGAGCCCAACCAGGTCACGGAGCTATTCGCCACCCGGAGTTGGGAGGATCATCTCGCCCAACACTCCAGGATCGACGACGCTTCGGCGGACCTCATCCGCAGAGCACGAGAGTTCGACCGTGCTGATGGGCCCAGGACCAGGCATCTAATCGCCATCGACGTCGCCGACATCGAGGACTTCGATGAATTGGTGGCCACTCACGCCGAGATGCACCTTCACGACGGTTCGATCAGCCTCCCCGATCAGGAGATCTGAGCCGCGGACATCTCCCTCTTGAACTTCTTCCAATCGGACTTCTTGGTCGACCAGATGATGTCGGTGACGATGGAGGCCACCCCTATCGCTGCCAGGCCCCAAACCGCCGAACTGGGAAGTTCGGCCGCCAACGCCGCTCCGATCAGGGCGAAGGGGACCAGCTTGGAGACGATTGCCCCGGAAGCATGCATCCACGCACGGCTGGCCCCCGGTGCTGCCAGGTAGCTCCCGTAGTCGACCTTGACCCCGGGCTGTGGCCGCTTCATGGTCCCCACGAACCAGGCGGTGAATCGGATTCCGAGAAGACGTCCCACCAGCAGATGCGCCAGACCATGGGTGGTGACCAGCACGACGCCAAACCCGGCGTAGAAGGCCAGGACCGCAGCCAGACCCTGGAGGGAGTAGGCCCATCCGATGAGGAACAAGCCTCCTGCCGTAGCCACGGAGGCGAGGAGGGTGCCGGGGGTGATCGGGACCACCAGAGCCGCCCACCGACGAAACGCGGCATCGTCTATGGCCGCGATCCTCGGACCGAACCTCTCGGCGAGCTCGGGATTGCCCTTCACCGCCGCCACTGCTTGCCAGAATCCGCAGCGGGCCAGGCTCTCCCCGGCAGCGACACGCTCTTCGGCGACGGCAAGGACATCTTCGATACCCAAGCTCTGCACTCGGAACACAATACGTTCCTTGAACCAGGTGCAACCCAAGTGACCTCTACGGGGTTCTCTCTCTGATGGATGACCTCAACCAGTCGCTGGCCGACGACCTCGACCATGCCTTCCCGATGGTGGTGGAACTGATGGGCGGAAGGCTCTACTGGGGCCTTCGTCGCATGTCAGGGAGTCATCAGGAGGCTGAGGATCTGACCCAGGAGACCCTGATCAGGGCCTATACGGCGCTTGGTGGATATGAGACGGGGAGGATCAACTCGCTGCGGTTGGAACCGTGGGTGTGGACCATCGCCCTCAACCTGGGGCGCAACCACTTGCGCGACCGGGCGCGGCGACCGACGTTCGTCGGGCTGCTGGATGACGCGGCGGTGAGCGATACCGATCCGGCCGAGACCCATGCCTGGGACCAGCGTCTGACCGGCCTGAGTCGCGCACAGCGAACTGCTGTCGTGCTGAGACACGTGGTCGGCCTCGGGATCGAAGAGATCAGCGAGATCACCGGGCGGCCCGCCGGGACGATCAAGGCCGACATCCATCGCGGGCTGAATCGGCTCCGGACCATCATGGAGGAAGAGCAATGACCATCGAAGACAGACTGGCGAGACTGATCGGTCCCGCTCCCGACGGCCTCGCCGAGGGAGTGGCGTTGGGCACCGGCCTCGTCGAGGGCTATGACCTGTATCCGTCGGCAATAGGGACCGTGGCAGTCACCTTCAACCCCGAGGGTGTCTCCTCACTCGACCTCGCCGAGAGCGACTTCGCCACCAGGTTCACCTCTAGGACCGGGAAAGGACTGATCCGGGCAGAGGCGCCTTCGGCTTGGCGCCGTCATCTCCCGACGGCGATCGAGGCGGGCACCCCGGGCAGGGTTCCGATCGACCTACGAATGGTGACCCCATTCCAGGAGAGCGTCCTCCGGGTGACCACTCAGATCCCCCGTGGTGAGGTGAGACCCTACGGCTGGCTGGCCAAGGAGGTCCACAGGCCCGGGGCAACCAGGGCGGTGGGCTCGGTGATGGCCCGCAACCCGATCCCCTTGATGATCCCCTGCCATCGGGTGGTCCGCTCCGACGGTCACATGGGCAACTACTCCCTGGGCGGGCCCCATCTCAAGCTCCACCTCCTCGAGCATGAAGGGGCCGACCCCGGGCGTCTCGAGAGACTTGCCGAGGGTCAGGTGCGAGTCCAGGGAGACCCGGCGACCCGGGTCTTCTGCCATCCCACCTGCCATGTGATTCGGAGCACCGCGGAGAGTGACCGGGTGGACTTCCGCTCGACCGAGGTCGCCGAGGCCTCCGGGTACCGACCCTGTCACATCTGCCGTCCGGTCTGAGGCGGTTACCCTCCGGCGCCGATGTCGACCACGTCTGGCCCGGACCGGGCCTCCCTGGAGCAACTGGCGATCAACACCATCAAAGGCCTGGCGATGGACGCGGTGCAGAAGGCCGGCAGCGGGCACCCCGGGATGCCGATGGGGATGGCCGACATCGCCGTCACCCTTTGGTCCCGGTTCATCGAGGTCGACCCTGATGAGCCAACCTGGCCTGATCGGGACCGATTCGTCGTCTCCAACGGCCACGGCTCGATGCTGCTCTACTCCTTGCTCCATCTTGCCGGATTCGAGCTCACCATCGACGACCTGAGGCAGTTCCGCCAGTGGGGCAGCCACACCGCCGGGCACCCCGAGATCGACCAGTCACGGGGTATCGAGATGACCACGGGGCCACTGGGCCAGGGGTTCGGAACCGGGGTCGGGATGGCCCTTGCAGAGAGCCATCTGAGGGCCCGGCTCGGGGAGAGCCTGGTGGACCATCGCACCTTTGGGTTCGTCTCCGATGGAGACCTCATGGAAGGAGTGAGCGCCGAAGCGGCCTCGTTGGCGGGTCATCTCGGGCTGGGCAAGCTGGTCTACTTCTATGACGACAACCGGATAACGATCGACGGGTCGACCGCCATCACATTCTCCGACGACATCGCCCGGCGCTTCGACGCCGTCAAATGGCACACCATCAAAGTCGACGGGCACGAGCGGGACGAGATCGCTTCGGCCATCCGGGCGGCCATCGCCCAGCAGGACCGGCCCACCCTCATCATCTGCCGGACCCACATCGCCCATGGCGCCCCCAACCTCCAGGACACCGCCGAGGCCCACGGGCAGCCCCTCGGGGAGGATGAGGTGAGGGCGGTCAAGGAGTCGATGGGTTTCCCCCCGGACAGCTCGTTCTGGGTCGACGACGCCGTCTATGCCTTCTTCACCGAGGCGATGGCCCGAGGCCGCGGGGCCAGGGCCGCTTGGAAGTCCCGGATGGATGCCGCCGATCCCAGTGTCAAGGAGCTGTGGGAGGCGTTGCACCACCCGAAGCCTGTCGCCCTCGATGGCCCCGGTTTCGCCGTCGGCGAGAAGTTGGCCACCCGCGCATCCTCGGGCAGGTTGTTCAAGGAGATGGCCACCAAATCTCCCGGGCTGATCGGGGGCGCCGCCGACCTCGCCGGGTCGACCAAGACGGTCATCGAGGAGGGCCGTCTCTACTCCCGTGAGGACCCGTCTGCCCGCGACATCGCCTTCGGGGTGCGGGAGCATGCCATGGGAACGATGGTCAATGGGATGGCGGTCCACGGGGGCTTGCGGCCCTATGGCGCCACCTTCTTCATCTTCAGTGACTACATGCGACCTGCGGTCCGGCTCTCGGCGCTGATGAAGGCGCCATCCATCTGGGTTTGGACCCATGAGTCGATCTTCCTCGGTGAGGACGGCCCGACCCATCAGCCCATCGAGCACCTGGCTTCGATGCGGGCCATGCCCGGTCTCTGGGTGATCCGGCCCGCCGATGCCAACGAGGTGGTCCAGGCGTGGGAGATCGCCCTGAACCGGGCCGATGGCCCGGTGGCGTTGCTGCTCACACGTCAGCCCGTTCCTACCCTGGAGCCGACGCCGGGAGGTGTCAGTCGTGGCGGGTACGTTGCCCGTAAGGGGACCGACGTCACCCTGGTGGCCACCGGATCCGAGGTAGCCATCGCCCTCGGGGCCGCCGACCTGCTGGGCGCCGACGGGATCTCGACTCGCGTGGTCTCCCTCCCCTGTTGGGAGCTCTTCTTCGAACAGCCCGAGGCATACCGTCAGGAGGTCCTGGGGACCGCCCCACGGGTCTCGGTGGAAGCCGGGTCCACTTTCGGGTGGGAACGGATCATCGGCGACGGGTTGAGCATCGGGATCGACCACTTCGGGGCGTCGGCGCCTGACACGGTCATCGCCGAGGAGCTCGGGTTCACCGCCGAGTCGGTGGCGAGCCGGGTCAAGGGCCATCTGGGCCGCTGACATGGTGGAGCGGGCCGACGTCGTCGTGATCGGCGCCGGCATCGGAGGACTCTCGGCCGCCTTCCATCTCGCGGTGCGTCACGGCCTGGGCCGGGTGGTAATCGTCGACCCTCGGCCACCACTCACACTGACCTCGGACAAGTCGACCGAGTGCTATCGGAATTGGTGGCCGAGCCGGTCGATGGTGGGGTTGATGAACCGCTCCATCGACCTCCTCGAAGAGATGAGATGGGAGTCCGATGACGCATTCGGGCTCAATCGTCGTGGCTATCTCTACGTCACCGCCGATCCGGCCAACCTGAGGGCCATGACCGAGCAGGCGGGGCAGACCTCCTCGTTCGGGGCTGGTGCGGTTCGCAGCCACCCCGGGCCGCACCCCTATGGACCGGCCGAGGACGGAGTCGACATCCTCTCGCCGGCGGAGCTGGCCGCCCACTTCCCTTATGTCACGGGCGATGCGGTGGGGGCGGTCCACGTGCGACGGGCCGGGTGGTTCAGCGCCCAGCAGCTGGGGGCCTGGATGCTCGATCGATCCCGTCAACACGGTGCCACCTTGGTTCGCGCCGAGATGCTCGGAATCGATGTCACGAGAGACCGGGTGAGCGGTGTCGTGCTCTCCGACGGGTCCACGATCGAGACCCCGGTGGTGGTGGCGGCCGCTGGACCGCACAGTGTCCGGGTTGCGGCCTCGGCGGGTGTCGAGCTTCCGCTGTTCTCCGAGCTTCACCTGAAAGTGGCCTTTCGTGACCACTTGGGGATCATCCCACGGGAGGCACCGATGATGATCTGGTCCGACCCTCAGAGGATCGAATGGAGCCCCGAGGAACAAGATGAGCTCCGAATGATGGGGCGCCGCGACCTGCTGGCCGAGATGCCCGTTTTCTGCCACGGCCGACCCGAAGGAGGCCCAGAGTCCCCTTATTTCCTGGCTCTCTGGGAGTATCACCGCGAGGTCCTGGAGCCGGTTTGGCCGATCCCCGACGATCCTCTGTATTCCGAGGTGGTGATGCGGGGCTTGACCACCATGGTCCCCGGGCTCGCCGCTTATCTCGACCGTCTCCCCGAGGCCACCGTCGACGGCGGCTACTACACCAAGACCACCGAGAACCGGCCCCTGATCGGGCCCGCCGGGCCCGATGGCTTCCACCTCGTCGCCGGGCTCTCTGGGTTCGGGGTGATGGTGGCAGCCGGCGCCGGTGACCTGGTCGCCCGTCACGTCATCGGGTCCGACCTCCCCCACTACGCCGGGGCCTTCCTCCTCTCCAGGTATGAGGACCCCAGGTACCTGGAGGAGATGGCCGATCGGGCCGACTCCGGCCAGCTCTGAGCCGACCTGGTGATCAGTCGCAGGCGCTCTCCAGCGACAACTGGCCGGCGCCGGAGGTGGGGTCGGCGAGCAGTGCCTGAGTCTCGGTGCGTATCCGCTCCTGGTCGTAGTAGGTGCGCCCGGTGTCGGTCCCGGAGATGTAGTCCCGATCGACAGCCAGCACCCCGACTCGATCCATGCTGACCTTGGGAATGATGTCGATGAAGTCGACCAGCCGGTCCCGGGGGATGTCGGTTTCCATCGTGTCCTTGAGAACCTCGGCGATGGACCCGTAGTTGGCGAGGAGCCCGAGGGGGCTGGATTGCTCCAGCACCGCACCCAAGACGCACCGTTGCCTGTTCATCCTGGCGAAGTCGTCGGCATGCCGGCGGATCCGGGCGTAGGCCAGGGCCAGGTGCCCGTCGAGATGCTGCTGGCCCTCCTCGATCACCAGGTTCTCGATGGTGACCCCATCCTCGTGGGGGTAGGTCTCGTCGATGATGGTGTTGGGGATGAAGATGTCGACACCGCCGAGCGAATCGACAATTCCCACGAACCCTTCGAGGGAGACCATGGCGTAGTACTGGATCTCGAGCCCGAGCAGATGGCCGATCGTCGCCTTGATCGCCCGGGGACCTGGCTCTCCGGAGCCGGGGAACGCCTCGGGGTTCTCGCCGGCGACGAAGAAGAGGTCGTTGAGGAGCTGGGGGAAGCAGTTGCATTCCCACATCCCCATGCCCGGCGGGAGATCGATGCCCGAGAAGTTCCTGGGTAGCGACACCATGACGGCATCACCCGAGACCGGGTCGATGCTGACCACGATCATGGTGTCGGTCCGGATGTCCCTCCTACCCACGCCGACGTCGCTGCCCAGGAGGAGGATGTTGAGCCGGTCCAACCCGTCCCAGATCGCAGGCCTCGGGGTTGTCGACGGCACCGTGTCGCCGGGATTGGTGGTATCGCCGGGAAGCGTGGTGACCGACGCGGCCGTGGTGACCGGGCTTTCCGATGGGGCAAAAACCTCCGATATCAATGAGTACTGAACCACGTTGAGGTAACCAACGGCAACGTGGGGGACCAGGACGATCAGCCCGATCAGGACCGCGGCGGTCGAGGCGAGGGCCATAGGTGACGAGGGCCCGGAGACCAGGTTATAGGCGTCATAGGCGGCCCAGGCCCGGTAGGAGAGGAGGATCAGGTTGCCCACCATGATCAGGCTCAGGGTGGTCAAGGAGGCCCAGGCTTTGAGGACCTCGGCCTGGAAGAAGACCACGGCCAGAACCAGCAGCCCGAGGAGCGCGAGGTCGATGTAGATCAGCCTCCGCCCGCGGTCACGGTCACCGGCATACACCTGACCGGCGCCGGGAATCAGGGCTGAGAGCAGGGAGGCCGACCATGCGCTGGGACGGCGAGGCTGTCCGACGGACACCCGGCGAGTGTATGTAGGAGGCCACCTAATGAGCAGGCACCGATATCACGCGCAGCCAGCCCCGGGTAGGGGCATCACCGCACGCCGGAATGGTCAGTCGAGGAGGATGTCGACCTTCTCGTTGTAGAAGGAGACCCGTCCGGCGATCGCCTCGGCCTCGGGCAGGGGCGTGTCGTAGCCCCACAGGATGTCCCGATGGGCCTGGCCCTCGATGTCCGCCGACCAATATCGGGCGGTCCCCTTCCACAGGCACCGGGTCACGGTGTCGGAGGGGTCGAGGAGGTCGAGGCGCACGTCGTCCTTGGGGAAGTAGTAGCGAACCGGAAGGCTCCCCTCGTGTAGGGCGATGACATCCTTGGAGTCGGCCAGGATCACCCCGTCGACTTCGACTCTGACCCGGTTGCCCGGCTGTTCGAATCGGTTGCTCATACGGGTCCCTTCATGCCAGCCTGTGGTGTGAAACCCCCGGGCAGGGCCCGGGATTCCCAGGAGGAATCACTCGGTGCTCTCAAGGATCGATCTGGTCGCCTTCGCCCTCCTCGCCGGGGCACCCCTTCTTGCGGTGGTCTTGTGGCGGCGGCGACCGGGATGGCCGAGGGCGGTCGCATTGACCGGACTCACCATCTATCTGGCGGCCCTAATCGGCCTTGCTTTCGGTGGCATCCCCGTCGATCGTGGCCTGCTCGACGACCTGGGCACCGCTCCCCGACTGGGTCGGGTCAACCTGATGCCCTTCTGGTTCATCGACAACCTGGTTCGCGATCCCTCCTGGACCGTGGTGTTCCTCGCCATCGGGAACCTCTTGCTCATGACACCACTGGGATTCCTTCTCCCCCTCCTCTGGGAGAGGTTTCGCCATCTCAGCACCGTGGCCGTTGCCGCCTTCCTCACTTCATTGACCATCGAGCTGTCTCAACTCTTCATCTCGAGCCTGCTCGGGGCCCCCTACCGCCTCTTTGAAGTCGACGATCTGATGCTCAACACGGCGGGCGCCGTTCTGGGCTGGCTGATCTGGAGGATGGTGGGATCGCCGCGGGTGTCCCCCTCCTGAAGGGCTCGATGGGCCAGTCCGCGTCCTCGATGAGATAGAGGAAGCCCTGGCCACGGGGTCCCACGACCGTCCGAAGACGAGGCGGTTTAGCGGCACGATCCTCTCGAAAACCTAGAAGATCAGCGTGTCGAATGAAGTGTCGAGGGCGAGGCGACGGCTGGCCCAGTACTCGCCGAACCTGCCCTGGAACGAGCCTGGCTTCTCGGCGTAGACCCTCCTCCCCAGGATCTCGGCGGCCACCCTCAGCTCCGCCCGCCGCTGAGTGGCCAAAGCGAAGAACAGCGACCGCTCCCTCGGGTTGGGGCACAACTCGGGTCGCCCCCGGAGGAGAGCGGTCAGTTCGGAGAGGTCGTGGTCTTCACCAAGGAGAAAGCCGAGCCGGTCGAGAGTGACCGCAGTCCCGACGATCACCTCGGGCCACAGCGGCGCCAAGAACTCCATCTGATGGCGGAGGTACTTGACCTTCTTGCGCCATTGATGAAAGTTCTGAGGGGTGGGCTTGGAGTATGCGGTGACCATCTCCCCGCGGCCACCCGCATAGGTGGCATGGAGGCCCTCGGCGATGGCGGCGTACTCGTCTCTGATCCCCATGCCGTACACCTGGCGGGCATCGGGATCGGTTGGCCAGGTGGAGTAGCGCCCGTGGGCCTTCTCCAGTGTGCGGACGACCTTGACCACCAGAGCCGGATCCTCCATGGTCTGGAGCTGGATCACGTCGCGTCTCCGAGCCAGTCGCGAGATCATCTCATCGAACGTCCCATCGGCGAGGAACTCGCCGTAGAGGTCCTTGATGACACCGCCCGCCGACACCACCGACAACGAGGAGCGGGGGCTTGCCAGCATCTTCCCGGTGTCCCTCAGAGCCGTGTCCTCGAATCGGTAAATCCGGTCGGTTAGCTCCCCACGTACCAGGCGCAGCAGTGACCTGACCCGCTTCACCGTCTTGCGGGCCTCATGGACGGCCTCGGCGAACAGGTCCTCGCCGTCGAAGAAGCCGCCGGCACCCAGTTCGAACTGCTCCAGGGCCACCCGTTTCACCCCCACCGCCAGTGGCTCGGAATACCCCAGCTGGAGGCTGGCGTCGAAGTCGATGTGGAGGGGGTCGGTGGTCTGGTACGTGGCCGGGACGGTCACTGGGCCAGCGTAATGTCAGGCCGCGTGAGATCCGCGGGTCTTCTCCCCTACTACCTCGGCGATGGGCTCGAGGTGTTGATCGCCCATCCCGGCGGCCCCTACTTCGCCCGGAAGGACAACGGCTGGTGGTCGGTGATCAAGGGTCAGGTCATGCATGGTGAGCCCGACGAGCTGGCGGCGGCGCGCGAGTTCGAGGAGGAGACCGGTTGGGCCGCGCCCCGCCGGCCATGGGTGCCGCTCGGTGAAACCGTCTTGAGATCGAGGAAAGTGGTGATTGCCTGGGCAGTGGAGCACCGCTTCGAGATCGCCCAATTCCAACCCGGAACCTTCGTCCTCCACGGCCGGGAATACCCCGAGATCGACCGGGTTGAGTGGGTCGATCCGATGAGCGCCCGGTCGAAGCTCAACCCGGCGCAAGCTGTCTTCATCGATCGGATAGAGACCCACCTGGGGTTGAATGTCTCGCGGAAGGAGTGAGATGAGCGACATGCCCGCCAACGAGGCCGAGTGGAGAGTCAAGCTGGACCCCGAGCAATTCCAGGTCCTTCGCCAGGGCGGAACGGAACGGGCCTTCACCGGGAAGTACTGGGACTCCAAGAAGGAGGGGCTCTATCGGTGCGCCGGGTGCGGGATGGAGCTGTTCTCCAGCGACACCAAGTACGAGTCGGGATCGGGATGGCCCAGCTTCTACCAGCCCGTCGACTCCGACATGATCGAAGAAGTCGACGACCGGTCCTACGGCATGGTCCGCACCGAGGTCCGATGCTCCAACTGCGGGGGTCATCTCGGTCACGTGTTCGACGACGGCCCCAACCCCACCGGTCTCCGCTATTGCATCAACTCGGCATCCCTTGATCTCGATGAGGGTGGGCCCGAGCCTGACCAGGACGGCGATTAGCCGGCCCGGAACGACCTCATCGCCTCCACAAACTCGGCTTCGTGTTCCAGGGGGATCTCCTGATCCAGGCTGATCCGCCCCTCGACCAGACCGCCTGACTCGGAGACCTCGGCGTTGGCTATCGAGAGGAACTCGAGGACCCGGTTGTTGGAGGGCACCACGTCGAAACAAAGGGCGGGCACCCCGTCAGACCTGGCCACCGCCACCAGGGCCAAGAACAGGGCAGTGCCCACACCCCTGCCCTGGTACTCGTCGAGGACGGTCATGGCGACCTCGGCACAGTCACCGGTGTCGAGCATGATGTACCGCCCGACGCCGGCGCCGAAGCCGTCGACCACCGCCCCCCAGGCGACGTGCCGGCTCTGGTCGACGTCCGTCAGGTAGTCCCACTCGCCCTCGGTGAGCCCATAACGGCCCTGGCCGAACCGGCTGAACCTGCTCTCGATCGACATCTCCTCGAGGCCTTCCACCAGATAGTGCTTATCCTCCTTCGACAGGGGACTGAGCACGGCGAGGGAGCCGTCGTCCAACTGGACTTCGACCCTCGGCCGGCTCTCTGGGATGTCGACTCGCATGGTCGGCGCATTGTCGTACCTCCGGTGGTCCGTGGCTGTCAAGCGGGCCGGGGGTAACTTTCCCGACGATGGCAAGACATCGGTTGGCAACGGTCACCTCCGAATTCGGGTCGGGGAAGCGGGAATCTCACGACGCCACCCCGTTCTATGACAGGTTCACGCCGCCGGTCATCTCGACCGACGACCGGATCGAGCCACCGGTGGTGGTCGACCGTTTGTTCTGTGGTGATGCCCGCACCATGACCGTGGATCAAGTCGCCGATCGGTCGGTAGCACTGGTGGTCACCTCACCCCCCTATTTCACCGGGAAGGAGTACGAGGCGGACCTGGTCTCCGGAGCGGTGCCGGCCGACTACGTCGAGTACCTGGAGATGCTCGGCGACGTCCTCGAGCTGAGCCTGAGCAAGCTGGAGCCGGGGGGCCGGATGGCGGTGAATGTCGCCAACCTGGGGCGCAAGCCATATCGCTCCCTGTCCGCCGATGTGATCACCATCCTCCAGGACGACCTGGGCATGCTGTTGCGGGGTGAGGTGATCTGGCAGAAGGCCAAGGGGGCGGGAGGGAGTTGCGCCTGGGGGTCGTATCTCTCACCGCAGAATCCGGTGCTGCGCGACGTGACCGAACGGGTGGTCATCGCCTCCAAAGGGCGCTTCGACCGGGCGATCAAGCCGGGGGCCCGTGAGAGATTGGGCCTCCCCCACCAGGCGACCATCGACACCGACCAGTTCCTCGAAGCCACCATCGACGTGTGGGAGATCCCCTCGGAGAGCGCCACCAGGGTCGGCCACCCCGCCCCCTTTCCGGTGGCGCTGCCCCGTCGCCTCATCGAGCTCTACACCTACCGGGGCGACCTGGTTCTCGACCCTTTCATCGGATCGGGCTCGAGTGCGGTCGCCGCAATCGAAACGGGGCGGCACTACATCGGCTTCGACACCGACCAGTCGTATCTCGACTTGGCCGCCGAGCGGATCGATCGGGCGAGACCATGAGAGTGCTGGCCGTTTGTGCCGGGAACATCTGCCGCTCGCCTGCGGCTGAGGCCGCCATCAGGGAGGCTGCGGCGGAGGCGGGCGTAGTCCTGGACGTCGACTCGGCGGGGACCGGCTCATGGCACATCGGCGAGCCCCCACACCCCGAAGCAGTGGCGGCCGGGGCCAGGGTGGGGCTGATGATCGACGGCCGGGCGCGTAAGTTCACAGTTGCCGACTTCGAGAGGTTCGACGCCATCGTGGTGATGGATCGTTCCAACCTTCGTGACGTGCTCTCCTTGGCCCCGAGCCTGGCAGCCAGGGCGAAGGTGAGGCTGTTCCGGACCTATGACCCCGCTTCGGAGGAGGACGAGGTCCCCGACCCTTGGGGTGGGTCGGAAAAGGGTTACCGTGAGACCATTGACATCGTCCGGACGGCCGCCGCGGGAATGATCGCCTCGCTGGTGTCAGCGCGTGTGAAGGATCCGATAACCCTCGATTAGGAAGTCGAGGGCGGTCTGTTCGTGGTCATCGCTCGACGCCAGGTCTCCGTAGCCGAGACTGGCCCCGTTGAAGTGTTGGTCCTTCCAGAAAGGATTGGAGCGGTCGATCTCGTCCCAGGCAGCGACGTAGACATAAGGAAGGTCGTGGTGACGATCACCCGGCGAGGCTCCATAACTGGCCCTCCTGCCTTTGTCGGCGGACCCGGCCTCCAGGGCCAGGTCGAAATGCTCGGGCCACAACTGGATCTCGACGACCTCGTCCTCCACCGCGGCTCCGAATCCGAACCTCTCCAGGACTCGCTGGCCGAACCAGAACCAGTCGCTGATGGCGGTTGCGGATGAAACGTCAATGCCGAGAGGGGCGTCTGGGTCGGCCGGGGCCGGTGGGTCGCGAAAGTCGCCGAACCAATCGACGCGATACCCGGGCCCGAAAAAGTCGGCGGCGTCGCGGACGGAGGTGATGGTCCGGGTGGCGACACCGTCTCCGGTCTCGTGGACCAGCAGATCGCTCTCCACCCTGGCGACCCGACCTGCGAACTCCGGTGTGCCGAAGCCCGAGGCGGTGGGGCGCAGTCCCATCCGGCCCACCGCGGCATACCGCGCCGGCGCCAGTGCATAGAAGGCGACCTGGTGGAGGGCGTCCCTGGTGGGGGCGAAGGCGTCGGTGAGCGGGGGCAGCATCGAGCAACCGTAGACCGGGAATATACGGGCTGGGCCGGCTCAAGCCCGGGTTTGCCGTTGCCAATGTCTACGGTTCAGCCGACATGAGATATTGGACCGAGGGGGCGCTGGCGGTGGCGATCGTCCTCGGGCTCGGGCTGGGGCTCTTCCTCCTCACTGGCGAGCCGCTGCCCTCCGACGGGAGTGACCCCACCACCCCTTCAGTCACATTCGACCCTGAGGCGGCGGCGCGAGGGGCGGTCCTCGCCGAGGGAGCGGCCTGTCTCCAATGTCACACGGTGGATGGCTCGGCCGCCAGCGGCCCGACCTGGAAGGGTCTCGCCGGCTCGGACCGGCCCCTGACCGCCGGTGGGTTCGTGCGGGCCGACAACAGCTACCTGTTCAACTCGATAGTCGACCCTTCGTCCCAGGTCGTGGCCGGATTCGATGACGTGATGCCCTCCACCTTCGGTGACCAGCTCACCGAGGAGGAGATAGACGATCTGATCGCGTACATCGATTCGCTGGCGTCCTAGCGGTCTGTCGCTCAATTGATGCCGCGGTGTCGCCGAGTAGCTATTTGGGCGACGGGCCACTAGGACAACGAGGAACACCCGGAATATGACATAACCAGACTCAGGTTGTACCATCGCGTCAGACTCAACTAAGCGACCGGAGGTCTTCAGATGTCTAGAGCCGTGGGTATCGATCTCGGCACCACCAACAGCGCGATCGCAGTGTTGGAGGGTGGCGAGCCCACCGTGATCCCGAATGCCGAGGGTGGCAGGACCACCCCGTCCATCGTTTCCTTCAAGGACGGCGAGGTCCTGGTCGGGGAGGTGGCCAAGCGTCAGGCGATCACCAATCCCGATCACACCGTCCGCTCGGTGAAGCGGCAGATGGGGACCGATTGGTCGATCGATGTCAACGGCAAGGAATATTCGGCCCAAGAGGTCTCGGCCCGCATCCTGATGAAGCTCAAGCGGGACGCCGAGTCCTACCTCGGCGACACCGTCGGCGACGCGGTCATCACCGTCCCTGCATACTTCAATGACGCCCAACGACAGGCCACCAAGGAAGCCGGTCAGATCGCCGGGCTCAACGTGCTCAGGATCATCAATGAGCCCACCGCGGCCTCACTTGCCTATGGGCTCGACAAGGAGACCGACGACCACACCATCCTGGTCTTCGACCTGGGCGGAGGCACTTTCGACGTTTCGGTCCTCGAGATCGGCGACGGGGTCTTCGAGGTCAAAGCCACCTCCGGTGACACCAACCTCGGTGGCGATGATTGGGACGAGCGGGTCATCGAGTGGCTGGTCACCGGTTTCAAGAACGATCATGGGGTCGATCTGAGCAAGGACCGGATGGCGATGCAGCGTCTGAAGGAGGCAGCCGAGAAGGCCAAGATCGAGCTCTCCTCGGTGGTCGAGACCGAGGTCAACCTCCCCTTCATTACCGCCACCGACACCGGCCCGCTCCACATGCAGGCAAAATTGAGCCGGTCTGAGCTCCAAAAGCTCACCGAGGAGCTCCTGGAAAGAACACGCCGGCCCTTCGAACAGGCGATCAAGGACGCCGGCATCGCCATCTCCAAGATCGACCACGTGGTGATGGTGGGAGGCTCCACCCGGATGCCGGCAGTCCAGGAGCTGGTGAAGGAGCTGACCGGCAAGGACCCTCACAAGGGTGTCAACCCCGATGAGGTGGTCGCCGCCGGTGCCGCCATCCAGGCCGGTGTCCTCAAGGGCGACGTCAAGGACATCCTGCTACTCGACGTCACTCCCCTCACCCTGGGCATCGAGACCAAAGGCGGGGTGATGACCCGGATGATCGAGCGCAACACCACCATCCCCACCAAGCGGTCCGAGATATTCACCACGGCCGAGAGCAACCAGCCCGAGGTGGAGATCAACGTGCTGCAGGGTGAGCGGACCATGGCCAACGACAACAACAGCCTTGGCAAGTTCCGTCTCACCGGGATCCCGCCTGCCCCTATGGGCATACCGCAGATCGAGGTCACCTTCGACATCGACGCCAACGGGATAGTCCATGTCCACGCCAAGGACCTGGCCACCAACAAGGAACAGAAGCTCACCATCACCGGTGGCACCGCCCTGTCCAAGGACAAGATCGATCAGATGGTCAAGGACGCCGAGGCCTATGCCGAGGAGGACGCCCAGCGCCGGGAGTCGGTGGAGACCCGCAACCAGGCAGACCAGCTCATCCACCAGACCGAGAAGTTGGTCCAGGAGCAGGGTGAGCAGATGACCGATGACGAGAAGTCGGCCATCGAGTCGGGTGTCGGCGCACTCCGGGAGGCACTCGAGTCCGACGACTCCGAGACAGAGACGGTCAGGACCAAGATGGACGAGCTGATCCAGGCCAGCCAGGCCATGGCCACCCGTCTCTACCAGCAGGCGGCCGCTTCCCAGGCATCCTCCCAGGAGGCAGCCGATGGCGGGGATGACGACATCGTCGAGGCGGAGATCGTTGAAGAGGATGAATGACCCCACGTCGGGCGTCCCTGAAGACGACCCGAGGGTCGGGGCCAGCCTGGTCGAGCAAGACCCGGCATCTCCTGACCCGCACTCACTCGGGCTCGAGCTGCCCGCCGACAAGGATGAGGCCATCTCGCTCCTTCTCACGGAGCTCAAGACCGCTCGAGAAGAGGCAGGGGCGTATCTCGACGACCTGAGACGGGTGGCAGCCGATTTCGACAACTATCGAAAGCGGATGATGAAGGAGAGCGCCGCCACTCTCGATCGGGCCACCGAGCGGGTGGTGCAGGGCTTGATGCCGGTCCTCGACTCGTTCGACGCCGCCCTGGCCACCGAACCGGGCTCCGACACGGAGCGTCTCCTCTACTCGGGGATGCTCAACATCAGGGAGCAGCTGCTCAAGTCGCTGGAGTCGGAGGGCCTCGAGGTGATACCCACCGTCGGTGAGCCCTTCGACCCCGAGATCCATGAGCCGGTAGGAGCACCCGCCGGCGCCACCCGGCTGGTCGTCTCCAAGGAGCTGAGAAGGGGATATCGACTCCGGAGCCGGGTGTTGCGGGCGGCAACGGTGATGCTGGAAGCAGAGGAATGAACCGGGACTGGATCGAGAAAGACTTCTACAAGACCTTGGGGGTCGACAAGGACACCCCCGCCGAAGACGTCAAGAAGGCCTACCGGAGGCTGGCCCAGAAGCACCACCCGGACGCCAACCCCGATGACCCCTCGGCCGAGGAGCGGTTCAAGGAGATCTCCGAGGCCTATGCCACCCTGTCCGACCCCGAGCAACGCAAGGAGTACGACCAGGTGCGCAGGGTGGCCGGGTCGGGCGGCTTTGGCGGCTTTGGGGGCCAGCAAGGAGGGTTCGGCGGTTTTGGGGGCCAGCAAGTGAGGGTTGAAGACCTCCAGGACCTTCTCGGTGGGTTCGGTGGGCTGGGCGACATCTTCGGCGGTCGCGGACGGTCGGCGGGCCCCGCCCGTGGCGCCGACCTTCAGACCGAGCTCTCGATCGGGTTCGAGGATGCCGCCTTCGGGGTCACCACCGCAGTCATGGTCAGGGGTGCCGCAGCCTGCTCCCGTTGCGGTGGGGTGGGCGCCGAGCCGGGCACCCCGATCCAGACCTGCCCCACTTGCGGGGGACGGGGCACCGTCGCCCAGAACCAGGGTTTCTTCTCATTCTCCCAACCCTGCCCCCAGTGCCGGGGAGCGGGCCGCATCATCGAGACCCCATGCAACCTGTGCCGGGGCAGTGGTGTCGAGAACCGGACCCGTGAGGTCAAGCTCCGGGTGCCGGCCGGGGTCAAGGACGGGAGCACCCTGAGACTGAAGGGCAAGGGTGGCCCGGGGTCGAATGGTGGCCCCCCCGGCGATCTCCTGGTCAGGATCAGGGTGGCGGCAAGCCCTCTATTCGGGAGAAGGGGAGACGATCTCACCCTCAGCGTTCCGATCACCTACACCGAAGCCACCCTGGGGACCAAGATCGACGTGCCCACCCTGAATGGCGGGGTCAAGGTCAAGATCCCTCCGGGGACACCTGGGGGAAAGACCTTTCGCGTCAGGGGGCGAGGCATCGTCCCCGAGAGTGGGAGGGCAGGTGACCTATTGGTGACCGTCCAGGTCGCGGTCCCAACGAAGGTGTCGAAGGAGGAGAAGCGGCTCCTCGAAGAGCTCGCCGAGCTGGAAACCGAAGATCCCCGATCCCATCTGAGATGATTGGAGCCCAAGATGAGTGAGCCGACCAGAGCGGTGTTCGTGATCTCGGTTGCAGCCGAACTCGCCGGGATGCACCCCCAGACCCTTCGCATCTACGAGCGGAAGGGCCTCATCGACCCTTTTCGCACCCCGGGCGGGACCCGTCGCTACTCCCAGGAGGACATCGAGCGCCTCCAGCTCATCCAGGAGCTGACCAGCCAGGGCCTCAACCTGGAGGGGGTGCGTCGCGTTCTCGCCCTCCAAGAGGAGAACCGCCAGCTGAAACGGAAGGTGGACCGGCTCCGTGACAAGATCGAGGCCATGGAGGAGGAGACCGAGCGGCGTCTCGGCGAGATGACCAAGGCTGGCCGTGGGGAGATCGTGCTGCGCAGCCAGGTCACCAAGCTCTTCGGACAGGACCGGTGATGGATGGATACCAAGGGCCGGTGCGCATCATCGGGAGCGACGGTGTCCTGCTGACCACCGGGTCCGCCACATTGGAGCCCGACCCCGATGTGGGGAGTTGGAGGGGATCGGTGCAGACGCTCAAGGGCACCGCGGTCGCCGGCAAGGCCCTGGTGGTCGAATTGGAGACACTAGAAGGCCGCCGCGGACGGGCCCAACTGATCCCGGACGGTGAAGTCGGGGAGAACGCGGTCTCGATGGCCACCGGCCTCGGTGGCGGCTGGCCCTTCTAGGCGGCTCCAAGCGGTTTTCTTCGTTCTGTGCGGATTCGCGCGAACCCCTCCGTCACAGATCCGCACAGAATGAGTCAGGGCCCCCCTACTCCACCTTCCACTTGGGACGAGAGACCACCTGCCAGGTATGGGCCTCGATCTCTGCTCCCATCATGTTCATCACCGACATCGTCCTCTCGAACGACGCCGAGCCCGGGGGGGCCGGCTGGACCAGATAGCTACCCCTGCTGACGAAGGTGGGGATAACCCCCACCTCCTCGAATCGCCAGCCTGAATCGGATGAACGGGCGGTCACCATGGCGATGACCCCGTCGCTGGTGTTGGGAAGGAAGAACTGCGCCGAGATGAAGTTCCCCAACCCATAGAGGATGAACTCATCCCCGACTCGCTCGATCGGCTCCACCACGTGGGCGTGATGCGAGACCACCAGGTCGACAAACGGAGACTCGATCAGGGCCCGGGAATCCTCGACCTGTCCCGAGGTGGGCATGGTCCGGTACTCGACGCAGCAATGGAGGCTCACCACCACCAGGTCGGCCCCTGCCCCTTTGGCCCTCTGTGCGTATCTGAGGATCTGGTCGACATCTATGAGTTGAGTCATGAAGGACCGGTCCTCGGGCAGCCTCAGCCCGTTCAAGCTGTAGGTGGCCGAGATGTGCGCCAGACGGGCACCGGCGACCTCGTAGACCGTGGCGTCCCAGCTCTCCTGCTCAGTCCGCGCCATGCCGGCTTGCTGGAGCCCTGCTTCCTCGAGGATGTCCATGGTGTCGAGGATCCCTCCCACCCCACGATCCAATGAGTGGTTGGAGGCTGTGCTGCACCCGTCGAATCCGGTGGCGGCCAGAGCGTAGGCGACCTCCCGAGGAGCGCTGAAGAGGGGGAAGCCGGAGAGATCGGAGCTAGTCGGTGAGAGGGGCACCTCCAGGTGGCAAATGGCCAGATCGGCTCCGGCGATGAATGGACGCACCGGGTCGAAGAGAGGGGCGAAGTCGTACGGGCTGCCATGGGTGGACGCCACCCTCGATATCGGCATGTGGATCAGGGTGTCCCCGGTGAAGGCCACGGTCAGGCTGTCTGGCTCGACCGGCACCGGCGGTCGCTCGAGGTGAAGACGGAGGCCGGGTGCGGCCATGACCGGTGTGGCGACTGCCATCATCATCAGCCAGAGGAGCCACCGCCTCATCCATTCAGTGTGACACGACTGGAGAGCGATCTGACCCACCCCCGCCAGCCTGGGTTTCGCCGTGTCCCCCCGAGGAAACGTCCCGGGGCCCTAGGTCGGGGGCCGTCGCGAAATGAGCGAAACGACCGTCACGGGGCCCGACCGGCCTCGCACCGTGATCGTTCTACGCCCCTCAGCCCGGACCTCGACCCCTGCGGCGGCGGCCGCCTCTTCCGAGACGAGGAGCTCTCCGGCGACTGCTTCGCTGGCGAGTCGCGCTGTCGTGTTCACGACATCGCCGAGCGCCGTGAAGTCGTTCACCGCTCCCTTCGCCCCCGTCGAGCCGACGAACGCCTCACCGGTATGGACGGCTGCGCCGACGGGGATGGCCCCGCTCTTTGTCGCGTCAGCGCGACCCACCGCGTCAAGCAGCGCCCGCGCGGCGTGTATCGCTGCAGCCGCGTGTTGTGTCCCGCTGATACCGCGAAAGAACAGGCCGATAGCCTCATCGCCAACGAACTTGTCCACGAGTCCGTCGTTCCCGAGGATGGCCTCTGAAGCGATCCCATAGAAGCGGTCGAGGAACGCGCGATACTCCGTGGGACTCATACTCTCGGCGATGCTCATGGAGCCGCGGATGTCGGCAAAGACCAGGCTGACAGGGATCTCGGCGCCAAAGATGCCAATCTTGTTCAGGCCTTTGATGCAGTTGCCGCAGATGGCAGGATTCCCCGGGAAGCGCGCGAACCCGACGTGTCGCAGCACGGCGCCACCGGGACCCTCGAATGGCGCGGCACACAGCTTGCAGTGCGGCGGGCTGGGCAGGCGCCGAAAAAGGCGCCTCGAGCGCGCCAAACCAGGGTCCTCTCCGGAGAGGAAACCTCGCATCGCCTCCTCTGGGGTCCGCCGCGTCATCGCGCCGCAATGCTACGCCCGCGCCGAGAGAGCGATCTGATCCACCCCCGCCAAACGCTCGTGACACAATCAACTGCGTGAGTAGCCCTATCGGAGAACCGGTCCCTCCGGTCGACCCCGTGGCCTTGGTCAGGGTTCAGATGCAGGGTCGGCAGGTCCGGCTCCGCGCTCCGGAGCCCCGCAGCGACGCCGCGGCCCTGTACCCGTCGACCCATGACACTCCCGAGGGAGAAGGCGTGTGGACCTACATGGGGTACGGCCCGTTCGCCGACCCCGGGGCCATGGCCGACTGGATGGCCGGGACGGTCCGGAGCTCCGACCCGCTCTGGTACACCGTGACCGACATGGAGGATCGTGCGGTGGGAATGGCCGCCATGATGAACTCCGATCCGGTGAACCGTCGTCTCGAGCTGGGCCACATCTGGTACGCGCCCAAGGTCCACCGGACCGGGGTCAACACCGAGGCCGCCTATCTGATGCTGAGGACCGCCTTCACCACCTTCAACTGCCGGCGAGTCGAGTGGAAATGCGACAGTCTCAACGCCCGATCATGTCATGCCGCCCTTCGGCTCGGGTTCGCCCACGAAGGGGTCTTCTCCCGGCACATGATCGTCAAAGGTCGCAACCGCGACACCGCCTGGTTCGCAATGACCGACGAGGACTGGCCCATGGTCCGCCGGGTCCTCGAAGAGTGGCTGGACCACCCCGATCCGAGGCCTTCGTTGGGCTCGGCCATGACGGCTGGGTCTTGACTCAGCCCAGACGCAGCTCGCCGTCCTCGGCGATGACTTCGACGGTGTCTCCATCGCCGTAGCGGCCCTCGAGGATGGCGGTGGCGATCGGGTCCACCAGCTGTCTCTGGATTACCCGCTTGAGTGGCCGGGCCCCGTAGGCCGGGTCGAAGCCCAGCTCGGCGAGGAGATCGAGGGCTTTGTCGTGGACCACCAGGTCGATCCGCCGGGAGGCCAGACGGTCGGTCACCGCCCCCAGCTGGATGTCGACGATCTGGCGGAGGTCGGCCCGGGAAAGCTTGTCGAAGACCACCATCTCGTCGATCCGGTTCAAGAACTCGGGCCTGAAAGTGTCCCGGACCACCTCGAGCACTCGATCCGAGACCACCTCCCCGGGGAGATCCGGGTCGATGAGCTCGGAGCCGAGGTTCGAGGTCATGATCAGCACGGCGTTGGAGAAGTCCACTGTCCGCCCCTGGCCATCGGTGAGACGGCCATCGTCCAACAGCTGGAGGAGGACGTTGAACACCTCGGGGCTGGCCTTCTCCACCTCGTCCAGTAGGACCACCGAGTAGGGGCGGCGGCGCACCGCCTCGGTGAGCTGGCCACCCTCGTCGTATCCCACATAGCCGGGGGGAGCCCCGATCAGCCTGCTGACCGAGTGCTTCTCCATGTACTCGGACATGTCGATCCGGACCATCGAGCGCTCGTCGTCGAAGAGGAACTCGGCCAGGGCCCTGGCAAGCTCCGTCTTGCCGACACCGGTGGGTCCCAGGAAGAGGAAGGACCCGACGGGACGGTGGGGGTCGGCCAGCCCCGCCCGGCTCCGCCGCACCGCGTTGGACACCGCCGCCACCGCCTCGTCCTGGCCCACCACCCGCCGATGGAGATGCTCCTCGAGATGGATCAGCTTCTCGGTCTCGCCCTCCATCAGCTTGGTCACCGGGATCCCGGTCCAGCGGGCCACCACTTCGGCGACATCGGCGTCGGTCACCTCCTCGGAGAGCATCGACCCCTGTTCATGGATCTCGGCCAGCTCGGACTCCCGGGCTGCCAGCTCGGAGCTCAAGGTGTTGAGCGTGCCGTAACGGAGCTCGGCGGCCCGTGCCAGGTCGCCGGCCCTCTCCGCCATCTCCGCCTCGGAGCGAGCGGTGTCCATCTCGGCCTTGAGACGTCTGATCTCGGCAATGGCGTCCTTCTCGACGTTCCAGCGCGCCGAGAGGGCGTTGATCTCCTCGGTGAGCTCGGCGATGCCAGCCTCGACACCTTCGAGACGCTCCACCGAGACCGCGTCGGTCTCCTTGCGGAGCGCCTCCCGCTCGATCTCGAGCTGGATGCGACGCCGGGTGAGCTCGTCGATCTCCTCTGGCATGGAGTCGATCTCGATGCGAAGCCTCGACGCCGACTCGTCGATGAGGTCGATGGCTTTGTCGGGGAGGAAGCGGGAGGTGATGTAACGATCCGACAACACCGCCGCCGCCACAAGGGCAGAGTCGGTGATGCGGACGCCGTGGTGGACCTCGTAGCGCTCCTTCAGCCCGCGGAGGATCCCGATGGTGTCCTCCACCGACGGGGCCTCGACCATCACCGGCTGGAATCGTCGCTCGAGGGCCGCGTCCTTCTCGATGTGCTTGCGGTACTCATCGAGGGTGGTGGCCCCGATCATCCGCAGCTCTCCACGGGCCAGCATCGGCTTGAGCATGTTGGAGGCGTCCATTGCCCCCTCGGCGGCGCCGGCGCCAACCAGGGTGTGGAGCTCGTCGAGGAAGGTGATTATCTCGCCCTCCGACCCGGCGATCTCCTCGAGGACTGCCTTGAGCCGCTCTTCGAACTCCCCTCGGTACTTGGCACCGGCCACCATCGACCCCAGGTCGAGGGCGACGATCCGCTTGGTCTTCAGGCCCTCGGGGACGTCACCATCGGCGATGCGACGGGCCAGCCCTTCGACGATGGCGGTCTTGCCGACGCCGGGCTCCCCGATCAGGACCGGGTTGTTCTTGGTCCTCCGGGACAGCACCTGGATGACCCGGCGGATCTCGTCGTCGCGGCCGATCACCGGGTCCAGCTTGCCCTGGCGAGCGACCGCCGTGAGGTCGCGCCCGTACTGCTCGAGGGCGTTCATAATCGAATCGGGATCCTCGCTGGTGACCCGGCGCCCACCGCGGATCCGCTGCAACGTCTCCAGGATGGCCTCGGTGGTGAGGCCCAGCGAGCGAATCTGCTCACCGGCTCGGCCCTTGGCCCCGGAGAGCCCGAGCAGGAGGTGCTCGACGGATAGATAGGTGTCGCCGAGGGCGGCGCGGTGACGGTCGGCATCGGCCAGGGACTGGGCCAGGGCGGGGCTGGTGGCCACCTCGGCGTCGCCATACACCTTTGGCTGGCTGTCGAGGGAGCTCTCCAGTGCCCGCCTCAGATCCAAAGAGTCGACACCCAGGCCATCGAGGAGGGGATAGACGATCCCGTCCTGCTGGGCGAGGAGGGCGAGAGCGAGATGCTCGGGCAGCACCGAGGCGTGATGGGCCCCGCCGGCGAGACGGGTCGCCTCGAGCATGGCCTGACGGGTCTTGGTGGTGAGCCTGTCCGGGTTCATGTCCGATGCAGCATAGCAAGAAATCTGAGCGCTGTCATATCAAGTTGAACGGGTCGGACTCAGCCGTCATCACCATGAGTCATGGTCATACCATCCTGAAGAGCCCGACCGATCCGAGGTCAGCCGTCGAGGATCCAAGTGGTGAACCGCCAGATCCTCCACAGGTCGGGAACCATACCCCACCAGCCATTGAGCGAGGACGGCTCGAAGTCGACGTGCTGGAAGGCCTCCACCGTCAGCGTCTCCGCCTCCGGCATCCCCTTCTCCAGCCGGAGCAGCTCCCCGTAGGGGACGGCGGGGTCGTCGGTCGAGTGCATCGCCAGCACCGGAACATCGATGCCCTCGGCGACCCGGGATGGGGAGAAGTCCTCGATCAAGGATCGCAGTGGCGGGGACAACCGCCTCGCCAACTCACCGGTGCGGGCGGGGTCCTCATTGACCAGGAGGTCGTAGAGGGCCCGCCCATCCGCAGACAGGTCGTCTGGGGCTCCCCGGCCGTCGAGTGCGTCGAGGAGGGGGTCCTGGCTTTCGGCGGGGAGCAGCTCGATGGTGCGAGCAGCGAGGAGCGCTTCCGCCAATGGATGACCCTCCCACCGGATGAACTCCCCATCGACTAGGGAGCCGCCGGTGGTGATCGCCTGTATCACCCCCTCCAGGTCGTAGTAGGCCCCAAGCGTGGCCACCCGGGAGAGGTGGCCCTCCATACCAGGGTGCGCCGCGGCCACCAGGGCGAGAGAGCCGCCGTAGGAGAACCCGGCGACGGTGACTCGACCTCCCGTGAGCGCAGCCAATCCCTCCACCGAGTCCACGATCCGCTTTTGGTCGGCCGTGGTGAACTGCTCCCGGTAGAGATCGAGATCGGGGATGAACACGGTCCGGCCCGCCCTGGCAAGGGAACGGGCGACCACGTTGACTCGCGTGTCCTCGAGACCGGCCGGAGTGGCGCCAGGCACGATCAGGATCGCCGGCCCACCGCCGTCGTAGATACGACCCGCCACTCCGCCCACCTCGGCCGTCTCTGGCTTCACCTGGGGAGCAAATGGCCGTGGCACCGGCCCTTTCACCGCCTCGATCAGAGTGAGGGCGGCGCTGATCCGGTTCCTTGCCAGGAAGGGCAATCCAAGCCCTACCAGCATGAGGCCGACAAATATCAGCCTTCGACGACGGGTCACCGTGCCGAGGGTATTCGCACAGCCAAGACAGTTATCACGCGTCGGTGCGGAAGGTTCCCCGGCACTCTTGCCATGTTGACATCTTGGCACTGCCGAGTAGTATGTGTCGCATGGTAGTGACGAGGCAGGATCGGAGCAGTCAGCTCCTCCATGGCGTCCTCGACATGTGCCTGATGTCGATCATCGACGAGGAGAGCTCCTATGGCTACGAGATGGTCCACAAGCTCAGGGAGCGCGGGCTCGACCTGGCCAGCGAAGGATCGATCTACCCCCTCCTCTCGCGGCTCCAGAAGCAGGGGATGATAGAGGGGTACCTGGTCCAGAGCTCGGAGGGGCCGGCCCGCAAGTACTACCGGATGTCGGCGAGGGGGCGCAAAGCGCTGGTCGCCTGGCGCGACGACTGGCATGGGTTTCGCGACGCGGTGGACGCGGTTCTCGAGGGAGGAAACCATGGTTGACCGTCACAGGGTCGTCGACGAGGTGGCCCATTACTGGCTAGAGGCCGGCCTGCCCACAGACGCCGTCTCCGACATGCGCGCCGAGTTGGAGCAACACCTGGCCGATGCCGAGGCGGATGGTCGCCGCCCCGAACAGGTGGTCGGTAACAGGGCGCGATTCGCCGAGGAGTGGGCCGAGGCCCGCGTGGGGCACAAGGTCGCCAGGTGGGAGGACGTTCAGAGCGGGAAAACCAGTAAAGAGAGACAGACGCGACGGGACAACCTGCTGTATGGGTTTGGCGTGGCGGCCTTGGTCGCCGCCGCCGCCGTCGCCGGACAAGGAGGTACCACCGTGGACAATGAAGTCTGGCGATGGCTGTGGACGGTCTTCGCCCTGGTGATGGGCATAGGTGAGATGTTCACCGCCGGGTTCTTCCTGCTCCCGTTTGCCATCGGAGCCGCGGCTGCGGCAATACTCGGCTGGCTCAATGTGACCGTCGTCGCCCAATGGCTGGTCTTCTTCGGGGTCTCGACCTTCGCCTTCGCCTACCTCCGGCGCTACATCGGCCGCCAGGATCAGGGTGAGCAACCGAGGGTCGGAGCCAACCGGTGGGCCGGAGCCGAAGGGCTTGTCTTGGTCGACATCGACCCGACCACGGGCACCGGGATGGTCCGCATCCTCAATGAGGAGTGGCGGGCAATCGCGCCAGGGCGGATCGAGACCGGCGCCCGGATCGTGGTCACCGAGGTCAGGGGGACCCGCCTGGTGGTGGAAAAAGTCGAGGATTGATCGAGTGGAGACCTATTAGGAAAGGATGGGAAACATGCAACCGGTGATCATTCTCTTTGCGATCGTCGCAGCAGCGCTGATCGTGATCGCCGCAGCCGGGTTCAAGGTGGTCAGGCCGTATCAAAAGGGCCTGATCGAGTTCCTGGGGCGGTACGAGAAGACCGTGGAGTCTGGGCTGCGCTGGGTGATGCCCTTCATCAAGCGGATCATCAAGGTCGACATGCGGGAGCAGGTGGTCGACGTGCCACCACAGGACGTAATCACCAAGGACAACGTCGTTGTCACCGTTGATGCGGTCATCTACTTCGAGCCAACCGACCCGGTGAAGCTCCAGTACAACGTGGCCAACTTCATCATGGCAGTCACAAAGTTGGCCCAGACGAACCTCCGGAACGTGGTCGGCGATCTCGACCTCGACTCGGCGCTGACCTCCCGCGAGGTGATCAATGCCAAGCTTCGGTCGATACTCGACGATGCCACCGACAAATGGGGTGTCCGGGTGGTCCGGGTCGAGATCCAGCGGATCGAGCCGCCGGTGGACGTCACCGACGCCATGCACCGCCAGATGAAGGCCGAGCGCGACCGGCGTGCCGCCGTCACCGAGGCCGAGGGCTCGAAGCGGGCCGCCATCCTCACCTCGGAAGGCGTCAAGGAGAGCCAGATCCTCGAGGCTGAGGGCCAGGCCGAGGCGATCCGACGGGTGGCGGACGCCGAGAGGTATCAGAAGCTGACTGTCGCCGAAGGTGAGGGACAGGCCATCGAGCGGGTGTTCGCTGCAATCCACAATGGCAATCCCACACCCGACCTGATCGCCATTCGCTATCTGGAGGCGCTCCAGGGTGTGGCCGACGGCAAGGCAACCAAGATCTTCCTCCCGCTCGACACCTCGGGTGTCCTCGGGTCGGTCGCTGCCATCGGTGAGCTCTTCAAGGAGACTTCGACCGGGGCCCAGACCGGACAGTAGGAGATCAAGCGTGAGTAGATGACGTCGCTGTACGACGTCATCTACTCACGCTGGTACCAACTTGCTTGGCCACCGTTAGCCTGATCACTCGTCGATGAAGGTCAGCGAGCACTACTCCAAGGCGTCGGAGCCACTCATCTCGTATGAGATCATCCCGCCGCGCCGGGGCGGGTCGATCGAGGACATCCTTTCCATAGTCGAGACCCTCCTCCCCTACGAGCCGCCCTTCATCGACGTCACCAGTCATGCCGCCGAGGCCTACTACGAGGAGATGCCGGGGAACGTGGTCAGGCGCCACGTGAAGAGGAAGCGACCGGGCACCATCGGGCTCTGTGCCGCCATCCAATACCGCTACGGCATAGACGCCGTGCCTCACATCCTATGTCAGGGCTTCAGCCGGGAGGAGACCGAAGACGCCCTCATCGAGCTCCACTACCTGGGGATACGCAATGTCCTGGCGGTCCGTGGAGATGACCTGGGCACCGCCAAACCGGTGAGGCCCGACCGTTCCGCCAACACCTACGCCAGTGATCTGGTGACCCAGATCTCGGCGATGAACGAGGGTCGGTACCTTGAGGACCTGGTGGACGCCCGGCCCACCGACTTCTGCATCGGTGTCGGTGGCTACCCCGAGAAGCACACCGAAGCCCCCAACCTCGCCTGGGACATCGCCAACCTCAAGAAGAAGGTCGACGCCGGCGCCGACTACGTGGTGACCCAGATGTTCTTCGACAACCGCCACTACTTCCGATTCATCGAGCTGTGCCGGGAAGCCGGGATCACGGTCCCCATCGTCCCCGGTCTCAAGATCCTCACCACCACCAACCATCTCCAGTCCTTGCCCCGCACCTTCGGGGCAGAGATCCCCGAGCCCCTGGCCGGCGAGGTGAGTGGCGTGAGTGACAACGCCGGCGCCGCCGAAATCGGTGTGGCATGGGCCAAGGAGCAGGCCATCGAGCTGCTGGAGTCGGGTGTCCCCGGTCTCCACTTCTACATCATGAGCACCGCCAGCCAGGTGGTGCGGGTCATCGACGGTTTCCGCTGAGCGCAGGCGGATCTAGCTAGCCCGGCACCCGGGTCATGCTGAGGACCACCTGCTCGACCTCCGAAGGGGCCCAGGGCGGGTAGAACACCATGGTGTAGAGGTCGCACCGCTCCCGGGGCTCCTCGTACCACCCGGCGACCCAGGTGCCGTCGGGGTGGGGGCCGACCGCGGCTCGGGTCCCGTCGACGGTGGTCTCCCCCTTCTCACCGGGCCAGTCGACGGCGGGGAGAGTCCCCCGGATCAGGGCGATGGCGACCGTCCCGTCGGTCCGCCCCAAGAACGTGGTGTGGGTTCCGCCCACCGAGGTCCATACGTCCGGCTCGAGCCCGCTGGGGTCGAACCCGGCCTCGTTGACCGTAATCGGGAGAAACCCGATCTGGTAGGGGGCTGCCGGGCATGGCCGAGGCGGGTCGGTGGTGTCGACCGAAAGCACGGTGGTGGTGGTTGACGGGACGGAGGTCGTGGTCACCGCCACCTCTCCGCCGTCACATCCGATGAGGACGAGCCCGACGAGGAGGGAGAACATGGCGTGGCGCATCGGAGGGGGGATGATATGAAGCCGACCTGTCATCGAACTGGCTAGCCGGTCATCGGACGGCACGGATGAACCCATCCCTCGAACCGATATAGATGGTGCCGTCCCACACCACCGGGGTTGCCTCGAGACATGACCCGCCCAGATCGAGGGACCACCGCTCTACCGGGTTGGCCGGGTCTCCCAGCGAGTAGGCCCGGAGATCGCCGAGACAGGTGGCCACCACCAGTGTCCCGTCGACAACCACCGGGGACGACCAGGAGTGCCACCCGACCGGGTCACTCCACACGATCCGACCGGTCTCGGTGTCGACGCCGATCAGCTCCCCGCCGTGGGTGTTGACGTATAGGTGCCCGTCGTGGAGGGCCGGTGTCGACCATAGACCGGCGTCGTCGACGCCTGTGGTGAGATCGATCCCCCAAAGTCTCGGGTCACCGGTGGCGAATGGGTCGAGCTTGACCAACTGCCCCACTTCGAGGTTGTGCTCCCGCTCAGCCGAGGACATCTGTGACGGCTCGTGCTCGATGGCGAGGTATAGATACCCTTCCTCGTCGAGGACGGGTGTGGCGTCGATGTCACCGCCGGTGTAGTAGTCGAAGACGATGGGAGCGACCCCGTCGCGGATCTGGGAGACGTCGAGCCCGACCACCCGGCCGCCGGAGTTGGTGAAGTAGACCCGCTGGCCATGAACCGCCACCGACGATTCGATGGAGACGTTCCTCCCCGACCGTGAGATCAGCTGGTCGTCGTATCCGGGCATGGCGAGAAGGAGCTGGGGGGCGATGGTCACCTGGCCGTCGGAGTCGTAGGACCGGTTGAGCTCGTATGCGAAGAACCATCCGTTCTCGCCACCCTCGTAGAGAATGTCGTCGACGATCACCGGGTTGCCGTCCCAGTCGTTGTTCCAGATCCCTCGGACCGAGTTGGCGTCGAGAGACCACAGCTCCTCCGGGCTCTCGCGGTCGAGAGCCACGATTCGCAGCTTGTTGTCTCGGGAGCCGAAGTAGATGAGAGGGAACCCGTCGGGGTCGAGGGTGACGCTCCCCTTGATGATGTCCCCGGTGGCGAATCGGGGACGGAGGTCACGACCGGTGGCGGCGTCGACGAAATGCACCGACCGGTCATAGGCGCCGAAGATCAGCTCGCTGACTCCGTCTTCACGCTCGTACACCACCGGCTGGCCGGTCCAGCCCATCCCGCACCAGACCGTTGACTCGCCACCCACCGAGGAGGTGGCGCACATCGCTGAGTCCGGGTAACGCCAGACGATGGCAGGGTCATTCCCCACCGGGCCCGTCCCGTAGAAGGTCCGGGTCGGATTGCCGCGGAACATCGTGACACCCGCGACCGAGCCCCACGGCCGGCCAACGGTCCAGCCGGGAACCTCGTCGGCGGGTCTCACCAGGATGGTGGTGGTGGTCGATGCCGGGAGGGTGGTGACCGGCAGTGAGGTCGACGCGGCCTCGATCGGGGGCATTGTGGTCGTCGACGGTGGGCCGTGAGTGTCACCCGCTTTCGGCTCACCGGCCCCGATCCGATAGCCGAGAGCAAAGAAGGCGACCATCCCCAGAGCAGCGCCCAGCCCGATGACCATGAGCACCGGGCGGGTGCGCTCCCCCATCAGCTCCCCGGCCCGCAGGCCGGCTCCGAGGTCAGCACCGGGTGACCAGGGCTGATGATGTAGGCCGGGATCAGGCAGGCGTCGATGGTCCCGTCGGGGTTGACCACCGCCCTGGCCACGGCGGTGGTGGCGCTGGCCGCCGAGTTGTGGGGCCAGACGAAGTTTCCCAGCTGCCAGAACACCGGGACCCCGTCGATCATCTCCAGCGGCGCCAGACGATGGGAGTGGTGGCCGAAGATGATGTCGGCGCCGGCCTCGATCATGGCCCGGGCGTTGGCGATGTCATCGGGACGGGGTGCGGTGTCGAGCTCCTGTCCCCAATGGATGGTTACCACCACGATGTCGGCGACGTCGGCAGCGGCCTGCACCGCCTCCACCATCGAGTCGGTGTCCTTGCCGTTGCGCATCCCCGCCCGGTCTTCTGCGGCGTACCAACTGGTTGAAGGTGCGACGCCGCCAAACCCGACCACGGCCACCTGCCAACCGCCGATCTCGAATAGCGCCGGGGCCCCTGCCTCGTCATCGTCCTTTCCGGCTCCCACCGGGGCCACCCCACTTGCGATGAGCTGGGCGCGACCGTCGACCAAGGCCTCTTTCCCGTAGTCCCCGGAGTGGTTGTTCCCCAGGTTGGCGACCTCGACGCCATTGGCGAGCAGCGAGGGCAGAGACTCGGTGGGGCACCGGAATACGAACTCCTTGTCAAGCTGGAGCCCGATGTCGGATGGGACACACTCCAGATTGATCACAGTCAGGTCGTCGGCGAGGAGAAGGCCTTCCAGCCCGGACCAGGCGTGGTCCCACCCGTTTGACGTCAATGCCGGGATGTAATCGGGGTCGAGGGCGACGTCACCCGTGCCGTGGATGATCAGGGAGCTGCGCGACGTCGTGGTCGTGGTAGGGATCGTGGTGGTCGTGGTCGACGGCGCAGAAGTCGTAGTGGCATCGGGCAGGGTCGACTCGGCCGCGACTGGGATGCTGGTAGGGGGGGAGGCTTTCGCGACGGACCACAAGAAATAGGAGGCGGAGCCGACCAGGGCGCCGCCGATCAGGACCACCAGGAGCGTGAAGGTCGACTTGGACACGGGCAATGTCAGGCTAAATCGTGCCCGGGGCTAGCCCGGTCTTGTCCTAAGCCGGCGTTCCTGTCAGAGGATCTGACTCAGGAAGAGCTTGGTCCGGGCCTCCACAGGGTTGGTGAAGAAGTGCTCGGGGGTCCCCACCTCGACGATCTGACCGTCGGCCATGAACACCACCCGGTCGGCGACGGCTCGGGCGAACCCCATCTCGTGGGTGATGCACATCATGGTCATCCCACCCTTTGCCAGCTCGACCATGACGTCGAGGACTTCTTTGATCATCTCGGGGTCGAGGGCGGAGGTCGGCTCGTCGAACATCATCACCTTCGGCTTCATCGCCAGCGACCTGGCGATCGCCACCCTCTGTTGCTGACCGCCGGAGAGCTGACCGGGGAACTTCCTGGCCTGTTCCGGGATCCCCACCCGCTCCAGCAATTGCATGCCAGCCTCCTCAGCCTCTGCCTTGGGGGCGTGTCTCACCTGGCGGGGGGCCAGTGTGATGTTGTCGAGCACGCTGAGATGGGGAAAGAGATTGAATTGCTGGAAGACCATGCCCGTCTCGCGTCTCACCTCGTGCACGCTCCTCACATCGTCAGACAGCTCGATCCCGTCGACGACGATCCTTCCCCTGTCGTGCTTCTCCAGACGGTTGATGCACCGGATCAGGGTCGACTTCCCCGAGCCGGAAGGCCCGATGACCACCACTACCTCCTGACGGCCCACATTGATGCTGACGTTCTTGAGCGCCTGAAAGTCGCCGAAGAACTTGTCGACCCCGATCACCTCGATGATCGACTCGCCCTTGGCCCGTGTGGCGTCGGCATAGAGGCCGGCTTGTGTCATCGCTCACCTACTCCCAATCTCTTCTCCAATCTTCGCGCTTCTCTCGACATCGTGTAGGACCCGACCCAGAAGACGAGTCCGGCAAAGGCCAGAGTCACCAAGAACAGCCCTTTGCCCAGGAACCCAGGCTGGGAGTTGACGATGAAGCTGGCCTCGAGCAACTCGGTGAGGCCCAGGATCGCCACCAGGGTGGTGTCCTTGTAGAGGCTGATGAACTGGCCGACCATCGGCGGTATGGTGGCCCTCAGGGCCTGAGGTAGCACCACCAGTCGCATGGTCTTCCATGGTGGCAACCCCAGTGCCTGGGAGGCCTCGGTCTGACCGGGGGGCACCGCCTGTAGCCCTCCCCGGATGACCTCGGCGATGTATGCGGCCTCGAAGGCGGTGATGGCGATGAGCATCCGGGTGACCTGACTAGGCCGGACCCCCTCGGGGAGGAGGAAGCCGATGGCAAACGCTCCGAACAGGAGGATGGCTATCAGTGGGACGCCCCGGACAACTTCGATGTAGGTCACCGACATCGCCCGGACCACTGGTAGGGATGAGCGCCGCCCCAGGGCTAGGAGCATTCCCAGGGGGAAGGCGAAGGCGATCCCGGCCACAGCGAGGAACAGGTTGAGATGGAGTCCACCCCAGGCATCCCACCCCACCCCGCCGAAGGCACTCATGGCCATGTATCCGCCGATCACCAACGCCACGACCGCCACCCAACCCCAGAGCCGTGACGGGAGCCAACGACCAAGGTAGCTGCCGCCCGCACCGGCACCGGCCACCAGGATCACCATGATTGTGGGGGTGATGGTCTCGGTGAGGAGGAGGATCACCACCACCAGGACCATCACCGGCCAGAACCGAGAGAGAATGTCACTCACTGTGCTCGGGATGTAGGGCAGACCGGCCTTCTGGGCCCGTTCCCGGGTGGCAGAGTGGACCAGGCCTGAGCCGAGACCAACGGCGTGGGCGAGGAGAGCGCCGGAGACCCAGGGCCGCCAGAGTTGGCTAGCGGGAAACTTGCCGATCATGAATAGTCTGAGGTTGGTCTTGATGATGGTGAGGTCGAACCCGGCCACCGCCCGGACCGCGAACCAGAGGGCGGCCACGGTGAGACCCCCGAGGATCAAGGTGAGAAGCCCGTTGTACCAGGTGTTGAAAAGGTTCTCCCTGATCCATGCCACCCATCCGCGTTTCGGCGTGGCCGGCGCGGTGGTCGCAGGGACGGTCTCGGTGGTCATTGGGTCACGTACTGGAGACGGCGGTTGAGGAGATTGACCACCACCGAGATGGTCAACGAGAACACCAGATAGCAGAGCATGAGGAGGGCCACCAGTTGGGGGGCGGGCTGGGCGTTGCCGATGGTCTGGAACGTGATGCGGGTGATCTCGGCGTACCCGATCGCTATCGCAAGCGAGGTGTTCTTGGTGAAGTTGAGGAACTGGCTGATCGTGGGGGGAATTGCGATCCGCATCGCCTGGGGAAGGAGGATGTGACGCAGTCTCTGGAAAGGGCTCAGTGCCAGTGCATTGGCAGCCTCCGTCTGGCCCCTGGGGACGGCGAGGATACTCCCCCTGACTATCTCGGCGACATGTGAGGCGGTGTAGAGGACCAGCGCCACCAGAACTGCGAAGTACGAGCCCAACCCCCTGAACCCGCCTGCCAAGGCCCGGCCGTCGAGGACCGGGACCGAGAGGGCGATTGGTCCACCGAGGAGGAGAAAGGCGATCAGACCCACCGCACCGAGGAGCCCACCCGACCAGAGCACACGTTGATGGGGCCGGCCGGTGCGTTCCCAGCGTCGTGTCCGCTGGATCCAGATCCAGATGGAAATCAGCAGCGTCACCCCCATGATCACCCAATACGCCCCGAGTCCGGGTTGGGCGGTGAAGCCGGTCACCGCGATGAACCGGTTGTTCACGACGAGGAGACCCATCGGATTCGACGAGTTCTCGAGTAGGGGGAGCCTGAGGACCACCGCGTTGAAGAAGAAGAAGATGATGAGCAGGGGCGGCAGATTGCGGAACAGCTCCACATAGATGGTGCAGATCCGGATCACCAGCCAGTTGGTGGAGAGTCTCCCGATCCCGACCAGGGTCCCGATGACAGTGAGAATGGGTATGCCCACGATGACCAGGGCGAAGGTGTTCTTGACCCCGACCAGGAGACCCCGCCAGATCGGTGTGCCCGGGCCGGCGCCGGAGCCTGCGATATCTACCCCTAGCGGTTGGGTGAGGAAACTGAAGTTGGTCGACAATCCTGCGGCCCGCAGGTTGCCCATCAGGTTCGACCACAGGTAGTAGATGACACTGCCCACCACGACGACGGCCAACAGCTGAGCGGCGACTCGAAGGGTCCTCAGGTCGCGCCAGAACGGAGTTCTGGTCGCGACATCAGGGGCAGCAGTCATCCGTGCCGTGGAGGGGGGGGGGG
>JBBDML010000003.1:77659-79887 GCA_040878345.1 Acidimicrobiia bacterium | reverse complement strand
GACCCGCCGGAGCGGGTCGCCCCTGTCATCGTCTAGCGGTGTGGTGGCGGGTAGTGGAGCCCACCGTCCGTCCACAGGGCGTTGACACCACGCTCCAGCCCCAACGGTGTGCTCGGACCGACATGGCGGTCATAGATCTCGCCGTAGTTGCCAACGGCGGCGATCATGTTGGCCGCGAAGTCGGGGTCGAGTCCCAGGCCGGCGTCGAAGATGGACGTGTTCCCGTCCGCATCGGTGATCTCGAGACCGAGGAAACGACGGATGTCGTTGTTGTCGGTGTCGGCGAAGGTCCCCACGTTGTCCTGGGTGATCCCGAACTCCTCGGCCTGGATGGTGGCTATCACCACCCAGTCGACGATCTGCGCCCACTGCGAGTCGCCGTCCCTCACCACAGGTCCCAGCGGCTCCTTGGAGAAGGTCTCCTCGAGGATGGTCAAGGCCTCGGGGCCCCCATCGTCGGCGGGCCAAGCCGACCGGACTCCAGCCAGCTGGGACTTGTCCGAGGTCCAGCCGTCACAGGCCCCTTCGACGAAGGCCGCCTGAATCTGGGGGTTGTCCTCGAAAGTCGACGGCGTATAGCTGATCCCGGCCATCCGGGTTGCCAGGTTGAGCTCGGTGGTGGTTCCCGAGAGCACACAGATGGTGGTGTCGGCCATATCGTCCACGCTGGTGAACCCACTGTCGGAGCGCACCATCATCCCCTGCCCGTCGTAGAAGGTAGTGGTGGTGAAGGTGGCACCAAGGGTGCCGTCACGACTCGAGGTCCAGGTGGTGTTGCGGATCAAAACATCGATCTCCTCCGATGACAGGGCGGTGAACCGCTGCTCGGCGGTGAGGTCGACGAACTCGACGGAATCGGCGTCACCGAGGACCGCGGCCGCCAATGCCCGGCAGAAGTCGATGTCGAACCCGAGGTGGTTGCCGTCGGCGTCGACGAACCCGAAGCCGGGGACCGCGTTGTTGACCCCACAGTTGAGGGATCCTCGCGCCTGGACCGCGGCCAGAGTGTCGCCGGGAGCCCCCGGAAGCGTTGTCCCGTCACCGTTTCCAGCCGTTGTGGTGGTGTCAGCTGCCGTAGTACAGGCGGCGACGACCAGTGTCATCACCGCCAGCACCGCAAGTTTCTTGCCGGTTCTCATCCGTCCTCCGTTTGGTCGATGGGTTCGGGGCCCGGCCCCGACACGCACCCGACCCTACTCAAACCGGCGAGCCGCCGCCCCCGAGAGACCGGGTTTGGCGAATGTGAGCCGTTGGTTGATACCCTTCGGGCCAGGTTCGAAGGAGGACCCCAAACAATGAACAAGAAACTCAGCCTCATTTCCGTATTCGCTGTCCTCGCCATGGTGCTCGCGGCCTGCGGTGATGGGACAGGCACCGATGGCACCACCGGTACGACTGCCGACGCCGGCGGGTTGCCGGACCTCGGGGGAGAGACGGTGACAATTGCCGTCGAGAACGCCTATTTGCCGTTCAACTACGTCAACCTTCAGACCAAGGAGGCCGGAGGATGGGACTATGACGCCTGGGCCGAGATCTGCCGTCTCCTCAACTGCGAGCCGGAGTTCGTGGAGACAGCCTGGGACGGGATGATCGTCGCGGTCTCCGAGGGCCAGTACGACGCTGCTGCAGACGGCATCACGATCAACGACGAGCGGGCAGAGGTTGTTGATTTCTCCGACGGGTACGTGTCGGTCGAGCAGAGACTCCTGGTCCGAGCGGACGAAGACCGGTTCACCGAGGCTGAGGAGTTCGCCGCGGACGAAACGCTGCTGATGGGCTCGCAGTCCGGTACGACCAACTTCCAGACTGCGGTTGACCAGATATTCGATGGAGACGCCAACCCCCCGAGGCTGCTGGCCTTCGAGACCTTCAGCATCGCTGTCCAGGCTCTCCTCAATGGGGAGGTCGACGCCGTTCTTATGGACGAGACTGCCGGACAAGGATACGTCGGTGTGAACGCCGACTCATTGAAGGTGGTGGGCGAGTCGCTTTCGAGTGATCAGCTGGGATTCATCTTCCCCCCAGGGAGTGACCTCGTCGACTCCGTCAACGCCGCGCTCGACGAGATGCGTTCGAGCGGCTTCCTCGACGAGCTGGCCGACAGGTACTTCTCCGACCAGTTCGCCATCACCTACGACGACATCTGCCAAGGGGCCTACGCAGAAGAAGGCGACGAATGCTGATCTGATCGTCCAAGTCTGATCAGGGCAAGTCGTCGGGGCGGGGGG
>JBBDML010000003.1:0-77649 GCA_040878345.1 Acidimicrobiia bacterium | reverse complement strand
CCCCCCCGCGACTTGCTTATGTATGGGCAACACCGAACAGGAGCGGAGCGTGACTGTTGCACCCGAGCAACTGAAGCCGATCGACGTTGTGATACCTCGTGAGGCCGGGTGGAAGAACATCCCCTACTGGCTCGTGGCGATCCTCGCCTTCGCCTTCTTCATGGCGGCCGTGATCATCATCGACGAGAACTACCGGGAGGCCTTCGACTTCATCGTCCAGGGTCTTGGCCTCACCCTCTATGCCACAGCCCTTGCGTTTGTGCTCTCGATGGTCGTAGGTCTGGCGGCGGCGATAGCCCGGATGAGCAAGAACACCCTGGCGCGCAACATCGCCACCACATACATCGAGTTCATCCGTGGGGTGCCGATGTTGGTCCTGCTCGTCACCTTTGGCATCGTGCTGGTGCCCAATGCGCTCGAGTTGGTCGGCATCGATAGACGAATTGTGGACCTGACCCACCGCGGGATCATCGGTCTGGCAACTGTCTACGGGGCTTTCCTGGCCGAGGTGTTTCGAGCGGGCATCGAATCGATCCCTCGCGGTCAGACGGAGGCTGCTCTCTCACTTGGCCTGACACGTCCTCAGACCTTCCGCAAGGTGGTGATCCCACAGGCTGTCCGGAACATCCTCCCCGCCTTGGGCAACGACTTCATCGCCCTGTTGAAGGACTCGGCGCTCCTGTCGATCCTGGCTATCCGTGAGATGGCACAGATGGCCAAGATCTACACAGGCAGCTCGTTTCGGTTCGACGAGGGGTACCTCGTCCTGACATTCATGTATCTGAGCCTGACCCTGATCCTGAGTCTGGTCGTCCAGTGGTATGGGCGCAGGATCGGTACCGCCTCGGCGACCTGACCTCAACCCGGCCGAGCGACGTCAACGGCGCAGTAAGGCGACGACCTTCTTGACCACCGAGTCGGCATCCATGCCCACCAGCTCGTAGAGGTCACTCACCGAGCCGAAGGGGAGGAAACGGTCCGGAACCCCGATGGTGGTCACCGTTTTCGCCAGGCCAGCCGAGGACAACAACTCCATCACCCCGGAGCCGAACCCGCCGGTGACCACCCCGTCCTCCAGAGTGACGATGTGGCGCACCGGAGCAGCCCACTCGGCGATCCGGGGGTCGAGGGGCTTGACCCATCTCGCATTGACCACTCCGGCGTGGACACCCTTCTCCGCCAGGTCGACCGCCGCCTTCTGGGCGACCTCCACCATGCGGCCGACTGCCACCAGCAAGACGTCCTCGCCAACGCTGATGATCTCGGCCTCCCCCACCACCATCGGCTCCACCGGAATCGAGGGCACCGACACCGCCCCGCCCTTGGGGTACCTGATCGCCATCGGGCCCTGATGGTCGACGGCGGTCTCGATCATGGCACAGAGCTCGGTGGCGTCGGCAGGGGCGCCGACCACCATGTTGGGGATCATCCGCAGGTAGGCCAGGTCGAACACGCCATGGTGGGAGGGGCCATCGGGGCCGGTGACTCCGGCCCGGTCGAGGAGAAACAGCACGTCCAGGTCATGCAGGGCCACGTCGGAGACGATCTGGTCGAAGGCCCGCTGGAGGAAGGACGAGTAGATCGCCACCACTGGCTTGTTCCCCGCCATGGCCATCCCGGCGGCGAGGGTCACTGCATGCTGCTCGGCGATCCCGGTGTCGAAGACCCGCTCGGGGTATCGCTGGGCCATCTCCTTGAGACCGGCGGTCGACACCATCGCCGCCGATACCCCCATCATCTCAGGTCTCCTCGAGGCGGCATCGGCTAAGGCCCGTCCCGCCACCTCGCTCAGCTTGAGCTCGCTCTTCAGGGCCTTCCCGGTGGCCACGTCGAACGTGCCGACACCATGAAGCTTCTCCTCCTCGTCCTCGATCGCCGGCCGATACCCGTTCCCCTTCTCGGTGACGACATGGACCACCACCGGCTCCGAGTAGGTCTTGGCCAGCGTGAGAGTCTCCTCGAGCAGGCCGATGTCATGGCCGTCGAGGACCCCCGAGTACTTGAGACCGAGGGCGTCGAACACGGTGGCCGGCTCGAGTATCTGCTTTAAGGCGTCCTTGACCCTGCCCGCCAGCTCGTCGGCGGTCTCACCGACCAACGGGATCCCACGCAGCATCCTTCCTATGGCGCGCTTCGCCTTCTCGTAGCGGGGGTCGATCCGATAGTGCGCCAGGTGGGCCAGTGCCGCCAGGCCCCCGACCGTCGGGGCATAGGAGCGGCCGTTGTCATTGAGGATGATCACCAACCGCTCGGGGCGGGTCACCGCGATGTGGTTGAGGGCCTCATATGCCATCCCACCGGTGAAGGCGCCATCACCGATGATGGCCACGGTCCAGCCCGGGTATCCGGAGAGGGCATGACCCAGGGCGTAGCTCAGCGAGGTGGAGGCGTGGCTGTTCTCGACGAAGTCGTGGGGAGACTCGTCACGGCTCGGGTAGCCGGAGAGCCCACCGGTGTGGCGGAGGCTGTCGAAACCGGAAGCACGGCCGGTGAGCAGCTTGTGGACATAGGCCTGATGCCCCACGTCCCAGATGAAGCGATCCCGGGGCGAGTCGAACACCCGATGGAGGGCGACGGTGAGCTCGACAACCCCGAGGTTCGGCGAGAGATGGCCACCCGTCTTGGACACCTTGTCGATGATGAAGCTGCGGATCTCCTCGCACAACGACACCAGGTCGTCGGGTGAGAGCGACCGAAGGTCGGCTGGTGTGTTGATCTCTTCGAGCATCCTCTGGCGCCCAGCGGGGCTGGTAAGAGGCTAGTTGGCGCCCGAGGCTTCACCATCTCCCAGGGGAAGCCACACCTCGAAGCTCGACCCCCTTCCCAGCTCGCTCTGCAACGACACCTCACCGCCATGGCTCTCGGCGACATGTCGGACGATTGCCAGTCCGAGCCCGGTGCCGCCCGTTCCCCGGGACCGCGCCGAGTCGACCCGATAGAAACGCTCGAATACCCGCTCCAGGTCCCGGCTTGGTATCCCCTCACCGGTGTCGGCGACCGTGAGCACCGCCCGTCCGGATGAGGTCTCCAAAACGACGGTCACCTTCCCGCCCCCGGGGGTGTGGCGGATGGCGTTGTCCAGCAGGTTGTGGACCGCGATACCGAGATCTCTGCTGTTGGCCACGACGAGTGCCTCCTCCAGGTTCGCCACCATGGTGAGATCGTTGTCACTGACCCGGCCCTCGACCTTCTCCAGCTCCTCGCCGACCACCAGATCGAACCTGACGGGGGCCAGCTCGGGGGTCTCCTTCTCCAGACGCGACAGATCGAGGAGATCGGCGACCAGACGGTCGAGTTGCCGGGCCGAGCTCTCCACCTGCGAGGCGAAGCCTTCTGCCGAGGGGTCGCCACGGCTCAATGCGATTTGGAGCGCTTCGGAGGCGGCGATGATGGTGGCCACCGGGGTCTTCAACTCGTGGGACGCATTGGCGGCGAAGTCACGCCTGATGGTGTCGGTTCGTTCGCTCTCGGTTATGTCGGCCACCACCAGCATGACCCGGTCGTCGCCGACGAATGGGGTCGCCGTCCCTCTGAGTCGACGTGCCGGGCCGCCGTGATCAACCACACGGCTCACAGGTTGCTCCCCGCCGCGGGCCTCACGAACCGCCGACTGCAGCTGAAGGGGGGTCAGCCCGCCCAGGGTGTCGAGGACCGCTCCGAGGATCTGGCCAGCCGCCGGGTTGGCGTAGATCACCCGGTCTCCGTCGAAGAGGACGATTCCCTGAGGCATCGCCCCGAGGACCACCTCGAGCATGGCAGCTGCCTGCTCGGCATCGGTGACCCGGCCCCCGAGGTCGCGAGCTATCTCCGACAGGGCCAGCCCCAGCCGATCGACCTCGGCCACCGGCGATCGCTCCGGGGCGGCATCGAGGTCCCCACCGGCAATCGAATTGGCCTGGTCGGCCAGGTCGCTGAGGCGCCGGGCGAGACGACGGCTCATCAGGGCGAGCCCGCCCAGGGCCACCAAGGACAGGAGGAGGGCGACCCTTGTGGTGATCGCCCGGATCGACCGGTCGACCAGCAACGGGAGGAGCAGGACTATGACGAGGGACGCCAGCGAGCTGATGAAGAGGAGTCGGGTGGTGAGGTTGGCGCGGCCGGGCTCGCCTCGGCTACTCATCGACGAACTTGTAGCCCAGGCCCCTCACCGTGACGATGTGGCTGGGCCGGGACGGGTCGTCCTCGATCTTCTGGCGGAGACGCTTGATGTGGACGTCCAGGGTCTTGGTGTCACCGAAGTAGGAGGGGCCCCAGACCTCGTCGATCAGGGTGTGCCGGGCCGCCAGACGGCCCTTCCTCCGCATCAGGGACTCGAGCAGCTCGAACTCCTTGGGCCGGATCTCGATCTCGGAGCCACCGACGCGGACGACATGGGCATCGATGTCGACCTCGACAGGCCCGCCCCGAAGGACCTCGTTGGTGTCGGCGAGGAGACCGGTCCGTGAGACCCGTCGGAGCTGGGAGCGGATCCTGGCCACCAGCTCCCGGATCGAGAACGGCTTGGTCATGTAGTCGTCGGCGCCCAGCTCCAACCCGGCGACCTTGTCCGATTCGGCGTCCTTGGCGGTGAGCATGATGATGGGGACGTCGGAGAACGACCGGACCTGTCGGCACACGTCCAGCCCGGACATCCCGGGGAGCATCAGGTCTAGGAGGATGACATCGGGGAGATGAACCCTGGCTGACTCCACACCGGCGAGCCCGGTGACCGCCACCAGCACCTCGAACCCTTCACTCTCCAGGGTATAGCGCACCGAGTCGGCGAGCCCGGCCTCGTCCTCGACCAGCAACACGCGGTAAGGCCGGCGCTCAGTCGTCATCGGATGACTCGACGCTACCCCTCTCGTGGAACTCGACCCTCTCCCCCGTTACCAGATATGCCGTCTGCTCGGCGAAGTCGACGGCCTGGTCTCCGATTCGCTCGAGGGCTCTGGAGACCATGAGCATCTTGGTGGCCCACTCGAGGAGGAGTGGGTTGGCACCCGCTGCCACCGCCTCCTTGTACATGTTGGCGTTGAGACGGTCGACCGGCTCATCCATGAAGGGGAGACGACGGGCCTCGTCCAGGTCCTGACGGACATAGGCCTCGACTGCGGTGCGGATCATGGGCCGGACCAGGTCGCCCATCTCCGTGATCTGGTCGCATATCCGCTCGGATCGAGGAAGCCCTTCGTTGAGCCGGGTGATCTTGGCGATGTTGACGCACTGATCTCCCATGCGCTCGAAGGTGTTGTTGAGCTGGAGAAGGGCCGTCATCTTCCTCAGGTCCGATCCCAGGGGTTGGTTCCTCGCCATCAGGGAGGTCCAGTCATGATGGACCTCCAGGTAGGTCATATCTATCCCGTCGTCGTGGGTGATCACCTCCGATGCCAACTCCAGATCACCGGTCACCACCGCCTGCACCGCCATCCCCACCATCCGCTCGGCGCGATCGACCATCCCCAGAACCTTCTGCTCGAGGGAGGCCAGGTCCTGATGGAAGTGGACGTTGGTGTCGCGGAGGGTCATCCGAATCTCCCTGTTATGTAGTCCTCTGTCTCCTTCTGCACGGGTGAGGTGAACAACTGCTCGGTCGGCGAGCACTCGACGAGGCGGCCGGTACGCATCCCATCCGCGTCGAGGCTGACATTGAAGAAGGCTGTCACGTCGGAAACCCGCGCGGCCTGCTGCATGTTGTGGGTGACAATGACGATCGAATACTCCTCCTTGAGATCGAGCATGAGCTCTTCGATCCTCAAGGTCGAGATAGGGTCGAGAGACGAGCATGGCTCGTCCATGAGCACCACATCCGGACTGGTCGCTATGGCGCGGGCGATACAGAGACGCTGCTGCTGCCCCCCTGAGATTGCCATGCCGGATTCATCGAGCTTGTCCTTCACCTCGTCCCACAAGGCTGCCTTGCGAAGGCTCTCTTCGACGATGTCATCCATGTCGCCCTTGTACCCGAGCACCGTTGGGCCGAAGGCAATGTTGTCATAGATCGACTTGGGGAACGGGTTCGGCTTCTGAAAGACCATGCCGATGCGCCGCCTGACCTCCACCGGATCGATCTTCTCTCCGTATAGGTCGACACCGTGGTACTCGACCACGCCCTCCACCCGTGCTCTCGGTATCAGGTCGTTCATTCGGTTGAAACACCTGAGCACCGTCGACTTGCCACAGCCCGAGGGCCCGATGAGAGCCGTGATCCGCTTCGCATGAATGGGAAAGTTGATATCGGCAACGGCATGGAATTGCCCGTAGAACACCGACAGGTCCCGGACATCGATCACGTTTTCGACCTGGAGGCCGGCCTCATGGCCGGCTGAAGTCGTCATCCCGGACTTCGCTCCTGTGTTCGGTTCACCAGCCGGCTCAATTCGCTTGTTTGTGTGAGCTCTTGGCTCAACGGTACTCACCTCACCGTCACTCTCACCCATGGCGAACCTCCTCGATTGGTACTGCTGATGATGGGTCATCCGTCACCAACTGCGCTCGAAGCGATCTCTGAGCCAGACGGCCAGCGAGTTCATGAGCAGCACCAGCACCAACATGACTATCACCCCTGCTGCGGCCAGGACCCTGAACTCATCCTGTGGTCGATTGGCGTACTGGAAGATCATCACCGGGAGTGTGGAATAGCCGTCAGAGAGGAACTTGGGGTTGAACGTGACGAAAGTCACAGCCCCGACCAACAAAAGGGGCGCAGCCTCACCGATGGCTCTCGCCACCGCGAGGATGATTCCTGTCAGGATCCCGGGTGTCGCCGCCGGCAACACCTGTTTGCGGATTGTCTGCCACTGGGTGGCGCCGAGGGCAAGCGAGCCATCGGAGATCGATGACGGTACTGCGCGTATGGCCTCTCTGGCCGCAAGGATCACAGTTGGAAGCACCAGCAAAGCCAAGGTGAGAGATCCCGCGGCTGCCACGAACCCGATGCCGATCGGACCTCGCACAATGAATGCGAGGCCGAGGATCCCGAACACGATGGAGGGAACCCCGGCCAGATTCTGGATGTTCAGCTCGATGATTCGATTCCACCACCTATCCCGATCGGCATACTCCTCCAGATAGAGGGCGGCCCCGACTCCCAACGGCACGATCAACAAGACGACACCCCCGATGACGTAGAGAGTTCCCAAGATCGCGGTGCGAAAACCGGCACGACCTGGATTGATCGTCGAAGGCGGATTGGTGAGCAACCCCCATTCGAGGCGACCGCCACCCTCGGCGAACATGAACACGATGAGCGCAGTCAGACCTGTCAATGCCAGTGCAAGCGCCAGGAACATCAAGGACACGAACACCACATGGATCACGCGCTCGCGATCGGAGGAAGACTCCAGGGCACGGGCGGTCGCCGCTCGGGCGCCCGACGTGGCCATCTCAACCCGGCGGGTCGGTGTGGTGCCGGCCGCCACTATTCGTACACCTCTCTGAAGCGTCGCACGAATCTGATCGAGATCATGTTGAGGACCAGTGTCATGAGGAAGAGCAGCAACCCCACGGCGAAGATCGTGTCGTAGTCGACCGTGCCGGTCGCGATGTCTCCCGTCGCCCTTCCGGCGATGAACGCGGTCATCGTCTGGACACCCTTCGTCGGGTCAAACGTCAGGAACGGGTTGCCCGCTCCGGCCGCGATCAGTACAACCATTGTCTCCCCAACTGCCCGTGAGCCCCCGAGCACGATCGCCGCGACTATCCCGGAAATGGCGGCCGGGAAGACGACTCTTGTCGAGACCTCGAATTTGGTTGCTCCCAGGGCGTATGCGCCCTCCCTCAGAGCCCTCGGTACCGCTCGCATCGCATCGTCTGAGACCGAGGTGATGATCGGGACGATCAACAAACCCACGCCCAACGACGCCACTCCGATCGAAAAAGGGCCCTGCCAAGGCAGGAATGGGAGCAATGCTTCGGCGACCGGGCGGATGAACCAGAATGCGAACAACCCGATGGCCACTGTTGGGATCCCGGCCAACACTTCCAGGACGGGCTTGACGACTCTGCGGGCTCCAGCAGGCGCGTACTCCGAGAGATAGACCGCGGAGAGAAGACCGATCGGGATCGCGACCAGCAGCGAGATGACAGCCACCATCAATGTCCCGACCAAGATCGGCAACACACCGAAGCTGGCGTTGGCGAAGGACGGTGCCCAGAGAGTCCCAGTGAGGAACTCGACGACCGAGACTTCCCGGAAGAAGTCGATGGATGGAAACACGAGCGACACGACGATCGCCGTGGTCACGGCCACCGAGAGAGCGCCACACAGGGCCAGGAAAGCCTTGATGGCCCTTTCCCCGTAACGGGGACTGGAGGCCTCCAGCAACCGTCGCTTGTCAGCGACAGTGCCGGAGACCTCGAACGTCGGAGCCGTCATCAGCCGCCGGCAAGCGCAGCGACCTTGGCACGCTGCTCCACAAGTTGCTCTTCCGTCATCGCCACGAACTCGGCTAGCTCGGCAATTGTCGGCGCATTGTCAACGTAGAACTCGGCGAAGTCGAGCACCTCGGGCCGGCTCAGCGCGGTGTCGCTGAAGTAGACGAAAAGTCCTCGGCCCAGCGGCGTGTAGGTCCCGCTCTGCACGTTGTCGGCGGTGGCCTCGACGCAGCCGTTGCCATCGTCTATTCCCAACGCCTTGACCGCGTCCCCAGCCTCTTGGTAGTAGGAGAACGGGATGTAGCCCATTGCGTAGACATCGCCCTCAACCGCCCTCACGGCAGCAAGATCGTCCTCACCGATGTCAATGTAGTTGTTGCGGATGCGGCCCGAATCGCCGTTGATGGCCTCGGTGAAGAAGTCGAACGTCCCTGAATCCGACCCCGGTCCGTAAACGGTGATCGATTGTGCGGCGACCTCCGCAGGGAGGTCGAGGCCATCGATATCGCCCCAGGTCTCCACGGATGATCCCTCGTCCCAGATCTGGCTCACCTGAGCCACCGTCATGCAATCCAACGGGAACTCCGCGTTTACGACGAGTGACAGGGCATCGTTGGCAACCTGGATGAAGTCGAAGCCGATGTCGTTCTCGGTGCAGATCGCGATCTCATCCTCATCGATCGGACGGGACGAGTTGTTGCCGTCGGTTTCACCAATGCAGAACTTCTCGAAGCCACCTCCGGTGCCGGAGATCGCGACGGTCACCCTCACGTTCGGCTGTGACTCGGTCATATACAGCTCGGCGGCAACCTCGGAGAGGGGTCCGACGGTGCTGGAGCCGTCCAGCCGCACCTCGCCCGTCAAGTCACCTCCATTGCCACCATCCGTCGTGCCGGGGTCATCATCGCTCGAGGGCGAACAGGCGGCCATAACGAGGGCCAGGGCTCCGACGAGGGCAATTACGCGAGCAAGACGCATTCTCATTCCCGGTCAACTCCTTCTAGGGACACCAGGCCGACCTGGGGCCGTGGAGACATCCACAACCGGCTCCGAAGGTAGGGAAGCGGGATGACCCCCCGGGGAGGTGAGGGTGAACGTGAGATGAACGTTTTGGGCTGGGCTCTAGATGTGCGCCGTGGCCCGGGCCAAGGCCAGAATCTGAAGGGCGACATGGGCGTCGATCTCGCTGCGCTGGCCGACACGCCGCCAGGAGCCGTCGTGCATCATCTCCCATGCCAGGTTGTCGTCGGAGAGGGTCACGTCGAGGATCTCGTCCAGCCTGAACTGAAGATCGGGATCCGTGATCGGTGCCAGTGCCTCCACCCGGTGATCCAGGTTGCGCGGCATCATGTCGGCCGACCCGATGTAGTAATGCCGCTCTCGGCCCCGGGAACCGAACCGGTAGATGCGGGAGTGCTCCAGATACCGCCCCACTATGGAGCGAACCGTGATGTTCTCGGAGAGACCGGGCACCCCGGCCCTCAGGCAGCAGATCCCGCGCACGATCAACTCGACGCGCGTCCCGGCCTGGGAAGCCGCATAGAGGGCGTCGATGATCCCGGCATCGACCAGAGAGTTCATCTTCATCGTGATATGGCCGTCGGGCCGACCTGTCTCGGCGGCGATCAAGTCCATGATCCGACTCCTGATGCCATCCGGTGACACCGCCATCTTCCGATAGGCCCGTTGTCGGCTGTACCCGGTCAAGTAGTTGAACAGGTCGGAGAGGTCGGCCCCGAGATCGGCGTCGACCGAGAACACCCCGATGTCCTCATACGAGCGGGCGGTCCGCTCGTTGTAGTTGCCGGTGCCGATGTGGGCGTAGCGGACCACCTTCTCACCTTCGCGCCTCATCACCAGGGCCACTTTGGTGTGGGTCTTCAGCCCCACCACCCCGTACATGACGTGCACCCCGGCGTCCTCGAGCCGTTGCGCCCATTCGATGTTGCGCTCCTCGTCGAACCTGGCCTTGAGCTCGACCAGGGCGACCACCTGCTTGCCATCCTCGGCGGCCTCGATCAGGGCCCGCATGATCTGGCTGTCCTTGGTGGTCCGATACAAGGTCACCTTGATGGCGAGCACGTCGGGGTCCTTGGCGGCACGGCTGAGGAACAGCTCCACCGTCGAGCCGAAGGAGTCGTAGGGATGATGGACCAGCAGGTCGCCTTGACGGATGACCTCGAAGACGTCGAATGTTTCGGGAAGCGGCGACGAGAGCCGGGCTGGGACCACCCCGACGAACGGATCGAATTTGAGCTCGGGCTGCTCCAGGTCGAAGAGGCTCCACAGTCCCGACATGTCGAGTGGCCCCTCCACCCGGTAGACGTCCTCGACACCTGCCCCCATCTCCCGCATCAGGAGGTCCAGGATGTCCTCCGGCATGTCGGGCTGGATTTCGAGCCGGACCATGCGACCGAACCGCCGCTGGGTGAGCTCGGACTCGATGGCCATCAGGAGGTCGCCACCCTCATCCTCCTCCACTTCGAAGTCGGCGTTGCGAGTGACCCTGAAAGCGTGGTGGCGCAAGACCTCCATCCCGGGGAAGAGGGACTCGATGTGGGCCGCGATCACCTGTTCCAGCGGGACGAACCGCTCACCGTCGGGCAGAACCACGAAACGAGGCAGGACCGGTGGGATCTTGACCCTGGCGAACTTCGAGATCCCGGTCTCCGGGTTGCGGACCACGATGGCGAGGTTGAGCGAGAGGTTGGAGATGTAGGGAAACGGGTGCGAAGGGTCGACAGCAAGAGGGGTGACCACCGGGAAGACCAGCTCCCGGAACTGGGTGTCGAGGAAATCGCGATCCTCGGCGTCGAGGGTCGAGTAGTCGCTGAACACGATCCCTTCGGCCGACAACGCCGGCGCCAACTCGGCCATGAACCGCTTGGAGACCTCTTCGTACTGCGTGTCGACCTCGTCTTTGATGGCAGCCAATTGCTGGGCCGGGGTCATCGCGTCGGGTGTGACCGCCCGCAGCCCGTGTGCCATCTGCTCCTTGAGGCCCGCCACCCTGACCTGGAAGAACTCGTCCATGTTCGATGCCCAAATGGCGAGGAACTTGGCCTTCTCCAGCACCGGGAAGTCTTCGCGGGCAGTGAGAGCCAGGACGCGGCGGTTGAACTCGAGCCAGGACAGCTCGCGATTCAGGTAGCGGTCAGACGTTGTCGGGCTCATAGTTCCGTAAATGGTGAACGAGTTGTTGGACACATCATTATCGGACGGTGGTTACGCGGTCGTTAACGGGACATGGCCGAGTCCTCCGAGGAGGAATCGCTGTGTATGGCCCACCACTTCGTCGACACCCGCCGAGCCGGATATGAGAAGCCGCGCCCCCGACATGATGGTGTCCTGGATCAGCCGGCCGGCCACCGCCGGCGGCATCTCCCTGAACGCACCGCTCCTGACTCCTGCCAGGTAGAGCCCGGTCATCTCCGCCGAGAGCTGGGCGTGGGATTCCCTGATCCGTGCCTGGGCATCCGCCCCCAGCCTGCCTGCCTCGCGATGGAGGATCACCCCGAACACCCGATCGGTGGCGACGAACTCGACGGTGCGTGTGGCCAGGGTCGCCAGCCGGTCGACGACCGACAGCTCGGTGCTGACCGAGGCGATCAACGCATCCAGGATGACCGGCAGCTCCTCCTCCACCAGGGCGGCGATCACGTCGTCCCTGTCGGTGAAGTAATCGTAGAAGGTGGTTCTCCCCACCCCTGCCGCCAAGGCCACTTCACCGAGCGGGATCTCGGCGGTCTCCTGTTCCTCGATCAGGCTGCGTGCAGCGGCTAGCAACGAGGACCGAGTGAGGGCCTTGTGCTCATCGATGGTGCTGGCACGGATCCGCGGCATCGAGACCAGGCTATCCCGGGTCAGGGAACAACAGAGAGACGCATCAGCGCGGGCTTGGCGTGTAGTTTCGGCACGGAGGCAAAGAGATGGCAGAACCGAAGACAGACGACGTCAGCGCCATGCCGAAGGCGAGACCGGTGAGCGGTGGCATCCTCGGAGTGGTCATCGGGCTTGCCGCCGCGGTGCTCCTCCAGCAGCAGGGCATCTGGCCCCTCGACAAGCTCACCGTCTTCCTCCTCCCCGCGGTCCTTGGCGGCATCGGCGTCCTCCTCACCGGCATCGGGAGGGCTGCGTCCGCCGGCCCGATGACCATCGTCTTGGTCCTCCTGGCGGCGATGGCAGCCTGGGGTGCCACCGGGTTGGCAGCGATCGACGAGGTGGGAGAGCTCAACGGCGGTTGTCAGGTGATCGCCGAGAGCGCTATCGACACCACCACCGTCGTCAACTCGAGTCGCCGGAGCCCCTTCGAGATCGACCCGGACGCCGGTCTGATCTGGGCAGCCACCTCACCCCAGCCCTTCATGGACTACGACTGGGAGATCTGGGTCGACCTCGGGGGCTTCCCAGTGCCCCTCGACTCGGGCCACGAAGCCAATGACGGCGGGAGCACCGTCAACGCCGGCGACGTAGCCAACATCACCGACTACGCCGACGAGCGAGGCATACCGATAGACGAAATGAGAGGTGCCTACAAGGTGGGCGGGTTCGCCGCGACCTGCGACGGGTTCGGTTTCGTCGAGATCGTCTCCGAGCCGCTCGAGACCCTCACCGCCAAAATCGCAGCCGCAGTGGGGGCTCTGGCGCTCATCTTCTTGATGGTGTCGGTCTTCACCGGCCGTGATCGGCCGCTCGACGCCGACTGACCGGGCGGGAGTCCGGGAAAATTCGTTTTGTAACTGATGGTTGACCTGGCCAAACTTGGCAGGTGACGTACGGGCCTCCCGACCTCGCAACCGGCCTGGCGGCCGACTGGAAAGAGCGGGCCGCCTGCGCCGGGTACCCCAACAGCGTCTTCTTCCCGACCAATGAGACCACTCCAGGGCTCATCGACAAGGCGAAGGCGATCTGTACCGTCTGCCAGGTCAACGAGGCCTGCCTCGAGTATGCCTTCGAGACCAACCAGATCTCCGGGATCTGGGGTGGGACCACCGAGGAGGAGCGGAAGTCGCTTCGTCGCAAGTGGCTGACGGCCAGGCGCAGGACCGCATAGCCATGAGCAAGCAGGCGGAGTACGTGCTTCGCACCGTCGAGGAGCGAGGGATCCGCTTCATCAGGCTCTGGTTCACCGACGTCCAGGGTTTCCTCAAGTCGGTGTCGATCAGCCCCGCCGAGCTCGAGGTCGCCTTCGACGAGGGAATGACATTCGACGGCTCGTCGATCGACGGCTACGCCCGGATCCAAGAGGCCGACATGCTGGCCAAGCCCGACCCATCGACCTTCGCCGTCCTCCCATGGAGGACCGAGGAGCAGGTGGCCAGGATGTTCTGCGACATCTACACCCCCGATGGCGAGCCGTTCTCGGGGGATCCGCGGGTGGTCCTGAAACGCAACCTCGACAGGGCGAGCGAGTTGGGGTACACGTTCTACGCCGCCCCGGAGTTGGAGTACTTCTACTTCGAGGACTCGGGGCCCGAGCCGAAGGTGCTCGACCATGGTGGCTACTTCGATCTGACCCCCCTCGACGGGGCCCAGGAATACCGCCGCAAGACCATCAACGCCTTGGAGCAGATCGGGATCCCGATCGAGCACTCGCATCACGAAGTGGCGCCCAGCCAGCACGAGATCATCGCCCGCTACACCGACGCTCTCACCATGGCCGACAACATCATGACCTCCCGGCTCACCGTCAAGGAGGTGGCCCTGCAAAGCGGCATCTACGCCACATTCATGCCAAAGCCTCTGGAGGACTACGACGGGTCGGGGATGCACCTCCACCTCTCTCTCTTCGAAGGTGACGTCAACGCCTTTCACGAGCCGGGGACCCAGGGCGGGCTCTCCAAGGTGGGCCAGTCCTTCATCGCCGGCCTGTTGCGCCATGCCGCCGAGCTAACCGCCATCACCAATCAGTGGGTGAACTCCTACAAGCGGCTGGTGGCAGGGTATGATGCCCCCATCTACATCTCTTGGGCCCGAAACAACCAGTCGGCACTGGTCAGGGTGCCATCGGTGAAGAAGGGGAAGCCGTCATCGGTGCGGGTCGAGTACCGCGCCGCCGATGCCGCCTGCAACCCCTATCTGGCGTTGTCGTCGATCCTGGCTGCGGGGATGGCCGGCATCAAAGAGGGTTATGAGCTGCCCCCTGAGGTGACCGCCGATGTCAGTCGGCTCACCGCCGCCGAGCGAGCCGCCGCCGGGGCCAAACGTCTTCCCGAGACCCTGGCCGAGGCCCTTGACCTCATGGAGCAGTCCGATCTGGTCGCCGAGGCGCTCGGTGAGCACGTCTTCGACTGGTTCCTCCGTAACAAGCGGGCGGAGTGGGATCGATACCAGCACCACGTCTCCCGGTTCGAGCTGGAGACCTACCTCCCCATCCTGTGATCACAGTCCCGTGATAGCAGCAGTCTTCCCTGACCCGCCTTCCGAGGAGGTCGCCGACGGCCTCGACCTTGCGGGAGCAACGGTGCTCGGTGTCGCCGAGCTCGTCCCTGAGTCGTCCGCGATCGGCGAGGCCGACGTCCTGGTGGTCGAGATCGACGATCAGCCGATGCGCCGGCTCCGTGAGCTGGGCCGAGTTCTGGAGGTGGTCGGGCTTCCGGTGATGGCGGTGATCACCACCGAGAACCTGGCTCTGATCGAAGGCTCGACCGGGCTGGCCGACTTCGTGGTCGCACCCGTCGACCCGGTGGAGTTCCGCATCAGGTTGCATCGGATCACCAGCGAGGGCGGCGGAGACGAGATCCTCCGGTTCAAGGACCTGGAGATCAACCCCCTCCACTACCGGGCCACCCTGGCCGGCGAGCCGATGGACCTCACCTTCGTCGAGTACGAGCTGCTGCGGTTCCTGGTGGAGAACCCGGTCCGGGTCTGGTCCCGTGAGCAGCTCCTCAGCAAGGTGTGGGGTTATGAGTACTACGGCGGCGCCCGCACCGTCGACGTCCATATCCGGCGTCTCCGATCGAAGCTGGGGGGAGAGCGATCCTCCTGGATCACCACCGTGCGATCGGTGGGTTACCGCCTCGGATGAGTTCGGTGCGGAAGCGTGAGTAGATGACGTCGCTGACCAACATCATCTGCTCACGCTGAACGGGTTGACCCGACCCTCTGGGGGCGATACGCATGCGCCATGGGAGTGGCCGCGGCAACCGCTGGCCTGATGGGGCAACAGGATGGAGTGATCAGTCGTCGACAGGCGACTGATCTGGGCGCCAGCGGGGGGTTCATAAGGGCCCGCCTGGAGAACCAATCCTGGATCGAGATGAGCAGCGGTGTCTATGCCAGCGTGTCATCCCCGCCAACCTGGGAACGGAAGCTGCGGGCGGCCGTCTTGGGCCACCCCAGTTCGTATGTCGCCGGAACCTCGGCAGGGTTCCTACACGAATTCGACGAAGTACGGCACTCGAGGCCTGAGGTGATGGTTCCGTACGGTGGGAACAACAGGTCACCCATCGCCCGGGTCATTCGCGCCAAGCATTTTGCCGAAGTCGGGACCACCGAGATCCGTGGATTCACATGCACGTCGGTCGCCGAGACGATCCTCACACTGTCGATGAGATTGCCACCGACAACAATTGCCCGGCACATCGACAATCAACTCGCAGCCCGGAAATTGCTTGTGGCCGATTTCCAACCGATTCTGGATCGATTGGAATTCGCCAGGCAGCGCGGCCTTCGCCCGCTTCGCCGCATCGTCGAAGCAAGGGCTGATGATGCCTACCAGCCTCCGACAACAGAGCTCGAGCAGCTTCTATACCGTTTGCTCGATCGCCCCGAGCTGCCGGGTTACGAGCGCCAGTTACCCATCGCCTACCCGACCCTGACCGCCACCGTCGACGCCTACATCCGTGACTGGAGTCTCATCGTCGAGGGTGACGGACGGCGATGGCATACCCGTGAGGAGGACTACGAGCGAGACCGACGTCGTGACAATGCGGCCCTTGCCGCCGGACTGGCGGTCGTCCGACTCACCTGGTCCATGCTCCGTTATCAGCCGGAGGATTGCCTCAGGACTCTCCTCGACATTGGAAGACACCGGAGCGTGAGTAGATGACGTTGCCTGACGACGTCATCTACTCACGCTAGGGACGTCGAGTGGCACAATCCGGGTTATGGGATTCCGCACCAAGCAGATACACGCCGGGGTCACTCCCGACCCCACCACCGGGGCAATCCTCACCCCCATCTACCAGTCGACCACCTTCGTCCAGGAGTCGGTCGACGAGTACATGGGTCGGGGCTTTTCCTACTCCCGGGGCGGCAATCCAACAGTGCGCGCCCTCGAGGACAAGCTGACCGCGCTCGAGGGCGGTCTCGACACCACCGCATATGCCTCGGGGATGGCGGCATCGGTCGCGGTGTTTCTCGGTCTGCTCCGCCAGGGCGATCACATCGTGGTGGCGGACGTGGTCTACGGCGGCACCTACCGGTTCGCCGATCAGTTCCTCACCAAGTTCGGGGTGGAGGTGGACTTCGTCGATACTGCCGACTTGGCCAGGGTCGAGGCCGCACTCAGGCCCCACACCCGGATGGTCTTCACCGAGTCACCGGCCAACCCCACCCTCAAGGTCACCGACCTCGCCGCCGTCTCCGGGTTGTGCAGGGAGCGGGGGATCCTCCACGTCACTGACAACACATTCCTCACCCCCTACTTCCAGCGGCCATTCGAGCTAGGCGCCGACATCGTGATCCACTCCACCACCAAGTTCCTCGACGGTCACAACGCCACTCTCGGTGGGGCCGTGGTGGTCAAGGACCCGGGACACCAGGAGAAGATCGCCTTCGCCCGCCTCTCGGCCGGCCTGGTGATGTCGCCGATGGTGGCCTGGCTCACCCTCCAGGGGGTCAAGACCCTCAGCGAGCGCATGGACCGGCAGTCGGCCAACGCCTTGGCGGTGGCCGAGTTCCTCCAAGGCCATGACCGGGTCGACTACGTCAACTACCCGGGTCTCCCCTCCCACCCACAACACGAGTTGTCCAAGTCCCAGGCCACCGGGTTCGGCGCCATCGTGTGCTTCGAGGTCGAAGGCGGAGTCGAGGCCGCCAAGAAGCTGATGGACGCCGTCGAGCTGTGGAGCCTCGCCGAGAACCTCGGCTCGGTCGAGTCGCTGATCACCCACCCGGTGACGATGACCCACGCCGCAGTGCCGCCTGAGGAGCGTCTTGCGGCCGGCATCACCGACGGGCAGGTCCGGCTCTCGGTAGGGCTCGAGGACGTCGAGGACTTGATCGAGGATCTCGACGCCGCACTGGAACGGGTCTAGGAGGGCCGTCGCGCCCGTACCAGGGCGTCGAGGGCGGGACCCTCGTCGGTCGGCCGCCGCACCACCTGGGCCTCGATGATCTCCAGGCCGTCGAGCCAGCCCCTGACCAGGGGCACGTCCCAGAGGATGTCCGGGTCCTGTGGCCCGCCATGCCCATGCTCGACGTTGGTGCTGTCATGACCGATCATGAACAGCTCGCCGCCGGGGCCCAGCCAACCCCGGGAGCGGCGCACCAAGTCGGCCAGCTCGGCCTCGACGAGATGGATGTAGGCGATCAGGATCAGGTCGAAGACGACGTTGTCGGGCTCCCACGACCTCACGTCGGCCATGACGAACTCGACGCTCGGCCCTCGCCCGATGCCACGCTCGATGGCGACCGGTGAGAAGTCGACGGCGGTCATCACCCAGCCCCTCTCCGCCAGCCACACCGAATTCCGACCCTCGCCACATCCGATATCGAGCCCGCGACCCGGGCCGAGGTGGGCGAGACGGTCGGCGACGAAGAGGTTGGGGCCGTGCGACCAGAGATGGTCAGCGGCGAGATACCTCTGGTCCCAGTCGGTCGAGTCCAACTAGCCGAACTCGATGCCCTGTGCCAGCGGCAGGTCGTCACCCCAGTTGATGGTGGTGGTTTGCCGCCTCATGTAGGCCTTCCAGGCGTCGGAGCCGGCCTCCCGTCCACCTCCGGTCTCCTTCTCGCCGCCGAAGGCGCCGCCGATCTCGGCGCCCGAGGTCCCGATGTTGACGTTGGCGATGCCACAATCGGAGCCGGTGGCGCTGAGGAACTTCTCGGCGTTCTTGAGCGACTCGGTGAAGATTGCCGATGACAGCCCCTGGGTGACCCCATTCTGTATGGCGATGGCCTCCTCGAGGGTGTCGAACTCCATCACCCACAGGATCGGCGCAAAGGTCTCTTCCTGTGTGATCGAGGCCCCCTTGGGGACCACCACGATGGTGGGCTCGACGAAGTAACCGGGCTGGTCGAGACGGTTGCCACCGGTGACCACCCTTCCGCCCTGCTCGCGGGCGACCTCGAGAGCGGTCATCATCTGCTCGACCGCCCGTGAGGTGACCAAGGGCCCCATCAACGTCCCGGTCTCTAGGGGATCGCCGATGACGACTTGGCGATAGGCGTCAGCGAGCCGGCTCACCATCTTGTCGGAGATGGCCCGATGGACCAGGAGGCGCCGCAGCGTGGTGCATCGCTGGCCGGCGGTCCCCACCGCCGAGAACAGGACCGCCCTCACCGCCAGTTCCAGGTCGGCGTCGTCCATGACGATCACCGCGTTGTTGCCACCCAGCTCGAGAATGGTCCGTCCCATCCGCTGGGCGACGGAAGGCCCGACGATCCGGCCCATGTTGCACGACCCGGTGGCCGAGATGAGGGGCAGTCGCGTGTCGCGGCTCATGACGCTGCCAACTGTGGCCCCATCACCGACGGCGAGATTGAAGACCCCTTCGAAGCCGGTTCCCGCCATCACCCCTTGGGCGATCTTGGTGACCGCGATCGCGGTCAGCGGCGTTCGCTCAGATGGCTTCCACAGCACGGTGTCTCCGCAGACCGCGGCGATTGCCGAGTTCCATGACCACACCGCCACGGGGAAGTTGAAGGCGGTGATCACCCCCACCGGGCCCAGCGGGTGCCAGTGCTCGTACATGCGATGGTTGGGCCGCTCCGAAGCCATCGTGGCCCCATAGAGCTGGCGAGAGAGACCGACGGCGAAGTCGCAAATGTCGACCATCTCCTGTACTTCACCTCTGCCTTCGGGGAGGATCTTGCCCATTTCCAGGGTGACCAGGGCAGCGAGCGGCTCGATGTCATCCCTCAGCGCATCGCCGAGACGTCGGATGTATTCGCCCCGCTTCGGAGCAGGAAGCCGACGCCATCTCTCGAAGACCTCGGTCGAGTTGGCGGCCACCCGGTCGTAGTCCTCGACGGAAGCCATGGTGACGGCGGCCAGGGTCTCGCCGGTGGTTGGGTTGGGTACCTCGATTTCCTCACCTGTGGCCACCATCCACTCGCCGGCGAACACACCAGAGTTGCGCTCCTCGAGACCGAGCCTCGCGAAGACCTCGCCGGGGGTCATCGGGCCACCACTGCCTCGATCTCGACCAGGAAGCCCCCCGGAAGCCCTCCCGCCTGGACCGTCGATCGTGCCGGCGGGTCGGTCTCGAAGTAGCTGCCGTAGATCTGGTTGACGGTGCCAAAGTCACCGATGTCGGCCAGGAAGATGGTCGTCTTGACGATGTCCCCATAACCGAGCCCCAGGTCTCCGAGGATCACCCCGATGTTGTCCAGGACCCGGGTCGTCTGAGCCGCAACGTCGTCGGGGCTGCGCTCACCACTCACGGGGTCGATGCCCACCTGGCCCGAGATGAAGACCAGGCCGGCCGCCTCGGTGGCCACGGAGTATGGGGCCATGGGCTTGGTCGCCGACGGGGTCGAGGGAATGGTCTTGGGCATGGCTAAAGGGTACCCACGTCGGTGAACCCAGGGTTCGTGGCGTCGCTCAGCGGGGCTGTGAACCCAGGGTTCATGGGGTGCTGTGAACCCAGGGTTCGTGGCGTCGCTCAGCGGGGCTGTGAACCCAGGGTTCGCGGTTGGTTCAGGAGAAGGAGTTGCCGCAGCCGCAGCTGTGGGTCTTGTTGGGGTTTTCGATGGCGAACCCGGCTCCCATCAACCCGTCTTTGTAGTCCAGCGTCGATCCATGGACCATCTCAGCGCTCTGCGGGTCGACGACCACCCGGACGCCGCCGAACTCCTGCACAATGTCGTCGGCGTCGACGTCGGTGTCGAAATACATCTCGTATGAGAACCCGCTGCAGCCGCCGGGCCGTACCGCCATGCGCAGGGCAAGTCCCGGCTCATTCTCGGCGGCAATCAGCTCGGCCACCTTGGCCACCGCAGTGTCGGTCAGGTTGACCGTCTTCTGCGGCTGGGTCGACTTGATGGAGAGGATCTGGGTCATACGCTCACCGATTCTAACGCCGTTGAGCGGCTCCACCATTCCCCTAGCAACACCGTCGAAATTATCCTGGTCTCATGGTCACTTCGGAACAGGTGATGAAAACCTTGGAAGGAGTCAACGATCCCGAGCTGGGCGGCAACGTGGTCGAGCTCGGGATGATCACCGACGTCCGGATCGAGGACGCCCATGTCGAGATCGGGCTTGCCCTGACCGTGGCCGAGTGCCCCTTGCGGAACCAGATCGAGAACGACACCCGGCGCCGGGTGGCCGCCATGCCCGGAGTGGACACGGTCGAGATCAGGACCACGGCGATGACCAAGCGCCAGCGGGCCGAGTTGATGTCGGTGGCCCGGCGGCGGATCAGGGAGAACGCCGAGCCCACCCAGGTGCGGTCCACCACCAGGGTGGTGGCCGTCGCATCGGGCAAGGGTGGGGTGGGCAAGTCATCGGTCTCGGTCAACCTGGCCGCGGCCATGGCCCAGGCGGGCCATCGGGTGGGGATCCTCGACGCCGACATATGGGGTTTCTCGGTGCCGAGGATGCTCGGCGTCACCGGTCGTCTCGAGGCGGATCCAGAGACCAAGCTGATACGGCCGCTTACGGCACATGGGGTCAAGGTGATCTCCACCGGGCTGATCATCGAGTCAGAGGAGACTGCCCTGATGTGGCGAGGGCTGATGCTCTCCAAGGCCCTGGAGCAGTTCCTCAAGCAGGTCGAGTGGGGTGATCTCGACTACCTCATCATCGACATGCCGCCGGGGACCGGAGACGTCCAGATGGCCCTGACCCGTTTGCTTCCCCAGGCCGAGATGGTGGTGGTCACCACCCCCCAGAGTGCCGCCCAGAAAGTGGCGATGAGGGTGGCCGACATGGCCCGGCGCTCCCACATGCCGGTGATCGGGGTGGTCGAGAACATGTCAGGCGAGGTGTTCGGAACCGGTGGTGGCGAGGAGCTGGCCACCGAGATCGGGGCTCCGTACCTGGGCTCGATCCCGCTGGATCGTGGGGTGGTAACCGGCGGAGACCAGGGGGTGCCGGTGGTCCTGACCGATCAGCCGGGACCTGCGGCCGAGGCGCTCAGGTCGATCGCCAAGACACTGGTCGCCGCCCTGCCGCCGGTCGAGATGGAGACCTGCACCGGCCGCATCGCCAAGCTCATCGCCGACCTGGAGAACGGCGCGGCCTGAGCTCGGCCACGGCTCAGCCCGTCTTGGGCAGCATCCAGAGGTCGATGGAGAAAGGCTTCTTCTGGAGGCCGCTGACCACATAGCTCGACATCACCTTGTCGGCGATGGTCTGCCTCTTGGCATCGACCAGGGGAAGGAGGTGGCCCAAACCGCAGACGATCCCGTCGAGGAAGGCCCTCAGGAACTTGCGCCCGATCCCGGCACCGCTCCCCAACAACTCGCCGTTCCCATTGACCAGGCGAAGGCCCATCATCGCCTTGCCGGGTGTCTGGCCGGTGACCCCGTCGAGATGGCCGAGGAAAACCAGATAGGCGAGGCCGATGAGCCCGGTGAATGTCAGGATCGTGCGACTGCTGATGAAGATGGCGTTGAGGATGATGATCGGCAGGTAATCGATGAGAAACCCCAGCGCTCGATCCCCCCAACTGGCCAGGGGGGCCGGAATCGGGGAGGGGGTGGGTGCAGGGAAATCGGGTGTGCTCAATTCGCTCCTCGGACTCGTGGGCCGCCGACGTTAGGCCGCAGCGAGACCCGGACGTCGGCCGGATCGAGGACTAGTCACTATGGCCTTAACCACAACTGTCCTTCCCTTGACCACTCTCCGTGAAGAAGAATGGCGCCGGAACGTGCGCCTCTGGCGAACGGTTTGGGTTGGGGGCTTGGGCAAGGGAGGCCCACGAGTAGAGGACCCGGAAGGGTCCTCTCCTCGCGTTGGACTCACCCGTCGAGCGTGAGCAGATGACGCCGTTCAGCGACGTCGTCTACTCACGCTCGAGCCTCGCGTCTCGGTCAGCAGATCGACCGCACCAGCGGGTAGGGATTGACCGCCGCCCCCCCGCCAGGGTGATACTCGAAGTGGAGGTGGGGCAGATAGGCGGGAGCGTTGCCGCTGGTCCCCACGTACCCCACCACGAACCCCTGGGCGACCCGCTTCCCCACCGAGATGTCGCCATAGGAGTCAAGGTGCGCGTAATAGAACCGGTCGCCGTTGGCGGTGCTGAGCCACACCGATAGGCCACCCAACGCCACAGTGGTGATCCGGTAGATCGTCCCTTCGAAGATGGCCACCGCCGGGGTCCCCCGTGCGGCGATCATGTCGACCCCCTGATGGGATCTGCCTCCCGAGCGTGGAGCGCCCCATGTATTCGAGAAGGACACCGGTCCGGCCACCGGGCACACACCCCCGGATACAGGAGGGTCTGCAGGCGTGGTGGTGGTTCCGGCCCCGGCCGCAGTGGTCGTGGTGGCCGAGGTGCTGCTGCTGCCGCCACTGCCCGCGGTTGAGGTGGTCGCAGCCGGTGAGGTGGTGCTGGTCGTCGAGGTCTCCGCACGTCGACGGGCCTCCGCCTCGGCTCGGATGCGTGCCTCCTCCTGACGGCGACGCTCCTCCTCCTCTGCGCGCTGACGGGCGGTCAATTGGTCATAGAACACCTGGGCCTCGGCCAACTCGGCCTGCAGGGCGGCGGCCATCTCCTCGAGCTCCGCGGTGACGATCGTCTGCTCTGCCGATGCCTCCCCGAGCCGTCCGGTCTGGCGATCGAGCTCGGTCCTGAGCACCCTGAGCTGGTTGACCAGGTCCTGGTCTGACCCATTGACCTTCCGGAGGTACTGCAACCCGGCCTGGTATTGGCCGGTGCCGGCATGCATCAGGATCGACATCGAGACGCCGCTGGCGGTGGCCATGTACATCTCGACGGCAACCACCTCCAGACGACGCTCGGTCTCGGCGAGACGGAGCTGGGCGTGGTTGATCGACTCCTCGAGCCCCTTGATCTCCGCCTCCAACTGCAGCTGGCGGGCCCATGCCGCCTGAACCTCGTCCCCTAGCTCCTGTGCCTCCCCCATGATCCGGTCGATCTCCTCACCGGCTCGTCTCAGGTCCTCATCGGTGACCGCGGCGATGGCGGGCATGGCGAGACCGAGGACCATGATGGCGGCGATGATCCTGGTGGGAGTGCGATTCATGGGCTTTAGGGAGGGAGGGCCACGGGGACCTCGCCGTCCCAGGCTATCCGACCCTCCTCGAAGAGCAACCGGAGGTGGGCCGAGACAGAACGAGTGGCGAGTGGGTGCAGCGACTGATCAACCCCGGCGTACACGCTAGCCACGATGTCGGCGACGGTCCCCACTCCGGCGGCGACCGCCTGGTACACCTCCTGGTGACGCTGGAGACGGTGGGCCAGATACCAGTCGATGACGGCTTCGGGTTGGCCCATCTCCTCGCCATGACCGGGGAGCAGCCGGTCCAGGCTCAAGCCCCGTAGTCGCCGCAGGGAAGCCAGATATCGGCCCATGTCTTGGACCATCACCGACGACCCGCCAATGATGTGGTCACCGGTGAAGGCCACCGCCCCGGCCAGGAAGCAGAGATGATCGTTGGAGTGGCCCGGGGTGTGGATCACCTCGAGCCGCAAGCTCCCCACCATCAGGTCGGACCCATCGAGGAGCCTCACGTCGGGGTCGAACTCCGGTCCTGGACCGTGGCCGACGGCAGGGACGCCGAGCTCGCCGGCCAGAGGATTGGCCATAGGGGCGTGATCGGGGTGGGTGTGGGTGACCAGGACCGCCACCGGCGTCCGTTGGCCGAGGAGCTCGACGATGGCGGTGGCATGCCGGGAGTCGACCGGCCCGGGATCGATCACCACCACATTCCCGCCCCCATCGTCGAGCAGCCAGGTGTTGGTGCCGGGGCCGGTGTAGGGCCCGGGGTTGTTGGCCAGGACGCGCTCGATCCTCATCGTCGCGCGGGGCTCCGCGGGTAATGTCGCCACCAGGGCATCCTATGAATCGCCACCGCCCGACCTGGCACACTCCCGGTGTGAGCCGATCCAACAGCCCGCTCCGCGGCATACCGCAGGTGGACGCGCTAATCAGCGAGTTCGAGGGGCGGCTTCCTCGCCCTCTTCTCTCCGCCATCGTCCGTCAGGCTGCCGACGAGGCGCGCCGGGCGATCGGCGCCGGAATCGAGGTCGATATCCGAGCGATGATCGAGGATCGGGTGATCCGGGCCCAGCGGGCCCGGGGAGTGAGGGTCATCAACGCGACTGGTGTCCTCCTCCACACCAACCTGGGCCGCGCCGGCTGGTCCCAACCTGCCATCGAGGCTGCCAGCGCCGCTGCAGGCCAGATTGCCCTCGAGCTCGACCTGGCCACCGGGGAAAGGGGAGCCCGGGGCGGGTATGTCACCGATCTCCTCATCGCCCTCACCGGGTGCGAAGACGCCATAGTGGTCAACAACAACGCCGCTGGTGTGCTCCTCGCCCTGGCAGCCACCTCCTTCGGCAAGGCGGTCCTCGTGAGCCGGGGCGAGCTGATCGAGATCGGGGGCTCCTATCGCCTCCCCGAGGTCTTGGCGGCCAGCGGTGCCCGACTCGTCGAGGTGGGCACCACCAACCGCACCCGCGCCGACGACTATCGCACCGCCCTCCAGATCCATGAGGTTGGGGCGATTCTCAAGGTCCATCCCTCCAATTTCCGGATCGAGGGCTTCACCGAGGAGGTGGGGGTCGAGGCGCTGGCCGGGCTCGCCCGCTCCGCAGGCGTCACCCTGATCCACGACATCGGCTCGGGGTTGCTCGATCGCTCGGTTCCTTGGCTCAGAGAACGTCCTGCCTGGCTCGAGGACGAGCCCGGAGCCACGCAGTCACTGGAGGCGGGAGCGGACCTGGTCACCTTCAGTGGGGACAAGCTCCTGGGCGGGCCCCAGGCCGGGATCGTCCTCGGGGCCTCGAAGACCTTGGCCCTGCTCCGATCCCATCCGCTCGCCCGAGCGCTGCGTGTCGACGGCGTCACCTATGGGGCCCTGGCGGCGACACTCGAGGCCTTCGCCCGGGCAGATGTGTCGGAGATCCCCTTCTGGGCTCAATCGATGGCCTCGTCGGAAGAGGTTGCGGAACGGGCGTCGGCCATCGCGAAAACGCTGGGCGGTGTGGTCGAGCCGGGCTTCTCCACTCTTGGAGCCGGGAGCGCTCCAGGCGCCACCATCCCCACCTCACTGGTGTGGCTCGGTGGCGAGGACCACCTGTTCGAGCCTCTGCTCGCCCTCGACACCCCGATCCTGGCACGACGCCAGGACGGGGGTCTGGTCATCGACCCGAGGACCGTGGCGCCATCCGATGACCCCGCCCTGATCGCTGCAATAGCCAGATGCCGTTGATCGGCACCGCCGGCCACGTCGATCATGGCAAATCGACCCTGATCCGGCAGCTGACCGGAAGGGACCCGGATCGCTGGGCCGAGGAGAAGGAGCGGGGGCTGACCATCGACCTCGGCTTCGCCTGGGCCACTCTCCCCGGCGAGATCGAGGTGTCCTTTGTCGACGTGCCCGGCCACCAACGTTTCGCCAAGAACATGCTGGCCGGGATCGAGGCGATCGACGTCGCGTTGTTCGTGGTTGCGGCCGACGAGGGGTGGATGCCACAGTCCGAGGAGCACCTAGCCGTGCTGGACCTTCTGGGAGTGACCCGTGGGTTGGTCGCCCTCACCAAGTCGGACCTGGTCGGTGCCGACCTCCTCGAGCTCGCCCGGCTCGAGATCGAAGAGAAGCTCTCCGGCACCCGGCTGGCCGGCTCACCCGTAATCCCGGTCTCGTCACCACGGGGCGACGGGCTTGCCGCGCTCGAGATCGAGCTGGGACGCCTCTGCGCCGATGTGGCGAGCCGGGACCTGGGGAGGCCACGGATGTGGGTCGATCGTGTCTTCTCGGCCGTAGGCGCCGGGTTGGTGGTGACCGGGACCCTGCTGGACGGGCAGGTGTCGGTGGGAGACACCATGACGCTCTACCCGTCGGGAAGGGAGGCCCGGGTCCGGGGCATCCAGCGCCACGAGACCACACGACAGAGTGTCGGGCCGGGATGGCGGGTCGCCCTCAACCTGTCCGGTCTCAACCGGGGCCAGGCCGCCAGGGGTGACATGGTGGGGATTGGCGGGCAGTGGCGCCTGACCGACCGCTTCGCGGTGTCGATCATCAATGCCCGTTATCACGAGGCGCTGGACCCACGGGGCTCTTTTCAACTCCATGTCGGATCCGGTGCCCATACCGTTTTCTTCTCCGGTCTCGATGACGATGTCGCCGTCCTCCGCACCGAGGGGCCCATTCCCCTTGCCGTTGGCGACAGATTCATCCTGCGAGACATCGGGCGACAACTGGTGGTGGCCGGTGGGATGGTGCTCGATCCGGCCCCGAGGCGCACTCTCCGTGCCATGTCTCTGGCCCGAGAGCTAGATCCGTCGGCCGGGCCCGACTCGGTGGCCACCACGCTCCTCCAAGCCAGAGGCACCGCCACGGTCGAGGAGTTGAGAAACGACTCAGGTGGGGGCACGCCACGCAGAGGCGAGAGAGTCGGCGACACCTGGCTGGCGCCCGGGGTCCTCGAGGGCCTCACCAGTCGGGCAGTCGAGATGGTGACCTCGCACCATCAGCGGCACCCTCTGCGGGTCGGGATCCGCCTGTCCACGCTCGCCACGGGTCTTGGGGTTGGTGGAGACCTGGCGGCTCACGTGGTGAGCCAAGCCCAGGAGCTGGAGCGTCTCGACCATGAGGTCGCCCTGGCCGGGCGAACGGTTGAGCCCGATGTCGCATCCTTCAGGGCCATGGAGGGGGTCATCGAGCGTCTCGGCGCCGGCCTGGACGTCCCGACCGTGGACCAACTCGGGATCGACGCCGAGCTGGCCCATCTCATGGTGCGACGAGGCGATCTGGTGCGGATCAGCCCCGACCTGGTGATGCTCCCGGATCAGATCGACCAGATCCGGCGTCTGATCGAGTCCATGCCCGATGGATTCACCATCGCCGACTTCAAGGACCGAACCGGGCTGTCCCGCAAGTATGCCGTCCCCATCCTCGAGTGGGCAGACACGAAAGGGCTCACCGTCCGTCGAGGGGATACCCGACGGGTCAGGTGAGCCTCATGCTTGCTATGGTCAGCCGACCAAGGCCACGTTGCGACGCTCGACCTCGGTCAGTCCGCCCCATATGCCGAATGGCTCACGGATGTCGAGGGCGTGCTGATAACAGCTCTCCCTGACGGGGCACACTCCGCAAATGGCCTTAGCCTTGACCTCCCGGCGCTCACGCTCTTCCTTCCGCTCAAAGGTCGAGGGAGGAAAGAAGAGGTAGGCGTGATTCCCACGGCACAGCGCACTCAGCTGCCAATCATCCTTGTGGGACAACCTGCTCCTCCCGCTTTACGGCGACAACCGCTCCGAAACTACAGAAGCGCTGTCGAACCTTCAAGGGTGAATCCGGATCGGGCCCGGGTTTATGTTTCGCGAGGTTCCGCCGGGTCGACCTCGAGATACAGGCCGTCGACTCCGGTGACCAACACCGGGGCCCCCGCCACGAGCCCGGCCTCCCGATGGGCGGTGGCCCGCCAACGGGCCCCGGCGACTTCGACGACGCCGTCGGGGGCAAAGTCGGCGGTGGCCTTGCCGATCATCCCGATCAGGCTCTCCCGGCCCATCGTGATCGTGGAGAGACGCGCCCTCTGGACTGTGGGCATGGCCAGCAGATAGAAGAAGAGGACCGCCAGCACCGAGGGAAGTATCAGCCACCAACGCGGATCGATCTGCCCGGCGCCGTCGACCAGAAAGGTCCCACCTGCCAGGAGCGCCGCCGTCCCCAGCACGATGAGTGTCACCGAGCCTCCCCGTTGATGAGCCCAGGTGAGGAGAACCCACCCCAGGATGGCGAGGCCCAAGGCCCACCACCTGAGGGGGAGCGTGGCCAGGCCCCAGCCCCCGAGGAGGACCGAGACGCCGCCAACACCTGCGGCGAAGCCGGGACCGAGGGCGTAGTGCTCGAAGACGATGAGGGTCAACCCCACCACCAGGAAGAAGAAGGCGGCCTCTGGCAGCACGGCCAGCCTGAAAAAACGGTCGACCACACCGGGCTTCAGGAAGGTGACCGGCTTGAGGGTCACACCGCCCTCGAAGGCGATGAGGGTTCTCACCTCCATCGGCCCATCGGCGGTCACGAATGTCTGGCCGTCGAGATGCTGGAGGTACTGGCGGACTGTCGGCTGGAGGTCGCTCGAGGCCAGCGACGCCTCCGCCGGCATTGCCTCACCTGGGCCGATGATCGGGGCTCTGCTCTCACCCAGGACCACAGGGTTGGTGATTCCCCACTCCGAGCCGGGGGCGATAGCCGAATGGCCCGCGACATTATGAGCGATCAGCCCGGCGCCCCCGAAGGCCACCGCCGGAGCGGGGCCGATCCAGGTGGCCACGGGCAATGGCGGGTCTTTCAGGATGGCCATCAGCCGATCGAAGCCCTCTCCGTCGAGGACCGCCGGCGAATCGACCTGGAGGAGAGCCAGCACCTGGCCGTCGTCGGCGGCCCGATGAATCGAATCGGCCATGAACTCGAGGGCCCTGCCATCGAGTGGGCCGCTGACGTCGATGACGTCGATTCCCCCACCGTCCCGGTTGCCCGAACATGCGACAAGGCCGAGAGCGGCGATCAGGATAAGGACGGCTCTGGCCCTCACCCGGCCGAGCTTAGGTTTCGAGTCCAGGTACCAGGTACCCTCGCGGCCCATGCCCAAGCTGGTCCTGGTCGCCGATGCCCCCTGGGTTGTCAACGAGGTCAAGGCCGCACTGGCCACCGACGCCTGGCAGGTGATCGAGGTCGCCGACCCCCGGAACGCCACCGCCATCATCGAGGCCACGGGCCCATCGGTGGTGATCGCGGACATGCAGGTCGCGAGCATGGGCGGCATGGCCGTCTTGCGGGACATCCGCCAGACCCTGGACCCACGGCCCCGATTGGTCCTGTTGCTCGACCGCAGCGCCGACACCTTCCTCGCCGGGCGGGCCGGGGCCGACGCCTCGGTGCTCAAGCCGATCGACTCAGAGCGACTGAGACGCGCCCTCGCCGGTGACGACGAGGAGGATTGACTCAGGGGAAGACCACCGTCTTCGAGTCGATCACGATCACCCGGTTCTCGGCGGGATAGCGAACCGCCCTCGATAACACGATGCGCTCGACGTCGCGGCCAGGCCGGTTGAGGGTGAGGGTCCGGACACCACTGTCATCTTCGACCAGCACCAGGTCATGGCTCATCTCGGCACCATCAGCACGTCCACCGCCACCGCCCCACTTGGACCGACGATCACCGGATTGACGTCGATCGACTCGAGATGCCCCGCGGAGTCGGCGGCCAGCTCCGAGAACCGGGCCAACAGCTCGGCCAGCGCCTCGACATCGGCCATCACCGACCCCCGGTGCCCGTCGAGGAGGGGGCGAAGCCCCAAGCGGTCAAGGGCTCGCCGGGCCCGGAAGACGTCGATCGGCGGAAGGAGGGCGATACGGTCCCCGAGGACCTCGATGAGAGTCCCCCCGGCCGAGACCAACACCACCGGCCCGAACTGGGGGTCGGTCACCGACCCCAGCGCCACTTCCACGCCCGCCGGGATCTGCTGGCAGACCATCACCTCAGAGCCCAAGCGCCCCGACAGGTCCTGATAGGCCGCGGAAACGGCCGGGCGGTCGCCGAGCCCCAAATGCACCCCGGCCAACTCGGTCTTGTGGGCGATTCCCGCGGCCTTGAGAACCACCGGGAACCCGATGGCCTCTGCGGCGGCCAGGACGGCGGCCTCATCACCGGCGATGAAGGTCTTGGGGGTGTCGATCCCGTACTCGGCCAGGGTCTCCATCGCCTGGGCTTCACCTGAGAGACGTCGGGGCCAGGTCCCCGGTGAGCTGAGTCGGTTGCGGGGCGAGGGCCACGTCGACCGGTGGTGGCGATCCAGGAGATGCCCCACCGCCCTGAGCCCGGTCTCGGTTCCCTCGAGGACGGGCACGCCCCCCCGTCTCAGCTGGCGGGCCTGATCCGGATCGACGGTGGTGGAGAGGTTGGCGATGACCAACACCGGCTTGTCGGTGGTGGCGTGGGCTTCTAGGGCCGCCGCGCTGTAGGCGTCGTCGAGATCCTCTTCGGTGGTCAGGTCGACGCAAAAGGCCACCGCCCCGATGGACGGGTCCTCGGCTAGGGCCTTCATGCAGTCGGCGAAGACCGACCCGGATTGCCGACCGGTCCCCCAGGCGTCGACCGGGTTCGATGCCTCGAGACCCGGGTCGAGGACCTCCGCCAGACGGGCGGCGGTGACCGAGGAGATCTCGGGGAGGGGGATCCCGATCCTGTCGGCGGTGTCGATGAGGAGCGCCCGCTCCCCGCCCGAGTCGTGGACCGCCCCGAGCCCTCCGGCGGTGGCCGATCGATCGGCGGCGAGGAGCTCGACGGTGTCGACCATCTCGTCCATGGTCAGGACGCGATGAACGCCATGGGCATCGAACAGGGCCTCGTAGACCGCATCGTCTACGGCGATGGCACCACTGTGGGTGGCCACCGCGGCCTGCGCTCTCATGCTGGATCCCACCTTGAGGGCCACCACCGGGACTCCCATTGTCCCGGCCCTGGCGAAGGCCTCACCGAGCCCCTCCGGGTCGCGGACGGTCTCGAGGAACAGTGCCACCACCCGAGTGCTCGGGCGATCCAGGGCCCACTCGAGATACCGGTCCACGGTGGTGTTGAGCTCGAGCCCGGTCGAGACCACCAGGTTGAATCGCAGGTCGCGACGGTTGTGGAGCATGGCCGAGAACAGCGAGCCGGAGTGGCTGAGGAAGGTGATCCCCCCCGGAGAGAGGTCCGCGGGCTGGTGGAACCCGCAGATCCGCAGGCAGGTCTCGACGTTGAGGAATCCCATGCCATTGCCGCCACAGATCGGAATTCCCGCGTCGATGGCGAGCTCGGCGAGGCGATCACGGAGAGGGCCTCCATCGTCGGACCTGCCATGACAGGAGGCGAAGATGGCCACCGACCGTGCGCCGATCTTCACCACCTTCTCCATCTCCCCCTCGAGGCGCTCGTTGGCGACTGCCAGCACCACCAGGTCGACTGGAGACTCGATCTGGTCGAGGGAAGAGAGCACCGGCATGCCCGAGATCGACCGATGGGCCGGGTTGACCAGGTAGACCGGCCCGTGGAAGCCTCCCGTCCTCAGCTGGCGCAGGGTGTGATACCCGACTGAGCCTGGTCGCGCCGAGGCGCCGACGATCGCCACCGAACCGGCTTCGAGCATTGGGTCTAATGGGTGCATGACGGGGAAACCTGAACCACGATTCAGCGTACCCCGATCACCTCGAGGTATGGCAGTATCAGCGGGATGAGCCCCCGCCCGAGCATGTCGGACTCCCGCCGACGTGACATCCTCGACGCCACCGCCATCGCCATCGCCGAGCGCGGGCTCTGCGAGACCCGGATCGCCGACATCGCCGAGATCATCGGGGTCAGCCCGGCACTAGTCCTCTACTACTTCCCGACCAAAGCGGCATTGCTGGCCGACGCCATGATCCATCTGGACCGGCTGTTCTACGAGAGCGTCAGCGACAAACTCGAACAGGCGCCGACTGCCGAGGACAAGCTGATGATCCTGATCGAGGAGAGTTGTCCCGGCCCATCGGTGGAAGGGGCCCTACCCGACAGCTGGGCGCTGTGGCCGGCGACCTGGGAGATGGCACGCCACGACCCGGCTCTGGCCGAGGCCAGAACCCGCCTCGACGAGGCCTGGCGGTCCCAGATCGTGACCATCGTCGAGGACGGCATCGCCGCGGGTGAGTTCAGCCAGATCGACGCCAAGGACTTCTCGCTCCAACTGACCGCGATGCTGGACGGTCTGGCAATGGAGGCGATGCTCGGGGACCCCACCGTCGACGCAGCCAGGATGAGCGAGTTGGCCCGCGCCTTCAGCAGACGGATGCTCAAAGGTCCGGTTTAGCAGACGGCTTCCTGAACGGCTGTTTAGGATCGGGCCCGTCTCGAGAGGAGCAAGAGAGAGATGGCATTCCACCCAAGAGAGAACTGGAACCCGGCCACCCATCGTCGACAGGTCTTCACCCGTCGGGACTTCCTGCAAAGGGCTGCCATCCTGGGCATCGCCATACCGGCCCTCCCCGGTTTCCTGGCGGCCTGTGCCCGGAGGGATGCCGGGGAGACCGCCGACCTCGCCATCGGGACACCACAGAGCCCGGTGCAGCAACCGTTGTTCGAGGACAACCCCGCCATCGAGTCGGGGCTCTCCCCTGAGACCGGGCCCCTCCTCCTCTACAACTGGGAGGACTACATGAACGCCGCGATCATCCCCCTCGCCGAGGCGGCCTTGGGCGTGGAGATCCGGGAGACCACCTTCCTCAACGAGGAGCAAGCCCTCGCCCGACTCTCATCCGGTGAGGTGCAGTTCGACGTGTGGTTCCCCACCTCACAGCGCATCCCGGTGGCAGTCGCTGCCGGTCTGATCCAGCCGATCAACCACGATTATCTCCCCAACCTCGGTGCCAACGTCTGGCCCCAGCTGGTAGACCCCTATTACGACCTCGGCTCGCGTTACAGCGTGCCCTACGTGACCTATACCTCCGGGGTCGGATATCGCATCGACTTGGTGGACGCCGCCGACGTCGAGGGTAAGTCGAACCCTTGGGACATCTTCTGGAACCCCAAGTACAAGGGCAACATCGGCGTCCTCGATTCGTTCACCGACACCATCGCGCTGGTGTTGTTGCGCAACGGGGTGACCGACCCGTTCCTGGCAACCGAGGCCGAGCTGATCGCGGCCGGTGACTCGCTGGTGGAGGCACTCGACCTGGTGGAGCTGCAGTACAGCATCGACGGCTCCTATTCGGGCATCCCCGAAGGGAGGTTCGGGATCCATCACGCCTGGTCGGGGGACCTGGTCAACTCCGCCTACTACTGGCCCGACAACGTCGACCTCGGTACGGCGCGTTACCTGTGGCCGGCCAAGAGCGCCGGCTCGACGGTCCGCGGACCGATCTCGAGTGACACCATGGCGGTGCTCAAGGGCTCGGAGCGACCGGTCCTGGCACACATGTTCCTCGACTTCATGCTCGACGAGGCCAACGCGCTGACCAATTTCGAGTATGTCGGTTATCAGCCACCTCAGATCAACCTCACCCCGGAGTACCTGATCGGCGAAGGGTGGGCGGCCGATTACCTGGAGCCCGCCCTCGTGGTACCTGAGGACTTCGAGCTGGACACCGCCTGGGTGCAGGGCCCGTTGGACGCGCCAACCGAGGGCTTGTGGAGCGATCAGTGGACCAGGTTCACCTCGGGCGGCTGATCCGGTGACTTAGGCGATCATGCCAACCAACCTGGCCTCCGGCGCCGAATACGACACCGTCGGTCAAAAACGCTGGGTCTGGCGGGGATTCGCGCTTCCGGGGGTGGTGTGGCTGGCTCTCCTCTTCCTGGTCCCCTTCTATGCCATCTTCGCGGTGGCGATGGGCCAACTCGACCCCATCCTGCAACGGGCCACCCCCGAGTGGAACCCGTTCTATTGGGACCCGACCGTTTTCGCCGAGGCGTTCGCCGACCTCTTCGGGGGGCAGTTGGGTGTCATCGCCCTTCGCACCATCGGGTATGTGTTCCTCGCCTCGGCGGTGTGTGTCCTCATCGGATACCCGGTGGCCTACTTCGTCTCGAGGAAGGCGGGCCGGTGGAGATGGTTGTGGCTGATGTTGATCCTGGCCCCATTCTGGATCAACTATCTGATGCGGATGATGTCTTGGGTCAACCTCCTCAGCCCTGACGGCCAGGTCAACAGCCTCCTGCTCAACCTCTTCGACGTGACCGACCCCCCGTCCTGGCTGGCAGGCCAGCACCTGGTGGTCATCTTCGGGCTGATCTACGGGTACATCCCGTTCTTCATCCTCCCCCTATTCGCCGCCCTCGACCGGATCGACAACGCCACCCTCGAGGCCTCCCGCGACCTCGGCGCCAGCAACGCCCAAACCTTCTGGCGTGTCACCTTGCCCCTGTCCCGCAACGGGGTGATGGGGGGTCTGGTCATCATCATGCTCCCCATGTTCGGTGACTACTACACACCGAACCTGTTGTCCGGCTCGCCGCGCACCAGGATGTTGGGCAACACCATCGACCAGTTCTTCAACCAGACCACCAGCCAGGGAGCCGTCGGTGCGGCTTTGACCATCATCCTGATGCTCTTCGTCTCCGGTTTGATGGTCTATTACCTGCGATCGATCAATCGGGCCACCGCAGAGGCGCGGAGATGACGGCCGGCACCGCCACCCGCTCGATGGCGTCGAGGATTACCAACCCCTGGGGAAAGCCCCGCTACCTGCCCTTGCTCACCGGTCTGTACGTGCTCTGGTCGATCATCCCGGTGGCGATCGCCGTACGGTTCTCGTTCAATGCCGGGAGGTCGAGGAGCACGTGGCAGGGGTTCTCCACCCGCTGGTACCTGGGGGACCCGGCCGCTGCCGAGTCGGTGCTGTATGACCAGTCGCTGCGGTTCGCCCTGACCCAGAGCCTCCGACTGGCCGCGCTCACCATGCTGGTGGCGACCCCGATCGGCGTCGCCCTGGCCCTCGGGCTGGCACGATGGCGGGGCCGTGGTGCCAAGGCATCCAATCTGCTGATGCTGATCCCGTTGGTGACCCCGGAGATCGTGATGGGTGTTGCCCTGTTCCTGGTCTTCGACAAGTTGTACGACTTCGTGCCCTTTGGCACCTGGACCCAGTTCCTCGGTCACGTCACCTTCTCCATCTCCTTCGTGGTCATCATCGTCAGAGGGAGGTTGTTCGCCATAGGCAGGGACTACGAGGAGGCTGCGATGGACCTGGGAGCCTCCCCATGGGAGGCCTTGAGAAGGGTCCTGCTGCCGTTGCTGGCTCCCGCCCTGCTTGCTTCCTTCGCCATGGTGTTTGCCCTATCCATCGACGACTTCGTCATCAGCCAGTTCCTGCTTGGTGGTGCTGAGACTCTCACCATTCCGGTCAAGCTCTACTCCGGGGCGAGACTGGCCCCCCCACCATCGCTCAATGCCTTGGCCACCCTCCTGATGGTGATAACGATCTCTGCCATCGTCTTCGCCGGGTTGATGTTCAAGTTCCTGGGCAAGAAGCTCGGTGGTGGTGAAGGCTCGGCCCTGGAGACCGTGGGCCGGTTCGAGATCTGACTCCGGCTCGTGCCTGCTATTCGGGCTCTTGGTCGCGGTCGAGGATGCGTATGGCGTCGGCGGGGAACTGCAGGCGGATGTCGTCCCCGTTCCGGTATTCGGTGGCCATCCCCTGGTTGGGAACCGTCACCTGGATCTCGTTGAGGTCATCTATCGATACCAGGACATTGAGAATCGGCCCGGCGTAGACCATTCGATCCACCTTGGCCATCACCATGTTGGGGAGCCCGGAATGGGCTCCATCGACGACAACGATCCTCTCCGGGCGGATCGAGACCATGGCCGGGCCCGGCCACGGATAGGTGGTGTCGGCAGTGAGCTCGTGCGAGCCCAGCTGGACCACGGTGGTGGTCTCGGTCCCTGCCTTGACCATCACCTCCATCAGGTTCGAGACTCCGAGGAAGTCGGCGATATAGCCGCTTGCCGGGCGCTCGTAGACCTCGGACGGGGTGCCCAGCTGCTCGACTGCGCCATGCGACATCACCGCGATCCGATCCGACATGGTGAGGGCCTCCTCCTGGTCATGGGTCACGTAGATGAAGGTGATCCCGATCTCCTGTTGGAGGGCCTTGAGCTCGATCTGGAGGGCCTTGCGCAGTTTGGCGTCCAGGGCGCCCAGCGGCTCGTCGAGCAGCAGCACCGAAGGGTTGAGCACCAGGGATCGGGCCAGGGCAACTCGTTGCTGCTGCCCCCCGGATAGCTGGGTCGGCTTGCGCCTCTCCATCCCGCCGAGCTGGACCAGATCCAGTGCGCGCCCGATCTTGCCCCGGGCCGCGTCCTTGCTCAGGTTCTGGTACTTGAGCCCGAACCCGACGTTCTCGGCGACATCGAGATGGGGGAAGAGGGCGTAACTCTGGAAGACGGTGTTGACCGGGCGCTTGTGCGGCGGAGTGGTCGCCATGTCGACCCCGTCGATCAGGATTGCCCCGGCGTCGGGTCTCTCGAACCCGGCAATCAATCGAAGTGTCGTGGTCTTGCCACAACCCGACGGCCCCAACAGCGAGAAGAACTCCCCGTCCTCGATCCGCAGGTTGACGTGGTCGACCGCGACGACGTCGCCGAAGCGCTTGACCAGCCCTACCAGCTCGACGACACCGCTCATTGCGGCCGGGAGTCTATGCCCTCACCGGCTGATGGCACTCGCGAAACCGTCGAGCGTTTCCAGGTAGCTGTCGATGTCCGCCTCGTCGTGTTGGACCGAGATCAGCCACTGCTCCCCCTTGCCCCACGGCGGCAGGAACACTCCCCGATTGAACTGGTAAAGCCAGGCGGCATGGGCGTAGCGCTCATCGATCCTGAGGAAGTCGCGGTAGGTGCGCATCGGCTCCTTGGAGTAGATGACGCTTCCCTTGGCTCCGGCGGTCGCCACGTGGGCGGTGAGTTGATGACGTGAGATCACCTCCTCGGCCCCGGCGCGCATCCGGGTCTGAAGCTTGTTCAGATGGAGGTAGGTGTCAGGGACCATGACCTCGGTCAGCATCGCTTTGGCCGCGGCCATACTCAGAGGGTTGCCGTTGAAGGTTCCCACCTGCTCGTAGGTCCCGTCGGTGATGGCTCCCATGACCTCTCGGCTCCCCCCGATCGCCGAGATGGGGAGGCCGCCGCCTAGGGATTTGGCCAGGCACACGATGTCGGGTTGGACACCGAAGAAACGAGTGGCACCACCCTTGCCGACGGTGAGCCCGGTCTTGACCTCGTCGAAGGTGAGAACTGCGTCATGTCTCCTGGTGATATCACGCAGACCGGGGATGAAGCCCTCCTCCGGGATGAGGACCCCACAGTTCTGCAGGATCGGCTCGACGATGACCCCGGCAATCTGGCCGGGGTGCTCATCGAACAGGTCCTCCACCAGCTCGAGGTCGTTGAAGGTGGCGACCAGCGTGAGGTCGACCATCGCCTGGGGGATGCCGCCACCGGCGGCGACAGACTTGGGACGCTGCTCCGGTCCCAGGCCGTCCTCGTTCCACACCGAGACCATGGTGGCGTCGTGATGGCCGTGGTATGCGCCCTCGAACTTGATGATGAGGTCACGACCGGTGACCGCCCGCATCAAATGGACGGCGTCCATGGTGGCCTCGGTGCCGGAGTTGCCAAAACGCCATAGTGGTTGGCCATACCGATCGGATAGCTCTTGAACCACCGGGATGACATCAGGAGTCGGCTGGGCAAAATGGGTTCCCCTCCGTACCCGCTCGCTCACCGCCCTGACAATCGCCGGATGGGCGTGGCCGGCGAGCATCGCCCCATAACCACCGTGGTAGTCGACGTATTGGTTCCCGTCGACATCCCACACCCTCGATCCCCGTCCCTCCTCGATCCAGATCGGCCGGGGCCGGGAGATCTGCCAACTGGAAGTGACCCCACCTGGCAGGTAGTTGTTGGCCAAATCGGCGTAGACGCCACCCTTGGGTGCCCGCTCGAGAAACTGGCTCTCTTCCTCGCGGATCAGGTCGTCCAATAGGGACACCCGATCGCTTGCCGGGAGCATGAGTCCATCCTTTCGGTATCCTGACTCGCCGTTCAGGATAGACTGAGCAGGTCGGCCATGCCGGAGAGTCTGATGAGCGTCGCCCCACTCAACACCAAAGCCCTGGAAATGGTGATTGCCCCTTTTGGTCAGAATCGGACACTCCCGGCCGCTGCCTACACCTCAGCGGAGGTCTTCGCCTGGGAGACGGAGCACATCTTCCAGTCCACCTGGGTATGTGTCGGCCGTCTCGACGAGCTGGTCTCCCCGGGTCAGATTCGCGCCATCGAGGTGGCCGGTGAGAGCGTCCTGCTCGCCCGTGACCCCGAAGGCAGCCTGACCGCATTCTCCAATGTCTGCCGCCATCGTGGCCACGAGCTGGCTCCAGTCGGTGACGCGATTGATGCCAGGCTGATCCGCTGCCCTTATCACTCCTGGTCCTACCGGTTAACCGGCGAGCTCCGAGCGGCACCCACCTTCACCCAGACCCCGGGATTCGACATGACCGAATACCCCCTGATGGGGATAAACGTCACCGACTATCTGGGTTGGGTGTGGGTCGACCTGTCAGGGGAGGCCAAATCGATCGAGGACCACTACGGGAACCTGGCGGAGAAGGCCGCTCCGTTCGAGACCGAGCGATTGGTCACGGCGGCCACCCATTCCTACGTGGTCGACGCCAACTGGAAGATCATCGTCGAGAACTACAACGAGTGCTACCACTGCTCCACGATCCACCCCGAGTTGTGCGAGGTCAGCCCTCCCGACAGCGGTCTCGACCATCAACCCACCGGGATCTGGTGTGGTGGGACCATGGCCCTCAAACCCCACGCCGTCACCATGTCACTCGACGGAGTGTCCAAGGGCGTCAACTTCCGGGGGATCGACGAGGTCATCGCCCGACAGGTCTGGTATCTGACGGTTACCCCCAACCTGTTGCTGTCGATGCACCCCGACTACGTGATGACCCACCGGCTCACCCCGCTGTCGACTGGTCAGACCCATATCGAGTGTGCCTGGCTGTTCCCCCCCGAGGCCTTCGAGCTGAACGGGTTCGACCCGGCCTACGCCGTCGACTTCTGGGACATCACCAACCGCGAGGACTGGACCGCCTGTGAGAACGTGATGAAAGGCGTCCGACAGCGTGGCTACCGGCCCGGCCCATTGTCGAGCTGGGAAGGCACGGTCTATCAGTTCCTGACGATCATGGGCCACCTCTACCTGGGGCACGGGTTCGTCATCCCCGAAGTCCCGGTCAGGGAGTTGCGTTAGACCTTTCCAAGCGTGAGCAGATGACGTCGCATAGCAGCGTCAGTCACTCACGCTTGGTAGGAAGGCGTCCTCATTCGGGTTGACTAAGTCGTGGACTAAGTCCATAATTGGCGGATGAGCAGTGTCGGCGTGCACCAGGCCAAGACCAACCTCTCGGAGCTGCTGCGACGGGTCGCCGGCGGTGAGGAGATAACCATTACCCGTGGGGGTCGGCCAGTCGCCAGGATCGTGCCCATAACGCCACGGAAGAGTCGCAGCCTCGGTCAGGACAGAGGGCTGCTCGTGGTGCCCGAGGACTTCAACGACCCGCTACCCGGCGACCTCTTGTCAGACTTCGAGGACTGAGTGCGCGTTCTGCTCGACACCCACGTGTGGTTGTGGATGCTCACCGAGCCCGAACGGCTTGGCGAGTCGCTGCGAGTAGTCGAGGACAGCCATAACCAGCTTCTCCTGTCGGCCGTCTCCTCGTGGGAGATCGCTGTCAAGTATGGGCTCGGTCGGCTCGATCTTCCATCCCCTCCCCAGGTCTACGTGCCCGAGAGGATCCGCACCTCGGGGGTCACCCCTCTGCCCATAGAGCACTCCCACACATTGGCTGTGGCACCCTTGCCGCATCACCATCGGGATCCGTTCGACCGGTTGTTGATCGCTCAATCCAAGATCGAAGACGTCCCCATCCTCACTGCCGACGCGGCGTTCACCGCCTATCAGGTCGAAATCGTCCCTGCCCGCTAGTGGTCTGTCGCTCAATGGATGCCGCGGTGTCGCCGAGTAGCTGTTTGGGCGACGGGCCGCTAGCCGATCAGGGTCCGCGGCCCACGTTTCCTCAGCTGGTCGGCGATGATGATCCGCTGGATCTCCGAGGTCCCCTCCCAGATCCGGTCGACCCGCAGCTCCCGATAGAACCGCTCGGCGACGTTCTCCCGCATGAACCCCCTCCCACCAAATATCTGGACGGCGCGATCGGCGACCCGATTCGCCATCTCGGAGGAATAGAGCTTGGCCATGGAGGCCCAGGCGTGCTGCACCTTGAGGTCGACCCCCGCGTCGAAGGCCCTGGCGGTCTCATATGTCATGAGTCGGGCCGCCCACAACTCGGTCAGGGAGTCGGCGAGCATGAACTGGATCGCCTGGTAGTCGGCGATCTTCGACCCGTAGGCTTCTCGTTGCTCGGCGAAAGCCTGGGCCTCCTCGATGAGCCGCTCGGCGGCGCCACAACACCTGGCGGCGATCATCAACCGCTCGTAGCGGAACCAGGCATGGGAGAAGCTCATCCCATCGCCCTCGGACCCCACCAGGTTCTCCTTGGGCACCCGAGCATCGGTGAACCGCATCTCCCAGTGGTGGTGCCCGTAGGTGTGGCTGTACTCCGGGACCCGGAGGCACTCCACCCCAGGGGTGTCCATGTCGACGAAGAAAAGGACATGACGATCGGCGTTGGGGCCGTCGGTGAGCTTGGCCTGGAAGAAGACGTAGGAGGCGAGGTTGGCCGAGGTGACGTGCCACTTCTCCCCGTTCAGCACATAAGCGTCGCCATCCCGGCGGGCGGTCGCCACGATGGAATCGACATCCGACCCGGCGCCCTCCTCGGTGATGGCATAACACTCATGGATCGAACCGGCGGCGGTGGGTCGTATCCACCTCTCCAGCTGGTAATCGGTTACCACCCCCACGATCCAGGACGGACCGGTGCTCACCACCCAGCCGAGCGCGTTGGTGACCCGCCCGGTCTGTTCCTGGATCAAGGTTTGCTCGAACATCGAGTAGCCGGGACCACCCATCGACTCCGGCATGTTTACCGAGATCAAACCGAGCTCAGAGGCCCGCTCCCGGTGACTCCTTGCAACCTCGGGCGGCAGCTCGCCGTGGTTCATCTCCGCCTCGACCTCCCACGGGATCAGCTCGTCGGCGAAGGACCTGGCGGTCTCCTGAAGCTCGAGCTCCCGAGGGCTCAGGGAAGTCGGCATCCGGTGACGGTAGCACCGGCCCTGAACCGCGGTTCAGTCACAAAGGAGCCCGAACCAGGACTAGCGTGCCGCCCCCGGGTGAGCCATTGAGCCAGGTATTCCATCGCAGCGAATCACCCGTCGTCGCCGCTCGGGCCGAGGGTTGCTGGGTCTATGACACCGACGGCAACGGCTACCTGGACGCCGCGGGTGGCGCTCTCGTCAACAACATCGGCCATGGCGACCCGACGGTGATCGCAGCCATGACAGACCAGGCAGGAGCCGTCGACTATGTCCACGCCTCGGCCTTCACCACCGATGCCCTCGAAGGCTATGCCTCGGTCCTGGCGCCTCATCTGCCCCTCGATCAGCCCCGGGTATTCCCCACCAGTGGCGGCTCGGAAGCCGTGGAGACCGCCCTCAAGCTGGCGAGGGCCTATCAACTCGCCAGGGGAGAGAGCGAGCGAGATGTCGTCATCTCCCGGGACATGTCCTACCACGGGAACACCATCGGAGCCCTCGACGTCTCGGGTCGACAACCGTTACGACGTCCTTATCTGACCTGGTTGGGGCGTTCGATCAAGGTCCCGGCGGTGACCGAGTACCGCTGCCCCGCCCCCACCCACCCCCACGGGTGCGGCTCATGGCACGCCGACCGACTCGAGGAGGCCATCCAAAGGGTGGGCCCCCACAAGGTTGCGGCCTTCCTCGGGGAGCCGGTCGGCGGGGCTACCCTCGGGGCAACCGTCCCGCCCGAGGGTTACTGGCCGGCGATTGCCGACTTGTGCCGTCGTCACGGGGTACTGCTCATAGTCGACGAGGTGATGACCGGGTTTGGCCGCACCGGGAAATGGTTCGCCATCGACCACTATGACACCCGGCCCGACATCCTGGTCACCGCCAAGGGAGCCGCCAGCGGGTATTGGCCACTGGGTCTGACCGTCGCCTCCGGCGAGGTCCATGACGCCGTCGCCGGTGCCTTCGTCCACGGCTTCACCTTCTCCCACTTCCCCATCGGGGCCGCGGTCGCCGCTGCGGTCCTCGATCGTCTCGAGGAAGGACGTCTCGTCGAGGCGGCGGCGGAGAAGGGCTCGGCGTTGCTGGCCGCCCTTCAGGACCGGCTGAGCTCGACTCCCGGCGTTGGCGAGGTCAGGGGAATCGGGCTCCTCATCGCCATCGAGCTGGTCGCCGATCGTGAGACACGCCGACCCTTTCCCCGCCCGGAGCGGCTGGCGGAGCGGATCACCGCCGCAGCCCTCGATCATGGCCTCCTGGTCTACTCGTCAACCGGTTGTGCCGACGGGATCGACGGTGACCTGATCCTCCTCGGCCCCCCCTTCGTGATCAGCGAAGAGGAGATGGGCATGGTGCTGGACCGTCTCACCGCCGCCGTCGAGGAGGTGATGACATGAAGGTGGCCTACTCCGCCAAACACGCCCTCCATGACACCCCCACCGGGACCTGGGTGGGAGTACAGATCGGAGGCGACGAGCCGCCCGAGCGGGTGGAGATCATCTGTCGAGCCCTGGCCGAGCGGGGCCATCAGGTGGTCGAGGCCGTCACCCACGACGACACCATCCTCCACCGAGTCCACGACCCGGCGATGGTGGAGTACATGGCGTCGGCAGTCGAGGCCTGGTACCAGGCCGGGTACCAGGACGAGGTGGGTCAGACCCAGGTGACCGCCTATGCCTTCCCTCTGGCGAAGATGCTGGGTGGCCGGCCGCTGCGGCTCCCCCGGTCCCGAGCCGCCCTCGCCGGAGTGTGGGCGATGGACACCATGACCCAGATCGGGCCGGGCACGTTCGAAGGGGCGCGGGCCGCGGTCGATATGGCCCAGACCGCAGCCGAGTTGGTCCTGGGGGGCGACCCGGCCGCCTACGCCGCCTGCCGCCCGCCCGGGCATCACGCCGGCTGGGACTTCTTCGGTGGCTCCTGCTATCTCAACAATGCCGCGGTCGCCGCCGAGACCCTTCGGGTGGGTGGGGTGGGCCGTATCGGCATCATCGATCTCGATGCCCATCATGGGAACGGGACCCAGGAGATCTTCTATGAACGTGGCGACGTCTTCTACGGGTCGGTCCATGTCGACCCAGGTGAAGGGTGGTTCCCCCATTTCGTTGGGTTCGCCGACGAGACCGGGGCCGGTCACGGCGAAGGGACCAACCTCAACGTGCCCATCGCCCCCGGTGGTGGCGACCGCGAGTGGCTGGCCGGTGTCGACGGAGTCATCGAGGCGCTGGTCGGCTTCGATCCTGACGCCATCGTGGTGTCACTGGGCGTCGATGCGGGAACCAGTGACCTGAATAGCCCGCTGCTGGTGGCCGAGGACGGGTACCGGGGTGCCGGGGCGAGGATCGCCGGTCTCGATCTGCCCATCGTCTTCGTCCAGGAAGGCGGCTACGACCTGACCACGATTGGCGGGCTGGTTGCCGCCACACTCAGCCCTTTCGAAGAGCCAGGAGGATGACGATGGACTTCGACCGATGGGTGGGCACCGATGAGCACTCCCCCCTCCCCAGCCTGGTCCGTCCCGACGCTCCCCGATCGCGCTGATCTCTGGAGGTGATCGCCGCCACCGAGAGACCCACTGTCCCTGCTATGTCTCCGAACGGGTCGACCGTAGCCCTCGTCCTCCACCGGGACACCTCCGACGTCTAGACGATTCCTGTGCCCGGGGGTCACTCCACCAGGGTCACCACCGACCGGGGGGGGGGTTCACATCTATCTGTGGGAGACCCGGCCTGCCTGGTCACCCCCCGGAACCCCGGTTGGCGTACACCAATGACGGAGCGGTCTGGGTGACCCTCGTTGCCGGCGGCGCCCGGCCGTCTCGCCCGATGGCCCGACACTGGTCTTCACCTCCGAGCGGGACGACCGACCGGAGCCCAACCCATCTGGTACACAGGGCGTCACACATGGCCGAGTTCACAACCCTCCCCGAGGCGGTGGGTGACCTGGTTGCTGATGGTGCGACCGTGGCGTTGGAGGGCTTCACCCATCTCATCCCTTTCGCCGCGGGTCACGAGATCATCCGACAGGGCCGACGCGACCTCACCCTGGCCCGCTTGACCCCTGACATCATCTACGACCAGATGATCGGGATGGGTTGTGCCCGAAAGCTCATCTTTTCATGGGGCGGCAACCCAGGGGTCGGTTCTCTTCACAGGTTCCGTGACGCCGTCGAGCAGGGTTACCCCCATCCATTGGAGCTCGAGGAGCACAGCCACGCCGGCATGGCCGCCCGGTATGTCGCCGGGGCCTCCGGGCTCCCATTTGCCGTGATCCGAGGGTACCTGGGATCCGATTTGGTCGAGTACACCGAGGTCGCCACCGTCACCTGCCCTTTCACCGGTGAGGAGTTGGCTGCGATCCCAGCCCTCCAACCCGACGTGACGGTGATCCATGCCCAACAGGCGGATCGCAAGGGAAACATCGGGTTGTGGGGGATCACCGGAGTCCAGAGGGAAGCGGTGCTCGCTGCCAGGGCCTCGATCATCACCGTCGAAGAGGTCGTCGACCAAATCGAGCCCCGGGGGCCCAATCTCGTCGGCCTGCCGGCCTGGTGTATCACCGCAGTGGTGGTTGCACCCGGAGGCTCACACCCGTCTTACGCCATGGGCTACTCAGAGCGGGACAACGCCGCCTACAACGCTTGGGACGAGATCTCCCGTGACCGGAATCGGTTCGCAACGTGGATGGATCAGAACGTGATGGGAGCACCAAGACCGTGACCTACACCGCGGACGAGATGATGACGGTCACCGCCGCCCGACAGCTCCGCGATGGCCAGGTGTGTTTCGTCGGTATCGGTCTACCCAGCGAGGCAGCAAATCTGGCCCGACTCACCCATGCCCCGGAGGTGGTACTGGTGTACGAGTCGGGGACCATCGGGACCCGACCAGATGTGTTACCCCTCTCTATTGGGGATGGTGAGCTCGCCGAAAAGGCCGACCTGGTAGTGGGGGTCGCGGAGATATTCAGCTATTGGCTCCAGGCTGGAAGGGTCGACGTCGGGTTTCTCTCAACAGCTCAGATCGACCGGTTCGCCAATCTGAACAGCACAGTAATTGGCCAATACCACCACCCATCGGTTCGGCTTCCGGGAGCCGGTGGAGCCTCGGAGATCGCCTTCTCCGCCAGAGAGGTGGTCGTCATGCTCCGTCACACCCGTCGGGCGATGGTCACCAATGTCGACTTCGTGACCTCGGTCGGCTTCGGTAGGTCCGGAGAAGGCAGACCCCCGCAAAGCGGGGCGGGCCCGACTGCGGTCATAACCGACCTTGGTGTCCTCCGACCCGATCCCCTGAGCAACGAACTGACCCTGGCTTCCCTTCACCCCGGTGTCACAGTCCACGATGTGGTGGCCAACACTGGTTGGGATCTGGGGGTGGTCGCCGACCCGGTCGTCGAGAGGGCGCCAACGGACGTCGAGCTCGACGTCCTCCGGGCCCTCAAGACCCGAACTCTACAGGCCCACTCCAGGTGACTTCGCATGCCCTTAGGATCGGGCGATGATCACCAAGGCCCCATACGGAACCTGGGAATCACCGATATCGGCCGCCGACACCGTCGGAGGGGTGGTCAGCTTTGGGGCGATCCAGGTCGATGGTGACGACCTCTACTGGCTGGAGGGCCGTCCCTCGGAAGGGGGCCGCCAGGTCCTGGTCCGGCGGGACGCCGACGGGATCATCGAGGACGTCACACCTCCACCGATGAACGTCCGCACCCTGGTCCACGAGTATGGGGGCGGCGCCTATGTGGTGAATCAGGGGTGGGTGGCCTACTCGGAGTTCTCCGACCAGCGGCTCCACGTCCTCGGTCGTGGCCCGCTCACAGCCGAGCCGAAGACGTCACGGACCTGGCGCTACGCCGACGCACGCTTCCTGCCGGACGGGTCGCTGGTATCTGTCAGGGAGAGCCATCACGACGATGAAGTGATCAACCAGATCGTCATGGTCGACCCGTCGGGATCGGTCATCACCCTGGTCTCGGGTCGTGACTTCTACTCCAACCCGCGGCCGTCGCCCGACGGCGACCGGTTGCTCTGGCTGGAGTGGGACCACCCCAAGATGCCCTGGGACGGGACCGAGCTGATGACGGGTCGTATCGCCGACGGAGCCCTGACCGATGTCACCCAAGTCGCCGGTGGCCCCGAGGAGTCGGTGTTCCAGCCGGAGTGGGCACCCGACGGTGGGATCGTCTTCGTCTCCGATCGGACCGGGTGGTGGAACCTGTATGCCCACCATGGGGTTGATACCATCCCGATCCATCCGGCCGAAGCCGACTTCGGGCTTCCCGCCTGGCTGTTCGGGTACACCACCTACGGGTTCGTCTCCGGGAAGAGGATCCTGGGCTCCTACTGGGAGGACGGGGTCCAGCGGCTGGTGGTGCTGGGCCCGGACGGCTCTGCCAATCATCTCGAGACCCCCTATTCCCGTCACGACTATCTGATCACCGATGGCAGGTCGCGCGCTTGGTTCGCCGGGACCGGCCCCGCCCACCCCAGCGCCATCTGCGAGATCGACGTCGAGACCGGGGTGGTGACAACGATCCGCGTCAACCCCCTGCCCGCCGATGCCCGCTATTTCTCCACACCCCGAGTCATCACCTTCCCCACCGGGGCCGACGCCGTGGCCCACGGTGTCTTCTACCCGCCGGCCAACCCCGAATACAAGGCGCCCGACGGGGAAAAGCCGCCCCTCATCGTGATGGTCCACGGAGGGCCGACCTCCCACGTCGTTCCCCGCCTCACCGCCGGCTTCTTGTATTGGACCACCCGTGGGTTCGCGGTGGTCGACGTCAACTACCGGGGCTCGACCGCCTACGGACGCGAGTTCCGCAATCAGTTACGGGAGAACTGGGGGTTGACCGATGTCGAGGACTGTCTGGCCGCCACCCGCTACCTGGCCGAGAGCGGGGAGGTCGACGGGGACCGTCTCCTGATCACCGGTGGCAGCGCCGGGGGCTATACCACCCTCGCCGCCCTGGCCTTCGGCGACGGGTTCAGCGCCGGCTCCTCCTACTACGGGATCGGCGACATCGCCCTGCTCAACGAGCACACCCACAAGTTCGAGGCTCGCTACCTCGACGGCCTCATCGGTACCGACCCCGAGGAGATCCGCCAGCGGTCACCGCTGTACTCCGCAGACCAGATCAAAGTGCCGGTGATCCTGTTCCAGGGTCTCGAGGACAAGGTGGTTCCGCCCGAGCAGGCGGTCGGCATCGCCGACGCCCTCGCCGCCAACGGGATTCCCCATGCCCTCATCGAGTACGAGGGCGAGGATCATGGGTTCCGGCGCGCCGAAACGCTGATCCACAGCCTGGAGGCCGAGCTCGCCTTCTACGGGAAGGTCCTCGGATTCACCCCGGCGGGAGAGCTGCCGGAGGTCGATTTGGCTTAAGGAGCGGGTCGAAGCCGCGTTGCGTGGTCATAAACCGGACAAGCATCAAGACCCTCCCAGCGGGCAAGTGTCAGATGCGGCGTAGGGCGGCCACAGGCTCGATCATGGCTGCCTTGATCGCCGGAGCTAAGCCGGCGAACGCGCCGACCCCGGTGCCGATGGCGATCGCCAGTGGGATCAGGACGGGGTCGGCAACTGGGACCCATCGAAGAGCAATCGAGAACGCCAGGACCCCCGTCAAGCCAAGCAGACATCCGACCGCACCTCCCGCCGCACCGAGGACGGTTGTCTCCATCAGGACGAGACGGGCAATGTCTGATCGGCGCGCACCGAATGCGCGTCTGATTCCGAACTGCTCAGTCCTCTCGACAACGGATGTCAGGGTCGCGGACGCAATGGCCACTGCTCCAACTCCCAGAGCGATAGCCCCGGCGGCAAGAAAGGCAAGACGTGTGTCGGATTCGATATTGGCACGCAGCACTTCTGGCTCAGGAGGAGCCAGGGCCACGAAGCTCTGTGGTGACTCGGGGTCGAGGACATAGGGCAGCACCTCGGCGACCCCCTCACCCGCGCCGGGTGACACACGCACAAGTATCGAGGTCGATCCCCCGCCCCAGGCCTCGAGGTCCATTGAAGCCTCCGGCATCATGACCCATCCGTTGAGACGCTCATCGACCTCACCCGCCTTTATGAGTCCGACCACCGTCACCGGGGCCCCGTCGACCCAGATTTGGAACGGGCCGTCGAAACCGCCGAGATCCATCTCCAGGGCAGCTGTCTCCCCCATGACGGCAACCGCGCCTCCTGTTCGCCTGACAAGATCGTGCTCCCAGATCCTCCCTTTCAGGACCTCGATGTCGAATGCCTCCTCGAATCGGTCACTGACCACGACGGGTCTCACGCTCACTTCTCGGCCCTGGGTGGGACGGAGCGAGGCGAGTCTCTGATCGAGAGTGGTGTAACGCACGACGTCATTCACTCCGTTGATCGCCCGTACCTCGTCCAGGTTCACGTCCTGGAGTCGCTCCGGTTCGAATGCCGAGGCTGGCTCCACTACGACTTTCGTAGAAAGAATCTCGTCGAATCTCAACGAGACTTGATTCGACGCGGTCGCGGACAACCCGACGATCGCCACCACTGTTGCTACTCCGAGCACGGAGCCCAGCGCAGTCAGCATCGTGCGGGCAGGGCGCTCACGGAGCGAGCGGAGGGTCTCATCGAACAAGTCTATGAAGAGCGTGACTACCTCTTCATTCCGACAGGACTCAAGCTGATGATCCTTTGGGACCTGGCGGCAACTCTCGGATCGTGGGTGACCATGACCACTGTCAGACCCTCCTTATGAGCCGACTCGATGCTGTCGAGCACGTTCGACGCGTTGTCCTCGTCGAGGTTCCCCACCGGCTCGTCACAGATGAGGATTCTCGGCCTACGGGCGATGGCGCGGGCCACAGCCGTGCGTTGTTGCTCCCCTCCTGAGAGAGTGCGAGCCACCGCGTCGATCCGATGCTGCAGATCCACCCTGCCCACCGCATCCTCCACCCGCGGCGCCCGCACCTCTGGAGGAACGCGTTGATGCACCAGACCTACCTCTACGTTCTCGCGGACCGTTCGATCCTCGAAGAGGTGAAAGGCCTGGAAGATGAAGCTGATGGTGAAGGCGCGTCGTTGCGAGCGCACGGTCTCTGACCAAGTTCCGGTGTCGGCGCCAAGGTGCCAGACGGACCCTTCGGTCGGCGTATCGAGGAGACCCAAGAGATTGACCAAAGTCGTCTTGCCGCTTCCGCTGGGGCCCATCAGCGCGACGTACTCCCCTTCCTCGATTCTCAAGTTGACGCCCTGCAACGCCGTCACATTCCCGAGATAGACCCGACTCACGTTCCGGCACTCGAGCATCGGTTTCATCGGCCACCGACCAGGACCAGTTGGCCTGGAGTGAGGGCTCCCCTGACGGCGGTGCGCCCTCCCAGGGTCACCCCGAGGGACACACTCACACGTCGACGCTGCTCATCGGAGACAACGGTGACGTAAGACTCGCCATCGCCATCGGTCCTTACGGCAGATACTGGGACCGACACCACAGGCTCAACCGTCGTTCCGGTCTCGATCTCGATGATGACCCGATCCCCTGGCAGGTAACTCCCTGCATCGAACCCGAGTTTCAACGCGACCTGGCTCGGATCGTCGAGGTCCGACCCCGTCCAGACGAGGTGGGCTTCGAGAGTGCCCTTCGCACCGGTAATGACCGCAACCAGTCCTGTGACGAGGTCAACGCTTCTCAATCGGGATGTCGAGGCGTTGACCACCATGTTCTCTGTCCTAAGGTCGAGGAGCGGCCCCCCGGCCTCAACGACAGACCCAACCGACTCTCGCGATCCTGCCACGACGATGCGGTCATTTGGCAGTGCCAGGGTTTCTGCTGCGGGAAGGGCGAGGCGAGGGCTTTCGCTCAGAGCGTCGACTTGGGCACTCGCTATCGCCAGACTCCTGGCCGCAATGTTGGTGGAAGTCCGGTCACCGGATTGGCGAGCGGCTCTGAGACTCTGCTGCGCCTGGTCGACTGTGTTCTGCGCGACCAGCATCTGCTCTTCGGTCACTTCCTTCGGAGACGGCGCGGGCTGGTACCCGAGGCTTTCATAGAGGGCCTCCACACCATCTTCGGTGACTTCACCGAACACCCCGTCCTCACCATGATCGGACTCGAGATGCCCCGTTTCGATCATGAGCTGTTGGAGACCGGCGACATCTGGACCTGCCAGCCCCCGGAAGAGGTCTCTGTACAGATTCGGTACGGGACCTAGAAAGATCAAAGGTCTTCCCGATACCGCGACGATGACTTGACCGGCCTCGACCATTGAGCCGATTGCCGGCGAGAAGGTGAGCACAGGGCGTGCAGCCCCAACCGGCTGCCACGCCTCTACGCTGACTTCGACCTCCGGTCCGACGACCCCCTCGAGTTGGATCACTTCCCTGAGAATGCCTTCTTCGACCTCCGCCGTGATCGGCTCGGGCTCGGGCACTGATCGAAGGTCCTCGGCCTCACCCGGTGTGAGGAATCGAGGGAGCAGAAGCCAGGCGATTCCGAGCCCGGCGATCAACCCCATCAGAACAAGGCCGACTCCGGGGACTCGGATGCGGCGGCGATCAACCATCTCCATACTCCGGGTATCGCTCGATGAGCGCCCTGACGATGCTCAGCTCTGCCTGATGCCGCCAGGCGAGCCGAGTATCCACCTGACATTCGAAGTCGTCCGTGGCGATGCGCACTTCATTGGCGATCGCCTCGGCGATTGGCAGGGTCTGCCCTTCCGCAACAGCCTGAAGCTGTGCGTCGGCCGGGCTCTCTAGCTCGTAGCCGAGAGCTTTCATGCATTCGGACCAGGCACGATTGGCCGCCACCGACTCTGCCGAGGTGATCGCCGCTTCGCCCATCTGCCGCATATCATTCATGAGTGCTTGGTCGTAGATCGCCAGACCGGACTCTTGACGGGCATCGGCCAGACAACTACCTGGAAGCGGGGAATCGTCATCCAATGATGTCTCGCCATCCTCCACTCCCCCATTGAGGTCTCTGCGAAATGAGATCTGTTCCCGTCGAGTCAGCCCACGGAATCGGTCGTAATTGCGGTCGGCAGCGGCTCTTGCATCGTCGTCGCCCGAAGTGGGGGTAGAGAACTCCCCGTAGCCGTAGGCGGCCCGGAACCGGCGCTCTTCACCAACCGTCCGAGGCTCCATTGACGACATGTCCTGGAGAACGGGCTCGTAGGTCCACCCGCGGAGCTGCAGGCAAGTCGATACAGCCTCTTCGACCAGGTTGGCGATATCGGTGGCGCCCCTGCCCTGCCCCATCAACTCGACGGTGGGCGACAAGAGGTCGGCATCGGTCAGAAGGGGGTACCCCATCGGGCCCACGGGAATCGTTGCGGAGGGAGGCAGGGACGAGGTTGAAACGGCTGGGCTAGGTTCTGAAGGCTCGGTCGCCGGGACGCACGAGGTCAGTGCAACAACCGCCGCTGCAATCAAGACCAGACCGATCCTGGGCTGTCTCACGGGTCGGCCCCCACGCCAAACGATTCCGAAACGTCGATGATCTCGACGATCAGACAATGGGTGGGACGTCTGATCGGCTCAACCCAGGCGGAGACCGCTGAAAGCCGAACAACGTGCTCAAGGAGGTCGTCGAATGTGGCCCAGTCCGGACCGGAGAACTCCGCCACCAGACTGGTTGCCCACTCGGTAGGCGCGTACTCGTTACCCGGGAGGTGAATGTCAAACTCCTGGGAAGTCCGGTCTTGCCGGAAGAGGCGGACAGCCCCGACGGTGAACAGACCGTCATCTAGACCGGGGTGCTCTCGTGCATAGGCAGTCTTGATGCACGAAGGTTCGTCGAAGACCTGGCTTGGCCCGAAAACTCTGCCGGAGTCCCTTGTCTCCGAGACGAATTCTTGCATCTCGCCGCTGAGCCAGCGCGTGTCGCTGTCCGTGATCATCGGAGTAGGAACCAACGTGGTGGTCGTCGTGATCTGTGACTGTTCAGGGGCCGAAGTGTTGATGAGTAGCGAGTCGACCGTGGAGATAGCTGGGATGTCAACGACTGAAGGCGCAATGGCCCGAGCCAACAGCAACATGCCCAACGTCGCGACCAACATGCCAGCCAACACACCAGGGCCTCCCGACCGATTGTCGCTAACCCGGCGCCTCAAATTGGCTGCGGTGATATTGGTCCAAGCTCCCGGATCAGTAGGAGGCGGTCATGTAAAAGTCACCGCCGTAGATGACCCTGGCCGCGACGCCGAACGCTCTCAAGGTTCGCGATCTCATATCCACTCCTGTCCAGGTGACGATCTCACTCTCTGTTTGTCGGCGAGACGAATCCGCTTCGTGGCCCGAGGAAGAGAAGATGTGAGTTGGACTACCGTCCAAATCGAGTTGGCCCAGCCATCACTGACCGACGCGGATGTCATCCACGCGTCGCTGTCGGACCCGAGAGGGTTCGGGGCGATCTTCGAGCGGCATCATGACGCCGTCTTTCGCTTCGTGGCACGACGGGTCTCAGTGACCGAGGCGTCCGACGTTTGCTCCGAGGTCTTCGAACGAGCCTTCCGAATCAGGAAGCGTTACGACGTCGCTTACCCAAACTGCCTGCCGTGGCTGCACGGGATAGCTCGAAACATCGTTGGAGACACGACGCGTTTCGCTCGCCGCCATGAACGTTTGGCCCTCGCACCTGAGCCCGCGATTCGCTTTGAATCCGACAGCGAGAATCGCGTTATGGCCAGAGACGCCGCCGTAAGACTCCTCCAGGTCTGGCGCCAGACTCCTCGCGCGGATCGCGAAGCTCTGTTCCTATACGCCGTGGACGGTCTCACCTATCAGGAAGTCGGTCGCGTGCTTGGCGTCCCGCCAGGGACCGTCGCGTCGCGAATCTCGAGGGCCCGGACCTTCATTACCGAGGCGATACCCGAGCTGGGGCGAATGACTGACCGAGCCGTCAAAGCAAAGGGGGGTAGTCGATGACCGAGCCCGAGCACCCGGTTGATGAGCTCTTGCGACGGGCTAGCCAACCACACAGCCCAACCGAGGAAGGGAGAAGACTTGCCCGGGCTCGTCTTGACGCCGCGATCGCGATCGAAGGTGTCCGGGCGTCAGAGGGCAGGGCGCCATCGGAGGATCCGTGGCACATACTCGACGATGCTGAGCTTGACTCCTCACACCCCCACCGTCATAACCGGAGGAGTCGTGCTCTTATTGCCCTTGGCGCTGCCGCAACAGTGCTCGCACTTGGATTGCCGTTGCTTCTCGTGCTCAACGGCGACGAGTCGACGTTGGAGCAACCAATTGAGCCGACCGGCCCCACTATTCCCGGAGCCAGCCCCACCCCGAATTCCCCGCCCGCTAACACAACCCTGCCGACTGTTGAACTCGAATGGGCGGCCAGCGAGCTTCCGGGCATCGGGCCCGTCGTGGCGGCAATCGGCACCGGATTGCGGGCCGTAACGTCCGAGGGTGTCTGGGCGTCGCCCGATGGGGTGGCTTGGCAGCAGATTGCTGAGCTCGAGTCGAACATGGCCATTGACCAACTCGTGGCGTCAGGGACGATCCTTATAGCCCGAGGGGTTTCCGTTACAGAAGACGAATCCGGCGCGAGGACCGGCCGCTCGGCTCTCTGGGTGTCCCTCGATGTAGGGGAGAGTTGGGATGCAGTCGACCTCTCGGGAGCCGTACAGGACGTCAGCGACACCCCTCTGGGGCTCGTAGCAGTCGGGTTCGTCACCGACGACAACGACTCCAGTGTGATTAGACAGGGGGCGATCTGGGTCAGCCAGGATGGCGTCGAATGGGAGTTGACCGCCCTCAGTTCCGATCCCGAGGGAACCTCGTCGAAGATGAATGCTGTGACGTGGGATAGCGGCCTCGTCGTCCTCGGTGAAAAGGGCCCACACGTACCCAGCGAAGCGTCGGGGACCGACCAACCGGCTACCTGGGAGCCGGTGACCTGGAGGTATTTGGGTGAAGCGATTCTCTCGGTCGAACCCGTTTCATCTGACTTAGTCGGCACGGTTGAGGATGTATCCGTAACCCCGTACGGGATCCTGGCTCTCACCTACTGGAGCACGCCCGCTCAAAAGGACAACTCAGGAGTGTGGATCAGCCGCGACGGGTTGGCTTGGCAGCCTCTCACCATCGGGGGTGGTCAATGGCAATACTCCAGCATCACCACGGACGGGGCCGAGGCCTACATCACCGGTTACAGCCTGGGCAGCGGGTTGAGCGTTTCCGAAATCGAAAACCGAATCTGGCACAGCCGCGACGGCGAGACTTGGACATCTGTTGAAACCCCAGAAGTCGACACCGGAGTACGGGTTCGGTTCATCCTGACCGCGGCAGGAAGCGTTCTCGTGGCCGGCGACGTGGATTCGGGAGAGACGGTGATCGGTATCGCTAAAACACCGGCTAGCGGCTGACGCACCACTCGCATGCTTCCATATGGATGTGAAGATGAGGCTGCGCCTCGTCACAGGATGGTGACGGAGGCACCCAACGCCCGGTACAGCTTGAGCGCCCGGTCGTCACGGGTGACCAGCGGGAGGCCGTGGGCCACTGCGGTGTAGCCGACCAGTGCGTCGTAAACCGAGCCACCGGAGACCCCCAGGGCCACAAGCGTGTCAATGACGGTCTTTGACTTGTCGGGATCGAGAAAACGGGAGGCGGGGAAGTTGTGGCCGAGAATCGCCACCACATCGGCAGGCGAACGCCTCGCCGGGGGCGGGAGCCTGGTCAGGACCGAGAAGGACTCGAACCACGCGTGGCCAGCAAGGCCGAGCCGTTTGTCATCGAGCGAGTCGGTCACGAGATCATGGGCTTCATGCCCTGTCACCACCAGGGGGATGGCGACACTCGTATCGACCAAGTAGACGGGCTCCGTCATCGTTGGTCGGCGAATCTCAATGCGTCAACGTCGGCATCGGTCAGGACCAAGTCGGCATCGATGACCAAACGACCCCGTCGCTCGACTGTTCCCTCAAGAGCCACAGGAGCCACCCGAAGGGCAGCCCCTTCTACCAGGATCTCGACTTCTCCCGGCACCAGCCCCACGGCGTCTCTCAGTGGCTTGGGTATCACCACCCGACCTGCCCTATCAATGGTAGTGCGCATACCATTAGATTACCATGCCTCGCAGCTCCCAACAAACGCGTCGGATCGTCGATCGGTTGTATTGGCTTCTCAAGCGAGCCTATCCGCCGGTCTTGAAGGGGTCTTCCGTAAGCACCCATTTCCAACACAAATCATCGTGGAATGGGCTTGACATTTGTCATAGACCGAGTGTATTCTCGAACATATGTTCGGTACCGATACCATCGGGCTCCGAGCGGGGGAGTTGTCGGATAACAGTTTCAACGACGACCTCATCTACTCGCTGACCCTCGCCGAGGCCAAGATCCCCTTCCCCGAATCGAGACGACAGCAAGTCTCCGATGAGCTCGAGTCATTGCCGCCCGGGATCTTCCTAGCTGCTGCAGTCCACCGGGTCGAACGTCGGCGAGTGGGCGGGCACAACCTGATCCGGCTGTTGAAGGCCCGGGAGCGCCTTGTCTCCCACTATCAGGCCGAGGCCGCCTCCGATGTGGCCGAGGTGGCACATCTCGCCCCCGGCAGCGACTGGCACGAACGGTCCGAGCATGAATGGGAGTATGCCTCCGACGAGATCCGAGCCGCGTTGTGTCTGACCCGGCGAGCCGCCGAGACCCGTCTCGCCTTCGCCCTCCATCTGGTCGACTATTACCCGAGGATCCTCAAGGCCCTGGCCGCCGGTCTCATCGACCATGCCAGGGCCAAGGTGATCGTCGAGGGAGTGGCCAACCTCCCCCTGCAGACGGCTCTCGACATCATCGACCAGATCGTCGACCAGGCGCCGGACCTGACCACCGGTCAGATCGCCTCCCTGATCCGCCGTCTCGCCATCGATGTCAGCCCCAAGGAGGCCAGGGAACGCTACGAGAACGCGGTGGAGAAGCGCCGGGTCTGGTTCGAGCCCACCATCGACGGGACCGTCAACCTCCACGGCTACGACCTGCCGGTCGAGCGGGTCCGGGCCATCTGCCGCCGGATCAATGGGTGCACCCTCAACCTCAAGAGCCGCGGAGACACCAGGACTCACGACCAGCTTCGAGCCGATGTCTTTCTCGACCTACTCGACGGATCGCCCACCGACCGGGGCTCGGGCAAGGGCTCCGTTGACATCCGGGTCGATCTCACCACGCTCTCCGGTCTCGACGACAAGGCGGCAGAGATACCCGGCTTCGGACCGATCCTGGCCGACATCGCCCGCCAGGTCGCGGCGCAGCAGACCAGGAGCCAGTGGACCTTCAGCGCCATCGACGACAACGGCAATGTCGTCGCCACCGGGATCACCCGCCGGCGGCCCACCATGGGCCACGTACGGCACCTCGCCGCCACACAACCCACCTGCGTCTTCCCCGGATGCCGGATGCCGGCGGCCGATTGCGACATCGACCACAACCAGCCTCTGGCCGAAGGCGGGCCCAACACCCTCGAGAACACCACGCCCAAGTGCCGCCACGACCACATCCTCAGGCACCAGGGGGGCTGGACCTACCGGCTCGTCGACGGGTTGCACCACTGGACCAGCCCGTTGGGCCACCGCTACATCACCAAAGGACGGTCCCCGTGACAGGTAAGCGAGGGCGAGCGGCTCGAGCCGAGGAGAGCAACCATCCCGCTGCCTCGCCACCCGATCGGGCGGTATCTTCCCCGTATGGGGATAGGAACCTATCGCTGCACGGTCATCGACGTCGACGACCTCGAGGTGGGCTACGCGTTCTGGTCTGCGGTGACGGGCCTCGAGGTGATCGGGAAGCCGGAGGGTTGGCACGGTCGATTCGGATATCTGGGGCACCGAGACCCGTGGCGGCACGCGTTCATCCTTCAGTTGGTCGACACCCCTAAGGGGGAGAAACCCAACCGGGCCCACATCGACCTGACCCCGAATGAAGGCATGGACCGGGCAATCACCCAGATCGTCGCCGTCGGTGGGTTCGTGAAGAAGCCGCCCAGCCTCTATCCGCGTCCTAGGTCACATGGTGATGAGCCACCCATCATCGATTGGGCGGTGATGCAGGATCCTTTCGGAAACGAGTTCTGCCTGGTCAATGAGCTCACGAAGACACAGATCGAAGCAGTGATGAGGGCCACCGAGGCCGGTGCCTCGACCGACGAGGAATGGAGGGCCGCCGCCCTGGGGGCCCCCTAGTGGGGTCTTGGGCCGTCCGGTTCGCCAAGACTTGGATTGGGATTGAACGACCACCGCCCTTCGACACGATGGGCCTACCGGTCAAACCGATGAGAGCAACCGTTCCGCTGCCTCCATCCCGCTCTTCAACGCTCCCGCCATGGTGCCCGTGCCATTGACGTGCTCACCGGCCAGGAAGACCTGGCCCCACGGCTCCTGCAACGCGGGGAGCCACCTGCTCCCACCCGGGCCGATGGCCGAGTAGCAGCCGCCGGCCCGCGGGTCGGCGCCCCAATTGACCACGATCGGATCGCCGTCCAACACCACCTCCGGGGCGGCCACCGCCAGCCTGACACCGGCGTCGGCGATCATGGCCGCCACCCCCACTGACGTCCCGGCGAACCCGGTGACGGCGTGACGGGTGGCCCCATCGGGTCGGGCCCCGGTCCAGTACCAGCCAGGGATGTCGGGCTCCTGACGGCGGAACATCGGAGGCTCGTCCCGGGTCGCCACCGCCAGCTTGGCCGCAGTGCCCATCCCCAGGCCCTCGAGAGCGCAGACCCAGTGGCCTGGTGGATTCACCAGGAACCCAGGGGCTCGCAGCACCGGTAAGGGGACTGCCACCACCACGGCGTCGGCCCCCATCGCGCCCTCCTCAGTGGTGACCACCGCCCCGTCGCTGGCCGGCCGACCGATGTCACCGTGGTGTCGAGGCGGACGTCCAGGGAGACAGCCATCTCTTGGGCGATCCGGTCGTTGCCCCCGTCGATCCGGACATACCCCGAGCCCTGCGCCATCCCGAACTCTTCGTTCATCTCCGCCGCCCAAACCTGATCGAGCGGCACCCCAAAGGTCCCGGTGAGACGGGAGACCAGCACCGTCATCGCCGGGCCGGTGCCCCCGGTGGCGGCGAGGACCTCGGCCATGGTGACCTCGTCGAGTCGGTCACCGAGCCCCTCGAGCACCTCCATCACCCGGTCAGCCAGGTCGGCATGGTCCGACTCGGGGATCATCGGCCCCCCGATCAGATCCCGGGAGATGAAGTCCTGTTTGGTGTCGACCAAACCCAGGCCCAGGTCGGCGGCGAGGTCGGTGATGGTGGTCTGCGAGGAGTCGATCCACTCCCCGCCCAGTTCCACCACCTCACCGTTTTCGAGCTGCGACGACCAGACCCGACCCCCGACCCGGTCCCTGGCCTCGAGGACGAGAACCTCGACTCCGGCCTGATGGAGACGGCTCGCCGCGGCCAGACCGGCCAGTCCCGCCCCTATCACCACCACACTCATCGGAGGTAAGCTAGTTTCTGAACGACGGTTCAAGGAAAGAGCGCAATGATCCGCGAGACACCCTTCCACCCCCGGACCGCTGAGGCCAACAAGACCGGTCTGTGGAGCCACTGGTCGGGTTACCTGGCCACCGACCGCTACCAGATGTCGGACAAGTTCGAGTATTTCGCCATCCGCAACTCGGCGGCGGTGATCGACACCTCCCCCCTCTACAAGTACCGGATCTACGGGAGCGACGCCGAGAGGTTCCTCGCCGGGGTGCTCACCCGCGACATCCGCAAGTGCCGTCCCGGGCAGGCCCATTACACCGCCTGGTCCGACGACGAAGGATGGATGATCGAGGACGGGGTGATCCTGCGTCACTCCGACGACGAGTTCCTTCTCACCGCGGCCGAGCCGAACCTGGCCTACTTCGAGGACCTGGTCGGGTCGCTGTCTGTCGGCATCGAAGACGTCTCCGACGAGTACGGGGCCCTCGCCCTCCAGGGCCCATATGCCAGGGAGATCCTGGTCAAGCTGGCCCCTGAGATGGCGGGGATCGGCTACTTCCATCTCACACCCTCCAAGATCGGCAACACGCCGGTGACCATCTCCCGCACCGGATACACCGGTGACCTCGGATACGAGATATGGGTCGGGCGGGACCACGCTCTCGACGTCTGGGATCGTCTCTTCGAGGTCGCCGCCCCCTACGGCGTGATCCCGGCCGGCCAGACCGCCCTGCTGATCACCAGGATCGAGGCCGGGCTCATCCTGATCGACGTCGACTTCCACTCGGCCCGCTATGCCTGGAATGACGACCAACGCGCCACCGCCCTCGAGCTCAACATGGGATGGATGATCCGCGGCCTCGACGACGACGACCGGGCCTTCATCGGCCGCAGCGCCATCGAGCGTGAGATCAAGGATGGGACCTCACGGTGGAGGACGGTGGGGATCACCGTCGACTGGGAGGATTGGAACCGGGCCTACAACTCCCGGGGTGTGGTCCCACCCAAGGACCACACCCCCGAGCACAGCGGGATGATGCTGTACGACAAGAAGGTGACCCAGATCGGGTGGACGCCGAGCTTCGTCTACTCCCCGATGATGCAGCGCCACATCGGGATCGCCAGGATTCGCCCCGACCACGCCAAACTGGGGACCAAACTCAGCCTGGAGGTCACCATCGACCACCGTTATGAGATGGTGGACGCCGAGGTGACCCGGATGCCCTTCTACAACCCACCGAGAAAGACAGCCTGAGGTAGCGCATGGCCACCAAGAACAAATACGACGCCATCGTCATCGGCGGGGGCCACAACGGCCTGGTCAACGGGGCCTACCTGGCCAAAGCCGGGCTCAACACCCTGATCCTCGAGCGGCGACACCTGGTGGGGGGCGCCGCCATCACCGAGGAGCTCTACCCGGGTTTCAGCTTCACCACCTTCTCCTACGCCCTCAGCCTGCTCCGCCCCGAGATCATCCACGAGCTGGAGCTGACCAAGCACGGATTCATGCCCCTGCTGATGCCTTCGACCTTCGCCCCGATGGAGAACGGCGACTACCTGATGTTCGGTCAGGACAAGGACGACAACCACCACGAGATCGCCCGCCACTCCCGGCGCGACGCCGACGCCTATGACGCCTACAGCCACATGATGGAACAGACGGTCCACGCCATCCGGCCCCTGATGGACTCGATCCCACCCGACATCACCTCCAAGGACCCCGAGGAGCGGGCCAAGATGGCGGCGATCGGCGCCTACCTCGCCGACCTCCCGCCACGGGTGCTGCACAACCTGGTCCGGCTGCTCACCGGGAGCGCCGCCGACATCCTCGAGGACTACTTCGAGTCCGACATCCTCCAGGGCCTGCTGGCCTCTTCGGGGATCATCGGGACCAAGGTGGGACCGCGGTCCCAGGGCTCGGGGCTGGTGCTCCTCTACCACTCCTTCGGAGAGCACGATGGCGCCTACGGGGCCTGGGCATTCCACAAGGGGGGCAACGGCGGATTCACCCAGGTGCTGGCGCGTGCCGCCGAGGCTTTCGGGGCCGAGATCAGGCTCGAGTCACCGGTCGACCACTTGGTGACCAAGAACGGCCAGGCAACCGGTGTGGTCCTCGAGGACGGGACCGAGATCGCGGCCAAGACCGTGGTCAGCGCCCTCGACCCCCGACGCACCTTCCTCCAACTCGTCAACCCCAGGGAGCTTCCGTCAGACCTGGTGGAGGACATCGAGCGGTTCCGCTTCCAGGGGACCTCGGCCAAGGTCAATTTCGCCCTCGACGCCAACCCGACCTTCCCGGCCCTCCCCGGTCGCTCCGACATGTACCGGGGCTTCATCAACATCGGGCCCAGCCTCGACTATCTGGAGCGGGCCTTCGATGACGCCAAGTACGGGTGGTACAGCCAAAGGCCCTACATCGACTCCTGCATCCAGTCCAATGTCGATCCCGACATGGCGCCCCCCGGCAAGGCGGTGATGTCCAACTTCATCCAATACGCGCCCTATCACCTCAAGGAGAGTGACTGGGACACCGAGCGGGATCGGCTGGGGGACATCGTCCAGGCCCGGCTCGAGGAGGTATTCCCCGGTTTCGGCGACCTGGTGCTCCACCGTGAGGTGGTCACTCCCCTCGACATCGAGCGGGTGGTGGGGTTGAGCGAGGGGAACATCTTCGCCGGGGAGTTCCTGGCGCCACAAATGTTCTTCTTCCGCCCGGCGCCGGGGTGGAACCAGTACCGGACCCCAATCGATGGCTACTACCAGTGCGGTTCGGGAACACATCCCGGAGGCTGCGTGATGGGAGCCCCGGGCCGGTTCGCCTCCCAACAAATCATCGGCGACCTCTCGACGAAGGCGTAGGCCGAGAACGACCGGGGAGCGGGTGAGGCGCCAGGTATCCTGGCCCGGCTCCAAGGAGGCGGCATGGACTTCGGGCGCATGTTGTTCGGGGACTTCTCGTGGTCGCTCACCTTCGAGATCGTCATCCGCACCGTCGTCATGTACATCTACACGCTGGCCATCGTGCGGTTCATCGGCAAGCGTGGGCTCGGCCATCTGTCACCCTTCGAGCTGGTGATCATCGTCGCCCTCGGCTCGGCCGTGGGTGATCCGATGCTCTACGCCGATGTCGCCCTGCTCCACGGATTCGTGGTCATAACTGTGGTGGTTGTGCTGCAACGGCTCCTGGTGAAGCTGACCGAGCGCTCTCGACCCGCGGAGATCATCCTGGAGAGCAAGCCTCGGAGGCTGGTGGCGGCCGGCGAAGTCGATTCGGAGGCCCTCGAGAAGGAGGAGCTCACCGAGGCCGAGCTGTTCACCGCCCTGAGAGAGAGCGGGATCGAGAACCTGGGGCAGGTCAAGCTGGCCTACCTGGAGCCGTCGGGAACGATCACCGTCTTCAAGTTCGACGACACCAAGGTGCGACCGGGGAGGTCGGTGCTCCCCGAGGACGGGGGTTAGTGCCCGGCAGCCCTCGGCTCGACGTCAGGGTCGGGCATCTCGGGCACCGGAACCTCGACCTGGCGAGTCCGATCCAGCCTGGTGGCGCCGGGCCAGAAACTGAAGGCTGCCACCGCGGTCACCAGCGCAGACGAGAGCATGGTGGCCTGGACCCCGAAACGGGCGGCGAGGAAAGGGGCCACTGTGAGAGGGAGGAGATGGCCCACCTCGGAGTGCATCTGATTGACCCCCATGATCCGGCCCACCATCTCGTCCGGCGAGTTGATCTGGATCAGGGTGCGGTGCAGCGGCACCAGGCACCCGATCAGGACGCCCCACACCACGCCGGCAGTCATCACCACAGCAAGCCTTCCGGTTCCAACGTATGCCACCACGCCCAGAGCGTTGAGCCCGACGAGAACGGTGAGGGTCCTGGCGGTGCGGAGACTCCGAGGCATCTTTGACGCCAACCAGGTCCCGGTGAGCAACCCCACCCCGATCAGGGAGTTGACCCACCCCAGGGTCTCCACCTCCACCCGGACCACGTCACGGAAGAAGAGAGGCTCGAGTGCGCTGAAGAACCCGAAGAGAAGCCATACCGACGACCCCAGCCAGACGTAGAAACGCAGCCGATGGTTCTGGTAGGTGTGGCGGAGACCCTCGCGAAGCTCGTGCAGACCCCCGACCCGATCCTGTCTCCTCTCCCCCATCGACCGCAGCTTGACCGGGATCACCAGGAACGCCGCTACCGCCGAAGTCACCGCATTGAGGATGAAGATCCCGTTCACCCCGATCGAGCCGGCGATCAGGGCACCGGCGGCGGGACCGACGATGAAGGCGGACCACAGAGCGCCCTCGAGGAGCCCGTTCATCTTGGCCAGTTGGTTCTCGTCGTCGGTGAGAAACGGCGGGAAAGCCGAGATGGCGGTGTAGATCGGGGTGCCCGCCAGGCCGTAGGCAAAGGTGGCCACGGCGAGGGCGGTGATGGTGTCGGCGAACGCCAACGAGATGACCACCGGTATGAAGATCAGCTCTCCCCACATGATGACCCGGCGGGGGTTGAGTCGATCGACGAGCACGCCCGCCACCGAGGCTCCGATCAGGGCGGCAACCCCCAAGGCGCCCATGACCAGGGCGAGTTCGCTTGGGGTCGCCCTCAGATCGAAGGCGGCTTTGCCCCAGATGCCGACAAAGAACGCGGCCTCGCCACCGATTCGGGAGACGAAGCGCGCCAGCACCACACGTCGTGCGTTGAGGTCGGACCACACGCCAGGCACGGTAGGCGGGCCCGAAATGGGTCGGAAGCGATTAACCCCTAGACACAGGTGCCGTCATCGACGCCCCGACCGCAGATCACCATCATCTCGATGCTCTTCAAGGTGAACCCCGAGCCGGATGGCTGCCCGAAGACATGGAGCCTGACACCACGGATGGCGTCGTCTCCGAACCCGATGACGTCGTAGGTCACCTCGTGCAGGTCACCGGTGACCACCGGTGTGACTCTCACGATCTCGGAGGGCGGATCCTCGGAGGCCATCGCCTCGGCGACTATCAGCCCTAGCTCGACCATCGTGTCGGCCGATGGGGTCTCGCCAAGATCGTCGATCACTTCGGCGGTGACGTCCTCGACCCCGCCTGCATAGCCGACGAATCCGAGGTGGACCCAGCCGAGCTTCTCGCCATGGCCCACCTTCACCCAGAAGGCGCCCGGAAGCTCGCGGGTCTCCCCGGAGGCCACCAGCCCCATGTTGGTCGGCGGGATGGTGCCGATGATCGCCTGCGACGTGCCGGGGCCGGACCGCAGGTTGAGAACATCGTCGTACTGCACCCCGATCACCATCAGCAGGTCACCCTCGGCAGGGCCGAAGTCGACAGGTGTGCCCGGCAGGCCGTCCGAAGGCGCAGCGGTGCTCGTCGTCGAGACCGCCGCCGAAGTGCTGGTCGAAGAGGGAATGGTGGTGGGGCTCGGCGCTGACGTCGAGGATGAGGCGACGACCGTGGTCGTCGGTGACTCGGTGGTGGAGGTGGCCCCTGGCTCTACGCCACAGGCAGTCAGGGTCAGGGTCGTGATCAGGAGGACGCGGGACTTGAGATCTCTCATTTCGGTAAGACGTAGCACAAGCTGACGGCGGGTGACACCGATCTGAGGAGAAATCGGGCCGGGTCTTATCATGCGCCGGTGCCGACTCGAGATGTCACTCCCCGGTGAAGCCGGCCGTCCTCTTCCTTTGCGTCCACAATGCCGGACGCTCCCAGATGGCGGCAGGCCTGATGCGTCATCTCTCCGACGGCCGGGTCGACGTCTACTCAGCCGGCTCGGAGCCCGCCGAAGTGCTCAACCCGGCGGCTGTGGCAGTCATGGCCGAGAGAGGGATCGACATCGGCGGTGAGACCCCAAAGGTCTGGGACGACGCAATGGTCCGGGGGGCAGACGTCGTGGTGACCATGGGGTGCGGAGACACCTGCCCTTTCTACCCCGGCAAGCGCTACATCGATTGGGAGATCGAAGACCCGTCGGGCCAGAGCCTCGAACAGGTCCGGGTCATCAGGGATCAGCTCGAGGGCCGGGTCAGGGGGCTCCTCGAGGAGTTGGCCTCGCCGGTCATCTGACCGCGGTCACGGGCTGGCCGCCCAGGACGGAGCGCACGAACTCACCCCGATCGGGTGTCAGCTGGAACCAGGCCCATTTCCCGCGTTGCTCACGAGTGATCAGACCGGCGTCGACCAGCACCGAAAGGTGATGACTGACCGTGGCCTGGCTCCGACCCAACGGGGCAGGCAGGTCGCAGGCGCAGATCTCGCCTTCGGGGACACTGGCGATGAGGCTCAGCAGCCTGAGCCTGACCGGGTCGGCCAGCACTTTGAAAGCCCCCGCCAGATCCTCCGATTCGGGGACCGACAGCGCCTCATCAACGACGGGAGCGCAGCAAGTCGAGTCGGTCTCCATGTCCCCCATGCTAACATATTGACAAACGTCGATACGACCTCCTATTGTGACAACACATCGACGCCCGTCGATATGAAGGAGACTGTGATGAGCCCGGATGTCGAGCTTCGCGAGAAGGTCAGAGAGCGGTATGCAGTTAGCGCCACCAGCGCCGGTGGGTGTTGTGGTTCCGAGTGCTGTGCCCCCGACGCGACGGGCGACACCGATCTCACCGGGGGTGCCTACAGCGTCGCCGAGTTGGCCACCATCCCCGAGTTGGCCGCGGAAGCCAGTCTGGGCTGTGGCAACCCCACGGCAGTCGCCGAGCTGTCCCCGGGCGAGACGGTCCTCGACCTGGGCTCGGGTGGCGGGATCGATGTCCTCTTGTCCGCCGGTCGGGTCGGCCCCACCGGCTACGTCTACGGGCTGGACATGACCGACGAGATGCTCGACCTGGCTCGCCGCAACGCCCATGAGGCTGGAGCGACCAACGTCGAGTTCATCAAGGGGTTCATCGAGGAGATCCCCCTTGGTGATGAGACGGTCGACGTCGTCATCTCCAACTGCGTGATCAACCTCTCTGTCGACAAACCTGCGGTGTTCGCCGAGATCCATCGTGTCCTCAAGCCGGGGGGTCGCATCGGGATCAGCGACATCGTCGCCGATGACTCCTTGAGCCCTGAGGCCCGCGCCGAGCGCGGCGACTGGGTGGGGTGCATCGCCGGGGCCCTCTCCTACGCCGAGTACCGGTCACACCTGGAGTCGGTCGGGTTCGAGGAGATCGCGCTCGAACCGACCCATCAGGCCACCGACGGGATGGACTCGGTGATCATCAGGGCCCGCAAATAGCTGCCGTCCCTGGTTCGGGGTCGGATCACCTAGCCCTTGACCGCCCCCATGGTGAAACCCTTGATGAACCGGTCGAGAAAGGCGTTGAAGACCAGGGCTATCGGGATCGCCACGATGATCACCGCAGCTTGTAGTGACTGCCAGAAGAACACGTCGCCACGGACTAGCTCGGTCGGCACCCCGGTGGCGATGGTCTTCACCGCCGATGACTTGTTGAAAGCGAGGGCGTAGATGAACTCGTGGGCGGAGAGGGTGAAGGCGAAAACCACCACCGCCACGATCCCGGGGAACATCAGAGGGAGCACCACCCGGGCGATGGCGCCGATACGGCTCTGACCGTCGACCATGGCCTGCTCCTCGATGTCCATCGGGATCCCCTTGAAGAACCCCATTAGCAGCCAGGAGGAGATGGGGATGGTGATGGTGGGGTAGACCACGATCAGTGACCACAACGATTCCTGGAGCCCCAGGGTGTTGATGACCCTGGTCATCGGGATGAAGAGCAGTGTGGGTGGGATCAGGTAGACCAGGAAGATGGCGATCCCCATCCGCTCCCCCCATCTGAGGCGGAGACGGGCCAAGGCGTAGGCCAGCGGCAAAGCGAGGGTCAGGGTGATGAGAGTGACGGCGAGACCGACCACGAAGCTGTTGCGTATGAAGGTGAGGTAGTTGGTCTCGACGAAGAGGAGCCGAAGGTGTTCGAGAGTGGGGGCCAGGTTGAACCAGAAGGGGTTGTTGTCCTTGACGTAGAGGTCTGAGGACTGTTTGAACATGCTGATCAGCGCCCAGCTGAAGGGGAAGACGGCGAAGAAGGAGAAGAGGATCGCCGAGGTGTAGAGCCCGACCCTCCCCAGCCGCCGACGGCGCTTTGCCCGGCGCTGGAGGGAAGGGATGTCGGCATCGCGCCACGCCATCACAACACCTCCCTGCGCCGGGCGAGACGCAACACCACCGCGGTGATCCCCACCAGCACCGGGAGGAGGAAGAGAGCGACCGCCGCCCCTTGGCCGAGCGCGCCGCCCTCGATCCCCTTGATGAAGGCCCAAGTCGACAAGACCTGGGTGGAGTGGGTGGGGCCTCCCCGGGTGAGGACGTAGACCAGGCTCATGTCCGAGATGCTGAGGATCACCCCGAAGAGGACGGCGACGGCGATGATCGGTGCCAGCAGAGGGATGGTGACCTGGAACATCCTCCGCCAGGTCCCGGCGCCATCCACCGCGACTGCGTCGTTGATCTCGTCCGGGATCGCCACCAAACCGGCCATGACGATCACCGCGGCCAGGGGGACGATGCGCCAGGCCTGAACGATGACGATCGACCACATGGCGAGCTGGGGCCGGCCCAGCCAATACATGTTCTCGGTGATCAAGCCGAACTGGCGAAGAACCCAGTCGATTGGGGAGAAAATAGAGTCGAGTGTCCACAGCCAGGTGATGGTGGCCAGCGAGACCGGGGCCACCCAGGGGAGGAGCACCAGGAACCGCACCAGCCACTTGCCCCTGAAGTCCCTGGTCAGCACCTCGGCGAGGGCCGTCGCCAGCACCACGACGACCAGGTTGGCGAGGGTGGCGAACCAGAAGGTGTTCCACAGGGCCTTGCGGAAGACCGGGTCGTCGAGGACCCGGCGGAAGGTGTCGAAGCCGACGAAGTTCAGCTCGGGGTTGCCGGTGCTGATGTCGGTGAAGGCATAGATGATGGCGAGGACGAAGGGGAACCCGACCAGGGCGATGATGTAGATCAGGGCCGGCGACATGAAGAGCCCCGCCAGGAACTTGGGATTGTCGGCCAGGTAGCGGTCCCGGGTCAGCGTGGACGAAGTCATCAGAGGGGTTGGGCGGGGATTGTCTCGCCCCGGTCTCTCCGCTCGAAGAACCGGAGCTGGCTGTGGGCAACCGAGAATTTGTGGTCACGGTCAACCTCGATGGGGAGGGACACCGTTGCGGGGAGCATGGCGATGACCTTGGTTTCGTCGTGGCCCCTGATGTGGCCATAGAGGTAACGCTCCGATCCCAGGTACTCGACACGATTGACGTGGAAGGTGAGAGACATCCGGTCTGCCTCACCACTGGCGATCCCCTCGGGCAGAAGCTGTTCGGGGCGGAAGCCGTAAAGGAATTCAGGCGTCTCGAGGAGGTTCATCGGGGGTGAGCCGATGAACTGGGCGACGAAGACGTCCGACGGGTTGTGGTACACGTCCTCTGGTGTCCCCAATTGACGCACCTTGCCTTGATTCATCACCGCGATCCTGTCGCCCATCCCCATGGCCTCCACCTGGTCGTGGGTGACGTAGATGGTGGTGATCCCGATGCGGCGCTGGAACTCCATCAGGTCGTCACGGGCCGCCGCCCGCAGCTTGGCATCCAGGTTGGACAGTGGCTCGTCGAGGAGAAAGACGCTGGGCTCCCGAACCAGGGCCCGAGCCAGGGCAACCCGCTGACGCTCACCTCCGGAGAGTTGACGGGGGCGCCGGTCGAGGAGCCGCTCGATACCGAACAATTCGGCCGCCCACTTCACTTTGGGCCCCCGCTCGGCAGCTGGCATGCCCTGGGACCTGAGAGGGAAGGCGATGTTGTTGGCCACCGTCATGTGGGGGTACAAGGCATAGGACTGGAACACCATGGCAACACGACGAGCCCGTGGCGGGAGTCCTATGACGTTCTCACCACCGAGAAGGATCTCGCCGTCGGTGGGTTGCTCGAGACCGGCGATCATCCTGAGCAGCGTGGTCTTCCCACAGCCCGAAGGGCCGAGGAGGACGAGGAATTCGCCCTCCTCGGAGCGAAGATCGACCCCGTCGACAGCGATGACGTCGCCGAAGTGCTTGGTCAGACCCCGAACTTCTACAACCGCCACGGGATCAGCCTATAGGGGGCTGGTTGGGCTGGGTCCCCCCTCCGGGGAGGGGGGACATCTCACCCTCCTCCAACCAAGCCGCGTCCCCGCCAGTCGTCGAAGATGGCGGTGATCTGGACCTCGGCATCGGCCACGGCCTGCCCCGGGGTCTTCAACCCCTGTGCCGCCTCGGCGAACATCACCGGGATGATCGCCTCGCCGAAGATCTGGCCGATGGCGGGGTTGGCCGGGCCAGGATGACCGACGTTGGTCGCCCAGCCCAGCGAGTCCTTGAGCACCGCCAGCTTGTTGGCGGGGTTCGACCCGAATGGGTCGTTGTCCAGCCATCCGTCGAGATCCGGAACCCGGTCAGGGAAGGCAGGGAAGTCGTACAACTTCGAGTTCCAGGTCACCGGGGCCAGGTTCTCGGTGTAGTGCAACAGGAACTCCTGGGCCGCCGCCACATTGACGTCGGCGACGTCAGGGATCAGCCAGTTGTACATGACATGGGATGCCACCAGGGCGGCCTCCGGCCCCTCGAGGGCGGGGGAGAACCAGATGTCGTCGGCGACTGCCAGACCCTCGTCCTGCGCGGTCCGGTAGGCCGAGATGGAGTTGAGGATGTAGCTGAGCTCGCCGGCGTTGATCCCCTGGTTGTTGGAGGCTGCATTCCAGGCGAACACCTCGGGTGTCATCGCATTGGCGAACAGCTCGTTCATGTACTCCACCGCCGCGATGGTGGCGTCCGAGTTGATGATCACGTTCTCGTTCTCATCCTGGACCCCGGCGCCGTATGACCACAGGAGCGCCCGTAACGCCATGTTGGAGTCGATCTCCTGAGACATCCCGATCCCGAGCTGGACTTGCTGGGTGCTGAAGATCTCCGAACCACCCTGGAGCAGATCGTCCCAGGTGCGGGGACCGTCGGGCATCCCCACGCCCTCCCAGAGCGACTTCCGGTAGTCACCCGGGTCCGGGACCCACGCCGGTGCGTAGGCGTAGTACTTGCCGGTGTTGGGGTTGAGCGACGACCGCCTGGTCAGGTCGAGCATGGAGCCGTAGCGGTTTTCCGCCTCGGCAACCAGATCGGCCATGTCGACCACGGACGGCTCGTGCTGGCTCTGGACCGCGATGTACTGGAACAGGTCGTGCTCGGGCTGGCCCGACTGGATCTCGGCGGCGATGGCAGCCGGCACGTCGGCCACGGCAATGTGGTCCACATTGACCTCGACGCCCACCATGTCGCCCCATTCCTTGACGAACGGGTCGAACCAGGTGTCATGAGCCGGGACGAAGTGACTCCACAGGAGGATGTTGAGCGAGCCGCTCAACGTCTGAGTGGGCTCGATGAAATTGACCCCCGGCGCGACGAGGCCGTTCAGCCCGGTCGTCGAGGTGCCGGCCAATCGGGTGGTGGTGGTGCTTCCGGTCTGCCCGCACGCCGCAGCCAGCAATGCTGCGCCGGATAGGTAGAGGAACTCCCGTCGGGTCACACCGTATGGGAACTTGCGAGGTACCAAGTCGTTCTCCTCTCGCCTTTAGATCCCTGAGCCCCGGTCGGATCGGCGCGGAACCTAGCACCATCGAGGCGACGATGCGGGCCCCAGTCCAGCGAACGGGGTTAGTGGCCGTCCTCGACGAGCTCGGCGAGTTTGTCGATCAACATCCGCCAGTCCAACTCGTTGTCAGCGGGTGAGAGACCAGGGGGCAGGTTCTCGTGGACACCGACGGCGCACATACCGGCACGGGTCTATCAGGAGGTTCGTCCGGCGGCCACCCGCCACTCGTGATCGGTGGAAGCGCCGGCCTTCGATGCCTCGAGTACTGCCTTGATCTCCTCTTGGCCGAGCTCGCTGACCAAGCAAAACTCGTTGCCGAACGGGTCTTGCATCACTGCCCACTCGATGACCGGCGGTTCGTCTCCATGCGATCCGGGTCTTGGGTAGAGGGTCGGTGGCTTCTTCACCAATCCGCCCAGAGCAATAATGTCCTCGATGGCGCGGTCCATCCCTTCGTTGGGGGTGAGGTCGATGTGTACCCGGTTGGCCGACTCACCTCTGCGCGCGTCGACCACCTGGAGGATGAACTCGTGTTTCCATGGCTCCTTGCGGCCGAGATAGCCGAAACGGCCATGCCAACCACCGGGGCTCCCGATGATCTCCAAGCCGGTCACTTCTGACCAGAACTTGTAGGCGACGGTGAGATCACCTACGTCGAGGACTGTGCACCGGTATGTCGCAATACCCATCTGTGGAAAGCTAACCACCCAGCTTTTTCATCGCGTGTTCACTGAACTGGCGCATCGGCCCCACCGGACCGATCTCCACAAAGACTGCATCCTCGTCGGTCCATGCCGTGTGCCCTGCCGGCCAGTAGTACAACTCACCTGCCCGGGTGGTCTCTTCGGTGCCGTCGGCGTGACGAAGGTGGATCGATCCCTTCAGGACCATGCCCCAGTGGGGGCTCGGGCATCGGTCGCCTGGCAAACCCTCGAGGACGGGAGACATATCGGTGTCGGCGGGCACTTGCGCATGTCGGACCGCCATTTCCCCCCACTCGGCGTAATGAGTAGTGAAATTGCCTAGATGTAGCTCGACCGGTAGATCGTCGATCGTCTGTCTCATCGGTTGGTTCTCCTCTGCTCCTCTGGCTCATCGCTAGCCGGTTTCGGGTGGCGACCTCTCAAGTCAGGTCGACCGCCCACATGTATGCTCTCATTGCAAGTACCTATCTACTCTCTTTGCGAGCAGATGTCAAGCGAGGCGAGGTCAATAGCCCTCGCTGGCCAAGTGATGTGTCTTGATTGCAACCGGCGCCTGTTGACCGAAAGTCAAGTCAGGCGGAGGTCCTACCTCTCCCACGATCTCGTATGTTCTCGAGCCGTCTCCGGGTCAGGGGAGTGATTCCCGGATCGATGGTCGAGGGCCACCCTTTGACCTCCTCGGCTGCGGTGGTGAGGGATGTCTCGATGTCGGCCAGGAGGGCGGTGCTCACATCCACGACAAGAGTGACGACGTGGAGGCGTTCCGGGAACTGGAGACGGTCGTGGAACATGAGACGCTCCTGGTCGGGGCCACCCATGCCCTCTTCGAGCATCCACAGCGGTCCGTCATCTTCGAGGTACTCGTCGACGAACCCGAGCAACCTATCGCGCATCGATCGGGCCACCCGGGCCGTCGCCTCCATGGAATTGAGCAGGTCCACGACGCTGCCCTGATCGGCGTAGAACATCCGCACCAGCCCCTCGATCTCCAGACGAAGTTCACCCGGCTCCGTGCCCAGCCACTCCCGCATGGCGCCCCTCCCTTCGGGAGTGATCGTGTAACGGTTCCTATGCCGCTTGCCTACCGGCTCACGCTCCACTGTCGCCCAACCCAACTCGATAAGGCGCTTTTGCTCTCGGTACAAATGACCCTCTGAGGATCCCCACACGAACCGCAGGCTGCGACGAATCTGGTTCGTGAGCTCATAACCGGTCCATGATCTAGCAGCAAGCAGCCCCAACAGGGCATAGGTGGTGGGTGATGGCTGTTTCATAGCGCGACATTACTCGCATTGCGAGCAGCCAGAGTCTTTCTGTCGAGGCGATATCGCACGTACCGGCCACCAGCCGGATTCGGTGCGCACAGCCGCCGATGCCAATCGGTATCTACCGGGGATTCACAGAGGTCCGGGCATCGCTGTGCGCGATGGACGCGCGGATGGGATCGGACTCACAAACCAGAGGCCGCCCCGAAGGACGGCATGTCCCTCTTTGGTCGGGACGGCGGGATTTGAAGCCACGACCTCAGCGTCCCGAAGGCTCCCGACGTGGACCGAGATGGACTGGTGTGGACCATAACCCCAGGTCAAGGCGTTGCGGCAACGCGTGCGGACCGGTGTGGCCGTCTACGGACGCGCGATGGACGCGCGATGGGAGGCGAACCCGAAGGTCGACTGTCTTCTGGGTCAGGCGACCTCGAGGAACCGACGGATCGCCTCTCTCGTGTCGTCGTGGCTGCAGCTCTCATACGGCGCGATCTTCAACTGATGCTGATGACACGCGGTACTTCGAGAACAGCGATCGAGAGTAACGAGATGCATGTGCTGACGCGATTGCAGGAGTGGGTCAACGCCCCGGGCAGTGTGATCAGTGTGCTCAGGAAGCGGCCCAGCTTTCCGATCGCATGCGGGCTGTTGGAGGGTCGTGAGAGCAGCAGCACTGCCTCATGTCCGCGTCTTGCTCTGGGAGGCGTGTTCAGCGGAGGTCGTCGATCACGTATGCGTCTGGGCGGCAGTAGCCTGGCTCGGTGGGGCGTTGCATGATCACGCCCTCGAGCCAGGTGCGGTAGCCGCGAGCGAGCAGGCGCCGATATGCCTCGTGGCGGGCCGTGTTGATGCCGGCGACGAGTCGCTCGAGGCCGCGAGCTGCCGCTAGCTGCTCGCAGGCGTCGATCAGGCGCTCGAAGCGATCTGGCGCCTCTGGGCCGGGGCGCGCGGCGGCGAACTTGACGAAGCAGGTGCCGCTGCCGGCTTCGCCAGCGCCGCAGTGGCAGACCGCGAATCCGTCGAGCTCGGGCCCGCCGCGCAGGAGCACCGTCTCGCCGAGTCCCTGTGTATCGGTTGAGATAATCTCGTGCGAGACGTCGAGCCCGCGGTAGATCTGGTCGGTGAGCTCGCGACAGGCTGAGAGGATCGCCTCCCGCTCGCCCTCGGTGGCGGTCGAGAACGTGGAGTGCTCGGCGGTCTCGGTCGCGGGGGAGATGCTCTTTTCCAGCAACGGCGTGAGGTGCTGGGGCCAGAACCCGAACTTCTGGTAGAGGCCGATGTGCTTCGGGCTCTGCGGGAAGGTGAACAGCCCCGCTTGGCGCACTCCCCACTGGTCGAACAGGTCGACGATCGGCTCCATCAGGCGGCTGGCGATCCCCCGATCCCAGAGCTCCGGCGGACGGTGAGCGGACCGAAGAACGCGAAGCTTCCCCATCTGGTCGCGAAGTTTGAGCCGACCAGCTCGCCGTCGAGCTCGGCGGCAAACGCCCAGCTCGGCGCGGCGTGGTAGCGGGGGCGGACGTACTGCGCGTCGCCGAACACGGCGATCGGATCCGGAGCGCCGAGGAAGGTGCCGAACGCGATCCGCATGATGCGGTCGGCGAAGTCGAGGTCGTCCTCCGTGAGTGGGCGGATCGCGACGGTTCGGGAGGGTTGCTGGTCTGTGACTGACACTTCCTCTCCTGGGTCGGTGTTCGCGGGCAGCGTAGGCGGCCAACGGCGCGGCGTCTTCCCCAGAAAGCTGGGGTTCTCAGCGGCGTGCCGGTGCGTGATAATGGCCGCGATGCGTGACACACAGAGGGCTCGCCGCGTCCGCCAGGAGATCGTCCGGCTGGCGCATACGCGGTCGGACTCGTTCGCTCTGCGCCAGGCGATCGCCGACCGGCTGCGCAAGCACGTCCCGTTCGACGCGTTCTGCTGGTGGACGACCGACCCGGCGACGATGTTCCTGACCACGTCGGTCGCCGAATGGTGGGAAATGCCCTCGGCGGAATGCCTCGAGATCCATCGCAACGAGTACCTGGTCGAGGACTTCAACAAGTTCCGCGACCTGGCTCGGGCCCAGACTCGCGGCGCGAGCCTGGCGACGGCGACCGGAGGTAAGCCGGAGCGCAGCCACCGCTATCGGGAGATGATGCGCCCGGACGGGTTCGAAGCCGAGCTGCGCGCCACGCAGGTAGTCGACGGGGCGTGCTGGGGGGCGCTGGCGCTGTACCGCCGGGGCGACAGGGCAGCGTTCGACCAGCGCGAGGTCGAGTTCGTCGCCACGCTCGGGCCGCACCTCGCCGAGGGCCTGCGCACGAGCCTGCTGGCGGCCGCGATCGAGCAGCAACACTCATCCGACACCCCCGGGCTGGTCGTGCTCGACGCGGACGGGCACATCACCGCGCTCACCGCCGGCGCCGCTCGCTGGGTCAGCGAAATTCACGGAAGCGTCGGCCGGCGTCCGTCTGAACATCGCTTCTCCGACGCGATCTGGGCGGTCGCGGCGCTGGCGCGAGACCTCAAGGACGGAAACGAGATCTCGCGCCTGCCGCGCGCGCGGGTACGCACCGACAGCGGCGAATGGCTACTGATTCACGCCGCGCGCCTCGAGCGCGAAGGCCGGTCAAGCGGTGAGGTCGCCGTGATGATCGAGCTGGCCCGCCCGGTCCAGATCGCGCCGCTGCTGATTCGCGCCTATGGGCTGAGCGAGCGCGAGAGCGACGTCGTCACCGGCGTCCTGCAGGGCCACTCAACCGAGCAGATCGCCAAGACCACCTACCTCTCCCCCTACACCGTCCAGGATTACCTGAAGTCGGTGTTCGAGAAGACCGGGGTGCGCAGCAGGCGCCAGCTGGTGGCCAAGATGTTCGCCGAGCAGCACTGGCCGCACTACGGCGACGGCGACGCACCCCTCGACGCCGACGGCTGGTTCACGCAGTCCCGCTCGATCGAGAATCCCGCTCCTACGAGCTGAGACCGTCGCCCCAGCGCGCTGCCGGCGGAATCACCTGGCCCAACCGGCCCTCACCACCCCGCATCCGAACCCGCCACTCCCCACTCGGATGAGAAGAGCCACCAATGTATCCGCTTCGCCCGGCGGGCAGCGAAGACGGCCTACCAGTATCTGGACGCGGGATAGACGCGGGATGGAACGATCGAGGGTGCTGGCCGAGGGCCTGACTGCAAGCCTCTGACCAGCACCTTTGTGGTCGGGACGGCCGGATTCGAACCGACGACCTCAGCGTCCCGAAGGGACGAGGGCCGGATTCAGGTGGACTGCCGTGGACTACAACCCCTGGTCAGAGCGTTTCGCGTATCTCGAAAGACTGCTCTGGATCGCACCGGATGTGCGATAGATGTGCGATGGAATCCGGCGATTGCATCGCAGGGCGACGGTCTCGCATACTGAAGACCGAGGTTCACCAGCGGGGTTGACTGGAATCCTCGCCCCACCAAGAGGAGGGGGGCCGGAGCTGTTGCGAGTTGCGTCCCAATAGGGCGTAGGAGTCCCAATCCAGATGGACTAATCAAGCCGCCCGCCATTTGAGTTACTCTGCTACTGGACAGGGTTACTCTTCCACACCTATCCAAGTAGAGTAGTATTGTCTACTCAGACACTGGCGATAGGAGACTCAAATGACAGACCCAGAAGTAGAAGCAATGGCCGTGGTGGCTGGCGCGCTGGGCAAGCTGGAGGAGGATGCCCAGAGCCGGGTACTCCGCTGGGCAGCCGACCGTTATGGCGTGACCGTGGGGAAATCGGGCCGACTCGGCGGCACGGGCGGTGTTGCCGACAAAGAGGACGAGATCACCGACCAGGACATCACGGCCGAGGACCCGGTGTTCGAGCATTTCGCCGACCTGTTCAACGCGTGCCAGCCCAAGACCGGCGAGGACAAGGCTTTGGTCGCTGCTTACTGGTTCCAGTCGGTCCAGGGCTCGTCCACATGGCAGTCGGCGCGGCTGCAGAAAGAGTTGAAGAATCTCGGCCATGCGTTGCCGAACATCGCTGAGTCGCTCTCCAATGCGATCAAGCGGAAGCCGGCCCGAGTCCTCCAACTCTCGAAGGCCGGCGCGTCGAAGCAGGCACGAAAGACCTACAAGCTCACCCACGAGGGCCTCGTGTATGTGCAGGGGATGATGGCAGCGGCCACGCAGTGACGGCGTTGCAATCTCCGACGGTGGCTCTCAGCGCGCTGCCCGCCGGTCTACGCGGAGATCTTCTGGATGCGTTCCAGAAGATCGTCCGTAACTACCGAGAACGGCGCTGGGAGCCGGCGGAACTCAACGGTGGGAAACTCTGCGAGGCGGCGTACAGCATCGTCGATGGCTATCTGAACGGAGGCCAATACCCAGCTAGGGCGAGCAAGCCCCAGCGCTTCAATAACGCCTGCCTGGATCTGGAGAAGAAGTATCCGAAGACCGACACCAACCATTCCGCCCGTATCCTCATTCCCCGCCGCCTGATCGGTCTCTACGACATCCGGAACAACCGTGGGGTCGGGCACGCCGGTGGCGACGTGGATCCGAACCAAATGGACGCCACGGTCGTCCTGTACGAGGCCAAGTGGCTCGTGGCCGAGCTGATTCGACTCCTTCACACCCTCACCACAGATGAGGCCACCGCCGTAGTCGACGCTCTCGTCCAGCGGGAGGTTGCCTGGGTCTGGTCAAATGCCGACCTCAAGCGGGTGTTGCGGCTCGGACTCACCTGGCGACAACAGACACTGACTCTTCTGCTCTCAGAGACGGGAGCCGCCTCAGTGGCCGACCTGATGCGGTGGCTCGAGCACCCAGCGGTCAAGGACTACCGAAGGGTCCTCCGCCAGATGCACGCGCATCGGTTAGTCGAGTTCGACGAGGCGAGGCAGACGGTCTTCTTGCTACCACCGGGCATCGACGCCGCAGAGAAGCTGGTGGCCAGCCTGTGACCGCCGAGCCTGCCAGGTCGGTACGACACTCACCTCTACCTGACGGGGCGCTCAGCGGTAGGAATAGGGTGCGACCGACTCAGTCCCGGAACGCGACCAAGTCGAATCCCGGAGTCATCAGACCTCGTAGACCTTGAGGACCTCGTCGCCGTAGTGGTTGATGACTTTGATGGCGATGCGGCCAGTTTCGGGTTCGGGGAAGGGGCGGCTGACTGTCGAGTAGAGCGTTGACCACGCGTCCTCGTCGATCTCGGCGCGGAGGGCTCGCTTTAGCCGATCGTATG
>JBBDML010000002.1:38574-44077 GCA_040878345.1 Acidimicrobiia bacterium | reverse complement strand
TTGTATTTACCCACCCAATCCGATGGTTTCAAGGGGGTCGTATCGGACCCCACCCCTTTCCTGCCGGCTCTCGTACACCACCACCCGGTCGCACACCCAGTCCAGCCTCAGCCCATCGCCGATCAACGCCCGCACGTCCTCGGGGGGCCTGACCCGGGAGAGGGTGAGGTGCGGGTGGAAGGGACGCTCCTCCGGCGCGAGCCCGGCGCCGGCCGCGGCCCCCTCGGCGATCTGGTTGAGCGCTGACAGCCGCTCGGCCCCGGCGCCGATGCCGGCCCAGACCACCGTCGCCCTCCGAGAGTTGGGGAATGCGCCGAGTCCGTCGATGCCGATGCGGAAGGCCTCATGGTCGTTGACCCCAGATAGGCCGTGAAGAAACCGTTCGAAGGCGATCTGATCGATCCGTCCGAGGTATCTGAGGGTGACATGCCAGTTCTCCGGCGGGACCGTCTTGCCTGGTATCTCCATCGATGCGGTGCTGGCGGCGAGAGCCAGTCGGATCTCGGCGGGGAGCGGGGCCGCGGCGAAGACCCGCCCTATGGTCTCCACCAGCGCCCGATCAGAGCCAATCGGGTGAGATGAAGGGCGGCGGTCACCGCATAGGCCCGGACCCGTTCCCTGTCGCCCACCATCATCATCTCGCGGGCCATCGTCCGCTCCGGGGTGGCCACACCGATCACCATCGTCCCCGGTGGCCGCTCCAGGGGATCAGGCCCTGCGGACCCGGTCACGGAGACCACGACGTCGGCGTCGAGGAGGTCTCGCCCTCCCCGGGCCATCTGCTCGGCGACCTCGATGCTCACTACCTCGCTGATGTCGGAGACACCGAGAAGCCTCTTCTTCAACTCAGGGTCATATGCAACCAAGCCGCCACGCACCACCGACGACGAGCCGGGCACGGAGGTCAGGGCGGCGGCCACCAGACCACCGGTCATGGACTCGGCGGTGGCGATGGTCAGACCCTGCTCCCCAAGGAGATCGAGGATCTGTCGCTCGATGGTGTCCTGGTCCGCCCCAAAGACCGCATCCCCCAGCCTGGCCCGGATCTCGTTCTCGACCGGTGCGATCAATGCGGCCGCGGTGCCGGCATCGGCGGCCTTGGCGGTGATCCTCACCTTGATCTCACCGGCCGACGCCAGGAAGGCGATCGAGGGGTTGGTGGTCCCCAAGAAGAGGTCATCGAGGGTCTCGGCGACATCGGACTCAGACCGTCCCCAGATCCTCAATACCCGGCTGACGAGGGTGGCGCCGTCATTGGCATCCACCAACCGGGGCATGACCTCGTTGTGGAGGAGATGCTCCATCTCGGCAGGCACACCAGGCACACAGAAGATCTGGTTGCCCTGGTGGGTCAGTGCCAGGCCCGGGGCGGTCCCTTTGGGGTTGGCGAGCAACTCGGCACCGGCCGGGTGCTGGGCCTGACGCAGGTTCGACTCGGGCATCACCCTCCCCCGACTCGCCCACCACTCCCGGAGATGCTCGGCGTACTCCTCCGAGAAATCCATGTCGAGCCCGGTGGCGGAACAGACCGCTTCTCGTGTCAGATCATCCTGGGTGGGACCGATCCCGCCTGTGATGATCACCGCATCGGAGCGAGAAAGCGCCATCCCGATGGCACCGGCCACGCGGGCCAGATTGTCACCGACCACCTGCTGATGGTTGGCGTCCAGGCCCTTCTCGGCCAGGGCGGCTCCGATCACAGCCGCATTGGTGTTGACGATCTGGCCCAGAAGCAACTCGGTACCGACCGCGATGACCTCGACGATCACAGCACCACCGCCTCCATGTCGGGCCCATAGACCCCGGTGAACTCGACCTCGACCCATTCCCCCGGGCGACCGGTGTCGGTGCGGACCACCCCATCGATCTCGGGGGCGTGACGATAGGAGCGACCCACCGGGACCCCATCCTCGACCTGGTCGATGAGGATGGTCGAGGTAGCGCCCAGCCACTCCTCATTCCGATCGCGGGTGACCTCCTCCTGGATCGCGGTCAGCCGCCGCAGCCGTTCCATGGCGAGATCACGGGGCACTTGGTTCGCCATCACTGCGGCCGGTGTCCCGGGCTCCGCCGAATAGGGGAAGAAGCCGGCCCAGTCCAACATGGCATCCTCGAGGAAGGACTCGAGCTCGTCGACGTCGTCTTCCACCTCCCCCGGGAAGCCGACGATGAAGGAAGACCTGAGAGCCGCCCCCGGATCGAGCCCCCGGATCCGCTCCACGAGGTCCAGATGCTTCTCGGTGCTCCCCGGTCGCTTCATGCCCCGTAGCAGCGCGGGTGAGACGTGTTGGAGAGAGAGGTCGAAGTAGGGGGCGACCATCGGGTTGGAGGTCATGCCCACGAGGAGGGCATCCCGGATCTCCCGCGGATGGAGGTAGAGGAGTCGGAGCCGCCGGACGCCCTCGACGTCGGAAAGAAACTCGAGCAGCTCGACCAGCCCGCCCGGAGCCCCGATGTCTCGCCCGTAGGCCGCCAGGTCCTGGGCCACCAGGACCACCTCGGTGACCCCAGCCGCCGCCAGGCCTAGAAGCTCCTGGCGGATCTCGACCGGCCTCCGTGATCTCTGCTTGCCCCGGATCGAGGGGATGGCACAGAAAGTGCAGGGCTTGTCGCATCCCTCGGCCACTTTCAGATAGGCGTAGGGAAGCCCGGGCGCGGGCCGTCCGGTGGCATGGAGGATGTCCATCACCGGGCGTCGCCTCAAGTCGACGGGATGCCAACGGGTGAGTCCGTCGATGACACCCACCAGCTCCCCATAGCGATCGATCCCGATCACCGCATCCACCTCCGGCAGAGCGCCTTCGACCTCGACCCCGAAACGCTGGGCCATGCATCCGATGACGACCGACCGAGAGCCCAGCCGGCGACGCTCCTCCATCTCGAGGATCACCTCGACCGACTCGGCGCGGGCCTCCTCGATGAAGGCACAGGTGTTGACCATGACCACATCTGCGGTCTCTGGAGAGTCGGCCCATTGGTATCCGGCTTCGGAGAGCATGGCCATCACCTTCTCCGAGTCGACCTGGTTCTTGGCACACCCGAGGGTGGTCAGCCAGAGGGAGGGGGCGCTCAAGAACGGCTCCCCTCCACAACGGCCACCAGGTCGGCCGAGTCCACCGCATCCGCCAGGGTGTTCCAGGTGGCGGTGCTCACCGCTCCCTCGGAATCGATCTCGGCGCAAGCCAGGGAGATGGTGTCGGCCAACGACCCCAAGCGGTGGTCGGCATCGAAGGCCATGGAGATGAAGGTGCGGGCGGCAGCTGCGTCATGACGGCCGACGGCCCTGATCGCCTCCTCGGCGAAGGCCCGGGCCTTCGCTTCCATCAGATCTCGGTGAACAGGTACCGGCGGAGGATGTCCAATCTCTCCTCCATCCTGGCCGGGTCCAGATACCAGAGCATGGCGGCCACCGTGGAGAGCAGTGGGTTGCCGTCCTGGGGGGTGAAGGAGAACCCGACCACCTCGTTGCCGTTTCTCACCGCCAGCGTGTCGAGAGCGATGACCGCCTGGCTCATGATCCGGCCGAAATACCCGTGGTCCCTCCCGAAGGAGAACACCTGATTGGCCGACCGCTTGTGGGTCACCGCCACCCGGGTGTTTGCGGCGAGGCGGTCCTTGACCTCGTCGAGATCGACCACCCGATCGAGTGTGAGGGCGAAGTGCAGCGAGTGCATGTACTGGGTGTTGAGCTTCACCGCCGACGAGTAGACGTTGAGGTCGTACCCCAGAGTCGAGAACAGCTCATGGGCATCACGGGCGTGATGGGTCCCGAAGCGCTGATCGGCGTGAGAGCCGACCGTCGGGCTGGCCACGTAGCCGCCGTCCTGGGAGATGTCGTTGGCCCTCCGCATGCAGAGGAACCTGCCATCGACCAGATGGCTTGTCCCGTCCGGGTCCATGGCGAGGGCCTTGATCAGGACTGCGATGCTGTGGGTGTTGCAGCTCACGATGTGGAGGAAGCGGTCCTGACCCGGGATCAGGGCATCGTCGTTTACTCCCCGGGCGTACATCTTCCCGAAGCCGTATTCCGAGCCCTGGGCCATGAAGCCCACGGGGCCACGGGCCCGCTCGTAGTACTCCTCTTTCATCTCGTTGCCGACCGGAGTGCAGTCGATGACAACGGTGGCTCGTTCTATGGCCTCCCCCGCCTCGAACTTGGGCGAGTGGCCGAGCTCCTCGAAGGTCGCTTTCCGGTTGTCGTCCACTGCCAGCACCGCCCCCCGGCGCACCAGGTCGTTGACCTTGGCCTTCTCGGTCACCAGCGGGGTGCGCTTGTGGAAGGTCACCTCGTCGATCCCGAAATGCTCCTTGTTGTCGGCGAGGAGGCCGATGAGCGGCTCACCGATCGTTCCTGTGCCCACCACGTGGACGATCTTCATCAGGTTCCCTTCAAGACATCTGAGTCCGCTCAGATTACCCGCCCGGCGGGCCGACGAACCCCCGATGTTCGCAACCACCCTCGATCAACCCAGGGTTCCAGCCACCGCCCAGCGAGGTCTGCAACCCAGGGTTCGGATAAGCACCACCTGCCTTCGTCAACCCAGGGTTCCTGACACCGCTCAGCGGGGTCCACAACCCAGGGTTCGGGCGTCGGAGGCGTCGGACGGCAAAGGCCCCGGGCACGATCAGAACTGTTGCTCTTCGGTGCGAGGGCCGTCGGTGGGCTTGGGGCGACCATCCGGATCGAGCCAGTGCTCCACCGGGACACCAAGGCCCTCCGCGATCCGGTTGATGTAGTTGAAGTAGGCCACCACCTGGGTGGCACTGGATATCGCCCGGTCGTCGAACCCGTGCTGACGGAGCCCCTCGATATCGACGGCGCGGATCGAGGAGGCCGATGCAGTCAGCTTCTCAGCGAACGCCATCAGCGCCAGGGTCGGTGGATCGAGCCCGGCGGTGCGCCAGTCTCTTGCGAATCGGTCAACCATGGGTTGGTCGTCGACCTCATCCCGGAGGTCGTGTAGATGCGCAGTGATTCAGTAATGGCATTCATTGACGCTGGAGGTGACCACCGCCAGCATCTCTCGCTGGGCACGGGTCAACGGCGATGGCCCGAACATGATCGACTGGTAAAGCCTCAAGGAGTCACGCATCACCTCGGGCAACTGGCATTGGACCGAGACGATGTTCCAGATGCGCCCCGCCCGGCGGATGGCAGCGTCGTACTCGCGCCTGGTGAGCCCCTCCGCCTCGTCGTAGTCGAAGACGTGGATGTGCGGCATCGTCAGGGGGTATCACCATCCGGTCGCGTCGGGATGACGACAGCGGCGATGACGTATCCGATGACGCCGGGCAGGCCGCCGGTGAGGATAGTCAAGACCACCCACCCCAGCCGGATCATCGTCGAGTCCTGCCCGAAGTACTCGGCAATGCCACCACACACCCCGGAGAGCTTCTTGTCGGTCTTCGAGAGGTAGAGACGCTTGGTCCCGGAGTCACTGGTCATGTCGGTGGTCCTTGAACTTTGGGATCCATCCCAAACCTACCCGTTCCAGCGAGGCGG
>JBBDML010000002.1:20853-38564 GCA_040878345.1 Acidimicrobiia bacterium | reverse complement strand
ACGTCGCTGGACGACGTCATCTGCTCACGCTTTGCAGGCGCCCGCTATACGGCCAGGAAGAGGGCGGGCTCCTCGAGGTTCTCCATGAGGAGCGTCATGAACCGTCTCCCCAGAGCACCATCGATCACCCTGTGGTCGTAGGAGAGTGAGAGCGGCATCACCGGCGCGATCACGATGTCGTCGCGATAGACCATGGGCCTGCTCTTCGCCCGTCCCACCGAGAGGATGGCGGTGGTCCCCGGGGGAACGATCGGGGTCCCATGACCCCCGCCCACTGCGCCGATGTTGGACACGGTGAAGGTCTGACCCGTCACCTCGCCCACACCGAGACTCCTTTGCCGGGCACCCTCGCCCAGACGGCGGACCTCGGAGGAGAGATCGAGGACGCCGCGTGACCCGGCATCGTGGATCACCGCCACCATCAGCCCGTCCGGGGTGTCGACCGCGATGCCTATTTCATAGGACCCGTGGAGCACGAGGTCGTCGCCCTCGATGGTGGCATTGAACTCGGGATAGGCGGCCAGAGCCGGGATCACCGCCTTGATCAACAGCGCCTCGATGGGGACCTTGGCCCCATGTCGTTCTGCCAGGGCTTCGCGGACCTCGAGAAGCCGGGTGGCGTCGATGTCATCGAAGGTCGTCACGTGTGGTATCTCGGCCCAACTCCTCGCCATGTTGGCGGCAATGGTGCGACGGAGCCTCGACATCGGGCGCCGCTCATCGGCGCTGCTCGGCGCTGGCGCTGAGGTGGAAGCGGCCTCCGCGGGGGCCGGGGCAGCCGTCGGCTCATCCATCCCAGGGGCGGGCTGGACCACAGGGCTGACTGTCCCGACCGTTGGGGGCTCCGCCTCCGACACTTCGGGGACCCGCTCCGCCTTGGCCAGGAGAGCGTCGATGTCCTGACGGGATATCCGTCCCCCGGGGCCACTGCCCCGGACCGTCGACAGATCGATCCCGTGGTCCCGGGCAAGCTTCCTGACGATGGGCAGCGCCTTCACCTGGTGATCTGAGGCTTGGTAGGTAGCGGTGGTGAGACTCTCGGCCTCCTCGCTAAGGGAGCCGACGATGGGTGGTGAGTCGGCGGTGGCCACCAACGCCTCAGCGGCGGGCATCGGGGCGTGGATCTCGGGGGCGGGGGCATGGTCCGCCGGCTCATCGGGCACCCCGGGGCGCCCCAGCTCATCGGGCTCTCCGATCACCACCAAGACCTGGCCTACCTCGATGGTCTCGCCCTCGGTCCCGCCATGACGCAAGACCACGCCGGCGTAGGGGGAGGGGATCTCGACCACCGCCTTGTCGGTCTCCACCTCGACGATCGCCTGATCTTCGGCGACCGTCTCCCCCACCGCCACCAGCCAGCGGACCACTTCGGCCTCGGTGAGCCCCTCTCCTATGTCCGGAAGCCTGAACTCGCGGGCCACTAGTCCTCCAACGTCTTCTCAGCCGCGGAAACGATCCGCTCCACCGAGGGAAGGTAGTGGTGTTCGGATCTCTTGAGCGGGAAGACGGTGTCCCAGCCGGCGACCCGGGTCACAGGTGCCTGCAACGAATAGAGACAGCGCTCCTGGATGGTGGCTGCGATCTCACCGCCGAGCCCGCCGGTGAGCGGCGCCTCGTGAATGATCACAGCCCGACCGGTCTTGGTCACGCTGGCTGCGATCCCGTCGCGATCCAGAGGAGCCAGGGTGCGCAGGTCGATCACCTCCACCGAGACCCCGCCCTGCTCGAGCACGGTGGCCGCCTGGCGAGTCTCCTTCATCATCGCCCCCCACGAGATCAGGGTGAGGTCATCTCCCTGGCGCTCGAGCCGAACCGGGCCGATATCCACCTTGTAGTAGATCTCGGGGACCTCCTCCTTGACCGCCCGATACAAACGGATCGGCTCGAGGACGATGACCGGGTCGGGGTCCTCGATGGCTGCCAACACCAGGCCCCGGGCGTCGCGAGGAGTGGACGGGACCACCACCTTGAGACCGGGGATATGGGCATAGATGGCCTCGGTGGACTCCGAATGGTGCTCGGCGGCCCCGATCCCGCCCCCGTAGGGGATGCGGATCACCATCGGTGCCGTGAACCGGTGGGCCGACCGGTTCCTGATCCGCGCCACGTGATTGATGATCTGGTCGTAGGCCGGGTAGGAGAAACCGAGGAACTGGAGCTCGGCGATGGGGCGCAGACCGGCAATGGCCATGCCGAAGGCGGCGCCGATTATCCCCGACTCGGCGACCGGGGTGTCGAACACCCGGTCGGCTCCGTACTTCTGCCTGAGCCCGTCGGTGATCCGGAACACACCGCCTGCGCGACCGATGTCCTCGCCGAGCAGGACGACCCTCTCGTCCGAGGACAGGGCGGTGTCGAGGGCGCCGTTGAGCGCCTGGGCCAGGTTGACCTCGGTCATTCGGCGATCTCCTTCGCCTGGTCCAGGAGAGGCGGCGTGGTCTCGGCGAACATCCGGGTGAACATGTCTCCGGCCTCGGGTGGCGGTATCGACTCGGCCCAGCTGACCGCGGCTTCGATGTTCTGTGAGGCCTGCTGCTCCAGCACCTGCTGCCACTGGGGGTTCCAGGCTCCCGATCTCTCGAGGAGGCGTCGAACCCGATCCAGGGGGTCGCGCTCCTCCCAGGCCACGAGCTCCCCCTCATCGCGGTAGCGGCTGGGGTCGTCGGCGGTGGTGTGTGGCCCCACCCGATAGGTGAGGGCTTCGATCAGGCTGGGGCCTTTGCCCGATCTGGCTCGCTCGGCGGCCTCTTGGACCGCCACCATCACCGCCACCACGTCGTTGCCGTCGACCCTGACCCCCGGCATCCCGTATGCGTCCGCCTTCTCGGCGATGGTGTCCGACCTGGTTTGCTCGGCGGCGGGATAGGAGATGGCGAACCCGTTGTTCTGGCACAAGAACACGGTGGGGGTGTCATAGACCGCGGCGAAGTTCATCGCCTCGTGAAAGTCGCCCTCAGATGTCGCCCCGTCACCGAACGAGGTGAGGGCGATCCGACGGGTTCCCTTGAGCTTTTCCGCCCAGGCCAGGCCCACGGCATGGATCATGTGACCACCCACGGTGATCGAAGGGGGGAGGACGTTGACGTCTTCGGGGAGTTGACCCCCCCGCTCGTCCCCGGTACGTCCCAGGATCAGCAGACGCCACGGATACCCGGCCCTCCAGTTGAGGGCGGCGTCCCGATAGGTGCCCGCCACCCAGTCACCGGGGCGAAGGGCGGAGGCGGCGCCGATCTGAGCCGCCTCCTGGCCCCGGAATGGCGCATAGGTGGCGAGGCGGCCCTGTCGCTGCATCGCCATCGACTTGTCGTCGTAGATCCGGGCCTCGACCATGGCGGCGTAGAGGTCCTTCATCTCGTCGAGGGTGACCGGGAGACGGTCGCGAACCGATCCGTCCGGGTTGATCAGACTGAACATCGACGGCCCGACATCGGATGCAGTCTGCTCGGTCGACACCGCCGATGTCGGGTCGCTCTCGGTAGGAATCAGCGATTCGAGACCGCGGCCCAGCCCTGGCTTGCGTGAGCTCACGTGTTGAGAAAGTCCTCCTTGTGCCCACCCTCGGTGGTGACCTGAGCTTAGACCCGGGGTGTTGCTGTGGAATCGGCCTCAAACCGACTCGACCCAGGCCCGCAGCGGCTCCTCAGACGGTCGTCGACTCCGACTCGAGCGCCTCTTCGAGCTCGTCGATGGTCATCAACACCTCACGCGCCTTGCTCCCCACAGATGGGCCGACCACACCCTTGCGTTCCAGGGTGTCCATGACCCGCCCGGCCCGGGCAAACCCGATCCGGAGCTTGCGCTGCAGCATCGATGTCGACCCCAGCTGCGACCTCACCACCAAGTCCATCGCCTCGCGGATCAGCTCGTTGTCGACGTCGTCGTCATATTCGCCACCGGTTGTGGCGGCGGCGGACGGCTCGAGCACCTTGTCGTGATACGAGGTCTCTCTCTGCTTCTTGACCCAGTCGACCACGGCGTGGATCTCCGACTCCCTGACCCAGGCCCCCTGGATCCGCTGGGCCCGGGGCTCCTTGGCGGTGATCATCAGCATGTCCCCCATCCCGATCAGCTTCTCGGCGCCGGCGGTGTCGATGATCACCCGGCTGTCCGTCTGTGAGGCCACGCTGAAGGCGAGACGACTCGGGACATTCGCCTTGATGACACCGGTGATGACGTCGACCGACGGTCGTTGGGTGGCGACCACCAGATGGATTCCGACCGCACGGGCCATTTGGGCGATACGAACCACAGACTCCTCCACCTCACGCCCTGACACCATCATCAGGTCGTTGAGCTCGTCGATGATGACCACGATGAAGGGGAACCGGTCGAACCCTCCGGGATCCAACTCGCCACGGTCCCACTTCTCCCGGTACCCGTCGATATCGCGTGCCTTGGCCTCGGCCAGGAGGTCGTAGCGACGATCCATCTCGGCGACCGCCCACTTGAGGGCGTCGTTCGCCTTCTTCGGGTTGGTGATCACCCGGGTGAGAAGGTGTGGAACCCCGTCGTATTGACCCAATTCGACGCGCTTTGGGTCTACGAGGATGAGGCGGACGTCCTCGGGCGTGGCTCGCATCAGGATCGAGGTGACGATCGAGTTGATGCACGAGGACTTACCGGCGCCGGTCGCACCGGCGATCAGGAGGTGGGGCAGCTCGGCCAGGTTGAGGAGCTTGGGCATGCCCGAGATGTCCATCCCAAGACCAACGGTGAGCGGAGGGTGGGTCAGGGCGGCCTCTGCACTCCTCAAGATGTCGCCCAAGGACACCAGACGCCGTCGTGTGTTGGGGACCTCGACCCCGATTGCCTGCTTTCCGGGGATGGGGACCAACAGTCTCACGTCGGGGGTGGCCAGGGCGTATGCGATGTCATGGGACAGGTTGGAGACCCGATTGACCTTGACCCCTGCGGCGAGGGCGATCTCGAACCGGGTCACGGTGGGCCCTGGGACGATCTTGGTCAGGCTGGCGTCGACCCCGTGCTGGCGGAGGGTGTCCTCCAACTGGCGGGCGGTCTCCTCGAGGTTCCTCTTGTTGACCTCTCCCCCCGTCCCCTCTTCGAGCAGCGACAGAGGAGGCAGCTGGTAGCCGCCGGTCAGGTCGAACAGCCTCGGCACAGCGACGGAGATGACGGGCTTCGTGGCCTCGTGCTTGGGCTTGGCCTGGGGCTCAGGGTTGGTCCTGGCGGCCTTTGGCTTCTGGTGTTTGCCGCGGGGCGGGGACGACTTGACGATGGCCGGCCTCAGCGGCTCGGCACCACCGGGGGCGGCCTCGAGGAGGGTGGAGACTGCGAAACGTCGCACCGATCGTGCCATAGAGGCGATCCCCTGGAACAGCTCCTTGACGGTGGTCCGGGTCATGATGAGGACTCCAACCCCGATGGCCGAGGCCAGGACCACGAATGCGCCCCATTGACCGAGGAGACGTCTCAGCGGGTAGGCGATTAGTGCCCCAACGGCTCCGCCCCGCTCCTGGACCAGGTCGAAGTCGGGTCGGAGCGCCACCGCCCCGGTGAGGAGATGGAACAGTGCAAGGGTGCCGATGAAGGTGGTGACGCCCCCGATGACGAGGCGCTTGGCGCCGTCATTGGGCCTTCCAAGGATGAGGCCCAGCCCCACACCGGCGAAGGCAACTGGCAGGGCAAAGCGCCAAACCCCGAAAAGCAGGCGGCTACCCGTCTCGGCGCCCTCCCCGGCGGGCCCTGCCATGTCGATGAATGCCAGGGTGAAGAGGATGGCGACAACGATGAGGACCATCCCCCAGACGTCGTCGGTCTGACGGCCGAGGTTGCCCCTCACCCGGTCGCGAAAGCCAACCAGCGACTGGCCCAGACGACCTTGAGGGTTCTTCTTGTTCTTGGCTGGGGACACCCGTCTCCGCCCGGATCCCTTCCGGGTGGGTGTCCTGCTTGGCATTGGAGGGAGACACTAACGCGGGTTGAGTGTTTCGTCGCGGAACCCAACGCCATCGAGCCGGTTTGACCCCCGGCTCCGACAGGGCCGAGCTAGAGCTCCATGATCACCGGCACGATCACCGGCTTGCGGGCGGTCTCCGCCCGGATGACACGACCCGCTTCCTGGCGCACCGTCTTCTGCAGCTCGGTGTGGTCGGTGCGACCGCCCCGGTGGCCTTCGATCGCAGCCCTCACCGCCTCGGCGGCCTTGTCCAGAACCGCCGATGGGTCGTCCATCAGACCATGGCTGTCGAGGTCGGGCCCGTAGACGATCTCCCCGGTGCCATGGTCGATCCCCACCGTGACCACCACCACCCCCTCGTCGGCGAGATGACTCCGGTCACGAAGTACCCCCATCTGCACGTCGCCGACCGAGGAGCCATCCAGGTAGACGTAGCCGGCAGGCACCGCCCTCCTCTCCACCATGGTCTGCTTCCCGTTGAGGATCACCCGGTCCCCGTCCTCCAGCACGTCCACCTTGGGGACCCCCATCTTCACTGCGAGCTGGGCGTGGGCCTCGAGGTGGCGGTACTCACCATGGACCGGGACGAATGCCCGGGGTCGGAGCACGTTGAGAAAAGTGAGTAACTCGTCCCGACGGCCATGCCCAGAGACATGGACTTCGGCGTTCCCACCGTGGACCACCGTTGCCCCCCGTCGGATCAGGTTGGAGATCACCTTGGAGACCGCCCGCTCGTTGCCGGGGATGGGCCGCGCCGAGATCAGCACCGTGTCGCCCTCGCCCGCCTCCACGAAACGATGACGACCGTGTGACATCAGGGAGAGGGCGGCGAATGGCTCGCCCTGGCTCCCGGTGGTGATGAGGAGCTGTTTGTGCGCCGGTAGCTGGGCGAGGTCCTTGATGTCGAGGACGCGGTCGGCTGGGACCTTGAGCAACCCCAGCTCGGTGGCGATGGTGGAGTTGCGATGCATCGAGCGACCGAAGAAGGCGATCTGGCGCTTCGCCGCCAGCCCGGCGTCGACGATCTGTTGGACACGATGGATGTGGGACGAGAAGCAGGCGGCGATGACGCGCCCCGGCGCATCCCGGACCACGTCGGCGATGGGTCGCCCCACCGAGCTCTCCGACGGCTCGAACCCGGGCCGCTCGGCGTTCGTCGAGTCGGAGAGAAGGAGACGGACCCCGCGGGCTCCGAGGGCGGCAAAAGCAGGGAGGTCGGTGGGCCTGCCATCGATGGGTGTCGGGTCGAGCTTGAAGTCACCGGAGTGGACCACCAACCCTTCGGGGGTCTCGAAGGCGATCCCGGTTGCCTCGGGGATGGAATGGCTCACCGGGATCAGCATGAACCGGAACGGCCCGTGCTCGAGCCACTTCTTCACCGGGACACCGCGCAGGTCGGACTCCACGCCCAACTCGTCCACTCTGCCCCGGGCCAGCTCTATGGCGAGCTCGGTCCCGTACACCGGGACGCTGATCTCCCTGAGGAAGTAGCCCAGGGCCCCCATGTGGTCCTCATGCCCGTGGGTGAGGATCACGCAGTCGACATCATCGGCCCGCTCCACCAGCCAGGACCAGTCGGGGAAGACCAGGTCGACACCGAGCATCTCCTCTTCGGGAAACATCAGCCCGACGTCGATGAGCGCGATCTTCCCGGCGATCTCGAGAGCGGCGCAGTTGCGGCCGATCTCGCCCAGACCACCGAGGAAGGTGACTGAGACGCTCACAGACCGTGGATTGCCCCGAGTGCCTTCTCGATGGCGGTAACGGTCTCTGCCGATGCGTTGACCAGAGGGAGACGGACGTCGCCGACCCGGCCCCAGAAGGCATTCAGCGCGGCCTTGACCGGAGTGGGGTTGGGCTCGAGGAAGCAGGCCTCGAACAGAGGAAGCAGTGAATGATGGAGTCTTCGCGCCCCGACCCAGTCGCCGTCATGAGCCGACCGGATCATGTCACGTATCGGCCTGCCGGCGAGATGGGCCGCCACCGAAACCACCCCCACCGCGCCCACCGCCAGCATTGGCAGGGTCTGGCTGTCCTGACCCGAGTAGACCGGGAGGCTGGGAACGCCGGTGACGGTCTTCGAGGTGAAGTCGATGCTCTCCACCGCATCCTTGACCGCCACGATGTTGGGGTTCCCGGCGAGGATGGCCAGCGTCTCGATCTCGATCAGACGCGCGGTCCTTCCCGGGATGTTGTACAACATCACCGGCGGTCCCACCTCGGCGATGGCGTTGAAGTGGGCGATCAGGCCGGCCTGCGACGGTCGGTTGTAGTAGGGGGTCACGGCGAGAAGGCCATCGACACCCAAGGCCCCGGCCCGATGCGACATCTCCACCGAGTGCCTGGTGTCATTGGTCCCGGTCCCGGCGATGACCTTGGTGTCCTTCTCTTTCACCGCGTCGACCACGGTCCGGTAGAGGGCGATCTTCTCGTCGTCACTGAGTGTGGGAGACTCGCCAGTGGTCCCCGTCACGACCAGGCTGTCCGATCCGGTGTCGGAGAGATGCCTGGCCAACCGCCACGCGGCTTCGTGGTCCACGTCCCCGCCCTCGGTGAACGGGGTGATCATCGCGGTGGCGACATAACCGAATGGCGCGGATGGTGTCTCGGTCACGAGCACAGCCTACCGGTCCGGTCGGCTAGAAACCGGGCCCATGGAGCTGCGTCTGCCCGCCCCCTGCCTCGTGGTACTGATCGGCCCCAGCGGATCGGGCAAGTCGACCTGGGCCGAGGAGAACTTCGATCAGAGGGAGATCGTCTCCTCCGACCGGCTTCGCTCCGTCGTCGGGACCGACGAGGACGACCAGGCTGCCGGCACGGTCGCATTCGAGTTGCTGGATCAGATCGTCTCCGAGCGGGCCAGACGCCGCCTGACCACGGTCATCGACACCACCGGCCTCGACCAGGGCAATCGGGCCCGGTGGGTGGAGACCGCCCACCGCGCCTCGCTGCCGGTGTACGCCATCCTCTTCGACACCCCCGGTGAGGTTTGCGAGGAGAGAAACACCTCCAGGGCTCGCCCGATACCAAGGGCGGCCCTTCGCAAGCAGGTATCTCGATTCAGATCGGCCATCGAGGAGATCGCCGGGGAGCCGTTCGATGGGATCCATAGCCCCCAGCCGACGACGACGGTGACCCCAGGCATGGTCGACCTGGCGGCCCCGGTGACCGACCGGCCTGCGACAGGGCACAGCTTCGGTCTCCAGCTGAGCCGCTTCGACTGGCCCGTCGGAGAGATGCCGGAGAGGCTGGTATCGATCGCTCAGCGTGCGGAGGCAGCCGGGTTTCGTGACGTCTGGGTCATGGATCACTTCCGCCAAATCCCACAGGTGGGACGGGCCTGGGAGGACATGCCCGAGGCCTATGCCACCTTGGCCTTTCTCGCCGGGCAGACCACCACCCTGAGACTGGGGGCCCTGGTCAGCCCGATCACACATCGCCATCCGGTCGTGCTGGGGAAGATGATCGCCACACTCGACGTGTTGTCTGGTGGTCGGGCCAACTGTGGCCTTGGTATTGGGTGGGACCGTGATGAGCATCGGGCATACGGGCTGAAGTTCCCGCCCGTGTCGACCAGGTACGCCATGCTTGAAGACACCCTGAGGATGCTGCCCCTGCTCTGGGGCAAGGGCTCCCCTTCCTTCCAGGGAAGAACCTTCAGCGCCCAAGAGCTCATCTGCTACCCGAGGCCGGTCCAGGAGCACATCCCGATCCTGATCGGGGGGTCGGGCGAGCGCCAGACCCTCCGTCTGGTGGCGGAGCGGGCCGATGCTTGCAACTTGTTCGGCACTCCCGACACGGTGCGGAGCAAAGTCGACGCGTTGTGGCGTCACTGCGAGGCGCTGGGCCGCGATCCAGCGACGTTGGAGGTCAGCCATCTGGTGAGTGTGCTCACCGCCCAGGATCGCAAGGCGCTTCGGGCGCGGGTGGATTCGCTCCGTGGGCGAAACACGACACCGGAGTCGTTCTCGGCGCGATACAACGCAGGCACGGTCGAAGACCAGATCGGCCTGTTCTCCTCGTATGCCCGATCGGGTGTCAACCACTCGATCGTGGCGCTGCCCGACGTCGCCATGGAAGGCTCGATCGAGAGTTTCGGCCGGGTCATCGGGGCGCTGGATAGGGCCTGAGAAACCCGGTCGCAGGCCAGGGCTTCAGCCCTCGGCCGGCTCGGTGGTCTGACCGAGGTCTTTGAGATATTGGCTGGCCAGCCTCCTCGGGGCCTGCCTGAGCCAGGACTCGATGATCAGCTCCTCCAGCTCGTCGAGGGGAATCCGATCCAGCACCACGAGGACAATGTCCCAACCTTCGAAATGGGGAGTGGTGAAGTAGGCCCCGGAGGGGTCGGCGACCAGCGACTCCTTGGCCCCGCGATCGGGGACCCATGCCGCCAGGATCGGCGGCTGGGGAGCGGCCTCCCCGAGAGCGGCGAGATCGGCCTTACGAAGTGGCCGCTCCCAGGCCACTAGCTTGTCCTTGATCACCCACTTTTGGTTGGCCGCCCCCGAGCGGCCCTGGGTGATCTCGGTCACTCCGGGAAGACCCGTCGCCAGACGCCGGACGTCGTCCCAATCGGCCATGGACCCGACCCTAGCCCATGTGGGCTCAGTGACCGCCCTGCCTTACACTCCGAGGATGCCCTTCACCTCCCACCTGGTTGACCTCCGAGCCGGGCCTCCTGGTCTCGACCTTCCCGACAATGTGAGCGCAGCAGCCCGTTGACCAAGCAGTACGACTCGCCGCCCGAGCTGACCATCGATCTCGACCGGACCTACACCGCCATGCTGGACACCAACCATGGCGAGATCATGATCGAATTCGATCCGGCCCGCTCCCCCACCACCGTCAACAACTTCGTGTTCCTGGCCCGTGAGGGCTACTACGACGGTGTCGTCTTCCATCGGGTGATCTCGGGCTTCATGATCCAGGGCGGCGACCCAACCGGGACCGGGCGAGGTGGGCCCGGGTATCGCTTCCGTGACGAGATCGAGGGACCCGCCAGCTATCGGCGTGGAACGGTGGCCATGGCCAACGCCGGGCCCCACACCAATGGCAGCCAATTCTTCATCTGCCACACCGACGTCGGCCTCCCCCACTCCTACACCATCTTTGGGCGGGTCACGTCAGGGCTGGAGACGGTCGACTCCATCGCCACCTCCAGCACCGACTCCAACGACCGGCCCTACGACGAGGTAGTCATCAGCTCGGTGACCATCACCGAGAGCTGACCTAGGCGATCAGCCTCGGGTTCTGGGTGTAGGTCCCCATCACGCTCGCCTCGGCGAGGATGTGGCCATGGATGGCGTCCCGTACCTCGGCCGCGGTGAACGAGCCCTCGACGGCGACCCGCTCGATGTCAAGGGCGTAGATCGTGAACACGTAATGGTGGACCAGGCTGTCGTTCCATGGCGGCGCCGGCCCGTCGTAGCCGTGATAGCGGCCTCCCATGTCGGGGTCGCCGGAGAACCAACCGGTGAAGTCGTTGAGACCCTGGCGGCATCCATGGGGGCCGATCCCGCCTGGCTTTCCTCCGGCGTCTATCCCGGTGCAGAACTCACCCTCCCGGATCTCCCTCAGGTCACGGGGCAGATCGACCACCACCCAGTGGATGAACTCGACCCGGGGCAGGTCGGGAGGGACCTCGCGCCCCTCCTGATTGACGTCCTCACCGGAGCTGGGGACGTCGTAGTCGTGACAGATCAGGGCGTAGGAGCGGGTGCCCTGCGGAGGGTCGGCCCAGCCGAGCCCAGGGTTGACGTTGTCGGAGAGGGCGACATGGCCTTCCTCGGCCGGGGCGGCGAAGGCGTACCGGGCGGGGATCGCCCCACCGTCGCTGAAGCTCGTCGTGGAGAGTCTCATACACCGAACCTAGCGAATGCACAGGGGGTCGGTCAGCGCGCCCTCATGCAAATGCAGCGCCGCGATCGTCTATGCATTTGCACCAGGGATCGGTCAACGCACCCTCATGCAAATGCATCAGGAGAGACCTAGGGCCCGGGCCAGCTCCTCCACCCCGGCGGCGTCGATCGGGTCCAGGACCACCTGGACATGGTCGATCCCGGCCCCATCCAGCTCGGCCATCCGGTCGGCGACGTCATCGACACCTATCGGGTCGGACTCGTGGGCGTCTCCGCCACCCGAAGGTCTTCCGGTGCCGCGAGGCAGCTGAACGTAGGCCGCGACCGTCCTCTCAATCTCGTCCGGGTTCCTGCCCGTTTCGTGACATGCCTCGTCGACCAGGGCCATGAGTGGCGCCAACCCGGAGGCCCGGTTCCCGTAGTCGACGTGCCAGGTGTTCCACATCTGGACGTGGGGAACGGCGATCCTGAGCATCCGGGGCCCGTTCGAGCCGATCAGCAGAGGGATATCGTGCCGCGGCGGCGGGATCAGCTCACAGTCACGAATCGCGTAATAGGTCCCGGTGAAGTCGATGTGGCCTTCGCGGATCAGGGTCCGGATCACGGTGAAGGCCTCCTCGAACCGGTCGACACGGTGGTCGTAGGCGAACCCGAAGCCTTCGTACTCCACCTTGTTCCATCCGGCCCCCAGCCCGAGGATGAGACGGCCTCCGCTGATGTCGTCGACGGTCGCCGCCTTCTTGGCCAGCATCGCCGGTGAGTGGAAAGAGGTCGAGGCCACCAGCGGCCCCAGCTCAACGCGCTCGGTGGCCTCGGCCAGCGCAGCCAAAGTGGACCAGGCCTCGAAAGGGCCCCTCGAGCCGTGAGCCTGATCCCGATACAACAGGTGATCGCCGACCCAGATCGAGTCGAACCCGCATCGCTCCACCGTGAGGGCGACGTCCCGGATCTCCCCCCAGGTCACCGGTCTCTCCACCTCCGGGAGCTGGACTCCTATCTTCATCGAGGGATCGTAGGCGACGGCCGGGCAGGCTCACACTGCGGATCAGCCGTCCACCTCCTCGACTCCGGGAAGCGCCTCGCGGTGGAAGTCACTCCGAACGTTCCACATGATCCAGCCGATTCCGCGGTCCTCGGCCGCCTGGATCGCCTCACGGATCTGGGCATTGGTCCACCAGAAGGCCTGGAGCCAGGGGCGGAGCACCGCGCCGGCCGCCAGCCGTGGCAGAGCCGCGTCGATGGCGTTGGCGGTGACCTCGTAGGGATAGTCGTTGGGGTCGGGGAAGCCGAGCCACCCAAGGGAGTAGTGGCTGGGATAGATCATCGGGCTCAATGCATCGAGATGTCTTGACAGCTCTTCCGGCCGCTGGCCGAGACCCTGGTCGTCGATGGTGGAGACCACGATGGCGAAGACGTCGGCGCTGATCGCGCATCCCAGGGGCTCGATAGCGGCCCGGGCGTTGGCGAGAAAGCCCTCGACGGCGGCGACCCGGTCCGGCTGGGGGATGTCGAGCTGGCCGGTTCGCTGCGCCGTCTGCCCGGCCGGGTATCTGACGTAGTCGAACTGAATCTCGTCGAACCCGAGCCTGCAGGCCTCAACCGCCAGGTCGATGTTGTAGCGCCGCGCCCCTGGGGCAGTGGGGGCAACCCAGGGACCGGCCAGCTTCTCCTCGGGGTGGGCCGACACCCAATAGGCGTCCTCGAAGACCACGATCCTGGTGATGGCGTAGAGACCGGCTCGATGGGCCTGCTCCAACCGGTGGATCGGGTCGTAGAACGCTTCGACGGCGCCTATCTCGTGGGCCGCCCCCACCGCCGTCTGGTAGAGGACCTTGCCCCCTTCCTGCTTGGTGTCGAAGACGAGAGCGTTGACCGCGGTGTCGGCGGCGAGATCGAGGATCCCCTGGAAAACGGTGTCACTACCGGCGGTGTCGGCGCTGACCCGGAGCCCCCGGATGGTGAGTCGCTCCAGCACACCATCAACAACCATCACACCCGCTTCCCAGGGGATCTCGAGGTCCGACCATCCGTTCTTGGTCACTGTCATCGGGCCGGGCGTGGCGCTTGCCACCCGGAAGCCTCCGTTTGCCGTCGTCAGTGTGGTGGCATCCCCGAAGGCCACCACCGCTCCCACCACCGGCCGCCCGGTGACACCGGTCACGGTCCCGCTCACCTCGACCAAGGGCAGCGTCGTGGTGGTGGTTGGCGGGACCGTCGTAGTGGTCGTCGAGGTGGTGGTCGTGGTGGTGGTGGCTGCGGTGAAGGCAACGCCGGAGCAAGCCGTCGCCAGGATCACGATGAGTGCCGAGGCTGCCCGGGTCACCCGCCCAGGGTAAGGGTGGTCAATCCCAACGGAGGATCATCACCATGATGGCGAAGAGGAGGAGGAGCGTGTCCAGGACGCCATAGCGGGCGAGGCGCCCGGTGACGGCGGCGATCCTCGACTGGTCCCCCGATTCGATTGCCTCGCCCGCCTTCTCGGCCCCGGGACCAAAGACCAGGCCGCCCAATAGGCCACCGATGATCACCACGGCGAGGCCGATGGTGACGAAGAGGCTCCCGAAGGTATAGGCGCCATCGCTGATGAGGACCAGGACGACTCCGGTGATCAGGACCAGGATCCCGACCGGCATGTAGAGCCGCTTGGCGAATCCTGCGCCCATCCGCATCCAACCCGCCGCAACCTCGGGCCCCTGTGCCGCCGCCAGAGGCGGGGCCATCATCTGGACCACGTTGGCTCCCAGCCAGGTACCGGCGCCTGCGATATGGAGCAGGAGCATGAAGTCTCTCAAATCCACCGTCGGCCTCCTTGCCGCCGGACAATAACCCCGGTTCGCACCACTCGCCCGGCACCGTACGATGCGGCCGGTGCCCCCCGACGACGAGCTTCCCGGATGCAGGGACACCGTCATCGCCACCGTCCTCCTCCTGGGCCTGGGCCTGGCCTTCATGATCGTGGGGCTGACTCTCTCCCGCCGGAGCGGATGTGGCGGGGCGTGTGAGACCCTGGGCCTCACCCTCCTCTACGCCGGGGCCCCGATCTCGGCTGCCTTCGGGATTTTCTTCGACGGTCTCGTGCTGGCCTGGCCCCTCGATATCACGCTCTGGGTGACCGCTGGGTTCCTCATCGCCAGGTGGGTGGCGAGACGGGACCGGGGCGTGCTCGGACCTGTGGTGATGCTGGTGGTTTTGGCCCTGATCTACGGACTAGTCCTTTCGCAGTTGGTGGAAATAGCCGTGTAGCCGTGGTCCGCCGCCACTTAGCGTGACCATGAATGCCTAACGCGATCACTTCCGGTCTCTCCGCCCGACGACTCATCGTCGCCGCGCTGATCGTGGCGTTGGGGCTCTCGTCGACCGCGGTGTTCCGGTCACCGGAGCCCGGGGGCCTCCTTTCCCCGGTGGGTGATGCGACTCGGCTCGTCCAGTTGATGCAGGGCCAGAGCTCGATCCTGTGGACCTCTCCTGGCGGAATCGTCGACACCTACCTGATGCTGGGCTGGCCCAGCAGTGACGGGTCGGTGGACCTGGGCGGTGCCCTGGTCATCGAGAAGGTGGAAGCCGATGCAGGGGTGATCACCTTCGCCGAGCGACCGATGTCGCTCGAGTTCGACCTCGGCGGCTAGCCGCGCCGCCGCCTTCCGCCAACCTAAACGCCTCTCAACTCTCGGAAGAACTCACGCATGTCGGCGGCGACAAGGTCTGGAGTCTGTTTCGCGGTGAAGTGGCCACCGCGGGGCAGGTCGTTCCAGAACCGGATGTCCTTATAGGTGCGTTCGGCGTATGAGCGGGGGAAGCCTCGCTCGCCCCACTGGATCGACACTCCGACCGGCACCTCGATGAGCGGGACTCCCTCCTCGAGGCGGCTGTCGACGTAGGGCCGAAATGAAGACCCGATGGTGCCGGTCACCCAGTACAAGGTTGCGGTGGTGAGGACCTGGTCGTTGGTCCAGGCCCGGCCGAACCCGGATTCCCCACCGCTCCAGGTCCTGAACTTCTCGACCAGCCAGGCCAGCAAACCGGCGGGCGAGTCGTTGAGCCCCGCCGCAAGGGTGTCGGGCTTCGTCGCCTGGATCGCGCTGTAGGCGCTCTCCCGCTCCCACTTCTCGGCGAGCCACTCTCGAAAGGCGATCTCATCCGGAGTCAGATCCTCACGACGATCCTCGGGCGGGAAGGCGGCGTGGGTGGAGTAGAGGCCGATCACATGCTCGGGGAAGAGGGCGGCGATCCAGTCGCTCACCGATGTCCCCACGTCCTCGCCGTAGGTGGCGTAGCGCCGATACCCGAGCAAGTCGGTCATCAGGTCGTGCCACATGCTGGCCACCGTCCGACTCAGAAATGGCCTCTCGCCGAACGGCTCGGAAAACCCATATCCGGGTAGGGATGGAACCACCACATCGAAAACGTCCTCCCGCCCTCCGCCATGGGACTCCGGGTCTACCAGGTAGGGCACCACGTCCAGCATCTCCGCGAACGTGTATGGCCACCCATGGGTCAGGATGATCGGAATCGGAGCGGGAGCCGACGGGTGGGAGTTGGAACGGAGATAGGCGAAGTGCACCAGTTGCCCTTCGATGCGGGCCTTGTATTGGGGAAAGCCATTGAGCCACTCCTCGGTAGCCCGCCAGTCGAACCCGTCCGCCCAATATCCGACGAGCTCCCGGAGGTAGTCGACATCGGTGCCAAGAGACCATGGCTCTGCGGATGTGCGGGCGGGGAGCCGAGTGCGATGCAATCGCTCACGCAGGTCGTCGAGCACCTCGTCGGGGACTGCGATCCGGAATGGGTCCACAGACCGGAAGCTACCAACGCCAAGCGAGGGCCAGGGATTTCGTGTCACAGGGGGGTTCTACGTTGTTGGCTATGGAGTGGGAGAAACTCTCTGAAGACCAGTTGGACCGGATGATCATCCGGAGCGAATCCGAGATCGCCGTCTGGCGGGCGGTGGAGATGGCCGCCATCAGCGAGAAACGGTCCCGACGGTCCCATCATGCCGACGGGTACCGGTCGATCGTCGACTGGGTAGCCGCCCGAGCCGATGTCTCACACCAGACGGCGCGGGCCATCTGCTGGACCGCCACCCGACTCAACGAGGCGCCCGAAGTCGCAGAGCAGCTGGCATCGGGTGATGTCAGTTTTGACCGGGCCGAACAGCTCGCCCGACTCCCACAACCTCTGCGTCAGACCCATGAGGGATACGACATCGCCCAGCTGCGAAGAAAAGTCGCCCAACACCGGAAGTTGACCCGGCAACGTGAACACAAACACATCAACGGGTATCTCAACTTCGGAGCCAGCATCGACGACATCACCGTCTCGTTCTGGGGAGAGCTCCCCGGTCTCGACTCCAGGATCGTCGAAAAGGCCGTCGACCAGAGAGCCGACGAGATCATCGCCGGCGAGACGGCCCTCGGCGTGGCCGAACGGCGGGCATTGGCCCTGGTCGCCATCTGCCAGGACAGTCTCTACACCACCGGCGATCCGGAGACCTCACCACCCGTCGACCTGGCGGTGACCATCGACGCCCACACCGCCACCCCAGATGGTGGCCAAACCGGGGTGGCAGTGCTCGCCGGGCCCCGGATCGGCCCCGACACCCTAAAAGCCATCACCTGTGACGCCATCATCGAAGTCATCGGCATCACCGAGCACGGAAAGCCACTCAGCCTGGGAAGACGAACCCGAGCCATCCCCCGCAGACTCCGCCACCACATCCTCCACAGAGACACCGGATGCACCGTCGAAGGCTGCACCAGCCGCTACCGCCTCGAAATCCACCATGTCATTCCCTGGTCACACGGTGGTCGAACCGACCCCCACAACCTCATCACCCTGTGCTGGTACCACCATCAGATCGCGGTCCACCGCGAAGGACTCCACATAGTCAGACGAGGAACATCCAGGGTCAGACTCAAACGACCCAGATAGGGGTGGCC
>JBBDML010000002.1:0-20753 GCA_040878345.1 Acidimicrobiia bacterium | reverse complement strand
TAGTCAGACGAGGAACATCCAGGGTCAGACTCAAACGACCCAGATAGGGGTGGCCTTCCCCACACCCCGGCCTCCGCCCTGGTTCTGAGCTCAGACGGCTTCGAGATAGCCTTCCAACTCGGCGGGCTCGAAAGGCCCCACCGCACCGATCATCCTGGTCTCGGCCCCGTAGAGGTCGACGGCAACACTCTGCACCTGGGCCAGGTCGACGCCTTCGAACTTCTCCAGACGCTCGTCGACGGAGAGATGGGGCATACCCGACAACTCGTCACGACCAAGACGGATCATCCGGCTGTTGGCGTCCTCCATGGACAGGGCCAGACCTCCACGCATCGACCCCTTGGCACGCTCCAGCTCTGCCTCGGTGATGCCCTCGGCCACCACCTTGGCCAACTCGGCGCGAATGATGTTCATGCAGGTGTCGGTTTGGCTCGGTGTCGTCCCGACATAGACGCCCCAGGCGCCGTTGTCGGCGTAGGAGAGTCGGAACCCATAGATGGCGTAGGCCAGACCGCGCTCCTCGCGTACCTCATGGAACAGGCGTGACGACATTCCCCCGCCCACGACGTGGTTGAGCACCTCAAAGGCCCACCGTCGCTCGTCGGCGCGATCGAGGCCCGGGCCACCCAGCACCAGATGCGCCTGCTCGGTGTCCCTGCGGGTCACTTCGACTCCGGGAAGATGACTCACTGGCGCCAAATAGTGGGGCACCTGTTCGCCCGACCAGTCGCCGAATCGCTCGGTGATCATCCCCACGAACTGGTCGTGATCCACCGACCCTGCGGCTGCCACCACCATCGAGCCGGCCCCATATCGGCGCTTCCAGTACCCGTTGATGTCGTCACGAGACAAGCCACGGATCGAGTCCCGCGTCCCCAGGACCGGTGCCTCCAGGTTGTGCCCGGCGAATGCGGCCTTGGTGAAATTCTCATAGGCGACGTCATCCGGGTCGTCTTCGGACATGTTGATCTCCTCGATCACCACTTGGCGCTCGGCGTCGATCTCATGCGGGCGGAAGGCGGGACGCTGGATGATCTCGGAGAGGATGTCGAGACCGGTGCCCAGGTCCTGGTCGAGGAGGCGAGCCCAGTAGCAGGTGGTCTCCTTCGAGGTGAAGGCGTTCGACTCGGCACCGATGGCATCGAAGGTCTCCGACACGTCCCTGGCGGAGAGCTTCTCGGAGCCCTTGAACAAAAGGTGCTCCAGGAAGTGCGAGACACCGGCCTCGTTGCCGTTCTCGTCGCGGGTCCCGGTATCGACCCAGCACCCCAGCGCCACCGATCTCAGTGAGGGCATCGACTCGGTGATGACCCGAAGGCCGTTGGGCAGTGTGGTCAGGTCGTAGTACACGATGCGAAGCGTAAATGGCGCCATCGCCAACCGGGAACGCCCGTCGATCCCGGTTTGACACCCATGAGACAATGAGCGGTCATGCGTGGAATCGAGCAGACCCTTCTCGCCGACCTGATCGGCCCCGAAGACCGGGCCATCGAGGCCGTGGTGGGGCGATACCTCCGGGTGGCTCCAGCGGTGACCCGACTGGCCCGGAGTCTCTCCAACAACCCCCAACTCAGGGTGCGTCTCGGCTCGGAGGCCGCCGCCTCCGATGAGGAGATCGTCTGCGACCCCCGAATCTTCCAGGCCGCATACCACCGCAATGCCCCGGTCACCCCCGACGAGGTCGCCCTCGCCTCAGCGCTCCACGAGGTGATGCATCTGGTCTCGACCAACCTCGACGAGGTGAGAGAGCTCCCCGACGACTGGCCGATCGATGGTGGGCCGCCCGAGGGTATCGAGGTCGATTTGCTGACCGCTCTGGAAAGGACCGAGCGTCCGGTGGCCGAAGTCCTGTTCTTCAGTCTCGAAGACGCCCGACAGGAGGCTCAGGGCCTCGCCTCCTATCCTGGGGCTCGCTCGGTCCTCCAGGACCTCTATCTTTCCGCCCTCGGACAGGCGATCGCCAAATCGGGGGCCCTCAGCCAGTTCGTCCTGGGGTGCTTCCTCCTCACCGGCAGCTATGTGGAGAGGGATGTACTCGAGCGACGCTTCGAGGCCGCCGCGGCGGTCGCCCTCGACGAGGCCTCCGACCATTGCCGGATGGCGGCCGAAGCCGATGACCCCTGGTATGTGGCCCGGCTCGCCCTGGAGTTGGAGGCCATCGCCCGGGCCCATGGCCTGATCACCGAGGCTCCCGATGGTGCCAACCACCCGCAGAAGAGAGCTGCGGCGAATCGGGATGCAGAGGACGCAGCCACCGGGGTCGACACGGTGCGGATGACCTCCCCGATCGTCCACGACACCGAGTCGTATCAGGAGACGAGGAGGGCCGCCCAGGCCAAGGCCGGGGTGTCCGACCGAAGGGGCCCATCGGATGTCGCCGACGAGGAGTCGACCGAGCAGCTCTTGAGGGTGAGCCAGGCCCCCGACGTCTTCCTCCCCACCGGCCAGGCCGGGAAGTTGATCGTGACCCCGATACCGTCGGCGTTCTCGACTTTCGGCGCCGAAGGTCTCGAAGCCATCGCCAGGGCGGCCCGGTCATGGGACGTAGCCCAGAGGAGAGTGTCGGGTGAGCTGTTCCCCCTGTTCGCTGCCAACCAGCGCCGCGGCCTCCGCTCCGGCTTCGACCAGGGCGACGTCTCGCCACATGCGGCCCTCTTCATCGGTGCCGGTCTCTACCAGCGGCTCTACGAGCGCAGGGCGGCACGCACCAGGCGGCGTTATGCGGTGTCGCTGTTGGTCGATGCTTCGGCGTCGATGCTGAGCCCGGGCCGGGGCTTGGGCGCCGGCTCATCGTGGGCGATGTCAGCGGCCATGCTGGGCGCCTGGACCATGGCGCTCCTCTGTGACGAGCTCCAGATCGACTTCGAAGTGGCGCTGTTCAACCGCGGCTTTGCCGCCCGCCCCCATGACAGCGAGGACAGCTACCGCCGGGCGCGGGCTGCAGCCACCTCAGGTCTGAGACAGACCCAGGGTGCCTCAGCCGAGCGTCTGATCACCACGGTGAACCACTATCTGGTCAAGCCGTTCGACCGTCGATGGCGAGACTCGAGAGGCGCCCTCGCCGGTCTGTTCTTCACCGCCTCGGAGCCGAGGAAAGCCGCCACCCTCGCCCGGCGCAACCCGACCGGCGCCCCGCCGGTCTCCCTGTTCGAGAAGGCGGCGAACGTCGACGAGATGAACCTGATCCATGCTGCCGAGAGGATGGGGCGTCTCGGCGCCGACGTCCGGATCCTGATGGTCCTCGCCGACGGGATGACCCGTGGATCGGTCGAGGCCCTCTCCAAGTCGGTCGGGGCTGTGGAGTCGGGTGGGGCGACCGTGATCGGGATCGGGATCGGAGATCACACCGTCGACGTCGCCTACAAGAGGCACGAGGTCGTCGAGCGGCCCGAGCACCTGGCCCGGGCCATGATCGATGGCACCCGGCACGCCCTGAGACGAAGTCTGGGGATGGCGGGGATGGACACCTGGTGGCTGCGGGCATCGGGCTATATGACCAAGGAGGAGGCAGTTGCCTGACAAGGTGAGATTCGAGGACCCCAAGGGCGAGGGACTGCCGGTCGAACTGGAGCGGTTCGAGATCGACACGGCCCTTCCCGACGCGGCCTTCAGGGAGCGCAAGGTCCCCGAGCCCGACCCCCACTACGTCGATCTCGGGATGCTCTATCGATTCGCCCAGCTGGAGGCGGCCCGCCGCTCCGGCGCCGAGGGTCTGGTCCCGCTCCATGTCGCGGTGCGGGGCCACATGGGAACCGGTAAGGACCACGACATCGAGCAGTTCGCCGCCGCCATGGGCCTCCCCTATTTCCGGATCCCGCTCACCGGTGAGGTCCGTGACGTCACATTGATCGGGTCGACCAGGCTCCAGGGGGATGGCAAAGGAGGGACCGAGAGCCGTTGGGAGGACGGGGACATCACCCGGGCGCTGCGCGGGCCCTCACTCCTGAACCTCTCGGAGCTCAACGCCGCCGGAGCCGAGACCCTGTTCGCCCTCCACGGCCTACTCGACCGTTATGCCGCCCTGGACCTTCCATATGGGGAAACGGTCGCTCTTCGCGACGACGTCCGGATCTTCGGGACCATGAACCCAACCGACATCCGCGACTACGCCGGGACCCAAACCCTCAACAAGGCATTCGCCGACCGCTGGGTGATCTGGGAGAAGCGGTTTCCCGGTGAGGACCAGGTGAGGACCATGCTCCGAAGGCGCTATCCGAGGATGGCCGACGAGTACGTGGAGTCGATATCCAGGCTCACCGTCGAGATCAACGCCTCCTTCGAGGCACCCGACAGCGGAGTGAGGGTGGAAACCCCCCTGTCGCTGCGCTCGGTGCTGGATCGGATCCCCACCGGCCTCGTGGTACACGCCGATGACATCGACCCGCTCCGCCGGGCCTGGGACGAGTTCGTCCTCCCTCAGGTCGACGCCTTTGATCGTGACCACTACGAGACCGTCTGGAACGCGGTTGTCCGCCGGGGGCCGTCATTGAAGCCGTTCCGCGCAGCGGGCTGAAACGCGGGTACGTTGGCCTCATGGCATACGACCTCGGCAACCCGGATCTGGACGCCCGGATCAGGCAACTGGTCGCCGACGCCTCCGACAACCCAAACCAGGACCTGATCACCGAATTGGTGACCACCGTCCTCAAGCTCCACCGGGACGCTGCCACCCGCGGGGACCTGAAGCTGATCAACACCGCGGTCAAGGAGATGCGGTACTCCAACCTGGTCTTCTCCAGACACGACGAGCCCAAGGTGACCATCTACGGCTCAGCCCGGGTCAGGAACGACAACCCCAACTACGCCCTCACCGAGGAGTTCGCCCGGCTCATGGTGGAACATGGCTGGGGGGTGGTCACCGGTGCCGGACCGGGGATCATGGAGGCGGGCAACAAGGGCGCCGGGATCGAGAACTCCTACGGCGTCAACATCCGGCTGCCGTTCGAGGCCGACTCCAACGGCTACGTGGCGCCGGAGCGGACCGTCAACTTCAAGTACTTCTTCACCCGGAAGCTCGGCTTCGTCAAGGAGTCGCATGCCTTTGTCATCCTCCCCGGGGGATGGGGGACCCTGGACGAGGCCTTCGAGTTGCTGACCCTGATCCAGACCGGGAAGAGTGACCTCCACCCGATCGTCCTCCTCGAGGCCCCCGGGTCAGGGTTCTGGGGCCCGGTGATCGACTTCATCGAGAAAGTCCAACTGGCCAACGGTCTGATCTCGGCCTCCGACCTGGCCCTGTTCCTTCATACCACCGACCCGGTCGAGGCTCGCGATCACATAACGCATTTCTATTCGAACTACCACTCCCAGCGATATGCCTCCGGCCGCCTGGTCCTCCGGCTCCGGCAGGCGCCGGACACCCTCCAACTCGAAGCCCTATCCAAGGAATTCGCCGACATGCTCGTCGACGGGGCGATCGAGCCGGCGATCCCTTCCGCCCCCGAGATCGAGGACCGGGACGCCCTCGACCATGAGCGCATATCGCTCCACTTCGATCGGCGCCGGTTCGGCCGGCTCCGAGAGCTCATCGACCGCCTCAACGAGTTGGCGCGACTGCCGGACACGGTGGAGATCCCGACACCGATGACCGAAGAGATGGCAGAAAGACCCTGGTAGACCACCCGCCTGCCTTGGGAGTACACGGCTCCGAGGGTCTAGAATCGGTCCGTGCGTGACATCCTCTCCGACCTGGTAGCCGAACAGCAGTTCCTCGATCAGTCGCTGCAGCGAATCCCGATAAAGGTCTGGGACCTGGTCACCCCGAACAAGCCTTGGACGGTACGGGACACCATCGCCCATCTCGCCGATTTCGAGGATCTCGGCGCCAACGCCATCAATGGTGGAGAGCGGGTCGCCGAGTGGCAGCAGTCATCGGATCTCGAGGGATTGAAGAAGATCGCCATCAAGAAGGGGCGGGGGATGCGCCCTCAGGATGTCATCGAGTGGTGGCGTGGCGGGCGGGCCAAAGTGGTCGAGCCCCTGTCCCACATGAGCGCCGATGACCGGGTCCAGTGGATTGCCGGTGACATGAGCGCACGCACCTTCGCCACTTTCCGCCTCATGGAGACCTGGATGCATGGTCTCGACATCTACAAGACCCTGGGAATCGAGGTCGAGGACACCCAGAGGATCCGTCATGTGTGCTGGCTCGGCTGGAAGACGCTGCCCCACGCCTTCAAGCAGGCGGGTGAGCACTACGAGCCGGTGCGGGTCGAGGTGATCGGCCCGGGCTATGCCAAATGGGTCTACGGCCCCGACGACACCGACCAGTTGATCAAGGGCTCGGCCTCTGACTGGGGCCGACTGGTAGTCCACAGGGCCAAGCCCACCGACCTCCATCTCAAGGTGACCGGCGAGACCGCCGAGACCGCGATACGGGTGGCCAAGGCATATCTGTGAGCCCCATCCCCCGCTTGGTGGGGATGGTTCATCTTCTCCCTCTCCCCGGTTCGCCGCGGTTCACCGGGTCGATCGACCTGGTCATCTCCGCCGCCCAGGAAGACGCCCTTGCCCTGACCGCAGCCGGTTTCCCTGCCCTGATGGTGGAGAACTTCGGTGACACCCCGTTCCATGCCGGTACGGTGCCGGCCGTCACGATTGCCGCGATGACGGTGGCAGTCAAAGGGGTGATCGAGGCCACCGGCGCCATCGTCGGGGTCAACGTCCTCCGCAACGACGCCGGATCGGCCCTGGCGATAGCGGCCGCCACCGGGGCTTCGATGATTCGGGTCAACGTCCTCATCGGGATGATGCACACCGATCAAGGGCCAATCGTGGGTGACGCCGCCATGGTGGCCAGGGCCCGCGCCGCGCTCTGCCCTCATGTCGAGATCTGGGCCGACGTCATGGTCAAGCATGCCACGCCCCCACCTGGCGCCGACCCCGCCCAACTCGCCCATGACACCGTGGCCAGGGGGTTGGCCGATGCGGTGATCGTCTCCGGTCCGGGCACCGGCTCGGCGCCGGACCCGGGTCAGGCGAGGACGATTGCAGGAGCGGTGCCGAAGGGGACCCGTGTCGTGGTCGGCTCTGGGGCGGGCACCTCGAATCTCGCCGATCTCGTCGAGATGGCCGACACCGTGATCGTCGGCTCCTCGGTCAAAGTCGACGGTGACGCCAACAATCGGGTCGACCCCGATCGGGCCCGCGCGTTCTTCGAGGTGGCCGCCCGACTGGGGTTGGTGTGAGCTCGATCCGGGTCCGGTCTGCCTCAGGAGTGGCGGTGATCACCCTGGCTCGACCCGAGGTCCGCAACGCGCTCACCGGTGAGGAGATGTTGGAGGAGCTCCTCGACGCCATTCAGGACGCGGAGGACGACCCCGAGGTCGGGGTACTCGTCATCGAGGCAGAGGGCCCGGCCTTCTCTTCGGGCGGCAACGTCAAGGACATGGCGGCGAAAGAGGGCCTGTTCGCCGGCAATCCGGCCGAGTTGACCGAGCGGTACCGCGGAACCATCCAACAGCTCACCAGGTACCTCGCCACCACCGACTTGATCACCATCGCCGCAGTGGACGGGCCGGCTATCGGCGCCGGGTTCGATCTGGTCCTTGGATGCGATCTCCGCATCGGGACGCCCCGGGCCAGCTTCGCCCACACCTTCATCGAAATGGGGATCATCCCTGGCGACGGTGGGGCATGGCTCCTCCCCAGGGTTGTGGGATGGCAACGCGCCACCGAGCTTGCCCTCACCGCACGCCGGGTCGAGGCGGAGGAAGCCGTGGCCATCGGGATCCTGCTGGAGGTGGTCTCCGGCACCGCCATCGAGGAGCGGGTCATGGGGCTGGCCCGGGCGATCGCCTCCAAGCCCCGGCCGGCGGTGACGCTCGCCAAACGCCTCCTCCGCCTTGCCCGTAACATGGACCTGGACGCCTTCCTCGAGCTCTCCGCCGCCCTTCAAGCCGTGGCGCATTCCACACCCGAGCATGAAGAGGCCGTGGCCGGTTATCTGGCCCGGCTCCAGGACCGAGACCCGGCCAGCTAAAGCAAGCGGCCCTACGGGTCGAAAACCACTATCACGAGGCTCGGGCGGGCCTAGGTCGATTGGGACCGTGGACCCATACCGGGATCGTCGCCATGGCCCAGACTTTCCTCTGCCCAGGTGGCATCAATATGCGGGAACTTCCAAAAGACATACTGATCGAGGTCATGGAGGACGTGATCGAAGACCTCCATGGCCACGTCCACCGGGTTGCCGACCTCGCAGTCAACCTCGGTTTGGGAGTCGGCCTCGGTGAGGACGACCTCGATCGCCTCGCCCTAGCAGGAGTCCTGCACGACGTGGGGAAGATCCACCTCGACCCCGGGATCCTGGGCAAGCCGGGTCCTCTCGACGAGGAGGAACGAGAGCTGATGCGACGTCACCCCGAGCTGGGGTTTGCCATGACCCGTAACCGGATGGATCCCAAGGTCGCAGAGGCGATCCTGTATCACCATGAGCGCTACGACGGCCGGGGCTACCCGTTCGGCCTGGCCGCAGACGCCATCCCCATCCTGAGCCGGATCGTGCTGGTTGCCGACGCCTTCGATGCAATGACCTCGCTGAGGGCATATCAGCCGGCCCTCCCGGTCGAGTTCGCGGTCACCGAGATCCGAAACAACGCCGGCACCCAGTTCGACCCGACAGTGGTCGAGGTGTTCCTCGAGTTGGCAGCGATCGACCGGCTACCGGTCGAGCTCATCGCCTAGTCGCCGAACCGCTCCGTCTTCCACCCCACGAACAACTGGTGGCGATCTTGTCCCCCGCCCCTGATACCTTCGGGGCGTGGATCCGCTGAGGGCGTTCAACCCGGCGACGAGGGCCTGGTTCGAGGCTTCCTTCCTGGCGCCCACCGAAGCTCAGGCCCGTGGCTGGCCATCGATCGCCAACGGCGACCACACCCTCATCCATGCGCCTACCGGGTCGGGGAAGACCCTTGCCGCCTTCCTCTGGACCCTCGACAGGCTGCTGACCGAGCCCATCCCCGAGCGGTCCGCCCGATGCCGGGTCCTCTACGTGTCGCCTATGAAGGCATTGGCCCATGACGTAGAGAGAAACCTGAGGGCCCCACTTGCCGGGATCCGGCACGCCGCCCAGCGTCTCGGAGATCAGCCTCTCCCTGAGCTGACCACCTTCATCCGCACCGGTGACACCACCCAGGAGGACCGGCGGCGCATGGAACGCAACCCTCCGGACATCCTGATCACCACCCCCGAATCGCTCTATTTGATGCTGACGTCGGCAGTGCGCTCCACCCTCCGCACCGTGCGATGGGTGATCGTCGATGAGGTCCATGCCGTCGCCGGGTCGAAGCGGGGTGCCCACCTTGCCATCTCCTTGGAGCGTCTCGAGGAGATCACCCACGAGTCTCCCCAGCGAATCGGGCTTTCGGCCACCCAGCGACCCCTCGACACCATCGGCCGCTTCCTCGGCGGGGGGACCCTGGAAGGGGAGGTGTGGACACCGCGTCCCGTGACGATCGTCGACGTCGTCGGCAAACGCGATCTCGACATCGAGATCGTGGTCCCGGTGGCAGACATGAGCGAGCCGGGGGACCCAGACCCTCTCGATCCCGACGCCAAGTCGACCCGCTCGATCTGGCCCGCCATCTATCCGGAGTTGCTCCACCTGATCCGCGCCCACTCCAGCACCATCGTCTTCGCCAACTCGCGGAGACTCGCTGAGCGTATCTGCGCCGAGATCAACAATCTGGCCGGCATCGAGCTGGCCCGAGCCCACCATGGCTCGGTCTCCCGGGAGCAGCGCCTCCAGATCGAGGAGGCCCTCAAACGGGGAGAGCTCAAGGCAGTGGTGGCCACGTCCTCTCTCGAGTTGGGAATCGACATGGGCGCGGTAGACCTGGTGATCCAGGTGGAGTCGCCGACATCGGTGGCTTCGGGGTTGCAGCGAGTAGGTCGGTCGGGGCACCACGTGGGTGGGGTGTCACGGGCACGGATATTCCCCAAGTACCGGGGCGACCTCTTGGCATCAGCGGTGGTGGCCAGGGAGATGATGGAGCGCCGGGTGGAGCAGACCAGGATGCCCGAGAACCCTCTCGACGTGCTCGCCCAACAGGTGGTGGCCCATGTCGTCGCCACCGCCGGGACCACCAGCAACGATCTGTTCGACCTGGCGAGGAGGGCCGCCCCCTTCGCCGAGCTCAGCCGCAAGGTCTTCGATGCCACCCTGGACATGCTCTCGGGCCGCTACCCGTCCGACCTCTTCGCCGAGCTCCGGCCCAGGGTCACCTGGGACCGCGCCAGCGACGAGGTTGCCCCCCGCCCTGGGGCCCGCCAGCTGGTGGTGACCAACCCGGGCACCATCCCCGACCGTGGCCTCTACCGGGTGACCCTCCCCGACGGGAGCAGGGTGGGTGAGCTCGACGAGGAGATGGTCTACGAGAGCCGAGAAGGCGACACCTTTCTCCTCGGATCGACCACTTGGAGGATGAGTCGGATCACCCATGACCGAGTCGAGGTGGTCCCGGCCCCGGCCGATGCCGCTCCCAAGATGCCTTTCTGGAAGGGTGATGTCCTGGGGCGGCCGATCGAGACCGGGCGGGCGATCGGACGATTCGTCAGAGAGACGGCGGGGCTTGGGGAACGAGCAGGTTCGGTGCTGTCGGAGCAATACCGGCTCGACGACTATGCCGTCGGCAACCTCCTCGCCTATCTCGACGAGGAAAGGCAAGCCACCGGCTATCTGCCCAGTGACCAGACCATCGTGATCGAGCGGTTCCGCGACGAGATCGGCGACTGGAGAGTGGTGCTCCTCTCGCCCCTTGGGGCCAGGGTCCATGCCCCCTGGGCATTGGCGCTGCGTCATCGTTTCCGGACCCGCTACGGAACCGACGTCGACGCCATCTGGTCCGACGACGGGATCGCCTTCCGGTTTCCTGACGCCGATGACCCGCCCGATCACGACGACTTCCTTCTCGAGCCCGAGGAGACCGAGGGCCTTCTCATCGACCACCTCGCCGACACTGCAATGTTCGCCGGGCGGTTCCGTGAGGCCGCGGGAAGGGCGCTGCTCCTGCCGCGGCGCCGTCCCGGTGAGAGGACGCCCCTCTGGCTCCAAAGACGCCGTTCGGCAGAGCTGCTCGGCGTTGCCCGCCAATTCAGCTCGTTCCCGATCCTTCTCGAGGTGTATCGGGAGATCCTCCACGACGACTTCGACCTACCCGCCCTCAATCAGGTCCTCGGAGACATCCGATCGCGTCGAATCAGGGTGGCGGCGGTCGACACCACCGGGCCCAGCCCGTTTGCCTCGTCTCTCCTGTTCTCCTTCATCGCCGCCTACCTCTACGAGGCCGATGCCCCGTTGGCCGAGCGAAGGGCCACCGCCCTCAGCCTGGACCGCACCCTGCTCAGGGAGCTCCTCGGGGAGGGCGAGCTCCGGGAGTTGATCGACCCTGAGGTGGTGGTAGCCGTCGAACTGGAGTTGCAATGGCTGGTCGAGAGTCGGACCGCAAACACCGTCGATCGGATCCATGACATGCTCCGCGACCTCGGCCCGCTGACCGAGGGGGAGATCGACGCCCGATCCGCCATGCTCGACGTCGGTGAGGCGCTCGAGGTGCTTGTCGACCAGAGGCGCGTGGCGGAGATGGTCGTCGGGGGATCGGCGAGGTGGGCCGCCATCGAGGATGTGGCCCGGCTCAGGGATGCGATAGGCGCCCCACCGCCACCAGGTGTCCCCCATGTCTTCCTCGAACCGGTCGCCGATCCCCTCGGCGACGTGATCGGTCGATATGCCCGCACCCACGGGCCATTCAGCGTCGGCGACGCCGCAACTGCGCTCGGCATGCCAAATGGCGTGGTCGAGACGGTGCTCCGCGGGTTGGAGCAGGCGGGGCGGATTGTGGAGGGGGCCTTCCGACCCGGTGGCGATGGCCGCGAGTGGATCGACAGTGAGGTACTTCGCCGGCTCAAGCGTCGCTCGCTGGCGTTGCTCCGCAGTGAGATCGAGCCGGTCGAGCCCCGGGCGCTGGGTAGATTCACGCCGGCTTGGCAGGGGGTGAGACCCGACCCGCTCCGCGGTGTCAACGGTCTTCGAGATGCAGTCCGAACCTTGACCGGCACCGCCATCCCGGCATCGGTCCTGGAACGGGATGTCCTGGCGGCCCGGGTGGCCGACCCCGCAACCGGGGTCGACTCGCTGCTGCTCTCAGGTGAGCTGATCTGGGTCGGCCAGGGGCGGATCGGGGCCCGCGACGGGAGGGTCGCCCTCTACCCCCGCGACGTCCTGACCTCCCTGTGGGCCGGCCCCGACCAGGAGGACCTTGGCTCACCGGGGAAGGAGGCAATCCTCTCGTTTCTGGGCGACAACGGAGCCAGCTTCTTCCGGGACCTGTACGAGGCGACCGGGGGTGGCGACCCGGAGGTCAGGTTGGAGGATCTCTGGGACCTGGTGTGGTCGGGTCACATCACCAACGACACCTTCGAGCCGGTCCGCGCCTATCTCGGGAGGCGCAAGGCCAGGTCACCGGGCCGGCCCACCCTCTCGGCGCGATTCCCGGCTCACGCCGGCGGCCGGTGGTCGCTGACCAGGACCGCGGTGAGGAATGCCGCATCCGACACCGAGCGAGCCGCCGCCTGGGCCGAGGTGATACTCGACAGACATGGAGTGGTCACCAGGTCCACGGTTGCCATCGAGGGTTTTCCTGGCGGGTTCAGCGCCCTGTATCCCGTGCTGAGCCATCTCGAGGAGTCCGGGAGGATTCGCCGCGGCTACTTCGTCGAGGGGCTTGGCGGCGCCCAGTTCGCCCTGCCGGGAGCCGTCGACCGGCTTCGGGGATCGTCATCGGCGGGGCCGATCGTGCTGGCGGCGACCGACCCGGCGAATGTCTACGGCGGCGCCCTCCCCTGGCCCGACCTGGCCGAAGGCCGGCTGGCACGCGAGGCCGGCGCCTATGTGCTCTTGGACGATGGGGCGCTGGTCGGCTATCTCGACCGGTCGCGCAAGGGGCTACTGCTCCTCGAGGGAGGCACCGAGCGGCTGGCAGCGGTTGCCGCCACACTGGCCCAGGTGGGGGCACGGCATCGCAAGTTCACGTTGAGCACGGTCAACGGGCAACCGGTGCAGGGCACTCCCCTGGCACCGACCCTGGCCGAGTGGGGGTTTGCCACCGCCCCGCGAGGGCTCAGCTACCGGGGTTAGACCCGGTTCAACACCTCGTAGGTGGTGTTTCGCAATGCGGGCACTCTCCCCACGCCCTCGATGACCGCCCTGAACTCGGCCGGAGTCACCTCCTGGCCGTGTGAGGCGCCCGCCGACCTGGTGATGATCTCGCCCATCAGGGTCCCCCCGAGGTCGTTGCACCCGACGTCGAGGAGGCGGGCTGCCCCATCGAGTCCCAGCTTCACCCACGAGGCCTGGATGTTGTCGATCAGCCCGTGGAAGGCGATTCGGGACACCGAGTGGATCAGGGCCACCTCGTCCCAGGTGGGCCCGGGCCGGGAGCGCCCTCTGAGGAAGATGGGCGAGCCCATGTGAACGAAGGGGAGCGGCACTATCTCGGTGAACCCAGCGGTGCGCCGCTGTATCTCTCTGATCACCCCGACGTGGTTGGCCCATGATCTCGGATGGTCGATGTGCCCGAACATGATGGTTGCCGTTGCCCTCAGGCCCAGCCCGTGGGCGGTGATCATCACTTCGGCCCATTGGGAGGTCCGGATCTTGTCGGGGCAGAGATGCGTCCGGACGCTGTCATCGAGGATCTCGGCGGCGGTCCCGGGGAGGGTCCCCAGCCCGGCGTCCCGCAACTCGGTGAGGAAGCGGGCCACGGGGATGCCCAGGGTCTCGGCTCCCTGCCAAACCTCGAGCGGGGTGAACCCATGGATGTGCATGTCGGGAAGCTGGTCCTTGATCGCCTTGACCACCTCCATGTAGAAGTTCCCGGTGAAGTCGGGGTGGATGCCCCCCTGGAGTGTCACCTCGGTGGCCCCGCGGTCCCATGCCTCACGGGCGTTGCCCACGATCTCGTCGATCCCCATCAAGTACGGGTCGCCACGAAGGTTGAGCGACTTCGGCCCCTTGGAGAAGGCACAGAACCCGCACTTGAAGTAGCAGAGGTTGGTGTAGTTGATGTTCCGGTTGACCACATAGGTGACCGTGTCACCAGATACCCTTCTCCTCAATTGGTCGGCGGCGAACCCGACGGCGTCGACCTGGTCTCCCCTCGCCGAGAACAGTGCCTCCAACTCGGGGATGGTGGGCGGGATGCCGTCCAGGGCGCGCTCGAGCACGGGCCGAAGGTCACCCGCTCCCTCCAGACCCTCGGGGGCGGCCCCTTCGACCCACATCGCATCGGGCCACTCCGCCGAGAGCCTCCCCGGAGGGACCGGCAGGGGGAGATCGAGGCCGGGCGCCCATTTGTACCGAGGACGGGCTGCTCCCGAGCCATCGACGAGATGAAGCCAGGTGGTGAACACCGGCCCGGGCAGGAGTTCCCTTGCCTCGTCAATCTCGACGCCGAGGGGGAAAGCGGTCCGCTCGACCAAGTCCACGGGCGCCAGCGCCTCCCTCAGCTCACCGATCCGCTCGGCGCTCCAATCTCTGAAGACAAGATCGGTGGCCCCATCAGCGACCGCGGCGCCGGCCTGCTCCAGATCGTCAACGAAGACAGAGACGGCTGCATCGATCCCCGGCAGGGCGGTCAGATGGAGCGCGGCGTCGATCTCTGAGCGTCGGGCCCTCAGGTATCGGGCGCGGCTCCTGGCAAGGGCGTCGAGGATCGACTCCTTGCTGCCCTCGTTGCGAATCGTGAGACGCCACGGGGAAGCTCCCTGGCGGGCCAGCTCCAGTGCGTCCGAGGGTGACACCACCCAGGCCGCAGGTTGGGGGCCTCCGACCGATCCGCCGACGACGAGGATCCCACCGGCGACGGCGGCTGCAAGGTCTTCGGCTGTCGGGGACTCGATCTCGATGACTGTGGTCCCTTCGCGATTTCGGCTGACCGCGGTTGGCTCGGCCAGCGAGTCGCCGGGCCGAGCCCTGAGGAAGGTCACTCTCATCGGATCACCAGCCGATCCTCGACGATGACCAAGCCGTCGGAGCCCGTTGCTGATCGGGCCCTCGATAACAGGCCGGGATCGATCCAATCCTCGTTGATGTACTCGGGGTAGACGGGAAGCCTCGCTCGCAACTCAAAACCGGCCAACCTGGTTCGCTCCTCGAGCATTCCCAGATGGGGCCATGGGGCCTCCGGGTTCACCCAGTCGATGGTCAGCGGCGAGACCCCGCCCCAGTCGTTGATACCGGCGTCGAGATAGATCTCGTAGCTCTCGGTGAGATTGGGGGGCACCTGGACGCTGGCCTCCGCCCCCATTATCCAGCGGGCCAGCGCCACCACTCTGGCGAACCAGCGGGGCACCGGCTCCGCCGACCTTCGCATCGGGGTGTTCGCTTTCGCCCTGAAGTTCTGGATGATCACCTCCTGGACGGCACCGGTGCGGTCGGCGAGCCCCCTCAGGGCGAAGAGGGAGTCGACGATCTCCGTGGTGGACTCGCCGATCCCCACCAGGATCCCGGTGGTGAAGGGTACGCGGTGCCGGCCCGCGGCCTCGATGGTGGCCACCCGCAGCTCGGGGAGCTTGGTGACGGTGCGATGGTGTGGCATCCCGGGCTCGGTGAGACGGGGAGAGATGTTCTCCAGCATCATCCCCATGGATACGTTGGTCGGCCTGAGCATGGTCATTGCGCTGTCGTCGAGGAGACCGGGGTTGGCATGAGGGAAGAGAGCAGTCTCCCCGATGACCAGAGCCGACATCTCGGCCACGTATTCGATGGTTGAGGACAGGCCCCTCGCCTCCAGGAAGTCGCGAGCCTGGGTCCATCTCTCCTCAGGCCGGTCACCCAGGGTGAACAGGGCCTCGGTGCACCCGGCGGCGTCGCCGGCCCGAGCCACCGCCAGCACCTGATCGGGCTCCAGATAGGCGCCACCCGCACCGGGTGGCTTGGCAAAAGTGCAGTAGCTGCATCGGTCGACGCACAGGGTTGTCAGGGGGATGAACACCTTTGGGCTGTAGGTCACCACCCGGCCCCGTCCCTGGTCCCGCAGAGCGGCGGCGTGCTCGAAGAGCTCGGACTCGGGGGATCGGCCCTCCAAATAGCTGAGGGCCAGGTCGGGATCGGGGGCAGGGTGGCTTCTCATCTACGAGATCCCAGTCGAGGCCGCTCCCAGCACACCCCCGTCGATGGGGACGATGGCACCGGTCATCCAGGAGGCCGCATCCGAGGCCAGGTAGACGATGAGCCGGGAGACGTCCTCTGGCTCGCCCACCCTTCCCAGCGGGTGGAGCCTGGCCGTCATCTGCTCGTCCTCGAGGAGCATCCCTGCCAGCCGGGTCCTGACCACTGCAGGCGCCACCGCGTTGACCCGGATCTTTGGTGCCAGCTCGTGGGCGAGCTGGCGGGTCATGTGGATCAGCCCCGCCTTGGAGATGTTGTAGGCGCCCATCACCGGGCTGGGTCGGAGCCCGGCGACCGAGGCGACGTTGACCACGGCCCCACCGTGCTCCCCCATCCAGGCGTGATAGGCGGCGCGCACCCAAAGCAAAGGGGCTCGCATGTTGACCGCCCATGTCTTGTCGAGGGCCCCGAGGTCGACCTCCATGAGACCGCCCGCCGACGGGTTGGTGCCGGCGTTGTTGACCAGGATGTCGAGGGCGCCGAATCGCTCCACCGTGGCACGGGCAGTCTCGTCGGCCGCCTCCTCGGAGTCGGCTCGAGCGGGCAACGCCAGGATCAGCCCGGGCGCGACACCGGCCGCCACCAGTTCGGCGTTGGCCTCGGATATGGTCTCCGGCTTCCTGGAGGTGATGGTGACCCCGGCCGCACCGCTCTTGGCCAGCTCCAGGGCGGTCGCCAGCCCGATGCCCCGGCTGGCGCCGGTGACAACCGCGACCTTGCCCTCGACTGAGACCTTCATTCCACTCCTCGCTGACAACCGACGGTAGCTGGCCCGGGCCACCTCGTTGATCAGTTGGTTGCCCGGGTGTTCCCATCCGCGGAGACGAGTCACCGACCCTAATGTCGCCGTGTGCGCATCCTCGTCGCCACCACCGGCGTGCTCCCTGCTGCGCCGGTCGCCGACTTGTGCAGGATGCTGATCGGCGACCATCAGCAGGTGACGGTGATGACAGTGGTACGCGTTCCCCGATCGTTCCTCGAGTCCCTCGACGACAACGTCCGCCGTTCTTTCCTCGACGATGCCCCGGATTCGACAGCCTCCGCCGAGGAGAAGGCTGCCCGCTACCTCGAGGAGCGGGGTCGGCGAGCGGTCGACCCGATCTGCGCCGCCCTGGCCGCCGCCGACATCGATTCGGAGGTGAGGTTCGTCGAAGGTGACGACCCCGCCGAGGCCATCATCCAAACCGCCGAGGCGGTGGGAGCCGAGCTGGTGATCTTGGGGGCGACACGGCGCCTGTTCACCGAGGAGGCTTGGCGAAGTGTTTCGGCCCGGGTCATGGTCAATTCGCGCCTGCCCGTGTTGCTGGTCCCCGGGTCTCGGATCGAGGACACCCAGGAGATGCCGATCATCGAGCTCTAGCCCGGCTCGCGGTCAGGTCTCGTCCCAGCTCTCGGCGATCACCGGCCCCCCTTTTGCAGCCTGGGCCCTGGCCACGTAGGCCGCCGCCTCGGTGCGCCTGCTCATCCCCATCTTGGCCAGCAGGGTCGAGACGTAGTTCTTGACCGTCTTCTCGGCGAGGAACATCTCATCGGCGATCTGCTTGTTGGTGAGGCCACTCGAGATGTGGGTGACGATGACCCTCTCCTGCTTGGTGAGACGTGAGAGGAGCGGATCGTCCTCTGACCCGCTGCGAAGACGGGTAAAGAGACGCTCGGTCATCTCGGGGTCGAGGAGGGACTCGCCGGCGCCCACCCGTCGGATGTCGCCCAGGAGGTCATCGGATCGGATCCTCTTGAGGACATACCCCGATGCCCCGGCGAGTATCGCCGCCATCAAAGCCTCTTCATCCGCAAACGAGGTGAGCATCAGCACCTTCACTTCGGGGAATCGGGAGCGGATGTCCCGACATGCCTCGACACCGCTCTTGTCGGGGAGTCGGACGTCGAGGACCACCACGTCGGGGGTGTCGTAGCCCACGCGACGGACCGCCTCATCGGCTCCCGCCGCCTCACCAACCACGGTCATGTCCGGCTGCGCCTCGATCAATGCCTTGAGCCCGGCGCGAACCACCTCGTGGTCATCCACCAGCAGCACCCGAAGACCGCTCATCCTTCAACGGTAGCCACCGGTAACGTCCGACTGTGGCCGACGGCCCCGCCCTCAACCGCTTGTCGACCCTCATCGGGTCGGCGGCCGCAGTCGTCGGGGAGGGCGACCTTGAAGCGCTGCTCCGTCGTCTGGTCAGTGAGGCGAGACGGGCCACCGGGGCGCCCTACGCCGCCTTGGGGGTCCTCGGAGACCATGGAGTCCTGTCCGACTTCATCTACGACGGCATCGATGAGGATCGCGCCCGTCTCATCGGCCACTTGCCTACGGGGAGAGGGGTTCTGGGAACCGTGATCAGGGAGAACATGGCCATTGTCCTCGACGTCATCGCCGATCACCCCGACTCGCATGGATTCCCCCCGAATCACCCGGCGATGAGCACTTTCCTCGGGGTCCCGGTGGCAGTCGGTGAACGGGCCTTCGGCAATCTCTATCTGACCGACAAAGATGGCGGGTTCACCGATGACGACGTAGTCATGGTGGAGGCCCTGAGTCGAATCGCGGGCGCCGCGGTGCACACCGCCCGCCTCCAGTCCCGTCTCCGGGGCTTGGCGGTGGTCGAGGAGAGGCAGCGGATCGCACGTGACCTCCACGACTCGGTGATCCAGGACCTCTTCGCCGTCGGGCTCGGTCTGCAGGTGCTGGCCGCCAGGCTCGATGATGAGAAGTCGGGCCAGTTGCTCGATGACTCGGTCGACCGGTTGGATCAGTCGGTCAACACCCTCCGCAACTACATCTTCGAGCTGAAGGACGCCGCACAGACCACGGTCCCACTTGGTGAACGTCTCCAGGAGCTGGTATCGAGGATGGGATCAGCCTATCCGACCCGGGTGAGGCTCACTGTGGAAAACCCCGGAGACCGCCCCGGTCCTCACGACGAGGCTATTTTGATGCTGGCGACCGAGGCCCTCTCCAACGCGCTCAGGCACTCGATGGCCGGCACCGTCGACGTGATCCTCTCGACCACCGACGGCGAGACATGGCTCGAGATCAAAGACGATGGCATCGGGTTCGACCAGTCGCGGAGCCATCTCGGGATGGGGCTGGCCAACATGCGCACCAGGGCCATGATGTTGGGGGGAGAGCTGACTGTGAAGAGCGCTGCTGGCGCCGGCACCACCGTGATGCTCCGTATGCCGATCGCCTAGCCCTCGGGGCTGCTGACCGCCCGGGCCATTCGATCCACCCAGTTGCGAACGGTGGCCTCGGCGACCCGGCCCAAGAGAGCCCGGTCGAGGAACCGACCCACTGCCCGCAGAGGCGGTTCATAGGTGCCATCGAGGGTCAGCGTGGTCCGACCCGGACCGAGCTGAGATAGCACCAGGTCCGCCCTCAGCTCGGGAAAGATCGCCCCGGCTCCCACCGCAGACCAGTGCACCGGGTAGACGACCCCGCGCCGATGGATCTCGGCCAGCCCCAACTCCAGGGCAACCGACTTGGCCAATGCGCCTACTGGCCCGACCCGGGCGCGCAATTCCTCACCCTCTCGATAAGCGGCGTCGGCCCACTCCTCGAGGTCGGCGCGGACGTGGTCCAGACGACGCTCCACCTCACTCAGCCCGAGGGGGACGATGGTGCTGTAGTGGACGAACAACTACAACCGCCCCGGCTTGGTCCGATGGCCCCACCCGCGACCGGAGACCATCCCCGAGATCTCGTCGATGGACACCACAACGACATGGGGGAAACCGGACATTGGCTGCATCCCGCCAGTGCTCAGCGGGGAGCCCACCACCTCGCGGTACTTGTCGAGGAGCTTGGTGATGGTGAGAGTCTTGATCTCATCGTCTTCGGTCTCTGTGGCAGTTCCCCTGACGATGACGCTCACCCAGTCACCGGTGGCGTTGTCGTACTTCGAGACCTCGACGCAGACCACCGGGTTGATCCTGATCCCCTCCAGCTTCCGCCCCGCCATCGTCCTGAACAACATCCGCTCGCCGTCTACCACGTAGGACATCGGCGTCACGTATGGCTCACCGCCCTCGATCACGCCGATGTGCGCCACCGGGGCGGAGCCCAGCACGGCCAGGGCTTCCTCTCTAGAGATCGAGTCCATGCCACCTCCTTCTCCCCCATCGTGATCGCTCGGCTCCCTTTGCCATACGGGCGAAAGACCCTTTGCGTGGCCCGGCCGCCGGCCGGGGCAAAAAACTGTCACACCCGGCCCCTAGTTTGTGGGACATGGAACTCTGCGAGCACAAGCCGGTATGGGTCGGCCGGATTGCGATCACCGCCTGTCCCCACTGTGGCGAGGTCGACTGGTTCTCTTCTGCGGGCCCGATCGACCCGGCAGAGGCGATGGCCGCACTGTTTGGCAGCTATGAGCTGGTGGGCTCGCTCGACGCCCTCGGGGCGCCATGCCCCGAGGTCCTGGTGTACCGGCCACCGTCGGCTCGGAAGCGGTTGGGTCTGACCGCCTTCCCCGAGAAGGTATGGCTGAAGACCGGTCCCCATCTCTGGATGTCCCATGATGGCGAGGTCTTGCTCCTGGCACCCACGCGCCGCCTCACCTTCGACAACCTGATGCGAGGCGCCTAG
>JBBDML010000001.1:22128-44634 GCA_040878345.1 Acidimicrobiia bacterium | reverse complement strand
CCAGGCCGGATAGGGCGGGCCGGATCGATGCCGGGTCGGCGAGGTCGAAGCCGATCCCGGAAGCCCCTTCTCCGAGGTCGGAGGCCATATGACGGGCTCGGGAATCGTCACTCCCCGTGATCACCACCGGGCTCCCGGCATTCAGGTAGTGGCGGGCGAGTTCCAGGCCCAACCCGCCGGTCCCACCGACGATCACCACAGATCCGCTCACAACCGCACTCCTTCCCACACCCGGGTCTCCGGTCCCGGCGTGTGGTCATCCGAGGATATACCCTCGAGGGCCAACTGTGCAGTGAGGCTTATCACACGCCCCCAGAGTCCTCGATAGGATCGGCCCCATGGACGCATCACAGCTTCAGGACTGGCTCGCCGCCTACGGATCGGCCTGGGTAACACGGGACCCCGACGCTGCTGCTGCTTTGTTCAGCCCCGACGCCCTCTATCACGAGTCTCCATATGACGCCCCCTTCGAGGGAAGCGCCGCTGTCAGGGAGTATTGGGTGTCGGTCACCGAGGATCAAGGCCATGTCGACTTCGACAGCGAGGTGGTCGGCGTCTTCGATGGCTCCGGAGTCGCCCTCTGGTCCGCCAGGTTCGAGCGTACCTCGACAGGCGCCCCGGTCGAGCTGAACGGTGTCTTCCTCCTCGAGTTCGACGACCAGATGCGCTGCTCCTCGTTACGCGAGTGGTGGCACGCCCGATAGTGGCCCAGGGGGAGTCTTCGAGGAACAGCCATGGACATCATCGACCGTCATTTCGCCGCTGAGAACGCCCACGATGTGGCCGAGACCCTGGCCACCTACACCGACGACATCGTATGGGACGATGTCACCCACCCCGACTCACCGTTCTCCGGCAAAGCCCAGGTGGGCCAGGTGTACTCCGCGATCATCGATGCCATTCCCGACGTCAATCTCGAGACGGTCCGCCGGTTCTCCGGCGAAGACGGGCGTTTTGTGGTCGACGAGTCGATCCTCACCGGTCATGTCGAGGGGGAGTGGTCCGGGATGTCGGGCGCAGGGGCCCCGGTGCGGGTCCGCATCCTTCACATCTTCGAGGTGCGAGACGGGCTGATCAGTTACGAGAACGCCTGGTTCAACGCTGCCGAGGTCCAGCGTCAGATCGAGGAATGGAAGACGAGGTCGGGTTAGGTGGCGCGGCACTACGACGTCTGCATCGTCGGGTGTGGCCTGGTGGGCCTGTCGGTGGGGCGGGCGTTGGCCGCCAGTCATCCCGGTGTCTCGCTGCTCCTAATCGACAAAGAGGATCGAGTCGCCACCCATCAGTCGGGTCATAGCAGTGGCGTCATCCACTCCGGTCTCTACTACAAACCTGGGTCGCTCAAGGCCCGGCTCGCCGTGGCCGGTGCCAAAGAGATGTATGAGTTCTGCGAGACCAACGGGATCACCCATCAGCGTTCCGGCAAGTTGGTGATCGCCACCGACGGGGCCGAGATCCCGGCTCTGGACGAGTTGGAGCGACGGGGGGGTGCCAATGGCCTTGCCGGGCTGCGCCGGCTCGGTCCCAGCGGGATCACCGAGCATGAGCCGGCAGCCACCGGGATCGACGCCCTTCATGTGCCCGAGGCCGGTGTTGCCGACTTCGCCGCAGTCGCCGACGCAGTCGCCGCCGACCTGAGGGTCTCGGGTGCCGTTCTCAATCTCGGTCGACCGGTGACCCGGATCGATCACACCATCGATGGGGTCGATGTCATCACCGAAGACGATCGGTTCTCGGCCCGGCTCCTCGTCAATTGTGGCGGTCTGCACTCCGACCGGGTGGCGGCCCTCGCCGGGATCGAGGCCGATGTCCAGATCCTCCCCTTCCGGGGCGAGTACTACACCCTCGACCCGGCCCAGGCTCACCTGGTCCGGGCCCTCATCTACCCGGTGCCTGACCCTCGGTTCCCCTTCCTCGGAGTCCACTTCACCCGTGGCTTCAACGGCTCGGTAGAGGTCGGGCCCAATGCTCTCATGGCGTTGGGGCGTGAGCAGTACCGGGGGGCCGGCCCCAATTGGGGCGATATCGGGCAGATGCTGGGCTGGCCCGGGTTCTGGCGTCTCGCCGGGCGGCATCTGGTGTCGGGGGCCCGTGAGCTGTTCAACTCCAAGTCACCCCGGCAATACGCCCGGCTGGCCCGAAGATTGGTGCCGGCGGTGCGTGGCGAGCACCTCACCCGAGGCGGGGCCGGGGTCCGGGCGCAGGCGGTCGATCGCCGGGGCCGACTGGTCGACGACTTCGTCATCGAGACCGCCGGGTCGACGGTCCACGTGCTCAATGCACCCTCCCCGGGAGCCACCGCCTCGTTCGCTATCGGGCGTCATGTCGCCCGGCTGGCGAGCTCCCATTTGACGAGATGAGCAATCACCAAACTGTGTAGTGTCACTAATCACCAATGGGTCGGCTGCTAACAGTCTCGGTGTTGGGGATCGGTCGCATGGGTGGTGCGATGGCGGCCACCCTGAAGCGCTCCGATTTCGACCTCATACTGTGGAACCGAGACCATGTCAGGGCCAGGTCATTGGGTGAGCAGCTCGACGCTCCGGTGGCCTCGACGCCGGCCGAAGCCGCTTCCCGGTCCGATCTCGTCCTCACCAGCCTCGCCGACGATGAGGCGCTCCGTGCCGTCTACCTGGGGCCTGAAGGGGTGGTCGAGGGGATCCGACCCGGGACAGTCGCCGTCGACACCAGCACCGTGGACCCCGAGACCATCTGGGAGGTCGGCGCCGCAATCGACGCCACCGGCGCCGGGCTCATCGACTGCCCGGTGTCGGGGAGTGTGGCCGCGGTCGAGGCCGGGACCCTGATCATCATGGCGGGTGGGGACCCCAAGCTCATCGAGGAGGCCCGGCCGGTCCTCGAGGCACTGGCGACCAGGGTGGTCCCAACCGGCGTGCGGGGGAGTGGGTCCGCCACCAAGTTGGCGGTCAACGGATTGGTTCATGGTCTCAATGTCGCCCTCTCCGAAGCCTTGGTCCTGGCGGAGCGGGCCGGGGTCGATCGCCATGTCGCCTATGAGGTCTTCGCCAGCGGGGCCGGGGGAGCCCCCTTCGTCCAGTACAAGAGAGATGCCTACGAGAACCCCGAAGGTGCCGCCGTGGCTTTCACCCTCGATCTGGTGGCCAAGGACCTGGAGCTGATCACCGGTCTGGCGCAGCGGGTCGGAGCCTCCATGGACCAAGCTCAGACCGGTCTCGACATCGTGAGGAAGGCGATCGCCGAGGGGCTCGGCGACCACGACCTCAGCGCCATCGCCGTCTTTCTCAGAGGTCAGGCGGGCTGATGTCGAACCACATCGTGAGAAAGTCGCATCAGTTGAAGTACGAGATCCCGCCCGAGTTCGCCGATCGCAGCTCCGGCTACACCGGGGACCTCGTCGTCGACGAGGCCGGGGGCGCGGTGCAGATGGGGTTCCGGGTCGCCAGGCTCGAACCGGACAGCCATGTCGACAGCCATGTCCACTCCTTCGAGGAGTCGATCTACCTCGTCGAAGGCACCCTCACCGTCGACACTCCTGAAGCGAGCTACCAGCTGGTCCCCGGCGACTACGGGTTGCTGCCGGTGGGTGTCACCCACGCCTTCAGGAACACCGGCAACGATCCGGCCTCCTTCGCCGAGATGAAGGCCCCATTGCCTCGGGAGCGGTTCGGCTACGACACCCAGTTCCCCATCTGGGAGCCACCGGCCCTCACCCGGACCGTCGACGTCCGCGATCCCCGCAACCGATTCTTCGGCCACATCGACGGTGCTTCGATGGACCCGGCCAACCAGACCCAGGACCGGCTGGCGGTGAGCGCCAGCATGCGGACCGCCCTCCTGGTCTATTCCGGGATCAGCGTGAAGATGATGGTCGACTCCGACCTCGGTGCCGACCTCTCCACCATGTTCATGGTCCAGTACGAGCTGGGTGGGTTTGCCGGCGCCCACGACCACCCCCTCGAGGAGGCATACCTGATCCTCGAGGGCGCCACGGAGGCGGTCTTCGACGGGGTGACCTATGAGCTGGGCCCCGGTGACCTGGCATGGGCCGGGGTCGGTTGTGTCCACGCCTTCCGCAACATCGGTGATGGCCGGGTCCGGTGGCTCGAGACCCAGGCCCCCCAGCCGCCACCCCGGCACTCGTATCGCTTCGCCCGCGACTGGTCGTATCTGGAGAGCGCCCTTGCCCGAGAGTCAGAGACGGAATGAGAGAAGAAAGGAGCAAACGATGGAAGAGTTCCCCGTAGCCACCAGCCCCGCCCCGGGGATCATGGGGGTGGACTGGGAGGTCCGGGTCGACTTCGAGCGTCTCCGCCAACACCGGATCAACCGGGTCCGCCGGATGCTCGAGGAGTTCGGCCTCGGTGCCGTGCTTCTGTTCGAGACCTCCAACATCCGTTACGCCACCTCCACCCACATCGGGTACTGGGCCTTCAACAAAGGGGAGCGCTATGCCCTGGTTACCAGGGAGGGCCGACCCCGGATCTGGGACTTCGGGTCGGCGGCCAAGGCCCACCGGCTCCAACTGCCCCACATGTATGACACCGAGAACTCGGTCGGGGGCAGCACCGGGCTCCAGGGGGCCATCGGGCCCGAGACCGGTCTCCACGAGCGGGCCGCCCAAGAACTCAAGACGGTCCTCGAGGCCGAGGGTCTGGCCGGGGAGCGCCTCGGGGTCGACCTCGCCGAGACCGGTGTGTTCCTTGCCCTCCAGGCCGAAGGGCTCAACGTGGTCGACGGTCAACAGGCGATGATGCGGGCCCGGGAGATCAAGAGCCCCGACGAGATCATCCTCCTCACCCAGGCCTGCGCCATGGTCGACGGGGTCTATCACGGGATCTTCGAGATGCTCAAGCCCGGGATCAGGGAGTCAGACGTTGTGGCCTACGCCCATTCCCGTCTCTTCGAGATGGGGTCGGAGTTCGTCGAAGCCGTCAACTCGATCGCCGGGGAGCGGTGCAGCCCCCACCCCCATGTCTTCTCCGACCGTCTCATCCGCCCCGGCGACCAGGCCTACTTCGACATCATCCACACCTTCAACGGCTACAAGACCTGTTACTACCGGACCTTCGCGGTGGGCCGGGCCACCCAGGCCCAGCGTGACGCCTTCACCAAGTCGAGGGAGTGGATGGATGCCGCCATCGAGTTGGTTCGCCCTGGCAACACCACCGACATGATCGCCAAGGTGTGGCCCCGGGCCGAGGAGTTCGGGTTCGCCGACGAGATGGACGCCTTCGGGCTCCAGTTCGGCCACGGGGTGGGGGTCGGGCTCCACGAGCGCCCCATCATCACCCGTCTCAACTCGCTGACCACCCCGGTGGAGATCAAGGAGGGCATGGTGTTCGCCCTCGAGACATACGCCCCGGCCGAAGACGGACGCTCGGCCGCGCGCATCGAGGAGGAAGTGGTGGTCACCGCCGACGGTTGCAAGGTGATCACCCTGTTCCCCTGCGAGGAGCTGATGGTGGCCAATGCCTACTGATCCCCGTTACGACTACGCCCTGCGGGAGCCGAGGCTCCCCGCCCCGGTGGACGCCACGATGGCGCTGGCCGCCATCGACATGGATCGTCGTCTCGGCATGTACCGCACGCTCCACGAGCTGAGACAGTGGGGGAAGCGGGCCCATGACCTGTTCCTCCAGAACCTGGTCAAGGGGACCACCCACCTCTCCCTGGGTCAGGAGGCGGTGGCCACCGCCTTCGGGGCGTTGCGCCCCGACGACTACACCTTCGCCACCTACCGGGGCCACGCCCACTCCCTGGCCCGGGGCATGGACATGGGTGAGGCCTTGGCGGAGCTGCTGGGGAGGGAGAACGGAGTGCTCGGGGGCAAGGGGGGCTCGATGCACCTCACCGACGTCACCAAAGGGATGATGGGCTCCTACGCCATCATCGGGGCCCATATGTGCGTGGCCAACGGGGCGGCCTGGTCGGCGCAGATGCGGGGGAGCGGTCAGGTGGCGGTGTGTTTCTTCGGTGACGGGACCACCAATATCGGCGCCTTTCACGAGTCGTTGAATCTGGCCAAGATCTGGGACCTGCCGGTGGTGTTCGTCTGTGAGAACAACCTCTACATGGAGTACACCCCCATCGATCTGATCACTGCGGTGCCCCGGCCTGCCGCCGACCGGGCCTCCGCCTACGGGCTCGACTCCATCGTGGTCGACGGCAACGATCCCGATGCAGTCTTCCTCACCGCCACCGAGGCCATCACCAAGGCGCGCTCCGGTGGCGGCCCTTCACTCATCGAAGCCATCACCTACCGCTCCGGTGGGCACTCCCGGGCCGACCCCGGAAAGTACCGACCCGCAGAAGAGGTCGAGGCATGGAAGGGCCGTGACCCGGTCCCGATGTACCACGACCGGCTCCTCGGTCTGGGGACGTCCGAGGCGAGTCTCTCCGCCATCGAGCGTGAGGTCGCCGCCGCCGTCGAAGCCGCCACCGAGTTCGCCAAGGGCGGCGCTGAGCCGGGCGAAGGCGCCCTGCTCAGCCAGGTCTATGCAGATGGAGGCTCACGATGGCGCAACTGAGCTATCGGGAGGCGGTGGCCTACGGGATCGCCCAAGAGATGCGTCGCGACCCCAGGTTGGTGATGCTGGGCGAGGACATCGCCGCCGCCGGGGGGGTCTTCAAGACCACGGTGGGGCTCCTCGACGAGTTCGGGCCGGAGCGGGTGAGGGACACTCCGATCTCCGAGCAGGCCATCATCGGCGCCGCCATGGGGGCCTCGATGACCGGGGTCCCGGTGATCGCCGAGCTCATGTTCTCCGACTTCCTCGCCGTGACCTGGGACATGATCGCCAACGAGCTCGCTAAGAGCCGGTACATGACCGGCGGGCAGGTCAGCTTCCCACTGGTGATCCGTACCGCCAACGGGGGCGGGGTCCGCTTCGGTGCCCAGCACTCCCAGAGCCTGGAGAACTGGTGCATGATGGTCCCCGGGCTCAAAGTCGTAGCCCCTTCCACTCCTGAGGACGTGGTGGGGTTGATGGCGGCATCGGTCCGTGACCCCGACCCGGTTGTCTTCTTCGAGCACAAGGGGCTGATGGCCACCAGTGCCGAGATCCCCGATGGGGAGATCGTCGGCGAGCTGGGCAAGGCCCGGGTGGTCCGCCCCGGCACCGATGTCACCATCGCCGCGCTGGCCCTGATGGTCCCCAGGGCCCTGGAGGCGGCGGAGCGCCTGGTCGGCGACGGGATCTCGGCCGAGGTCATCGATGTCCGCACCCTGGTCCCTCTCGACACCCGCAGCCTGCTCGACTCGGTGGCCAAGACCGGCCGGTTCTTCACCGTGGAGGAGAACCCACGGCTCTGCGGCTGGGGGGCCGAGTTGGTCTCGATCATCGCCGAAGAGGCCTTCTGGGATCTCGACGGCCCCAGTGTCCGGATCACCACCCCCCACATCCCCCTGCCCGCCGCTGCCGCCCTCGAGGACATGGCCATACCCTCGGTGGATCGGATCCACGAGACGGTGCTCAAGAATCTCGACTCGGGGAGTGGGGGATGAGCAAGTTCCTGCTCCGTGGCGGCTGCGTTCTCACCCTCGGGGCTCGTACCCCCAATTTCAGCGAGGCCGACGTGCTCATCGACGGCGACCGCATCGCCGAGGTAGGGCCCGGTCTCAGGGCCCGCGACGCCGAGGTGGTCGACGCCGCCGACACCATCGTCATGCCGGGCTTCGTCGACACCCATCGTCACGTCTGGAGGTCACTGTCCCGAAATCTCGGCGACGGACCGTCCAATCAGGGAGAGCATTACGACTCGGACGACGTCTATGCGGCCACCCTCATCGGGCTGTTGGGGGCAGTGGAAGCGGGAATCACGACGGTCGTCGATTGGTCTGACGTGAACCAGGACTGCCAGTACGCCGATGCCGCCCTTCAGGCCCATCTCGATGCCGGGCTCCGCACCGTGCTGGTCATCCCGAACCTCGATGTCTCCCGCCGTCTCCACAAGACCGTCGGGACGACCGCGACCAGTGTCGCTTTCGGTGCCACGGACTCTGGATCAGGCGAGAACTGGGCAGCAGCGCGTCAACTCGGGGGACGAATCCACACCCACGCCGGCATGGATCCAGCAGAATCTGGGCAGGTTGCCGGTTTCGGGGGAATGCTCGGCCCCGACGTGACCCTGATCCACTGCACCAACCTCGATGATGGGGACCTGGACGCCATATCGGCGGCAGGGGCCAAGGTCAGTCTGACCCCGTCGAGTGACATGGCCGGCGGCATGGGCTCACCGCCGATCCAGAGAATCATCGACCGACGGATCCGCCCCGGTCTCGGCATCGACGACGAGATGGTGGGTCCCGGTGACATGTTCGCCCAGATGCGAGCGACGATCTCATTGCAGCATGCGACCTTCTTCGACCTGAAACTCGCCGGCAAGGCCGGCCTCCCCAACCTTCTGACCACCCGTGAGGTGATCCGTTTCGGCACCATCGACGGAGCCGGCGCCATCGGTCTCGGGTCGCTGACAGGATCGTTGGAGCCCGGGAAACAGGCGGACGTGGTGATGCTTCGCAGCGATCGGCCCAACATCGTCCCGGTCAACGACCCCATCGGTGCAGTGGTTTGGGGTATGGACACCTCGAACGTCGACTGGGTCTTCGCCGGTGGTCAGGCCCTGATGCGCAGCGGCGTGCTCACCGCCGACCTGACGAGGGCCCGGAGTCTGGCAACGACCGCACAGACCAGGGTCTCCGAGGCCGTCGCCCTGGTTGCTGCCACAGGATCAGGTGAGCGGCCATGACCGCCACCAGCGCACCGTCCTCGGCCGTCACCTCGTTCGTGGTCGCCTCCCGGTACATGCCGGTCTACTTCGCCCTGCTGGTGTTGGTGGCGGTGGCATTCATCTGGGTGCCGGCCGCACTCGGGAGTGTCTCATTGCGGGCGATCGCCCCGATCGGGGCGCTCCTGGCGATCACCGCCCTGGGTCAGATGCTCGTGATCATGACCGGGGGCATCGATCTCAGTGTCCCTGGCACCATGTCGCTGGCGGCGGTCCTCATGGTCGGAGTAGGGCAGCAGACCGACGAGCGGGTCGGAATTGGCCTCCTCGCCGCCATCGGGGCCGGCGCCGTGATCGGGCTGCTCAATGGGGTCCTGATCGGCGGTCTCAAGCTGAATGCCCTAATCGTCACGTTGGCTGTGGGTCAGGTGGTGGCCGCGCTGGTCAGTCGATACGGGCGGAACTTCGCGGTGCAGAGCCCGGTTCCCGAGGCATGGTCCCAGTGGACCAGGACCAGGATCTTCGGTATCAGCCCCGTGTTCTGGATAGGCGTCGCCTTGACCGTCGTCCTCATCGTCGGTTTCAGGTACACAACGGTTGGGCGTCGGTTCCAGGTGGTGGGTGCCAACCCCGTCGCATCGCAGGTGATCGGTCTACGCGTGAGTTTGACCCAGATCTCGGCATACGTGGCCGCAGCGATGCTCTACGGCCTTGCCGGGGTGGCGTTGGCTGGGCTCCTTGGCAGCCCGGGGGTTGCGATCGGCTCCCAGTACCTTCTAGGCCCGATCGCGGCGGTGGTCATCGGTGGCGCCTCCCTGACCGGCGGCCTGGCGAGCCCATTGTCCACATTTGCCGCCGCCATCTTCCTCACCGGCCTGAGTCAGATGATGCTGACCATCGGGCTGCCCACGTCCCTCCAGTTGGTGGTGTTCGGCCTCGTGATCATCGGAGGCATGCTGGTTTCGGGCGACCGGATCATCAAAGGCGTGGAGCGGGTGCTCCGCGAACGGAGAAGACCCGGTGGCACCGAGAACAAGAAGGGCATCAATGACTCGACCGGCGGGACAGGTTGAGAAAGGAGATTCGACGACCCGACGAATCGACGAGAGAAACAAGAACCAAGAGAGGACCTCAACCCCTAATGGAGGAGATATGAAACGAACGACAATCATGGCCGTGCTGGCCGTGCTGGCGTTGATCGTGGCTGCTTGTTCACCGGGCGAGACCGCATCGACGACGACGGAGGGCACGGGGACAACGGCTGGGCCTGGGACCACGGCCGGGCCAGGGACCACTGAAGCCCCTGGCACGACCACAGCCGGAGGTCCGCTGGCGGAGTACGGCGAGTCCATCGAGGCCGACCAGGCGTTGGTCGACAAGGCCCTCGGCCCGGTCACGCCATCGGCTGACGAGAGCTGGAACATCGTCCTGGCCTCGATAACCCGGGCATATCAGGACCTGGACCAGGCCACCATCGACAAGGCGATGGAGTGCTGGAGACAGCAGGAGTGCCAAACCGGCAATAGCGGCGACCTCGTCATGGGTTATGCGGACGGTGGCGGCGACACGGTCAACGTGTGGCGTGCGGTGAGTCATATGGAGGCCATCCTCCAGGCGCTCACCTACGACGAGATCGGGACCATCGTCTCCACCGCAGCCAACTTCGACCAGGACCTGGCGGTTCACTTGACCCAGTTCAGGTTCCTCATCCAAAGAGGGGTCGACTTCATCGTCGGTTATCCCGACGTTGGGATTGGACTGGCACCTGCGGTGCAGGAGGCCACCGATGCAGGGATCCCCTATGTCTCGTTCTCAGCGGGATATGTCGGGCTCCCCGACCAGGAAGGCGCCCTGATCCCAGGTGAGGACTACACCGGCGTGGTCGGTGAGAACCTGTGCGAGCTCGGTGAGAGCTTCGCCGAAGTCCTCAACACGGGGGTTGGTGCCGGTGAGGTTTCCCTACTTGGTGGGACGCCGAACAACGCCCTCTCACTCGGTTGGCAACGGTGCACGGTGTCGGCCCTGGGGGACGGATTGACATTGGTCGAGACCCCGCCCGACGAGAACACCACAGTGGGTAACACCAGCTGGTTCCCGCCGATAATCCCGGATGTGTTCCGAGGGATTCTCTCGAGCAACCCCGACGTCCGCGGGTATGCGTACGAGTACGCCGATGGGATCTGGTACGGGTTGCCGGTGTACGCCGACTTGGGGATTCCTGTGGAAGACCTGACCTTGGCGCTGCGCACCGATGAGCAAAACCTGTTCTGCGACTACCCGGAGTTGAACATCTGGTACTCGGCCGGTGGAAACTTCCAGTCACGGACCGCCGTAACCACAGCGATGCTGGCCATCAAGGGGGCGACGGTGCCCGCCGAGGTCGAGGTGCCGCATGTGATGAGGCAGGTCACGCCTGCGGACTGCAATCCGGACCGAGTCCACGTGGCCGTGTCGGGCACCTCGCTGGTGCCGGACTCGGTCCTGACCTTGATGTTCCCGACGTCGTGATCGGCTGAATGAGCAATCGCGATCCTGGAGGAGAGTCGGCTGTCGGGGACTTGGTCCTCGTGCTGAGTGGCGTCTCTCGGCAATTCGGGGCGGTGCGTGCGCTGACCGATGTCAGCTTCGATTGCCGCGCCGGTGAGATCCACGCCCTGGTCGGAGAGAACGGCTCGGGCAAGTCGACTCTCCTCGGGATTGCATCGGGGTTTGTCGAGCCCGATCTGGGCAGTGTCCAGATCGGGGGCAAACCTATGCGCCGTGATTCGCCTGCACTGGCGAGGAAGCTTGGTCTGGCAATGGCCTATCAAGACACCTCGCTGGTGCAGGCGGAACCGGTGAAGAACAACCTCTATCTGGCGGCGCCACCGGACCAGAGGCCCCTCTTCTGGCGTCGAAAGAAATGGGCACGCCAGCTCCTGGCGGACTTCGACCTCGACCTCGAGCTATTCCCCGACGCCCCTGCAGGGTTCCTCACATTGGCCGAGAGACAACTCTTCGAGGTCGCCAAAGCCCTGGTCACCAATCCCAAGGTGCTCCTCCTCGACGAGCCGACAACCGCCCTCGGGCCAGATGAGGTCGAGGCGCTGCATCGGACCGTCGTCGCATGTAGGCGGCGCGGGGTCGGAGTCGTCTATGTCAGCCACCGTCTCCCCGAGGTCCTGGAGATAGCCGACCGGATAACGGTCCTCCGTGATGGGCGTGTCCGGGGCACCTTCGAGGCCCGTGCGACCACCGAGTCGGAGTTGGTGGAGTTGATCGTCGGGCGACCATTCGAGGTGGCCTTCCCACCCCCTGCGGAGAGATTGGCCGAGAGGACCGAGGTGCTGATCGTCGAAGGCCTCCAGGGTCAGTCCTTTGGGCCGGTCAGCTTGACCCTGGAGAGCGGTGAGATCGTTGGGATCGCGGGGGCCGAGGGCAACGGCCAGCCCCAACTGTTCGACTGTTTGGCGGGAAGGGTCCCGCCCAAAGCCGGTCGGGTCGTGTGCGACGACAAGGAGCTCTACTTGATCTCGACGAATGAGGCGGTCGGCTCAGGCGTGATGCTCCTCCCCGGAGACCGAAAGCGTGAAGCCCTCGCCCCCGTGCTGGGAGTCAGGGTGAACTCGACGGTCCAGTCCCTGAAGAAGTTCGCGAACTTTGGCTTCCTGCGGAGACGGAATGAGCGGAGGGCGGTCGAGGCTCTGGTCGGGCAGCTGGAGATCCGGACCCCGTCCCTCGAGCAACCCGTCGAGTTCCTGTCTGGTGGCAACCAACAAAAGGTCTCGGTTGCCCGGTCGTTCCTGAGGAAGCCATCGGTGATCCTGGCCTACGAGCCAACCCAAGGAGTCGACGTCGGGTCCCGTTTCGACATCTACCGTGCCCTCAGGGCACGCACCGACGATGGAGCCGCACTGCTGGTCAAGTCGAGTGATCCGATAGAGCTCGCCGGCTTGTGTGACCGCGTCCTGGTCATGTCACGGGGCACCATCATCGAGGAGATCCCGGGTGACGAGCTCGACGAGCGTCGCATCACCGAGGCCATCGTCAGGGGCCCGGGTCTCTCCAAGGCGGGACGGTCCCCGTTGGGGGTGGCCATGCCGAAGAGCCCGTCCAAGGCAAGCCTGTCATGACCGTAACCACTACCAGGATCGATTCGGCGAGACAGGCGGTGCGCCGCGTGATCAGGGACGCCCGTGACATCAACGAGTGGCGGAAGATCGTCAGGTTCCGCCTCTGGATGCCGGTCGTCCTTCAGATCCTCTTGCTGGCCGGCCTGCTTTGGTTCACCAACAACCGCTTCCCGGGGTTCATCAACGCCACCAATGTGTCGCAGACCCTCATCCTGGCGCTCCCCCTGATCGTCGCCACCTTCGCCCAGACCCACGCCCTTCTGGTCGGCTACCTCGATCTGTCGGTGGGGGCCATGATCAGCCTCGGGGTGGTCATCGCCTCCTTCCGGATCGGGGCCAACGCCACAACCTCCGAGATACTGCTCGGGATCGGGCTCATCCTGTTGGTCGGCCTGGTGCTCGGTCTGGTCAACGCAGGGCTCATCCGGGGAGTCAAGATCCCCTCGATCATCGCCACCCTCGCCACGCTGAGCATCCTCGACGGTTTGGCATTGACGCTGCGCCCCACCGCGCAGGGTGTGATCAACAATGGACTGGTCACCGTCCTCAAAGCCAGTGTGGGGCCGGTCCCGGTCTCTTTCCTCGTGGTCGTGGCCGGGGCGGTGGCAATGGATATCTGGCTCCATGCCTCAGGTTCGGGTCTCCAGTTGCGCGCCGTGGGCTTTGACGAGCGTTCGGCCAAGCGGGGCGGTGTCCGCACCACCTGGGTCAAGGTCCGTGCTCTCGTCATTTGCTCGCTCCTCGCCGCAGTGGCCTCCTTCTTCGTCATGGCGAGGTCGCCAATCGGCAATGCGCAGGTCGGGTCGACATTCGCCCTCAATAGCATCACCGCCGCCGTGCTCGGTGGGGCCTCGCTGGCCGGTGGCCGGGCAACCTTCACCGGCGGGACGGTGGCGGCGCTGCTCCTGGCAGTGATCCTCACCGTTCTCCCTTACCTTGGTCTGTCGCCCAGCGACGGATCGCTGATCATCGGCCTTCTCATCCTCCTCGGGCTGCTCCTCTTCCAGGCAGGCGACATGAAGGAGTTGGTGAAGCGGAACTACAAGCGGGCCCGTCGTCTGATGGTGGGGAGCCGCCCCCCCAAGGCTGCTGTGCTCCCCACCTTCTACCCAACGGGAACGGACTTCAGCGTGGTCCCCAACGGGCGCAAGCTGATCAAGGGTGGCACCGTGCTCAGCCTCGATCCCAAGTTGGGGGATCTGGAACAAGCAGATGTCCTGATCGAAGGGGACAAGATCCTGGCGATCGGCCACAGCCTGGCCAATGGGGAGGTCGAGGTGATCGACGCCACCGGGATGATCGTCATGCCCGGGTTCGTCGACAGCCATCGCCACATCTGGGAGGGGCTGTTACGCAACATCGGGACCGATGTGCCCCTCGAAGGACGGACCAGCTACATCTCCTTCGTCCTCCACAAGCTGGCCCCTGCCTTCCGGCCCGAGGACGCCTATGTGGGGAACCTGGTCTCCGCCCTGGGGGCCATCGACGCCGGGATCACCACTCTCCTCGACTGGTCCCATATCCAGGGGTCCCCGGCCCACACCGACGCCGTGATCCAGGCGCTCGAGGACTCCGGTCTGCGGGCGGTGTTCGCCTACGGATTCCCCTGGTGGGGGAAGTGGGAGCAGCGACAGCCCAGCTGGTTCGTCAGGGCCGCCACCGAGCACTTCAACACCAAGGACCAGATGCTGACCCTGGCCCTGGCCGCCCCCGGTCCGGAGTTCACCGACTTCGAGGTGTCACGGGACCACTGGAAGCTGGCCCGGGAGACCGGGGCCCGCATCACCACCCATGTCGGAGTGGGGAGCTACGGCCAGGAGCGCAAGGTCGAGGAGTTCGGGAGGGCCGGGCTGCTGGGGCAGGACACCACATACATCCACTGCACCACCCTCAACGACACCGAGATCCAGATGATCGTCGACACCGGTGGCACCGTGTCGCTGGCCTCTCCGGTGGAGATGATGATGGGTCACGGGATGCCACCGATCCAGAAGTTCCTGGACCGGGGTCTGCGCCCCAGTCTCAGCATCGATGTCGAGACCAACGTCCCGGGGGACATGTTCACTCAGATGCGCTCGGTGCTGACCCTGCAGCGGACCATGGCCACCTCCCAGGGCAAGTCCCCGGTGAGCCCCCGTGAAGTGTTGGAGTACGCCACCGTTGAGGGGGCCCGGGCCAATGGCCTCGACCATAAGGTGGGTTCCCTGACCCCGGGGAAGCAGGCGGACATCATCTTGCTCCGCACCGACCGCTTCAACGTCACCCCGCTCAACGACCCTACGACTGCGGTGGTCACCGGGATGGACACCGGCAACGTCGACACCGTGATCATTGCCGGCCGGGTGATGAAACAGGGTGGGCGACTCCTCCACGTCGATTGGGGGGCGGTGAGACGGATGGCCTTGGAGTCGAGGGACTACGTGGTGGAGAAGTCCGGCTTCAAGCTGCCCAAGATCTAAACACCCGCATGCATTTGCATAGGGTCGCGCTCAGCGCAACCGCGTGCATGTGGTTAAGCCCAGCTAGCCCTCTTCGCGGCGGTGGCCTTCCGCCACCCTCTCCAATTCGCTGCGGTCGATGACGTCGGCAGGGATGCGGGCGGCCCGCACCGGGGTCTTGGCGGTGACCGTCGCCGTGGCTTTCCCGGTCTCGAGGATGGCTCGCTCACCGACGATGGCACCAGGGCCCAGCTCGGCCACCGGGTCGCCGCTGACGTCGACCACCAGCATCCCGTCCAGGATCAGGTAGATGGCCTCGCCCGGCTGGCCCTGCTCGATGAGCTTGGCCCCTTCTTTGATCTTGACCATCGTCGGTTTGGTGGACATCACCACCTTTGAGAGGTCGCGTTCGATCTGAGACTCGACATCGGCCATCAGGACAGATCGCTCGTAGTCGTGCCACGGGGTCCGATCATGATCGTGGACCCGGGTCCACTCTTCGAAATCGATGAGCCCGCTCTTGGCGGCAAGGGCCCCGCCGGCGTCAAAGATCCAATGACGTGGGAAGGGTGAAGCCCCAACCAGCTCGAATGAGGACGATCCGTCTGTGGTTATGGTCAGGGCAAGCGTCGTCCAGGCAGTCGGAGAGGTCATCCGTATGAAGGGGGCCCTGTCGATGCGACGGGGGAGTGGGGCGCCGGTGCGACCTCCTGCCGTCTGGACGAAGCGGGCACTTTGGCCATCGATTTGGGGCTTGCTCTGCAGCAATGGGAAGGACACACCTGGGATCGTGATGGCTACACCCAGCTTGGCGACCGTCGACCCGAGGAGCGCCTCGCCGTCGTATCCGGCATCGACGATCGCACCGTTGTCCACCTCGACCCAAGCCGACAGGTGATTGGCGAAGCGAAAACGGTCGGCGGCACAGAGTGAGGTCAGGTCCCCCGCCTCGATTCTCTCGGGTGGGGGAGTGTCATAGTGGCCGATCCCGAGATCCATGGGTAGCCGCAACGGCCCGGTCATTGCCTCCGATGGGATCCATGAGATGGATGTCACCGAGCTCTCGTAGCGCACACCAGTCCTCCTCGAGTCATCGGGTTCTCAGTTGTCGAAGGACCGAGCCTTCGAATCGAGATGAGAGGTATATCACCCTCAACTCCTTACCGAGCCATAACCTCATCCGATCAGACGTCTCGCGGCACTGGCCCTTCTCCTGGTTGCCTGCACCGGCGAGCCGATCGACGCGACAACTCCTTCACCGAGCGCCCCCTCGCCATCGCCCTCTCTGACCACCTCGGCACCGACCGCCGGCTGGCAGATGCTGGCCCCGATGGAGCTGTGGCGCAGCGAGCATCCCGCTGTCGTCCTGGATGGTCAGATCCTGGTGTTCGGCGGCCTGTTCGAGACCTCGCCGGGCAATTCCCGGGTCACCGACACCGTGGAGCGCTACGACCCGGCCGCCGATATCTGGACCTCGATGCCTTCCCTCCCCGAAGCGCGTCACCATGGGATGGCGGTGGTGGTCAACCACCGGGTGTTTTTCATCGGTGGCTACGACGCCACCGGGTTCAACCCGGTGGACACCGTATGGGAGCTGGTCGATGAGGAATGGGTGGAGCGGGCGCCACTTCCCGAACCTGTAGGAGCCGGCGCAGCAGTGGTCTCAGATGGTGCGGTGTATGTGGTCGGTGGAACCCCACAAGCGGTGCCCACTCGTACGACCCCGCTGCCGACACCTGGGCCACTCTCACCCCACCTGGTCACCAACGTGAGCATCTGGCCGCGGCGGCCCTCGATGGCGAGGTGTGGGCGATCGCAGGTCGTTGGCAGGGTGTCATCTATGACACCACCGAGATCTACGACCCGGCCACCGACACCTGGCGTCCCGGGCCAACACTCCACGAGGCCCGCTCGGGGTTCGGGGCTGCCATCGTCGATCGTGCCCTCGTCGTCGCCGGTGGCGAGGTGTTCGGCCCTGACCAGGCTCTCGCCTCCGTGGAGCGACTGGAACCAGGGGGAACGGCGTGGGAGCTGGTCGAGTCGCTACCGATCGGTCTCCATGGCAACCCCCTCATCGCCGTGGGAACCACTGTCTATCTCCCCGGTGGCTCCACCGTGGCCGCCGCGGTCGACAACGACGGGCGTCTGTTCTCCCTCGACCTGGGACGCGGCTGATCAGAGCCCTCTCGAATCAGGGCCCGGCCCCCACCCCGCTGAAGTCGGTGGTCAACAGGGTCGCCCAGAGGTCGATCCCGTACCAGATGTTGGCCACCCTGACGTTCTCGTCGGCGCCATGCTGGTTGTTGTCGTGGTTGGCGATGGGCAACAGGGCCACCGGTGCCTCCAGGATCTCCTCGAACTGATAGAGAGGGATCGATCCACCGAAGGTGGGGAGCGCCACCACATCACCACCACCGGCAACCCGACACACCTCGAGCAGGGTGGTCGCCAAGGGCGAGTCCATCGGGATCCTGGCCGCCCGATAGCCGACACCCCGGGTCATCTTGGCCAGGTGGCGATGAGTCCGACGTTCGTCCGGGGTGGGTTCCCGGTCGAGAACGTGATACCCGGCCCCTACCAACCGGGTCTCGACGCGATCCAGCATCCGGTCGGGGTCGTCTCCTGCTGCCAGGCGGATGTCGACCGATGCGGTGGCCTCGGTGGGAATCACATTGCGGGCTTCCTCACCGACCGAGGCCGAGCGAAGACCTCGCACATTGAAGGTGGGGATCATCAGCCTTTCGGCATACCTGCCCGAGGTGACCTCCGGCCCGGCGAACCCGAGCTCCTCTTGCAGTCGCTCCTCGACTGCGGGGAGAGCATCGATGGCGGCTCGATCGGCACCACTGATCGGAAGCGTGTCGTCATAGAAACCTTCGATGGTGACCATCCCCTTCTCGTCCTTGCATCCGGCGAGGAAGACGGCCAATTCGAATGCCGGGTTGGGGACCCAATTCCCGTAGTGCCCGGAGTGGAGCTCACGTTCCGGCCCAAAGAAGGTGAGATCGAACCCCGAGTAGCCACGCACCCCAAAAGCGACCTGGGGGGCCCGGGTCTGATGCACCGGGCCGTCACAGAGCAGCCAGGCATCAGCCTCCAGTCGTGGGGCCAGATGCTCCATATAGCAACCGAGGTTGGGGCTCCCGGACTCCTCCTCACCCTCGAAGAGGAACACCAGGTCGACCGACCGCTCCACGCCGGCCCCATCCAACGCATCGAGGGCGCCGGTGATGGCGGCAAAAGGTGTCTTGTCGTCGGAGGCTCCGCGGGCGTAGATCCGCCACTCCGGATCGATGGCCTGATCCCGGTCCGGGTACTCGATGGCAATCCCACCCTGATGCCATGCCGCTGAGGTCAGGATGGCGGCGAAGGGGGGAGTGGTCCACTTGGTCGTGTCGGCCGGCTGCCCGTCATAGTGGACATAGACGCCGAGAGTGGCCGTTGGGTTGTCGGTCCGCAGCTCACCGATCACCACCGGGGAGGCGCCCGGGAGCTCGACGACCTCGATCTTGGCCCCACGGGCCTCGAACCGTCTCACCAGCTCGGCGGCATTGAGCCGCAGCTCCTCCACCGAACCGGTCACATTGGGTATCTCCAGGAGGGCGGCGAACTCACGTAGCACCTTCCAGCCGCTTTCCTCGCGGTGACGTCGGCTCGCCTTCAACGCGCTTGTCATCTGCCCATAGTGCAACAAACCAGCGCCACAGGCGCTGCCGAGTCGATCGGGCCCCCGACTATTCGGCGACCCCGAGGCCCGAGAAGAAGTCGGCGATCGCCTGAGTATCGTCGGAGAACGCCCACCGCTCGGTCACCTTGCCCTCCTTGACATGGGCGATCTCGGCGGTTCGGTAGGTGAACTCTTGGTCCCCGGTCCGGACGGTGGCAGTGACCAGACCTACCACATGGTCGTCGTTGGCGACCACGTCGTGGATGTCGGCCTGAAAGTCAAGGCCCTCGTAGCCTGACATCGCCTGAAGGACGGCTTCCTTGCCCCGCAACGGCGGTGACCCGATCTGCCACCAGACGACGTCGTCGTCGAGGAGCTGGGCGAAGGCCTCCGGGTCGTTAATCGAGGCATCCATGCCCTGCCGGTACAGCTCGACGTTGGGGTGCTCTTCCATGGTGCTCCTCTGGTATGGGGAGGACAAACCTACCCATGGCGGAGGACCAGGAGGTGGCGACAGGGGCCTGGGATCGGTGCCCTCGCCGAAGGGCCGCCAACCCCGAGTAAGTTCTCGCCGTGGTCGAGACTTGAGCGAGGAACACGCCGACGCGCTGATCCTGTTCGGGATCACCGGGGATCTGGCGCGGAGACGACTCTTCCCCGCTCTCTATGCCCTGGCTGAGGACCATCGGCTCGGCATGCCGATCATCGGGGTGAGCCGAGCCCAGGAGGACAGTGATTCGCTGCGGAAACGGGCCCGAGAGGCCATCGAGGAGGCGGGGATCGAGATCGACCCAGAGGTGTTGGACCGGCTCGGGTCGCAACTCAGCCATGTGTCCGGGAACTACCAAGACCCCGCCACCTTCGAGGCGATCAAGCAGCGGGTCGGGGATCGTCGCTGCACCGTGTCATACCTCGCCATCCCGCCCTCCCTCTTCGACGACGTGATTCAGGGTCTCGCTGCCGTCGGGTTGCACCATCATGGGCGAGTGGTGGTGGAGAAGCCCTTTGGCCGGGACACCGCCAGCGCTCTGGAATTGAACCAGATCATCCACCGCCATTACCCGGAGGAGCGGGTCTACCGGATCGACCACTTCCTGGGCAAAGGGGCCCTGCAGAACCTGATGGTCTTCCGGTTCTCCAACACCCTTCTCGAGCCCATCTGGAATCGCCATTTCGTCCGCGGGGTGCAGATCACCATGTCCGAGGCGTTCGGTGTCGAGGGGAGGGGTGCCTTCTACGACTCGGTGGGGGCGATGCGCGACGTAGTCCAGAACCACCTCCTCGTGGTGCTGTCGCTACTGGCGATGGAGCCGCCGGTCTCCGACGACCCGGACGATCTCCGCGACGAGCGGCTCAAGGTGCTCAAGGCGATCAGATCGCTCGAGCCTGATGAGGTGGTCACCGGGCAGTACGCCGGATACATCGACGAGCCGGGGGTGGCCCCCGATTCGGCTACCGAGACCTTCTTCGCCGCCCGGTTCGAGATCGACTCGTGGCGTTGGGCCGGCGTGCCCTGGTTGATCAAAACCGGCAAGGGGCTCGACACCACCGTCACCGAGGCGGTCGTCGAGTTCCTACGCCCTCCCCGGCTCCTCTTCGGCGACGAGGCCAAGGCTCCCGAGCCGAACCGGATCTTCTTCCAGTCGAAACCGGCAGAGCGGATCGTGCTCTCGATGCAGTCGAAGCGCCCCGGCCCCAAGATCGTGAGTGAGCCGGTCGACTTCAGCCTGGAGTACGGGGACAACCTGAGGGAGAGCCAGGACGCATACCAGCGTCTTCTCGGCGACGCCCTGCGTGGTGATCAGTCGCTATTCGCCCGGGTCGAAGCGGTCATGGAGGCGTGGCGCATCGTCTCACCGATCCTCGACTCACCTCCCGGGCGGTTTCCGTATGAGCAGGGCTCGTCAGGGCCTAATGAGGCGGATGCCCTGGTTGGGCCGGACTGGGAATGGCTCACCGGCTGACCGGAGGTTGGCGGGGTCGGGTAGGGCAGGGCTCGGGTGCATTCACCTGCAAGTCGACGGCGGGGAAAGAGACTCAGACCCTTCCCGCCCCGTCGTTGTCCCTCGGTCAGATCAGCCGATCTGACCCCGGATCTCACCGCCAGGGAAGTCGATGGTGTGCACATTGACATAGGCGCCGCCGGATGCCATCGCCGCCACCAGGTCGTCGATGGTCTCGATTCCGGGACAGGCACCGGTGAAGTCCTCGGCGGTGAAGCTCCCCATGGAGAGGATGCCGTTGCTGTCGACCCCAGTCGGGACCAGCCCGAACAGGAACACCTTGACCGGTCCGTTGACGCCGGCCGCGGCGCAGTGGATGTGGGCCTGGGTGATCTCGTCGAGGTGGGCCACGATCAGCATGTAGTGGACCTGGTCCCCGTCGACTCTGAAGATCGCCTGTCCTTGGCCGCCGCTGTCGACCGCGGGAACTTCGTCACCCCCACTGAGATGGGCTCTGAAATTCTTGGTCTGAGCCGCCGCCACCGGGGCCATCAGGCCGAGGGTGAGCACCAGCGCCACCAGGGTCACGAATGTGCGTCGCATCGATTCCTCCTTGTCGCGACTTGATCAATACGCACCAACCTGCCCGGTTGGTTCGTGAGCACCCGGGGCGGTTCGATCTCTCGAGGGGCCGTGGTGACGAGGCTGCATCAGGCTTCGGTGGCGATCACCTCCGGGCACCTCTCGGTCAGAGCCTCGAGGAGGATCGCTCGGAACAGCTCCTCCTCCGCCGTGCCCACATCGCCGACGTCCGCTTCGAACCACGCCGCAAACTCGGCGACGGTCGCTCCCTGATGGAACATGGCGCATGCGGCATCCACACCCACGGTGATCGGGTCTTCCGACGAACCGATCACCCCTTCATTCGAATCACCGGTGACATCCTGAGACACTGACTCCGTGTCGGGGGCCGCATTGGTCTCCGTTCCACCGTCACCCGGGCCCGACGACGGTGTCTCCCCGACCGTGGCCGCCAGGACCAGTGCAGCCACTATCAGGACTGCGCCGGCGAGACCGGCGAGGAGGAGCATCCGACGGTGGTACGCCGGATGCTCCTTCCCCGGTGCGGTCGCGCCCATTGCCTCAGGCGGACAGGTTGGCGATCAGCAGGTCGAGCAGATCGCGGATCAGGATCTGGGCATCGCAGTCGACGATCCAGTCGTTCCCATCGGCGATGGCACCACAGCCGTCGAGGTGCATTCGCAGATTCTCCAGATGGTGAATCGCCTGGTCGATCTGACCTCGAGCGACGGTGCGCTCGATGTTCTCCAGCTGCTGGAGCAGGGCGTTACGCAGGCCCTTTCCCGGCGAGGAGTCCTTGAACGCTTCGTCACCCAGGGCGTTGATGGCGTTCTCGATGAACTCGGTGTCCTGACCATCGGGAATCCCGTCACCGTCAGTGTCCGGATTGAGTGGGTCGAGACCGAGGTCCACTTCGAGACCGTCGTTGAGGCCGTCGTCATCGGTGTCCGGGTCCAGCGGGTCGGTCCCATGGACGTTGACCTCGTCGCCGTCGCTGAGACCGTCGTCATCGGTGTCCGGGTCCAGCGGGTCGGTCCCATGGACGTTGACCTCGT
>JBBDML010000001.1:7019-22028 GCA_040878345.1 Acidimicrobiia bacterium | reverse complement strand
CGCCGTCGCTGAGACCGTCGTCATCGGTGTCCGGGTCGAATGGGTCGGTCCCAAGGGCGATCTCCTCGCCGTCGGTCAAACCGTCATCGTCGGAGTCGGTGTCGATGGTGAACACCAGACTCCCGATGGTTGGGACCTCGGTCAGTGAGATCGCGGCTATCTCCGGGTCGAGGAGCGGTATCGGGATGAATCCGTTGGCTATCCGGTCGGCCACGGCCGCCCCGGCCAAGCCACCGATCGCATCACCAACCAGTGCGTCCAGACCCGCCGCCTGGAACTCGGCCCCGAGGTCGCCGGAGATCAACGACTCGGAGACATCGTCGAAACCGAAGAAGTTGATGGAGTCGACCAGATCGACCTCGAGGGTCAAGTCGAGGGTGGGGGCCAGCCAGTGGACCACCGGTGATGCCGTCAGGTCTATATCCCCGGCCAATGGGTCATCGAGTTGGACTGTCGCCGGCTGGTCGCCGGCGGTCTGCCACTCCAGCATCGGGATCGGCGAAGGCGCAGTGAGTGTCCCCGAGCCGCCGACTTCCAGACCGGCGGCTGCCCCACCCAGGCCGGGGAAGGCTCCCGAGGCCACCGGGGCCAGACCCAGATTGCCTTCGATATGTGCGTCGGCGATCTTGAACGGCCCGATGAAGAACTCGAGACTGTCACTGCTCAGGGGGATGTTGACTGCCGGGTCGCCTGCCAGCGGTGCGGTGAAGTCACCGGTCCCTGCGGCGAAGGTGACGTCGGAGGCGCTGTCGCCATCACAGATCAGCCCGAGCAGACAGAAGTCGAACGAGAAGTCGCCACTCACATCCAACGACAATTCGGGCCCGACGTCATTGGTGGGCGTGTAGGCGATGGCGAGAGGCAGGCTCCCCCCGTCGATCAGGTCAGCCAGGTCGTAGGTGACGTCGACGTCGGCGCCCATGTCGACCACCAGTGACGCCGCCCCGTTGAACCCGACGGTGTACTCCCCGGCGCCGAGGCAGCAGTCATCGGAAATGCTCTCGTTTATGGGAAACTCGGCGGCGAAGCCGAGTCGGACGTGGTCGCTGAGTGTTGCGTCGAGCGCCCCTGCCGATACCGGTATGGCGAGCAGGGATAGGACAACGGCCAGGACGGTGAGCCGGCGCATTCGCTTCTCCTTCGTTAGAGGTCTCTTCGAGCGAGGCCGCCACACGACGGATGAGCTTCCCTCTCACCCACGAACTACATCACGGAGCGTACAGGACCACCACTGTTCGTGGCAAGTGAATTCCGGCTATCTGTGGCCGAGATCGGGCGGGCGTCGTCGGACCCTGACCCGCAAAGTGGCCCACCGACTACTGTCGGTGTTCTCTCGCTACGAAGACTCGATGATGAGTCTGCGCATGCTCGATGGCTGGGGAGGCAACCGAGCAAGGAAGGAGTGCGTAATGAGAGCTCAGATGACGAGAAGCGTCCTCGTGGTCTTGGTGGCCACGGTGATGCTCGGAGTTACCGGGATGGCGGCCGCGGTGGGGATCGTCTATGGCGAGCCCGACGGGCAGGACCATCCCCACGTCGGGTCGCTGGTGATCCACACTCCCGCTTCCGGCGACTCCGAGGAGGAGTTCCTGCAGTACTGCAGCGGGACACTGGTCCAGGGCGCAGGCGATGCAACCGGGAAAGACGTCTTCCTCACCGCCGCTCATTGTGTTGTCGACCTCGCCAGCGACTTTCCCACCGCCGAGGTCCTCGTCACCTTCGACGAGGAGATCACCCCGGGCGGCACCTTCCGCACCGGTGAGATCCATTGGAACCCGCTGTACGGAACACTTGGCCTGGCCGACCTGTTCGACGTGGCGGTCATCGTGCTCGACGAGCCGGCAGGTGTCGGCGGTTACGGGGTGTTGCCCGAGGCCGGGTTGCTCGACGACCTGAAGATGAGCGGCGACCTGGCCGATCAGGTGTTCACCGCAGTCGGGTATGGGACGGTTCGGGAGACACGAAGAGGGGGATTTGCCTCGATCCTCGACAACTCGAGCCGCAATCGGGCCGATCAGGAATTCTTGTCGCTGACCAAGGCGTGGCTCACCCTGTCGATGAACCAGGCGACCGAGAATGGCGGTACCTGCTACGGCGACTCCGGTGGGCCCCATTTCCTCGAGGGCACCAATATCATCGCCTCGCTGACGGTCACCGGGGACGCTCCATGCAAGGCGACCGACAAGACCTACCGGCTGGACACGGCCTCGGCTCGCGACTTCTTGGAGGACTTCGTAGCGCTGCCCTGACCTGACGGATCGCGCTCCCCCAAGAGCGAACCTCGTTGTGACCGACACGAGGTCCTGGTCTGAAACCGCCGTCCCAGGCACCAAGCCGTATGGGGATGTATAGACTCCCCTCGGCGCAGGAGTGCTGGTCGTCGGCGCTGGCCCCCTCCGCAGATCCGGCCCTTTCGCAAATCAGGTGACCAGGCGGGTTTCATGACCGACGTTCCTCACGACTCCGATTTCGATCAAGACGCCGTGGCGCACCATGCACTCATCGGTCTCCACGGCGCTGCTGGAGTCTTTGGCGATCTCGACCCGGACAGTCTGCCTGATTTCAATTCCTCATCGCCCGGGACCGCGATGCGTCTCGTCGCAGAAGCCCCAAAAGGCCAAATACCTGATTCGGCTCGTCTTGCCGCGCTCCACGACCTTGCCCGGGCCGGTTTTCCCCATTACGACGCCAACGAGAGCGAGTACCGGCTCCTGGCGTCGTCGGTTGCAGACGAGCATGGGCTCCAAGTCGAACAGCTCCTCTCGGATCTGAAAGAGTCCGCCGGATCCGGGGTTCCGTTCGCGACAACGGCAAGTGGACAGCAACTTCCCCATCACACCACAGCCTTCATCGGGCAGGACGTCTGCAGCATCAGGACAGTGCAGGTTGGGGGTTTCACCGCCACCTGGATCCTCTCCGAATTCGAGACCGACGCCCCCTTCGACCATCTCACGGAGTGGGTCGACCCCCGTAACTGGCCCCAATTCGGACCGATGCTGTTCAAGCAGATGGATCTGGTGGGCGTACGAGATCCCATCGATATCAAGGCGCTCGGCGATGAGCACTGGCATGGGGTGTTCCACGAAGAGGTCCAACTGGTGACACGGGTCAACACCCTGCTTCATTGCGACTATTGGCGGGATGGAGATCAGGCGGCGGGCATGACCTACGAGCTCGACCTGAGTCTCGACAATGAGCTCGACGTCGATCGCGGATTCCTCTCGGTGAACGACGTGGGGCCGGTCCGCAGGGTGAAGGCACTCAAGATCGTCGGGTTCACCCAGGACATCTGGGACAACGTGGCTCAGATGGTGTGCCCGTTCTGGAGCGATTTCATCCGGGCCGCGGTACAGGGCGGGACGACCAGCACCCCGAAACCACCCAGCCACACGCCTCCGGGAGAGTCAACCTCAGGGTCGCCTCCGATTGGGGAGACTCTCGATGCCTGGATGCAGTTCTTCGGAGACTCGGCACGCATCTATCTCGACCTTTTCGCAGATGTCGCCACGAGAGGCATGGCTGGTGGGTATTCGGCATCGGATTGGGTGGCCGACGGGACTCGCTACTGGTCCCAACTGGCAAAGGACTGGGCCCGTGCCTGGACCTACGGCATGGAACTGGTCGATGAGGTGGCCCAGGAGGGGCTCAACGCTGGGTTCATGCCGCCGGGAGCGGCGCCGGGGGCAGGTCGTGGCGCCGCGACATCCATGGCCTCAGCCGCCGCCGCCACTGCAGCACCGGCAGGGACCGAAGGCACCCTGATCCCGGTGGCCGGGCTCGGCGAGACCGATCAACCAACGTGTTCCAGCCTGGTGTCCATAGAGGCCGGGAGCGCCACCATCGAATCCAAGGACATCTCGGTGGGGGTGGAGAAGCTCGATGACGGGTCCTTTGGCGTGCGGCTGACCACCACAACCGGGTCGATCTCGCCGGGCCTATACGTTGGAACCATCCAAAATCCGCAGGGTCAGGGGATCGCCGCCGCCCAGCTCTACATCTCGCGAGCGACCGACGCGGAACAGCAGTGACATCATGACCTCGGCGGAGACGCAGCTCAGCCGGCTGTTCGAACGGCTTCTCTCCGCGGCAGAGGCGTCTCTGGCTGCCGGTGACCTCGAACCTGCCCGGGCCACGGCCGAGGAGGTGCGCGCCGTCGACCCTGACAACCAGCGGGCAGCCCAGATCCTGCAACGGGTGGCGATCCGTCAGCTCGGCCCGTTGGGGGAGCGAGCTTTGATGACCATCCTCTTCTCCGATCTGGTCGGCTCGACCATGCTCTCCGAGCGGGTGGAGCCGGAGCAACTACGCGACGTGTTCTCCGTCTACCGCGCTGCAGCCAAGGAGGCGGTGGAGCGGTACAACGGCTCGGTCATGCAGTATTCGGGCGACGGAATCCTCGCAGGATTCGGGTACCCCGATCCGCACGAGGACGATGCCCGCCGGGCGGTGCTGGCCGGTCTCGACCTGGTCGCCGCGATGCGGGATGCCCGACCAGACCTCGACCGCCGTTTCGGGGTCGGTCCCGGGGTCCGCGTCGGGATCCACACCGGGCGGGTGGTCGTCACCGACCTCAGGGGCGATTCCGCAGCCAGGGAGCGCGACTCGATCGTGGGAGTCGCCCCCAACCTGGCTGCCCGAATCCAGCAGGCGGCCGAGCCGGACATGGTGGCGATCAGCGACGTCACCCAGCAACTGGTCGACGCCGACTTCTTCATGCACACCCTGGGTGTCCAGGAGCTCAAAGGGATCAGCCGTCCCGTCGAGGTATACGCGGTGGAACGTCCCCGATACGCCCGGGCGCGTTTCGAGGCAGAGCGCTACCGGAGGGCGGGCTTGGTCGGGCGTGACGAGCCGAGAGAGCGCTTGTCCACCGCCTGGGAGACGGTGCGTGAAGGTGGGGCGGGGGCGGCCGGGACCACCTTTCTCGTAGTCGGCGAGGCGGGGATCGGCAAGACCCGGCTGGTGGCCGAACTGCTCGACCAAATCGAGTCCACCGGAGGCAGTGTCCTCGGGGCGGGTTGCCTCCCCTATTACGCCAACGTATCTCTATGGCCGATCGCCCGAATGGTGGAACGGGCGCTCGGTCTCGCCAATGACGACGACGATCGGCTCGGCCGCCTCGTGGACCATCTCGGCTCGCTCGAATTGGACCTCTCAGGCAGCGTGCCATTCCTCGCCCCCCTGATCGGGGCCACCGGGTCCCCGGCATATCCAGCGCCTGAACTCGACCCGAGCGCCTTCCTCGATGAGACACTCAATCGGCTGGTGGATTGGCTGTCGGCCCTGGCACAGAGAACACCCCACCTGCTCATCGTGGAAGACCTCCATTGGGCCGACCCCTCGACCTTGGGATTTCTGGGTCGCCTGGTTGAGCGTCACCCAGGGGCGGTCCTCACCGTGGCGACCACTCGAGACGACTCCTCGATCACCTGGCGCGATGCAGTGGAGGTGCTGACGCTGAGCCGGCTCGACGAGGCTGCATCATCGGAGTTGGTCGACAACCTGGTGGCCGATGCAGACCTGGCCGACGAGCTCCGAGCCTCCATCGTGGAGCGAGCCGAGGGTATCCCCCTCTTCATCGAGGAGCTCACCCAGTCGTGCCTCGATACCGAACGCAGCGAGCCGATGCCGATGCGGCTGCAGGAGCTGTTCACCTGGCGGCTCAAGGCACCGGGTGTCGACCTGCGGGTGGCCCAAGTCGCCGCCACCCTGGGCCCCACCTTCGACGCCGGCACCGTCTCGGCAGTGATCGGAAACGAGAAGCAGGTCGCCGATCAACTGCTGATCATGACCGATGAAGGCATCGTCGAGCCGAGCGACTTGGCGGCCAACACCTACCGGTTCCGTCATGCCCTGCTCCGGGACGCCGCCTACGAGACCCAGGTCTTGGACGTGCGGCGCCGAACCCATGCCGAGGTCGCCGAAGCGATAGCCGACCGGGGGGCTCAGCCCGCTCTCGTCGCCGAGCACCTCGATCGGGCAGGAGAGGCCGGGCGTGCCGCCGGTCTGTACCTGCTGGCGGCCCAGGCGGAACAAGGTCATGGGGCCCATGTGGAGGCGACCAGACTGCTGTCTCGTGCCCTCGCCCTTCTCGAGAGCCTCCCCGAATCGGACGATCGGGATCTGAGCGAGCTCACCGCCAGGATGCTTCGCGGCCTCAGTGTCAGCTCGATGCAGGGCTACGCCGCGCCCGACGTTCAATCCGATCATCGCCAGGCCGAGGTGCTTGCCACCCGACTCGGGACCCGACCAGAAGTCCTTCCCTCCCTCATCGCCATATGGGCCTACTGGCTGACCAGTGGCGACCTGGGCACCGCCCGGGGGCTGATCGATCGGCTGAGCGGGATGGTCCGTCAACCGGCCTTCTCCTGGTTCGAGCCCGAGGTGGAGTCCTGCTCGGGATGGCTCGACCTCTATGAAGGTCACCTCGACTCGGCCCGAGCCCATCTGGAGACCGCAATCGCCGGGTTCCTGGCCCGACCGGCCGACCAGTCGGTCTCTCCGTTCTGGCCGCTCCCCAACGACCCGGTCGCCGTTTCAGAGATCGCCCTCGCCTGTGTCAGCACGCTGCAAGGCGAGCCCGAGAAGGCCCAGCACTGGGAGCGTGAGGCGATAAGGCGGGCCGAGGAGATCGGCTTCCCTCGCGGCCCGTTCAGCCTGGCCTTCGTCAAGACCTACTCCGCCTGGATCCGTCGTTTCCTCGGTCAACACGAGGCGGCCCGGCTCTTGGGGGCGGAGATCGTCGGGATCGGCCAGGTGTACGGGTATGCCTATTGGATGATGCTCGGCTCTGCGTACGTGACCACCGCCGAGCCCGGCGGTCAGCCGGATCGGGCCTTTCTCGATCAGACCGTGGCCACTCTCAGGCTCATGGGCCAGGAGGCGTTTGCCGCCTCCAACCTCGCCTATCTCTCACAGCTCGATGCCGAGGCCGGAGACGCCGACCAGGCATACCAGGTCACCGAGCAGGCCCTCGAGATCGTCCACAAGACCGGCGAGGAGCTCCATCTGCCCGAGTTGCTGCGCCTCCGTGCCGTCTACTCACTGGACCGTGGAAACGACCCTGAGGAGGCAGCCGCTGATCTGGTCGAGGCGATACGGGTGGCATCGGAGCAGGGAGCACGGGTCGCCCGCCTCCGTGCCGCTCTCGAGCTGGCCCGCCTTCCCGAGGCGGTGCGCCCCAAGGACTGGCGCGCCCTCCTCATCGAAGCGAGAGGTGACATATCGTCACAGCTTGCGACAGCCGATACGACCGACGCCGATGCTCTCCTGACCGTCTGACGTGTCCCTGCCACGCGTTGTCATCCTGGGGGGCGGCATGGGTGGGCTGGCCACCGCCTGGGAGCTGAGTTCGGGGGACTGGAAGGAGAGTCTGGGGTCGATCACGGTATACCAGCGGGGATGGCGGCTCGGGGGCAAGGGGGCCAGCAGCCGTGGAAGGCACGGACGCATCGAGGAGCACGGGCTCCACGTCCTCCTCGGATACTACGACACCACCTTCCGTGTGCTCCGAGAGGCGTACGACGAGTTGGATCGCACGGTGACCGACCCTGGGTGCCCCATTCGCAGCTGGCAGGATGCGGTGGCCCCCACAGGTGACGTCGGGCTTGCCGAGCGCGACGGGGCCGACTGGTCCCACTTCGTCACCACGTTCTCGCGCAACGACGCCCTCCCGGGTGAGCCCGGGGCCGAGGACCGGCCTCTCCGCCCCTTGGACATTGCAGCGCGTGCCCTGCGGCTTCTGGTCGACTTCCATCGGTCCCTTGGCTCGACGCCCGGTTCCGCCCATGTCCATCTGAGCGGCTCCCCGGTGCCCCGGTCGGGGCGGCCCGATCTGGAGACACTCATACGCGGTGGCGGGCTCATCGCTCTCGCCACGCTCTTGGAGGCCACCGAGCGTGCCGCCCGAATCGCCGGAGATGCCACCTTCGCCCTCCCCACAGTTCACGCCCTCGCCGACGTCCTCGGTGCGTGGCGTGACGGGGTCCGGGCTGCAGTCATGGCCGATCCGGCGGCACGTCGCACCTGGCAGCTTGTCGACCTGGTGGTCGGCAACCTGGTGGGGATGTCGGTCGATGGGCTGCTGTCGGGTTCGGGCTACGAGCGAATCGACCATCTCGACTACCGGGAATGGCTTGGCATCCACGGCGCCGCCCGAGAGACACTCGATTCGCCCATCGTGCGCGGCATGTACGACCTGACATTCGCCTACGAAGGTGGTGACCACGCCCGACCACGTTTCTCGGCCGGGCTGGGTCTCCAGCTCGCCGGTCGGATGCTCTTCGATTTCAAAGGCTCCATCTTCTGGCGGATGCAGGCGGGGATGGGCGAGGTCGTGTTCGCTCCTCTCTATGAGGCCCTGACCCGTCGTGGCGTCGAGTTTCGCTTCTTCCGACGCCTCGACCGACTCGGTGTCGACGGCCGCTCGATCGAGTCGATAGAGCTGACCCGCCAGGCCGAGCTGGCGTTGGGTCGGAGCAGCTACGACCCTCTGGTACGAGTGGGTGGCCTCCCATGTTGGCCGTCTCGCCCCGATTCAGGTCAGCTCGCTGTCGATCCTGGCGACCGCCTCGAGTCACATTGGGGTCCGGACGCCGGCACCGGGACCGAGAGGCTGGTCGTCGGTGAGGACTTCGATGTCCTGGTCCTGGCCGTGTCGTTGGGAATGGTCCCGCACGTCGCCTCGGAACTCATCCTCGCCGACCGGGCATGGCGGGACATGGTCGACGAAGTCGCCACCGTGGCGACACGTTCCGCCCAGCTCTGGTTGAGCGCCACCGAGTCGGAGATGGGCTGGGATGGCCCGCCCGGTGTGACACTCAGCGGATTCGGGAGCTCCTTCGACACCTGGGCCTCGATGTCCCATCTCCTCCCGATGGAAGCCTGGCCACCAACCAGGGCGCCCCGGAGCATCGCCTACCTCTGTGCTGCCATGCCCGACACCGATCCGGCGGCAGGCGAGGCCGTCGTCAGGGAAACCCTCAGGCGTTTCCTCGACGGTGAGGCGGGGGCGCTATGGCCCGGAACCCACGATGCCGGAGGATTTCGCTGGGAGATGCTGTGGGACGACCAGGGACGGAGGGGGGCCGACCGGCTCAGCGGCCAGTCTTTCCGGGCCAACCTCGACCCGTCGGACCGCTATGTGCAGTCGCTTCCCGGTTCGGGTCGTTACCGCATCGCTCCCGGACGTACTGGCTTCGACAATCTCGCCGTTGCCGGCGACTGGACCGCCTGCGGTCTCGATGCCGGTTGCGTAGAGGCAGCCACCCGCTCGGGCATCCTGGCGGCACGTGCCATCCTCAGTGGCTCTCTGGGGGATCTCCAGGGCATCGAAGGAGTGGCATGACCACCACCCACGACTCCGATGAGGCCGCCCGCCGGACGAGACGTCTCATGGAAGACGTGCAGCGCTTTGGCTGGGCCTCGGCCGCCACGGTGGTGGACCGCTACACCGCTCTGGTCGATCGAGCCATGGTTGACGACCGAATCGGATCGCCTTCGCCATCGGATGAGGCAGACCCGGGCCGGCTCGTCGACAGTGCCGTCCGACTGGCAGGGGCCTATCTCCGGTTTCTCGATACGACCGCGGTGCTGGTGGCTTCTCGGCGTGGCGGCGCCCCCTCAGAGATGGAGAGGATCGTCCTGCCGGCGGCGCGGCCGGGGAGTGGCTCCGAGACCTCGCTCTGGATCCACAATCCCGTCTGGGCACCATCGACCGGCATCGAAGTCGAGGTGACGCGGCTGATCTCCCCAGAAGGTGTGGCCATCCCCGGTGAGGCGGTCTGGACCACACCTCACAGAGTCGACCGTCTCGAGCCCTCGTCCAGCCGGGAGGTTCGACTACATGTCAATGTCCCGGCGGACCAGCCCGCCGGTTCCTATTTCGGGCTGGCCGTGATCACCGCGGCCCCGGGCCACCCGATCGCACTCCAGCTGGATGTCGAATCGGCGGACGAAGGCAAGGAGGGCAGGTCGTGACCGCCACTCCCGCCGATTTCCTCGACGAGCTCGAGGCGTACACCGATATGGGGCGTCGCGCCGCCATGTCGTATCTCCCCGAGCGCGAAGCGACGCATTACCTCGTCGCTCCCGCTGCCGAGTATCTCGGGCGGAGAGGCAAGGGCCTGAGGCCGGCGTTGTGCCTCGCCACCTGTCAGGCCTTTGGAGGTTCCGTCGCCGAGGCGATGCCGTCGGCAGCCGCCATCGAGCTCCTCCACACCGCCTTCCTGGTCCACGACGACGTCGAGGACGACAGTGACCTGCGGCGAGGCGAGCCGACCCTGCACCGCAAATACGGCCGGGCTCTCGCCATCAACGCCGGTGACGGGCTGGCGCTCTTCGCTCTTGGCGCCCTGCGGGACAATGAGAGAAGACTCGGTCGCCGCCTCGCCTCCCGTATCTGGTCCGAGTTCGACTTCATGGCCCGCCAGACCGTCGAGGGACAGGCGATCGAGCTGGGATGGCAGCGCGACGGGTGCATCGACCTCACTCCTGATGACTACCTCGACCTGATCATGAAGAAGACCTGCTGGTACACCACCGTGCTGCCGCTGCGGGTGGGGGCACTGATCGGCAGCAGGAAAGCGGTCGACCTCAGGCCGATGCTGCGGTTCGGCTTCTTCTTGGGTGCGGCCTTCCAGATTCGCGACGACATCCTCAACTTGACCGGATCCCCTGACGTCTACGGAAAGGAGCCGCTCGGGGACCTGCGGGAGGGCAAGCGGACATTGATGCTCCTTCATCTTCTTGCCTCCGCCTCCCCGGCCGACCGTGGGCAGGTCGAGCGCTACCTTGCCCTCGACCGGCGTGAGCGGTCCGATGCTCTGATCTCGGAGATCTTCACGATGATGCAAGGCCATGGCAGCTTGGCTTTCACCGAGGAGTTCGCCCGCGGCATCGCCCGATCAGCCGCAGTGGCATTCGGTGAGGCCTTCGCCGACGTAGCGGACTCGCCTGCGCGGCGCTTCGTCAGCAAGCTGATCCCATACATGGTGGAACGGGAGCGCTGACCGCCGGGGTGAGGCCCCGTTGGGTACGCTCAGCGAATGGCCACCTTCGTCCTGGTTCATGGCGGCTGGGGAGGAGGGTGGGAATGGCGTTTGGTGGCCCAACGGCTACAGCATGGCGGTCACCTCGCATATCGACCGACGCTCACCGGGTTGGGTGAGAGACGACACCTGGCTCGCACCGACATAGATCTCGACACTCACATCGACGACGTCTTGGGAGTGCTCGAAAGCGAGGACCTCACCGAAGTGGTCCTGGTGGGACAGAGCTACGGGGGCGCGGTGGTGACCGGCGTCGCAGACAGGGCAGCCGCCCGAATCCGTCACCTCGTCTATGTGGACGCATTCGTCCCCGAAAACGGCCAATCAGTGAACGGACTCTCGGGGGAGAACTTCACCGAGTATCTCCGTGGTCTGGCTGCCGAGAGCGGTGACGGATGGCAGGTGCCGGTGTGGTTCAACGCCGCGGACCAAGATCTCCCCGATCCTGTCTCCGAGTGGTACATGTCCCATGTCGGTCCCCACCCTCTCGCAACTCTCGATCAGCCGTTGCTACTCACCGGAGCGGTGGAGGCGGTGCCGAGGACCTACGTCGACTGTGAGCCGCCTGGATTGTCCAGCTGGGTGTTCCGTGATTTTGCCGAGAGGGCCCGATCAAGGGGCTGGGGGTATCGCCAGCTGCCGGTGGGGCACGACGCCCATGTCATCGATCCCGACTCCCTCGCACTCCTGCTCGACGAGATCGCAGCCGCCTGAGTCGTTGGGTAATTAGGCCCTACCCCGATTCCGCCATGTCTCGGATAGTCGGGAGAGGATGCCGCACTCTGCTCCTGAGCCCATCGCGTCCGGGATCGACCTGTACTGGATTCCCCTCGGTGCCGGCGGTTCTGGCTTGGTCCGGTGGAACGGGCGCATGTATGAGGCCGCTCAGGCACGTCGGGAGCGGCGAGTGCGGCTCGATCTCTACCACACCGCACTCGAGGTGCGGCTTCCGGATGCCAGGTTCATCGTCGAGAACGCGTGGCCGAGCCCTGATGCCGACACGAGCTCGAGAGGTGTGGTCATCGAAGGCACGGTTTTCAGCCGGCGGATCTCCCGGTTCCGGTGGTTTCGGTATGAGGTTCGCCGCTGGCGGGATGGCGTGATCGCCGACGCCGGCGAGGCAGTGGCAAGCCCTCATATCGTGAGCGACGACCCGTGGCGGGCACGGCGCCTTCTCGACCTGGTGCCCGCGGTGCCGGCGTTGATCTGGGGTCGAGACGAACTGGGAACCGGCGAGATGTGGAATTCGAACTCGGTGATCTCCTGGCTGCTGGCTCGAAGCGGTGTTCCGGACGAGGCGATCGGGCGGCCACCGGCCGGCGGGCGGGCGCCGGGATGGGCGTCCGGCTTGACGGTCGCTCACCGCCAGCAGGAATCGAAAGGGTTGATTGTGAGCCCCCAGGTCAGGAACCGAGCCGCTGCCGGCGGCGTCACAGTGGAATGAGACACCGCGCCCGGTTCCTATGTCTGATTGCTCTCCTCGGGTTGCTGTCGGCGTGTGACCGTGGTGGTGGCACCAATACCACCCTGGTTATGGGCTCGGTGTCAGGGGTGGCGCTCGCCGGACCCACCTGTCCGGTGGAAACCGAAGACGAGCCCTGTCCCGACCGGCCTGTGGAAGGAGCCACCGTTCGGGTCGAAACCCCGGAAGGCGACGAAGTCGCCCTCACCACGACCGATCGGGAGGGCCGGTACTCGTTCGACATCCCCGCCGGCTCCTACCGGATCGTGGCCCAACCGCATGAAGGCTTGATGGGGACACCAGAGACGGTGGAGGTCACGCTTGGGGCCGGTGTGACCCTGACTGTCGACCTCCTCTATGACACCGGGATTCGATGAGCCCTTTCCCCTAGGGGCCCTCGGTCAAGGGCCTTCCCCAGGATGCCGATGGTCTGGGTGTGTTTGGCAAGCGCGCCGGCAGCGACACGCTCTCACCGTCGCCAAAGAGAGAAAGCAACATCCGTGGAGACCTACCCAAGTTGGCGGTATGGGTGGGAATGCTGGGTCTCGTCATCAGTTGTGTTGCGGCCTACTGGGTATGGGAACGAGGGGAGCGTCAGGCGCAGTCGGCGGTGTCGACCCGTGGAGAGCTCCTCGCCGACTCGATCGTGGGAGGGATCGGCAGCGCCATCGACCACCTGATCGCCATCGGCGGGCTCTACCAGGCCAGCGAGCAAGTGACCCGGCTCGAGTTCTCCCGTTTCGTCGACAACTTCGGGACCATTCCGGGTGTTGACGCCATCGCCCATGCCCCGGTGGTGACCGAGGGAGCCCTCGATGGGTTCGTCGGCGTCATGCGGGAGACCATCCCCGGCTACCAGGTATTCGAGTTCGATGCCGAGCTCAACAGGCTCCCACACCGCGATCGGCCGGTGTACTTCCCGGTCGAGTGGTCGGAGCCCGATCACGTCTTCGATGGGCCCTACGGATTCGACATGGGCTCGGTCCCATTCCTGGCATCGGCACTGCAGCTTGCAGGCGAGCAGGGTGAGGTGGTCGCCACCGAATTCGGCAGGCTGCCACATGCCGACGACGATGACGGGTTCGTCCTTTTCTGGCCGGTCGACGACCCGGAGACCGGCCAGGTCTCGGGATACGCCATGGCGTTGATGGACCTCGACGAGTTCCTCGAAGGAAATCTCCCCAGCGCGATGCGGGACGACGTCGAGTGGGAGATCCTCGACGTCACCGACACCTCGACTGCCCCCGTGGCCGACGACAGGACTTGGTCGACGGTCATCGACGTCGCCTCCCGCAATTGGCTCCTGGTCGTGGTCGGGGGCGAGGATCTCGGGTCGGCGGTCACCGCCACTGCCCTGGTGCTCTTCGCTGGGGTGGCCGCCAGTGTCCTCGCGGCCTACGGGATCCACCAGTATCGGCTGAGGGCCCAGACCCGGGAGGAGTTGGTGCGTCTCCGCGACCTGACCCGGGCCAAGGACCAGTTCCTGGCCTCGGTCAGCCATGAGCTACGCACCCCGCTGACCGGGGTGGTCGGGTTTGCCGAGCTCCTACGGGACAGTGAGGGCCAACTCGGCGACGGGGAGAAGACGGTCATGGTCGAGAGCATCGCCGGCGAGGCAGCCGATCTGGCGGCGATCATCGACGATCTGCTGGTGGCCGCCAGGTCGGAGCTCGACCTGTTGACAGTGACACGGGAGTCGGTCTCGATCCGCTCTCTGGTGTGCGACGTGGTAAGGGCATTCGGTCCGGAGGTGTGCGACGCTGTGGTGGTGGCGGAGGGGCCCGATGAGGAATGGATGGTGCTTGGTGACCCGGCCCGGATCCGCCAGGTCTTGCGGAATCTGGTGAGCAACGCCTGTCGTTACGGAGGCAGTCAGATCGAGGTCAGGTCCGACATGGCCGACGGGTTGGTCCACTTGAGCGTGGCCGATGATGGGGAGGCGTTGCCCCTCGACGAGTGGGAGAAGATCTTCGAGCCCTACCACCGGGTCCATGAGAGCCAGGGCCAACCGGCGGCTCTGGGGATCGGGCTCAACGTGTCACGTCACCTGGCACGGCTGATGGGAGGCGACCTGGTTTACCGACACGAGGCCGGTTGGGGTGTCTTCGAGTTCACCCTCCCCGATGGTGAGCCTGGTACCGCAGATCGCTTGGCCGGGCGGTTGACGGCTGGATCCTAGGGCAGCTTCCGACAGGCAGGGCTCAGGAGGGAGTCAGGTCCCGTCGTTGTCCTGACGGCGGCGTTCCCGGTCGTCGAGCCGTTCCTTCTCGGCACGGTCGTGGGACTCCTTGCGCTCTTGCTCGTAGCGCTCGTTGGACTCGATCCGCTCCCGCTCGTGACGCTTGGATCGTTCGTCCTCGGTCTCCGATGGTGCGGGGCTATCTGAAACCACCAACTGACCTTACAGGATGGAGGGGATTGCGTTTTCGACGGGTCGTCGCACTCCCTTTCTGTGCGGATCTGTGACGGAGGGGTTCGCGCGAATCCGCACAGAACGAC
>JBBDML010000001.1:0-6919 GCA_040878345.1 Acidimicrobiia bacterium | reverse complement strand
TGTGCGGATCTGTGACGGAGGGGTTCGCGCGAATCCGCACAGAACGACGGCACCCTCCTTTCTGTGCGGATCTGTGACGGAGGGGTTCGCGCGAATCCGCACAGAACGGAGCAAGTCGACGGGTTACGATCACGATCCGCCGAGCCCGGGGGAGTGCCCCGGGGCGGGGGGCCCGCACTCGGGGCGAATCCCGGCCCAGCCGGGTAGAGCACCTTCCAGCTCGAGCCCGTCAGCTAACCCCGTAGGCACAGAGGAAGGATCTAATGCGGTCATTGAATGCGCTCCCCGCGGAGGCCACCAGCCGATGACAACTGGCCAGGCCGGTGGGGCCATGGGAGCACCCCTCACCGAGCACGAGGTCCTGGTCTTCCTGGTCCAAGTGCTCCTCCTTGTCGGGGTGGCTCGGATTCTGGGGTGGCTGGCCAAGAGCATCGGCCAACCACCGGTAGTTGGAGAGTTGCTTGCCGGGATCGCGCTCGGGCCCACCATCTTCGGCCGGTTCGCCCCCGACACATTCAACTGGGTCTTCGGGGAGGCCACGGTGCGCTCTGTCATGTTCGGGATGGCCTGGCTGGGCGTGATCATGCTGCTGGTGGTCATCGGGTTCGAGACCAACCTCGGCATCATCGCCCGCTTTAAGACGGCGGCGCTCTCGGTGTCGGCCGGTGCCCTCCTCGTCCCACTGGCGGTGATGATCCCACTCGCCTTCTTGGTGCCCGGCTCGTTTGTTGGGGAGGGTTTCGAGAGGTCGGTCTTCGCCGGTTTCTTCGCCCTCGCCCTCTCGGTGTCCGCCCTCCCGGTCGCAGCCAAGATCCTCCTCGACCTGGGGTTCCTGAGACGCAACTTCGGCCAAGTGACGGTTGCCGCCGGGATGACCATGGATTCGGTGGGTTGGTTGGTGTTGGCGGGTCTCTCCGGGGTCGCCCTTGAGGGCTTCCAATTCGACCGTCTCGTCCGATCGTTCCTCGGTCTGCTCATCTTTATCGTGCTGGCCGCAACGGCGGGGGCGTGGTTTCTCGACCGTCTCTTGCGGTTCGTAATGGGCAGGGGGGCATCGGTGACCGCGGCGGTGTCGATCACCCTGGTAGCAGCCTTGCTCGGTGGCGCCGCCACCCAGGCCCTTCATCTCGAAGCCATCCTGGGAGCCTTCGTGGTGGGGGTGATCACTGCCCGTCTCCGCCACCAACTCCCCCAGGTGCGCTCGATCCTGGAAACGATCACCGCCGCCTTCTTCGCCCCCATCTTCTTTGCCTTCTCCGGTCTCCGGGTCGACATTGGCCTTCTCGACAGCGCCGAAGCCATCCTCTGGACGGTGGGGCTCATCGCCCTCGCCATCCTCACCAAGATCGGCGGCACCTTTGCGGGCGGGTGGTTCGGGGGGATCCGGGGGAGAGAGGCCCTCGCTCTCGGGTCGGGGCTCTCGGCACTGGGGGCGGTGGGGATCGTGGTTGCCATAGTGGCCCTCAACCTGGGGGTGGTGTCCGAGACCGGTTACACCGTGATGGTTCTGGCCGCTCTGGTCACCTCGATCGTGGCTCCCCAGCTTCTCAAAGTGGTGGTCCGGGGTTGGGAGACCCCACCCGAGGAGGCCGCGCGGCTCGCGCGGGAGGAGCTCAGGGAGAGCAGCGAGATCCTGGGTATGAGGCGAATTCTCATCCCCACCCGTGGCGGGGCCAACTCGAGATACGCAGCCCAGCTGGTTGCTGCCGTATTCCCCGAGGCGGAGATCACGGTGATGGCGGTCGATCTCGAGGCCGGCGGATTCTGGCGCCGGGCTCTCCGGAGGCGCGAAGGCCACGCCGGCGACCCCGCCGAGGTGTTGGATCATCTCCCCGAGGCGCGTCTGGTGAGACGTATCGCCCGAGATCCGGCGATCGCCATCGCCAGGGAGGCCGCGCTCGGATACGACATGTTGGTTCTGGGCGCAACCGACACCCGGGAAGGGACGTTCAGCAACATCATCGACCGGGTTCTGGCCCGGATCGGGATCCCGTCTGTGGTGGTCCGCTTCCCCTCCTCCAACCCGGTGTCCGAAAGTCTGCCCCGGAGGATCCTCGTCCCCGTCGCCGCCACCAGATCGACGCGGACCGCCGAGGAGTTCGCCTACTCGGTGGCCAAGGCGGCCCAGGGAGAAGTGTTCGCATTGCACGTGGTGAATCGGCCTGAGGGTCAGGGGATGCTCATGGAGAGCAGATCCGTGGACGACAGTCTCAAGGCCGGTCAGGAGATGGTGAGCACCGCCGCCGCCTTCGGGGAGCGTCTCGGGGTGGTCGTGGCCACCGGGGTCAGAGTGGCTACCAACGCCGAGGAGGAGATCGTCAGGTTCGCCAACTCCGGTGACTACGAGCTGTTGGTGCTTGGCACCAGCACGCGGTTTTTCGGTGACCGACCGTTCTATGGCCACCGGGTCTCCTACATGCTGGAGTCGGCCGAGATCCCCGTGGTGGTGATCAGTCTTCCCCCGGCCCGTGTACCTCAGGGGGGCCTGTGAGAGCGCCAATGGAACAGGTGCCGACGGTCGGAAGTCGCCCACCGAACCAGCCAGTCGACACAGACATTGAGGTGGCTCTACTTCCCTCGGGGCGAAGGTGATGTCGGAGGCCGCCTAGGACTGGCACCCGAAACGCTCTTATCACCGGGACAATCTGGGGGTTTCCCTGTGCGGCAGCACTGGTCTGGGTCAGCCGGCCGGGTTGATCGGTTGATACCCGCCACCGAAACCTCGCCCCATCCCCGAGAAGAAGCCACTCATCCCCTCACCCATGGTGCGGATGAAGTTGCCCTCGGGGAGGGTGGGGCCGATCACGACCAAGCCGATGACGACGATCAGCGCCAACAGCAGCAACTGGAACAACCGCCTCATCGGGTCAGGCTATCCCTGCCGGATCCTGACCGCTCCGTCCTCGGGCTACGACCCGATAGGATGAGCACCCGGGGCAGATGCGACACCCGCATCGACACAGTTGAACCAATGGGTTGTGCGCCTTCCCAAAAGCTGGTCCACAACCCCGCCTGGAGGCACTAATGGGTAGCAAGGACAAAGGTGGCAAGAACACCAAGAAAGTCGGCGCCAAGGACCTGAAACAGAAACGTCAGGACAAGAAGGTCAAGCGTGACGCCTTGGCCGACAAGCAGAAGCGCACTCCCTAAGACTGATAGACGGCCGGCTCATGCCCTGAGTCGGCTGTGCACAACATGGCGATCTGAAGCGCGGCGATCCCCGCCAGGGTCGACTCAGCGCCGCAATTGGTGCTCACCGTCTCGGGGGTGAGGCCGTCGCCGGTGGTTCCGGTCGTCGGGTCGTAGACCGCCAACCCGGTGTCGTTGTCGCCGGTGAACCAACGAGCGGCACGTATCGCCCGCTCCCGCCATTTCACCTCGCCGGTGAGCGACCATGCCCGGTAGCAGGCCTCGCCCATCGCCCATGCCTCGATCGGCTGCTGGTCGAAGACGGGGCGAACCTGGTCGAGGTCGCACCCAAAGGCCGGCGTGAAGCTGAAGTGGTCCCCATTGGTCTCGACCCGCACCAGGTATTCGAGCATACGGACCCCTTTGGCGATGAGACGGAGGTCGCCCAGTGCGGAACCACCGGCCATCAGCGCCTCCGGGATCCGGGCATTGTCATAGCTGAGACGGGGCTCGGGCCAGGGGATCATGTCATGTGCAGCCGAGGCGATCACACCGGTGCCACGCTCGAGGAGTTGGAGTGCCGGACCATGGTCAGGACTCACGTCCAGCAGCTCGGCGGCGCCAACCACGGCGTAGGCGTTCGCCCGCAAGTGGGTCGATTCGAAAGAAGCACAGCTGGAGAAGGCTGCGCGACCGGCCTCGCGCATCCAGTCGGTGGCACCGAGACGGGCCACGGTCCCCAGGGCCCACCAAGCCCGCCCCTGGGAGTCGTCGCTGCCAACGTCGTCGATCCATCTCCCATCGGAGTCGCGCCGGTTGTGAAATCCACCTGACGGAGTCTGTGACTCCATAACGAACCCGAGATAGGTGGCGGCCAGGTCGGAAAGGCCACCTGAGATCGAGGCCTGTCGGGAGACCACGATCAACCCTCGGGCGTTGTCGTCGGTGCTGAAGCCATGCTCGGGACGCGGATCTTGGCCCAAGGCGTGTTCCCAGAGCCCGAGACGGTCGGTCATGATCCTGAGGTGGGTGAAGTCCGGGGCGGGAAGCCGATAGGGGTGGGACGACCCAAACGACGGATGACCGGAATCTATACCGGGCTCACCCGGCCACATGAGACGCCTCTGCCCGATCGGCCGAGTCGCTATCCACAGCTGCGACATCCAAGACGATGTCGCCAAAGCGCCTCCCAACCAACGGCCAGTACCACTCGCCGGCCAGGATCCGGGCCTTTTCCGACATCGTCTCCATGAGATCAGGATCTGAAAGGACAAGGCGCAGGGCTTCGCTGAGGGCGGTGGGATCGTCATGGGGGACGATGACTCCGGCTCCACCCGACAACAACTCGACGGCATGGGGGAAAGCAGTGGCGATCACGGGTTTCGAAGCCGCCATCGCCTCGACCAGGACACCGGAAGTCACCTGCTCACGTGATGAGTAGGGGAGGACTATCAGGTCGGCGCTGCGGACCAGTCTGGCCAGAGTGGCACGGTCGTAGAACAGGTCTTCGAACTCGACGATGCCCAGGGCACCGAGATCTTCGACCAGCGACACCAGACCCTCGCGGTATGCCTCCCCGGAGGACCTCCGCACGTTGGGATGGGTGCCACCGGCGATCAGGTATCGGGGCAGCGGGTCGAGATCTACCAGGCCGGCGAAGGCCTCGATTGCCGTCTCCAATCCCTTTCCCGGCCCGATCAGACCCCAGGTCAAGACCAGGGGACGTCCTCCAGTGGCGAGCGATGGCCCGGCGAATCGGGCGTCGGCGCCATGGGGGATGACCTCGACCCGGTCGGGGTCGACGCCGTAGCGCTGGGACAGTCTCTTTGCCGTGGTCTGGCCCATCACCACCAATCGGTCGGCCAGCTCACAGAGTTCCTCGATGATCCTTCGCTGGTTGGCGCTGGGCTCGTCGAGGACAGTATGAAAAGTGACGACAGAAGGTGCAGTCAAGCCCGAGATGAGCTCGAGCACTTCCTCACCGTCGGGACCACCGAAGATCCCGAACTCGTGCTGGACCGAGACCACGTCGAAGGTGTTGAGCCAGCGTCTCGCGGTCTGCAGCGACTCGGCGTCACCCACTCGATGGCTGAAGACCACCGGGGGGTCGACGATCCCGATGGGTTGGTCGGTGAGACTGACAACTCCCACCTTGGGGGCAAATCGGTTGTGATCGGCGACCGCTCCTGCAAGTGACTTGGTGTAGCTGGCGATCCCACACACCGTCGGTGGGTAGGTGGAGATGAATCCGATAGAAGGTCTTGGGCCGAGTGCCATTTTGGTTCTCCTCTGGAGAGCCCGTCCACCGGGACGAACTGGAGCGGTCACTGGTTCAGGCAGGGAACCGGGGTGCCGGACCGGAGGCTCCGCGAGGAAAAGTGAAAGGCGTTGACGCCGTGATGCCATGGTACACCGCCCCCGGCCCTGTCCCGACGGCGGGGATTTGGGTCCCTCGGGGCCCAGGGCTGGAGCCCTCTGACGCCCAGGAATCGGATCCTTGATCGAATCGCCCTAGGTTCAGATGACGAGATGACGATGTCTGTTCCAGCCAGAATCGTGGAGATGACATGGATGAATTGAAGAGGCCTACCGGGTCAACAGCCAGCCATCTGATCTGCTCGTCCTGCGGTCTCAAACACCGTGCCGATCGTCTGCAGTCGGTCTGCCGACGATGCGGCGACCCACTATTGGTGCGATATCGCCTCGACCAACCACCGATTCCGGATCTCGGGGAGATCCTCGACCGTCCCCCCGGCCAATACCGGTTCCACGAGATGCTCCCCACCCTGGCCGGGGCCGACACCCTCAGCCTCGGGGAAGGGGCGACACCATTGTTGGCCGCCCCCGGGTTGGGGCCATCGGTATGGGTGAAGGACGAGGCGGTGAATCCCACCGGCTCGTTCAAGGCGCGGGGCATGGCGGTGGCGGTGGCGAGGAACGTCGAGCTCGGCGCCACCGAGTTCTGTCTTCCATCCAACGGCAACGCAGGTGGAGCCGCCGCCGCCTATGCCGCATTGTTCGGCGTCAGAGTCGAGGTGGCGGTCCCCGACAATACGCCCCGACCGTTGCTCGACGAGATCACCGGGTATGGGGCCACCCTGACGCTGATCGATGGCACCATCGCCGATGCGGCCCAGATCCAGGCCGAGCAGGCGCGGAGCAACGGTTGGTTCTCGCTGGCCACCCTCTATGAGCCATACCGCATCGAGGGCAAGAAGATGATGGGCTACGAGATCTTCTGGGACCTCGGGTCGGTGCCGGACGTGGTCATCTATCCCACCGGGGGCGGCACCGGGCTCATCGGGATCGTGAAGGCGTTCGAGGAGATGAAGGAGCTGGGATGGATCGACAAGGCACCACGGATGGTGGCGGTCCAGGTCGCCGGTTGCGCCCCCATCGTCAAGGCATTCGACTCGGGGCAAGAGCGAGCCGAGCCATGGCAGAACCCAACAGAGACCAGCGCATACGGGTTGAGGGTTCCCTCGGCGCTCGGTGACCGTCTGATGCTCCGGGGTCTGCGTGAGACGGGCGGGACCGCGGTTGCCGTCGCGGAGGACGTCATGCTCGCCGCCACCCAACGTCTCGCCTCCGATGCCGGCATCTCGGGCTCACCCGAAGGTGGGGCCTGTGTCGCTGCCTATGAGGTGCTGGTGGCGTCCGGTTGGATCACCCCCGGGGAGACGGTGGTGCTCCTCAACACCGGTGCCGCCGAGAAGTACCAAGCCGGGTGAGCCACTCCCATTCTGTGCGGATCTGTGACGGAGGGGTTCGCGCGAATCCGCACAGAACG